>NZ_JBLHZT010000009.1:0-115839 GCF_047631475.1 Sneathiella sp. | reverse complement strand
TAAAACGAGATGCCTTTTTCTGTCGATGATTTCACCCTTTTTCTGAGCATAAGCCCCCCATAGAAGAAAAACCAGATGATCAGCGTTGTTATTAAGGGCGGCGATCGCAGCATCCGTGAATTTTTCCCAGCCTTTACCTTGGTGAGATCCCGCTTTTCCCTGCTCGACAGTAAGGACACTGTTTAAAAGCAGAACGCCTTGTTCAGCCCAGCTGGTCAGGCATCCACTTTTCGGGATCGGTAAAGACAGATCCCGTTTCAGTTCCTTGTAGATATTTGCAAGTGAGGGGGGTGTTTTAACTGTTTCAGGAACCGAGAAACTTAGCCCATGGGCTTGTCCGGGGCCATGATACGGGTCCTGGCCCAGAATGACCACTTTCACCGCATTAAACGGAGTCATGTCGAAGGCCGAAAAGACCTGTTCCTTTGGAGGATAGATGGTTTTTCCGCGTTGTGTCTCTGTCATAAGAAAGCGAAACAAATCTTTCATGAAAGGTTGGTTCAGCGTTTCCTGTAGTTCTGTTTTCCAACTTTCTTCGAGTATTATTTCGGACACTCGGCTACCATCCTGACTTGTGAACCCCTTCCAGGTTTTCGTTTTACCGTTGAACTATTGCTGTTTTATTATGGGGTCGCAGAAAGAAGAAGCAATAATTTCAATTTTGTAGGAGGCTAGCGCTTGACATAGTGGAATAATACTTCATTATCATATGTATACATACAAAAAAGAAGGTCCGAAAAATATGGGAGAATATTTTCGGCCGGACAACCTGTCTGACCTATTGGCGCTGCTTCCAAGTCGCCATTTGACGGTTCTTGCCGGTGGAACTGATTATTATCCAGCGAAAGTGGGACAAAAGCTGGATGACGATATTCTGGACATTAGTGCCATTTCAGAGTTGCATGGAATAGAAAGAAACGAGCAGCGCTGGGTCATCGGCGCGGCTACTTGCTGGACCGATATTGTTAATGCTGAGCTGCCGCCACTCTTTGATGGTTTAAAGCTTGCTGCAAAAGAAGTTGGTGGGCGTCAGATCCAAAATTCAGGGACCATCGGTGGTAATCTATGCAATGCGTCCCCTGCCGCTGACGGCGTACCCGCTCTTCTAAGTCTTGATGCCACGGTTGAGGTCCTTTCGCCTGAAGGAAGCCGTATGTTGTCGATATCCGAATTTGTTCTGGGAAATCGGAAAACGGCGTTGCAGCCCACTGAAATTTTGAAAGCAATACATATACCGGTCCGTCAAGCGGCTAACAGTTTAGGATCTTTTTTGAAGCTTGGGTCCCGGAAATATCTGGTGATTTCATTGGCGATGGTCGCAGGTACGGTCGAATGGGATGCCTCGGGCACGATTACGTATTGTCGTTTGTCTGTTGGGGCCTGCTCGGAGGTGGCCATCCGATTGACCGAACTGGAAGACAGCCTTGTTGGTCAGCAAATGAACAGCACTCTTACGCGAAATATTCGGGATGCTCATTTTTCATCTCTCAACCCGATTGATGATGTACGTGCAACGGCGGTTTATCGAAAAGACGCGGCCAAAACGCTTATTCATCGTATGATTTCCAGTTGGGGTGCAGCATCATGACAAGATCGATAGAGCTAAATGTAAATGGGAAGACGGTATCGGTTGAAACGCAACCCGTTACCCGCCTGTCAGAGGTTTTACGAGACCAATTGGGCCTTACGGGCACAAAAGTAGGCTGTAATGCCGGGGATTGCGGGGCTTGTACGGTGACCCTTGATGGGGAACAGGTATGTTCCTGTCTCACGCCCGTTATACAGGCTGAAGGAAAATCTATAACAACGGTTGAAGGGTTGGCGCACGCCGGTTCTCTCAACAAGCTTCAGCAGGCCTTTAGTCGCCACGGTGCAGCACAATGCGGTATTTGTTCGCCGGGTATGCTGATGGCGGCAAGTAGCTTGTTGGCGGAAAATGACACGCCGAGCCGGGACGCCGTAGAAGACGCGTTGGGAGGGGTTCTGTGTCGTTGTACAGGATACCAGAAAATCGTCGATGCGGTCATGGACGCAGCGGGCGAGCACACGACGCTTGAGCCAGAAGCCGGTCAGGCGGTTGGGGCGTCTATTGCGAAGCTGGACGCTGAAGAAAAGTTAAATGGTCTTGAAAAGTATGGGGCGGATAATATTCCAGAAAATGCGTTCTGGGTCAGAATCCTGCGTTCACCCTATCCGTCAGCCAGGGTCGAAATTGATGATATGTCATTGGTTATTGATACGTGGAACGGGCTTCACGATATACTGACCTATAAGGATATCCCGTTTAACCGGTTTGGTATTTATCCTGTGGGTAAAGATCAGCCAGTTTTAACCGATGGTGTTGTTCGGTATCGCGGTGATGCTGTTGTTGCTGTTGTCGGCACTAAAGACGTGGTTCAGTCAATAGGACTGGATGATCTGCCGATAAAGTTTCTGTTGCAGGAGCCAGTGATTGGGCTTGATGCGGCACGGTCGAAAAACGCGTTACAACTGCATGAAGATAAGCCAGAGAATGTCCTGATTTCCGGTCATGTGGCGAAAGGATCCATTGAACTGGGATTGAACGAGGCGGCAGCCGTCACGGAAGGGTCTTTTCAAACACGGTTTGTTGAACATGCCTATATTGAACCTGAGGCAGGTTGGGCCCAACGGGTTGGGGACCGGGTCGAAGTGACCGTAACCACGCAGGCCGTCCATATTGATCTGGATGAGATTGCGAACGTTCTGCAAGTTGAAAAAGAGCGGGTCCGGGTTATTCCAACGGCTGTCGGAGGTGGTTTCGGGGGCAAGCTGGATGTGTCCATACAGCCCATTCTGGCGGTCGCAGCTATGAAATACGACCGCCCTGTTGCCTATGTTTATGAGCGGCCGGAAAGTATGGCGGCGAGCACCAAACGTCATCCGTCGGAGGTCAAAAGCCGTTTTGCCGCGGACAAGGACGGTAAGCTCGTTGTTGCGGAAATGACTGCGGACTTTGATACGGGCGCATATGCATCTTGGGGCCCTACGGTTGCCGGACGGGTTCCCGTTCATGGAAGCGGGCCTTATTTTGTGCCTAATGTTCATATTACGGGCCGCGGACTGTTTACCAATGCGCCGCCAGCAGGTGCGTTTAGAGGCTTCGGTGTTCCGCAAGCTGCCATTGCCCATGAAACAATGATGGATGATTTGGCGGAACAGCTTGGAATGGATCGGCTGGAAATCCGATTGAAAAATGCAATCCGGGTTGGAGAGGCCACAGCAACCGGTCAGGTTTTGCAAGCCAGTGCGGGTATGGCGCCTTGTCTGGAAGAACTGAAACCCGGCTGGGGCGAGATGAACGCGCTTGCACGTGCTTTTAATGAAAAAAGTGACGGTGTTTTGCGACGGGGCGTGGGTATTGGTGCCATGTGGTATGGCATTGGTAATACATCGCTTTCCAATCCCTCCACGATGGAAGTGGGTATCGATAAAAACGGTAAAATTACACTTTATAACGGTGCCGTTGATATCGGGCAGGGCTCGAATACGATTATGCCGCAGATCTGTGCCGATGCGGCTGGCCTGCCGGTTTCTGATTTCCATTATATCATGGGAGACAGCGATTTAACGGAAGATGCGGGTAAAACCTCTGCCTCACGTCAAACATTTGTCTCTGGGAAAGCTTCGGAACTTGCGGGTCTTGACTTGCGGCAACAGATTTTGCGTCATGTGAACGCAGGTGAGGACGCCCTCTTTACAATAGAAGGCTCTATTCTCACGATAACCGACAAAAATGCGAAGCACGAGGTAGATCTTAAAACGCTTCCCGAAATCAAGAAGGGCAATGTTTTCTTTGGGTCCGGTAACTTTGATCCACCGACATCACCGCTTGATGAAAACGGGCAGGGGGTGCCGTATGCGACATATGGGTTTGCAGCACAGATCGCCCTCGTTGAGGTCGATACACAATTGGGGACGACAAAGGTTATTAAAATAATTGCCGCTCATGATGTGGGGCAGGCCATTAATCCACAATTGGTTGAGGGTCAGATCCACGGAGGAATTGCACAGGGGCTGGGCCTTGCGTTGATGGAAGAGTTCGTCCCGGGTGTGACTGAAAACCTGCATGATTATCTAATCCCGACATTCGGGGATATGCCCGATATGGAAATACTGATTGTGGAAGATGCCGAACCTTTGGGTCCTTTTGGGGCCAAGGGCGTGGGGGAACCGGGGCTGGTTCCAACCGCGCCTGCTATTTTTGGCGCGGTGCGCCATGCAACGGGAGTGCGGGTCACTGAGGCGCCGCTTCTTCCCCATCGGTTAAAGGCAGCCCTTAACAAGAAGGAGGCCGCACAATGAGTGATGCAAAAACAGCAACAAAAGATGATGGGTTAATTCGATGTGATGCCTGTCCTGTGCTTTGCCGAATTCGTACGGGGCGTTCCGGCGCCTGTGATCGATATGCCAATGTGGACGGTGTTCTTACCCGTGTCGACCCGTTGGTCGTTCTTGAAAATGCTGAAAAACAGGTCCCTTTTACTGAAACCAGTGGTCAGTGGAACGGCGATCTTGTTCCGAAAGGGCATACATTTGTTACGGGTGTCGGTTCAGGAACTACCTATCCGGACTATAAACCTGCGCCCTTTATTGTTGGCGCAACAGCGGATGGTGTGGACACGGTCACAGTGGTTTCTGAAGGTGTTTTCAGCTATTGCGGCGTCAAAGTAAAGATCGATACGGACCGATATGTAGGACCAGAAACAGCCGCTGTATATGCCGATGGTGAGCAGGTTGGCCATGTTACCACGGCTGAATATGGCAGCCAGATGCTGTCACTTGGCGGCGTCCGTCATTTAACTGGCGGGTCCAAAAAAGAAGGGCGAGTGACTTGTGATACCTTATTGGCGCTTTGTAACAAACATGCTGTTGATCTCGAAGTCGAGGGCGGCGCTAAAATAACTGTTCAGGCGGGAAAGCCGCCCATCATTGATGGGGATGAAGAAGAACGGATGCGTGTCGGGTGCGGCTCCGCGACCATTGGTATATTTGCGCCGCAATGGCATGGAAAAGTGGACGAGGTCATCGTTGTCGATGATCATATTACAGGCGTCCTTACGGAGCATCAGGCAGGACAGTTTCTAGAGATGCCTGTTTCAGGGATAAAAGTGCGAGGAAGACGTTCAACGCCGGGCCGGTATTTTCAGGTAGCCGAGCATGGCGCTGGATGGGGCGGAACGGATATCACCAATCCGCTGGATATTATTGACAAAGTCGATCCGAAAAAGGCCCGTCCGGGCATGACATTACTGATGGTTTCCACAACAGGTCAGGACAGCGCATATTTCGTTTTGGATGAGGAACTGAAACCGGTTCCAGCCTCGATGCCGGATGAAATAAAACTGGTTGTTGATCGGATTGCAGAAAATTGTGAGCCTGCTTTGTGCACTGTGCTTTTCATGGCAGGTGCAGGTGGGTCTTTGCGTGCGGGGGTTACTGAAAACCCTGTGCGATTGACCCGATCGGTGAAAGAGGCTTTGACGCGTGTTACCTGTGGGGGCGCACCGGCTTATATTTGGCCGGGCGGCGGAATTACAGTCATTGTTGATGTGATGGCAATGCCCGAAAATTCGTTTGGATATGTGCCGACACCAGCTTTGGTCGCGCCAATCGAATTTTCAATGTCGCGTGAAGATTTCGAGGCGTTGGGCGGTCATATGGACAGTATCATTCCGATCTCAGATGTGCTGACCCGGGACGGGCTAGTGAAAATTGCAGGAAACTGAAAAATGACTGGTCAGGCGACAGTCAGGTTAATGGCAGACGGGCGAAGATTACATCTTCAGCACGGCCCAATTGACATTGTCGCAGAAGCCTTTGGCAAACCGGAAGAAATTGAGACAGCCTATAAACAGGGAGCGGTCGCCTTTTCGAGTATCCTTTCGACACTTGTTGAGGATTTAAGTGTTCTGAAACGGCCCGTTTCAGGAAAGACCGCGCCCGCAATGAACGGTCTTTCTCAAACTTTATGGAATGCTGCCCGTCAATTTTCAGATGATTACTTTGTTACCGCCATGGCAGCGGTTGCCGGAGCCGTTGCAGATCACGTTAAAGCGGCCATGCTCAAAGGGCGCCGACTGGAAAAATTGTATGTGAATAACGGTGGTGATATCGCCTTATTTTTGGATGGGTCCTCTGTTTTTACAAGCGGCATTGTCAATAATCAGGATGCTCCATCGATTGATGCGAAAATCACCCTCTCGGCCCAGGACGGGATTGGCGGCGTAGCAACTTCAGGCTGGCGAGGCCGATCATTGTCTCCGGGGATCGCTGATGCCGTGACGGTGTTGGCGAATTGTGCGGCGACAGCGGATGTTGCAGCCACGCTCATTGCGGGTCATGTTTTTGTAAAAAGTCCTGCCGTTGTGCAAAAGCCCGCTTTTGACGTCCGAGACGACACGGATCTTGGCGAAATGATGGTGACAACCGACGTTGGACCGCTGACGGAAGCGGAAAAGAAAAATGCGCTCGCCCAAGGGATGCGCGTTGCCAAAAATATGAGGGAGGCTGGGCTCATTCAGTCTGCGTATTTCGCGTTGCAAGGGCAGAGCTGCAGCCTGTTATCAGATGAAAAAGTTCAAATAAGGAAAATAGCATGACAGATCTTGTTAAAGTGCGGAAAATTTCCACACAAATCGAAGAAGTCTACCATGAAGGTGGCCCGGTTCTTGAGGCCCCCATTTTGCGAGGATCCATCATCGCGGTTGTCGATAATCCTTACGCGGGGAAATATGTCGAGGATATCACTCCCTTCATGGAAGCGCTGAAGCCGTTGGGACTTAAGGTTGCGAAGCAGCTGATAAACGCGCTGGGCGGTGATCCGGAGAAAATCTGTAGTTATGGCAAAGGCGCGATTGTTGGCGAGGATGGTGAAATGGAACATGGTGCCTGCTGGCATGTGGCCGGCGGTTACGCCATGCGTGAAGCCCTTGGTCAGGCATATGCCATTGTTCCATCATCCAAAAAGGTCGCTGGTGTGGGCGCACGGATGGAAATACCCATCACCCATAAAGATGCTTCCTACGTTCGCAGCCATTTCGATGCAATGGAGGTTGGCCTTCCTGATAGTCCACGGCGCGGCGAAATTGTTTATGCCTTGGTCATGACAACAGGCGGACGTCCACATGCACGGTTAGGCGGTTTGACGGTTGATGATATCTCCGCCAACGATGGTCTTCGATAATTAGTAAAAATCAACGATAACGGATTTTCATATGACAGGCAGAGTAATTGGTGTGGATGTTGGTGGTACCTTCACTGACTTGATTTCCGTAGACACGGAAACACGGGAAGTTTCCGTCACAAAGGTGCCAACCACCCTGGATAATCAGGCATTTGGTGTCATTAACGCCATTGAAAATGTTGGTACAAAGCTTTCCGAAGTCTTTGCAATCAATCATGGGACAACGACAACAACCAATGCTTTGTTGGAGCGGAAGATCGCCAAAGTTGGCCTGATCACCACCAAAGGCTTTCGCGATGTTTTGGAACTGGGACGTCGAACCCGTCCGCAGCCCTATGGGCTCAAGGGACAGTTTAAACCCTTAATTTCCCGCGAATACCGTCTTGAGGTTCCTGAACGGATTGACGCTGATGGCCAGGTTGTTATTCCGCTCGATGAAGCAGCCTTGCGTGCAGCGATCAAGCAATTGATCGATCAGGATGTGGAAAGCCTTGTTCTTCATTTTCTACATTCCTATAAAAACCGCTCGCATGAAGCGCGGGCGTTGGAAATCGCCCGTGAGATGTGGCCTAATCGGTTCGTGACGGCAGGTCATGAGATATTATCCGAATATCGAGAATATGAACGTGGGACGACCGCGGCGATCAATGGCGCAATTCGTCCGGTTCTGGATCGGTATATCAATCGTCTTCAGGATGAATTGACCAATCAGGGATTTGCCCATGATCTGCTTGTCATGCAAGGGAACGGGGGAAGTGTTTCTTCGCGGATTGTGGCTGAAAGCGCTGTCAATACGGTGATGTCCGGTCCGGCCTCCGGTGTTATGGCGGCCGCGGCAACCTGCCGAGCAGCGGGTATTGATAAAGTGATCACCTATGATATGGGCGGGACCAGTTCTGATGTCGGTCTGGTTCAGGATGGGGTGCCGCAAGTGACAGCTGAGCTTGATCTGGAATATGGCATGCCGATCCATGTACCCATGGTGGATGTTCATACGATCGGTGCTGGTGGGGGCTCGATTGCCTTTGTCAATGCAGCAGGTATGCTTCAGGTGGGCCCGGAAAGCGCAGGCGCAACACCCGGTCCGATCTGCTACGGTCGCGGCGGGCGACGCCCCACCATCACGGATGCCAATCTGGTTCTAGGGCGTCTGGATGCAGAGAAACTCCTGTCAGTCGATAGTCCAGTTTCTCTTCAGGAAGTCAAAGATCTTTTTGTCAGTGAAATTGGTGTGCATTTCAATATGAACGCGGAAGAGGTGGCCACGGCCATTCTTCAAGTCGCCAATAACAAAATGGCAGGCGCTATTCGCATGGTCAGTCTATCGCGGGGGCATGATCCACGTGACTTTGCCTTGTTTGCGTTTGGCGGTGCGGGACCATTGCACGGCGTTGCCCTTGCAAAAGAGCTTTCTATTCCGCGCGTTGTCATGCCCGCCCGGCCAGGCATCACGAATGCACTGGGGTGTGTTGTGTCTGACTTGCGTCATGATTTTGTAAACACGGTGAATACGCCGCTTGCTTCCCTTGATATAGATCAGGTGCAAAAGATTATCCGCCAGCAGATTGAAGACGGTAAAAAAATGATCGAGCGGGACAGGGTTAAAACCGAGGAATTGGTGTTTCTTTTTACCGCCGATATGCAATTCCAAGGACAGAGCCATATGCTGAGTGTCGAAATCAGCGGGCCTGATGTGACACTCGAAGAACTCCAGAAGCGCTTTGATGAAGTATACTGGGCGCGCTTTGCGGTGGAGTTACCGGAGATCAAGGCCGTCCTGGTGAATTTGCATACGGCGGTTATTGGCCGTCGGGAAAGCCTGGACCTTGCTGTCTTGGTCGGCAGCGACCAAAAGAAAACCCTGGGCGAGGCTGAAAGAACACGGCGTCCTGTGATGTTTGACGGGACATTGTTCGACACGCCGGTTTATCAACGGGATGCGTTGCCAAGCCAGCTTGACTTTGCGGGACCCGCAATCATTGAGCAATTGGATACCACCATTATTGTGGAGCCCGGTTGCAAGGTAACAGCAGATCCTATCGGTAACCTGATTGTGGAGGTGTAAGATGAAAGAACTTGATCCAATTACGCTGGCCGTGATCCAGAACGGTCTTATTCAGGTTTGCAACGAAATGGATCTGGCATTTGTCAGGTCGGCTTTCAGCCCAGTGATTTCAGAAGCACTCGACCGTTCAGACGGGATTTATGCTGCGGATACGGGGGAGTTGATTGCCCAGGGTGAGTTGGGCCTTCCCATCTTTGTCGGGACAATGCAGTTTTCGACGCAAGCGGTGATTGAGCGCGCGAAAGATGTAAAGCCCGGGGACATCTTTATTGTAAATGATCCCTATTTGGGCGGCACGCATCTTATGGATGTTAAATTTGTTCGGCCCTTCTTCTACAAAGGAAAATTGTGGTCCTGGCTGGCAAATACAGGGCACTGGCCTGATCTAGGTGGTTCAGTTCCGGGAGGCTTTTCGGCAAATGCGACTGAGGTTGAACAGGAAGGCTTGCGTCTGCCGCCCGTTAAACTGTTTAAAGAAGGTGTGCTGGATGAGGAAATTCTGTCGATTATTCTGTCAAATATTCGAATAGCGGATCAAAGAATTGGTGATATCAAGGCACAGGCTGCGGCTTTATCAATTGGAGAGCAGCGCCTTACAGATCTGCTGGATCGTTATGGCGAAGATGTTGTCAGCCAGTCGATCAAGGAACTGAAGGCGCGGGCGTCGGAACAGATGCGCGCGAAAATCGCGGATATTCCGGATGGCGACTATCACGGGGTCGCTTATGTAGACTCTGATGGTGTTGTGGATGAGCCCCTAAAAATTGACATGAAGGTTACATCCAAAGGGGGCGAGCTTCATTTTGATATGTCCGGATCCAGTGACCCTTGCATGGGGCCAATGAATTCAGTTATTGCTACAACAAAGTCGTCTATCTATTTGGCAATAAAACATATTTTTCCAGAAGTTCCGATTAATGCAGGTACCTTTGAGCCGTTAAAAATAACGGATCCGGAGGGAACGTTCCTCTATGCGAAATATCCCAGACCGGTTTCCGGCTGTGCGGCTGAAGTAAGCCAGCGTATTGCGGAAGCTGTGTTTAACGCGCTTGTTGATGTTATGCCGGATCTGCTCTTTGCGGCACCGGCAGGCACATCAGGTAATCTGGCGGTTGGCGGTTATGATCCGGAACGGGATAAAGCCTATGTCATGTACGTCATTTCGGGGGGCGGTTATGGTGGCTATCAGGGCGGTGACGGCCTGTCGAATGGCTGTTCGACCATTGGGATCTCTAAGACGACACCTATTGAAGTCATGGAACAATATTACCCTGTTCTGTTTGAAGAATATTCCCTTCATGAAGGGTCTGGTGGGGCCGGTGAATATCGTGGCGGTTTCGGCGTAAATTATAAAATAAGATTACGCCGGGGTCAGGCGCGCGCTTCCATGGTAATGGATCACGGTCGATACGGGCCACTGGGTGCATTGGGCGGCAAAGATGGTGGCTTAAACACCGTCTTGGTTCATGCGGATGGAAAGGATTATATTCCCCCGCATTTATCGAAAGATCAGGATATTCAAATTGAAGTAGGGGATAGTATTTCTGTTTCCACGCCGGGCGGTGGTGGCTTCGGTTCGGCGTTCAAGCGAGACCCTGATCTGGTCGCCGACGATGTCATGCGCGGATATTATTCAGCAGGACAGGCAGAAGAACGATTTGGAGTTCTTCTGGATGAAACCGGGCAGGTTCTGCGGCCTGAAACCGAAAAACGAAGGGCTAAAGCTTAAGCCCTGTTCTTTTCGCCAAGAGTGCCAAAGGGGTTGCAATAAGCCCTTTTGGCAATAGAACCACACTGATCATAAACGCACTGCCTAACAACAGGATCCAGAAATCACCGAAAATTTCGGATAGCCAGTTTTCAGCAAATCTGGTCAGAACGGCTCCTAAAAAGGCGGCCATCAACATTTCCTTTCCACCAAGAGCCACCCATATCAGGATTTCTGTTGAAAGGGTGAACCCGATAAGTGTTGGCGAGGCAAACCCATCCACGGTCACAAATAAAGCACCGGCGAGACCAGCCATGGCCGCGCTAATGGCGAAGACTGTCAGTTTGATTTGTAAAACACTAAATCCAAAGAATGAAAGACGATCTTCGTGGGTTTTTAACGCCGTTAGCAATATCCCGAAAGATGATTTTGTCAGCAGGGAAACAGCGATGAAGACACTGAACACGATTGTCAGGAGCGTGTAGAAAATCGGAATATTGTCCCAAAGTTCATAATCAAACCAGAAAAGCCCGATATTGAGCGGGGGAATATCCAGCAAACCATTATATCCGCCCAAATCATACCAATTACTCATCAATCGTTCGAGAACGATGGCAATCGCCAAGGTAACGATTGCTAAATAAGGACCGCTGATCCCTTTTCCGGCAAAAAGAAAATAGCCAAGAATAATGGCAAAAAGCGCAGATGAAAAAACTGCGGTAAACAATCCCAGATAACTGTTGATAAGGAGCGGCGAAATCATACCTTTGGTCATGACGGCCATAACATAGCCCCCGATGCCAAAGAAGATGGCTTGTCCAAAGCAGAGGATGCCACCAAAACCCCACACGAGCGATAAGGATAATGCCAGTAATCCGTATATCAGGTAATAGCTCAATTGCGAAACCCAGTAACTTCCCAGAAAAAATGGGGCGATAGCGAATAAGGCGCCAAGGATCAGTATGGGTAGGAGATGTCTCATTTTTTTCCTCCCAAAATACCCTCGGGGCGAAGGCGAATAACGAGGATTGCCAGCAAAAAGACGGCTATTTGAGCGGCAACCGGAGAAATCCAAACAGTAAGCAGGCTGTTTGTCCCGCCGACCGCAGCCCCCCCAACGAGCACGCCAGCCAACGGCCCCGCGCCGCCAACCAATATGGAAAGGAAACCTGGGATCAGGTAGCCCAGTCCCATTTGTGGATCCACGCTGATGGTTGGGGCTATCAGTGCACCAGCCAGTCCGGCCAAGGCCGTACCGATAACAAAACTCCAGCGATATAGATGCCGGGTGTTGATGCCCAGAGTGGCTGCCGTGTCCGGCCGCGAAATGACGGCGCGGGCTTTTAGTCCAAAATCAGTTTTTAGAAAAACCCAAAAGGTACCCCCGATCAGTATCAGCGAGGCCAGCATAACAAGTAACCGGTAGGCCGGATAAGAGAATTCCCCTACTGTCAGTGTTTCATTTATAGGACTGGCGATGCTTTGGGATTCCGGCCCAAAGATCAGAACAATGGCTTGTTTAAGGGCGATTGATAACCCCCAGGTCGCAAGAATAGTATCGAGCGGCCGAAGGTATATATGGCGGATCAGAAGGCTTTCGATGATAAAACCAAGAAGTCCGACAATCACCGGAGCTAGAATAAGTCCAACAATAAACGGTAGGCCCACTGATTGGCAAACCACCATAACATAGGCACCGATCATGAAGAGTTCGCCATGCGCCATATTGATGACGCCCATCATGCCAAACACAATCATCAGGCCCAGGGCGATCAAGACGAGGATCAGAATATAGGAGGCGGCATCGATCAGCGATAAAAGTATGTCCATAATGCCTTCCTATATCGACAGATAACGCTGTAAAAGCGTATCATTTTCTTCAAGGTCATGGATGTCGACCTGTTCCATTAATTTTCCATTTTCAATAAAGGCAACGGCATTTGCCATTGTTTTCACCATGTCGACATTTTGCTCGACCAAAAGGACTGTCAGGCCCGTTGTAGAGGCAATTTCAGACAATTTTACGCCAATTTCATGGACAATGCTGGGCTGTATTCCTTCGGTAGGCTCGTCTAGCAGCAGTAGTTTGGGCCGCGTGACGAGGGCCCGCGCAATCGCCAGAATCTGTTGCTGCCCGCCGGAAAATGTTCCCGCTTTTTGATCTCTTCTTTCTTCAAGAATAGGAAACCAATTGTAAATCTGCGGTAGGATTTCCAGATTTTTCAGGGATGACCCAAGGGCCGCCAGACGTAAATTTTCATAGACGGTAAATTGCTCAAAAACCTCGCGGCCTTGTGGGACATAGCCAATCCCCGCCTGCGAAATTTTATAGGTTTCCAATTTTTGAATAGGGACATCCTGCAGGCAGATCTGGCCGCTACTGGCTCTGATCAGGCCCATGATGGTCTTAAGCAGGGTGGTTTTCCCCATACCGTTTCGTCCCATAAGGGCTGTTATTTTGCCTTCTGGAATAAAACAGGAAAAGTCCTGCAATACCTGAGCTTCGCCATATCCGGAATTAAGATTTTTTATTTCAAGCATGAGGAGCCTCGGCGCGTCCGAAATACAATTCCTGTACTTCTGGATCGTTTCTGATGCTTTTGAAATTACCGGATTTTAAAATCGCGCCGCGGGCCATTACACTGACAGGGCAATCCAGTTGTTCAATAAACCCGATGTCATGTTCGATCACCAGTAATGTTACATTCTCCTTCATATTGATTTCCCGGATAAGCTGGGCTGTAGCCGCTGTTTCGCTGGCAGTCATACCTGCGGTTGGTTCGTCCAGGAGGATGAGTAAGGGGGATTGCCCAAGGATCATCCCGATTTCAAGCCATTGTTTTTCACCATGGGAGAGAATTTCAGCGGGACTGTCGGATTTGTCGGTCAATTTGATAGTCTTCAGGATCTGGTTGATCCGGTTCATGTCGGTGGTTTTGCGGCCCAATAACCGGCGGTGCCTTAAAAAGGGGACGGTCAGGTTTTCACGAACCGTCAGTTCGGAGAAAATGGCGGGGACCTGAAATTTGCGACCAATGCCGTACCGTGCAATTTGCTGCGGGGCGTCGCCTGTAATATTGCGACCATCAAAAAGAATTTTCCCGGCGTCTGGTTTGATCGCCCCCGTAATGAGGTTGAATAATGTGGATTTGCCGCATCCATTTGGCCCGACTAACGCTGTCAGGCTTCCTTTTTCCAAAGACAGGGAGACATTGTCTGCGGCTTTTAAACCACCGAATCTTTTCTGGAGGGAAGTTATTTCAAGAAAAGCCATAAGGTTTGTTCATTTTCGTAAGTATACAGATGGTCGTTAGTTTAAATTCATCAGCAAACCTATGAAACAATCGTAGGTATACATAAGAATATGCCTGAATTTTGATCAAATAATCACTTTTTTGTGCATTTTGATTTTGTTCTCTTGTGATGTTCCGGTTTTTCTACATAAAGGGTGACAGAAGTTGCTGGTGATGTCCTATTTTTTATGAGAAGATATCATTTGTAAACGAATAAATTTAGGGGGTAATCAATGATAAAGATTTCGCGTAGAAGTTTTGTAGCCTCAGCCGGCGCCGTTGCGGCGACAGCAGGATTTGGGATGCCAGCGATTGCCGCTGGAAAAACAATCAAAATCGGGGCTGTTCAACCATTTTCAGGCGGGTTGGAGCTGTTTGGTAAACAGGCGCAGATGGGGCTGGATCTCGCTGCTTCTGAAATAAACGCCGCAGGAGGTATCATGGGGCACAAGGTGGAAGTGCTTTATGAAGACAATAAAACTGATCCTAAAACCTCTGTGGAACGGGCTAGAAAAGTCATTCAACGGGATGAGGTTATGGCGGTTTCAGGTCCAATTACATCGGCTGCCCGCGATGCGATGGCAGGCACTATGAAACGACTGAAAACCCCACTTTTATATGCGACCAACTACGAAGGGGGGATTTGCGACCGGTATCTTTTCTCCTTTAATACGGTCCCTAATCAGGATACGGCACCGCTCATTCCCTTTTTGAAAGAAGAAGGGGTTGGAAACAGTTATTACATGTTCGGCGCTGATTATGTATGGCCCCGCAATATGTTTAAAGCGGCTGGCGCGATGATCAAAACTGTTGGCGGACAGACCATTGGCGAAGAGTATACACCTTTTGGCGTAAAAGATTTCTCATCCGTAATTCGTAAAATCGCGGATTCCGGTGCCAAGATTTTGTTGTTTGCCCTGCCCGGTGCAGACGGCATTACCTTCATCAAGCAGGCCGAAGAGTTCGGACTTACTAAAAAAGTCACAATTGCCTTTCTGGGATTTGCGGAAACCTATCTTGGGGCCTTTGGCCCAGGAAAAGGAGAAGGCATGTATGCTGGTCTGCCGATGGTCGCAAATTCAGATGAAGCCGGTGTTCAGGAATTTGTCTCTAAAATTCGCAAGCAGGCAGGCGATGACGCCGTTGTCTCCTTTTATGTAATGACCCATTATAACTCGTTGATGGCGGTGAAAGCAGGCATCGAAAAAGCGGGCAAAGTGGATAAAGAAGCCATGATCGATGGCATGGGCGGTCTGTCATTTGATATCCCGACGGGTAAAGCCATGATTACTGAGAAAGACCATCATGTCGCCATGAATATGTATATCGGCAAGACCGGGAACGGTACCCTGAACGTTGAGAAAAAACTGGGTGTTATTGCACCTGAAGGGCAATGCGGATAACACGACCCTGTCCCGCAGAAAAGGGATTGGTTCGTCTGGAATTGATCCCTTTTCTGCATAATCTGCACTACAGGGAAGCCGGGAATTGATGGGCGGAGGAGTATAATGAAACAACAGGACATCACAAATGCATTGGCGGATCAGATGCCATTAGCAATTGGCCAGCTTGATCTTGGAAAAGATTGCGATCGGGTGGGGTTAATTATTGTTGATGAAGTGAACGGTTTTGCGTCTGTTGGTGCGGGTAATCTGGCACCACCTGTGCCAAATGAACAAGTATCCGTTATGGTCTCTGAGACGGATCGGTTGGCCAAACTGTTTACAGGGCAAGGATGGCCCATGCTTGCATTTCTTGATACTCACGAGCCGGGAAAACCAGAGCCGCCTTACCCGCCGCATTGTGAACAGGGAACGGGTGAAGAGGAACTTGTACCAGAGCTTAAATGGCTTGAAACGGACCCGAATACTCTATTAGTGCGCAAAGATTGCATTAACGGTTTTATCGGCGCATTCGATGGGTCCGGGAAAAATGCCGTTGTTGACTGGGTCAGGCAGCATAATCTTACAGATATTCTGGTTGTAGGGATTTGTACAGATATCTGCGTTATGGATTTTGTGTTGACCAGTCTGAGCGCGCGCAATCACGATATGATGCCAAGTCTGAAGGAAATCCACGTTTATGATAAAGGCTGTTCGACCTACGATTTGCCGAAAGACGTTGCGATCGGGGCGGGACTTCCAGAGGTAGCGGCGCACCCACAGGATATTACGCATTATATGGGGCTTTATTTTATGGCTTCTCGCGGGGCCAATTTGGTGGGAGCAGTCCGTTAGAGGGGTATTTTTATTATATAAGTTAAAATGATCAAAATGATTATAAATATCGATTTGATTTATTTTCCTTTCCTTTCCATACTCCTCACAATTCTGAAATACAGAACCAGTAAGATTGTTTGTTTTTAAAGTGCAGAACAATCAATTCAAGCAGTGATGAACAGTGAAGGACCCCTCCATGTCAAATGCCCCGGTTTCCGTAAATGATCGGACCTATGCCTGGCCTGAAAAACCCGTTGTCGTCGTGTGTATCGACGGAAGTGAGCCTGCTTATATTGAGCAGGCGATAAAAGATGGTGTCATGCCTTATATGGAAAAGGCGTTAGCTTCCGGTGCAGACTTGCGGGCTGATTGTGTCGTGCCGAGCTTTACTAACCCTAATAATCTGTCCATTGTTACCGGCCAGCCGCCAAAGGTTCACGGCATTTGCGGGAACTATTTCTATGACGTGGAAGCCGACGCAGAAGTCATGATGAATGACCCTAAATTCCTGCGGGTGCCTACAATTTTCAAGGCGTTTTTTGATAAGGGTGCAAAAATTGCAGTGGTAACCGCTAAGGATAAGCTGCGGACTTTGCTGGGGAACGGGCTGGATGTGACATCTGGCCGGGCCATCTGTTTTTCCTCAGAAAAATCAGCCGAGGCGACCTTGGCTGAAAACGGTATTGATAATGCATCCAAATGGATCGGCCGGGATGTACCGTCTGTATATTCCGCCGAACTGAGTGAGTTTATCTTCGCCTGCGGTGTTAAGCTGATGGACGAATTTGCACCTGATCTGATGTATCTATCAACCACAGATTATATTCAGCACAAGCACGCTCCAGGAACGCCTGTTGCCAACGAATTTTACGCTATGCTTGATCGGTATCTGGAGCAATTGGATGCCCGCGGCGCGGTGATTGCCCTTACGGCGGATCATGGTATGAAATCTAAGCATACAGCCGCGGGTGAGCCTGACGTTATCTTCCTTCAGGACGTTCTCGATGAATGGCTGGGAGAAGGCGCTGCACGGGTTATTCTGCCAATTACTGATCCGTATGTTGTTCATCACGGTGCGCTTGGCTCGTTTGCTACAGCCTATTTGCCAGAAGAAAACCGGGACGAGATAATTGCCCGTTTGAAAGGTCTGGACGGAATTATGGAAAGCCTCTCTCGTGAAGAAGGGTGCGCCAAGTTTGAACTGCCAGAAGACAGAACCGGGGATGTTATCCTTGTGTCTACAGCGCATAAAGTATTGGGTACCAGCGCGAGCCGCCACGATCTAAGTGCCTTGAAAGAGCCTCTTCGCTCGCATGGTGGTATTTCAGAACAGCGCGTACCGTTGTTGTGTAATAAGCCTGTTGTCGGATTGGAAGAAGGGCGCGCTCTTCGAAATTTCGATATCTTTGATTTGGCGCTGAACCACGCTCAATCGTAAAGGGGGCCAAAATGGGACATCCAACGGACATCCGCGTAGAAACTATGCGGATTGCAGGCGAAAAAGTGGCGACACCGGACGTTATTAATGTGGTTAATCCCTTTAGTAACAAGGTGGTCGGGACTATTCCAGCGGGTAAGGTCGAGCATGTAAGAGCGGCGTTTCAAACTGCGTCTGATTACCAGCCGACCCTGTCGCGGCACGACCGGTACGCTATTTTGCAAAAAACAGCGGATTTGCTTGTTGAACGCAAAGATGAAATTTCTGACCTGATTACGGCGGAGGCCGGACTTTGTAAGAAAGACAGTCTGTATGAAGTAGGCCGGGCTTATGATGTGTTCAGTCTTTCTGCCCGCTTGTGCATTCTGGACGATGGCGAGGTCTATTCCTGTGACATCACCCCTCATGGTAAAGAGCGGAAAATCTTTACCTTGCGGGAGCCATTGTCGGCAATTAGCGCAATTACACCCTTTAACCATCCGCTCAATCAGGTTGCGCATAAAGTCGCACCTTCTATTGCAACAAACAACTGTATGGTTCTCAAGCCTACAGAGAAAACTCCGCTCACGGCTTTGTTGCTGGCTGATATTCTGTATGAAGCCGGGTTGCCACCGGCGATGTTCTCTGTCGTGACCGGTCACCCGGAAGATATCGCAGATGAAATGCTGATCAATAAAGATGCTGAACTTGTGACCTTTACAGGCGGTGTCCCAATTGGAAAATATATTGCTGAAAAAGCAGGCTACAAACGCAAAATTCTAGAGCTTGGGGGAAATGATCCACTCATCGTTCTGGAGGATGCGGATCTTGATAAGGCTTCTGATCTGGCTGTCGCGGGGGCCTATAAAAATTCGGGTCAGCGCTGCACAGCAGTGAAACGCATTTTGGTTGCTGATAGCATTGCGGATGAGTTTGTTGCATTGCTGACAGAGAAAACAGCAAAAATAAAATATGGTGACCCGTTCGATGAAACCATGGATATGGGAACGGTTATTAACGAGGCGTCTGCCATCCAATTTGAAAATCGTGTGAATGATGCGATTGAAAAAGGGGCGGTCCTGAAAATCGGGAACAAGCGGGATGGCGCGGTTTATTCTCCGACTGTTGTTGATCACGTACCTTTTGATTGTGAGCTTGTCCGCGAAGAAACATTCGGGCCCGTCGCACCGGTTATCCGCTTCACGGATCTGGAGGATGCCATCCGTATTTCCAATTCTACGGCATTTGGCCTGTCCTCGGGCGTCTGTACAGATAACTGGCCTGCTATTCAGCGGTTGATCCGCGACCTAAAAGTCGGAACCGTCAATGTCTGGGAAGTGCCTGGTTATCGTATTGAGATGTCTCCCTTCGGCGGCATTAAGGATTCCGGTTTGGGGTATAAGGAAGGTGTTCTGGAAGCAATGAAGAGCTTCACAAATGTGAAAACCTATTCGTTGCCCTGGTCCTGATCCCGACCAGTATTGATAAGGAAAAGAAAACGGTTCGGTTCACGGATCGTTTTCTGCGCAATTTCTGGTCCTTCTTCCATCAATGAAGGGGGGCTCTTGTTAGGCGCCGGTGGTCCCCCTTGAAAGTCGCCTGTCATACAGCCGCTGATATTCCGGCTTGCAGATCAAGCGTTACCGAGTTGGCTCTCTTTAAGACCGGTTTGCGGGAAAGAGTTTAAAGACAGCTGTCGCGCTCAGGATTAACGCATCCTCAGCCCATAGATCTGTTCTTACAAAGGCTAGACTATTTGTCTTTTTGCGAAGTTCTGGACGGGCAGTGATCCAGCTGCCCGCAGGTGCGCCAGCCGCAAATTCAGTATTGAGAGAGATGGTCGCGCAAGGTCTGTCACTGGATTTGAAAACACAATGCCCCATAACTGTATCGGCGAAACCGACGAGGGCGCCGCCATGAATGACATTATTGGGATTGGAATGTCGATCATCTGTCTGAAAGCCAAACAAAAAGTCGCCACCTTCGAGTTGATGTAAATAATAGGGGCCAAGGTGCCCAATAAAGCCGGTTGTATGAGGGAGGGCCGTAAACCCTTCAGGTATCGAATTCATGAAACTTTCCGTTTTCTTTTCATCGTTTGGTTGAAAACTGTAGAATGAAAACACGGTATTGGCAATCTCTGTAATTTGATAAGTGCGGGGCTGTGAATTGAGAATAAACCTGAATTTTTCTTTCACGCTGTTTTGATAGGATTTCTTAAATAAACTCAGTACACTAAATCAAATCGATATTATAAAAATTATGAGAGTTTGATGAGTGGGCTGCGTTTGATTGGGTGTGTCACCGCGTTTGAGGATGGAAGGTCGATCGGTCCGATTGATCTAAGTCTACCCAATGGTCAGATGCTGGCTCTTCTGGGGGCATCAGGGTCCGGTAAAACGACGACCCTTCGTATGATTGCCGGACTAAACCCGATTAATGACGGTACCTTACTCTTTGGTGATCGGGATGTCACAGACCTGTCTGTTCGCCAACGAAAAGTCGGTATGGTTTTTCAGAATTTCGGACTGTTTCCTCATCTCAATGTGGCGGATAATATTACATTCGGATTGAGAATGGGGGGAGGGAGTAAAGATAAAAACAATGAGAAACTGAAGTGGATTGTTGAAAAAACGCACCTTCAGGGATTGGAAAACCGATTTTCAACGACCCTTTCAGGGGGGCAGAAACAACGGGTAGCCCTTGCGCGAACGTTAGTGATGGATCCAGAAATTCTTTTGCTGGATGAGCCGCTTTCAAATCTTGATGCAAATTTGAGAGAAGAAGTCGCCCTGTTTATTAAAGAATTGCAACAGGATTTGTCGCTGACAACAGTTTTCGTGACACATGATCAGAATGAAGCAATGATGCTTGCCGATCAGGTTGTTGTTATGGAAAACGGATCGGCCTTGCAGCAGGGGACCGCAAAAGATGTCTTCGAAAAGCCGCGGCATCGATCTGTTGCAGAATTTATGGGGGCGACCAATTTTTTACCCGCAACCATTTCAGGCCGTGAAACGGTCCGCTGCCCATTGGGCGAGCTTACCTGTCGGGAGGCTTCTGCCTATGCGATGGGCGAGGCGGTCACGGTAATGATCCGGCCAGAAAATATTGTAATGTCCGGAACTCAAACCGGGTCTCTTTGCGGCGAGGTGGTGTCTGCACGCTATCACGGGGGGTATGTTGTTTATATCGTAAGAATTGCAGAAGAAATGATCGCTGTTCAACATCAGAGCGCCGAACATTTCCCGGTAGGGGCGCATGTGTGGCTCCAGTTTGATACTCATTTTCTTTGGGTTATCCCGGAGAAACCAATTCGATTTTAACAGGAATAAGGTTCCATGAAATTATTTCAATCTTTGGGTCTGGCCTTTGTTTTGGGCGTCACCGCACTGTCACCGGTCAATGCTGCTGAGAAGGAGCTGGAGACCTTTAGAGACCAGTTTAATTCTGGGAAAATGTCCTGGGGAAAAGTGGAAACCCGTGCCAAGAAAGAAGGGGTGATCAACTGGTTTCACTGGGGCGGCAGCGAAGAACTGAATGCCTGGATTGAAACGGCTGTTGTTCCGCGTTTGAAGAAAAAAGGAATTACCTTAAAAACGACCCGGATTTCCGGTACCCGTGAAGCCGTTGATCTGGTGCTGGCGGAAATGCAGGCCGGTAAAGGCATTGGCGAGGGAACCGTTGACGCGATTTGGTTGAACGGTGACAATTTTTATACATTGGCCAGTCAAAATGCGCTCTTTGGTTCGTTTGCGGATAAGGTCCCCAATGCAAGAAATTTTATCTTTGATACAAATAATCCGGCGTCGCAATTAAATCTTTCTGATTTTGGAACGCCGACTTTGGCGCGCGAAATGCCCTGGTCCGGGGAACAGTATGTCTGTTATATTGATACTGCGCGATTGAAGCGGGCCGATGCCCCCACTGACTTTGGCGGGCTTGAAAAGTGGCTGGAAAATAATCCGGGCCGTTTTACCTATGTTAAACCGCCCCACTATGTTGGAAACACTTTTGTTCAGACGGCCTTATATGCGTTTAATCCTTCAGGACAGGGATATGTTGATTTCCAGAAATCGATTGATGAATTTACAGCCGAGGCCTTTGCTGAACTGGTGCGCCCGGGTTTCGACTATTTAAAACGCATAGAACCTAACCTTCTGGGGGGTGGTAAAGCCATTTTCCCTCAAAATCAAGCGGCCTTGCAGGCCATGTTCAATAACGGCGAAATCGATATGGGCTGTGAGTTTGGCCTCTATCTTGTTGCAAACAAGCGAGAAAACGGATCCTTTCCAGAAACAGCAGAAACCTTGGCGTTTCCAAAAAATGGTATGATCAAAAATAAGAATTTTTTGGCAATTCCTGCGAATTCTCCGCATCCGGCTGCGGCTCTCGTGTTTGCGAACATCATGTCCTCTGTCACGTTGCAGGTGTCCAAGTTGAAAACAATTGGATACCCGCTCGGTATCGATATGCAGACTTTGTCACCCATTGATCTTAAAGCCGTCAAAGCGGCGGCTCCGTCTCATTACGGTGTTACGGCTGAAGAGTTAGGGCAAGGGGCCGTAGCCGATACGAATGCGTCGCTGGTAAAGGTCATTGAAAAAATCTGGATCCAGTATATCGAAAGGCGTTCAAGCAAACCTTTTGAACAGATTGTCCGTGAGGCGATGAAGACATAGTCATTTGTCATGGTAAAAAGAGCGCCAACTTCGACCGTTAAGATTATCGCCGGGCTTGCACCGGCGATCATACTGTTGGCCGTTCTTTTTCTGGGGGCATTATCGCTAGGTATTGTACAAAGTTTTGGCTATGCGCCCCAATATGGCGTTAATGAATTTCCGACCGTTAAATATTACCAGCAATTATTTGCGGGAACCGGATTTTGGAAATCACTTGGACTGACATTTTATTATTCTGTTGTTCCGACCCTACTAGGGGCAGTGCTGAGCCTGATACTAAGCGTGATCCTTGCGCGGCGGTTCAAGGCACGTGGACTGATCCTGTTTTTGTATAAGATTCCGATGGTTGTCCCTTATCTTGTTGGTGTTAGCCTTGTTTTGCTGCTTTTCACAAACGGGGGATTATTTGCGCGGCTGTTTTATTCCGTGGGATTTATAGAAAGCCCGTCTGAGTTCCCACGCCTTTTACAAAGCTCAAGCGGTATTGGGATAATGATTGTCTATCTATGGAAACAGGTCCCTTTCATGACCCTGATGCTGTATTCCAATTTGCTTGTGCTGGGGCGAGAGCAGGAAGAAAGTGCGATGCTGCTGGGGGCTTCTGGCTGGCAGATTTTCTGGCACGTCACCTTTCCGCGCTTAACGCCGTCGCTGATAGGGGCAACGCTTATCGTGTTTGCGTTCAATTTTGGTGGCTTTGAAGTCCCGTTTATTTTGGGTGCTGGGTATCCGAACACACTGACTGTTGAGGCATGGCGGTTATTTAATGATGCTGACTATACCAACCGCCCTTCAGCGATGGCTGTTACGACAGTTATTACAATTGTTTCTGCGATTTGCCTTTTGGGATATCTGACATTTTACCGTCGCCTTGAAAGAAAGAGGGGGCGGATATGATCCGGGGCTTAAGAACCTGGCAGAAGATCGCGTTGGCTTTTTTTATCGGGGCGATTGTAGGACCTTTCGTGCCCCTTGCGGTGGCGTCTGTTTCATTTCGCTGGGGCTGGCCTGATTTGCTACCGTCTATTTGGTGGTGGGAAAAACGTGAAAGCGTGCGCCTCCCTCTCGCCTGGGATTATGTTTTTGATCCGGTTTCAAGGTTGCTGCCAGCCCTGCAAAATACAGTCTTGATCGCTGTTCTTGTGACCGTGGTGGCTTTGCTTTTTTCTATTCCAGCCGCCCGGGTTCTGGCGCGTCACCGGTTCGCGGGAAAGCCCGGCGTCGAACTTCTTCTCAGTACGCCCCTGATTGTCCCGGAAATAGCTTTTGGTATCGGGATGTTACTGATTTTTTTACAATTTGGACTTCAAGGGAACCTGTTTGCTGTCGCCGCGGCTCACCTTATCCCCGTGCTTCCGTATATGATCCGGGTTTTGACCTCTGTTTACACGGAGTTGGACAAGGGGATGTTAGAACAGGCCGAGCTTTTAGGTGCTTCTCGAATTCAGGTTTTCTGGTTTATTGAAATGCCTTTAATGCTGCCAGGCATTTTGGCTGCTGCGTTATTTTCAGTGCTGATCTCGACCAATATTTTTCTACTTACCTTTTACATTGGTCAGGGACAGGTGGATACATTGGCGACACTCCTGTTTACCAAAATAAGTGGTGGCGGGGCTCTTGATCCTGTCGCTGCTGCCTTTACGTTAATAATTACGGTACCGGGGTTGTTGTTTTTGGCCTTTAGTCAACGGGTGTTGAAAGAAGAAGTCTTTGCAAGCGGAATCAGCCGCAGCTAGCAGATGGCAAAACAGGAGGGGGTGCCCCTTCATTAAGCAGATGGGATTAACAGTAAAAATGATTGTTGTTTTCGGATCCATTAATATTGATCAAGTCTATCAAATGCAGTCCTTACCGGCACCGGGCGAGACGATCCTTGGGGATCAGTATATGCAAGTCCCCGGGGGAAAAGGGGCTAATCAGGCTTTGGCAGCCCGGCGGGCCGGTGCGGATGTTACAATGATCGGCGCTGTGGGGGATGATGTGAATGCGGGCGCAGCCGTCTCATTAATGCTTGAGGACGGGGTGGAATTGTCAGCTCTTAAAAGAACGATCAGACCGACGGGCTGTGCCTCTATTTGGGTTGATCAGAATGCAGAAAATTCCATTGTTGTTGTTTCTGGAGCCAATAATGATGCGACGGCAGATCAGGTTAGTGATGATGTGCTTGAAAGTGCGGCCTATCTTTTGTTGCAAATGGAGGTCCCCAGTTCAGAAAATTGGACGTTGATATCACGGGCAAAGAAGTTCGGTGTTAAAAGTATTTTGAACCTTGCGCCTGCGGGTTTAATACCGGAATCAGTTTTGCACGATCTGGATTATCTGGTTGTCAATGAAGGAGAAGCGGCGGCAATAGCCAGGCAACACGGTCTGGATACGCTTTCCAGCGATGAACTGGTTGTTGAGCTGGCATCGCGATATGATTTATGCGTCATCCTGACATTGGGCGCAAGCGGCGTTGTTGCCGCAGAAGAGGGTTGGTTGACGCGGGTGCCTGCGATGAAGATCACGCCAGTTGATACCACCGCGGCCGGAGATTGTTTTATTGGCGTTTTCGCAGCCGCCTTGTCTGATGGAAAGAATCTCCATGATGCGTTGCAAGCCGCAACCGCGGGTGCAGGATTGACCTGTTCGGTCGCGGGCGCGCAGTCCAGTCTTCCAAACAAAGATAAAATAGAGAAAGCCCTGAAAGAGCTATAGGGCTTTCAATATCTTTGAATGATGCAGTAAATGGTCTTCCATAAAAGACTGGATAAAATAATAGCTGTGATCATAGCCAGAATGGCTGCGATAGATGATCGGTTGGTCCGCAGCCTTGCATGCCTGTTCAAATAGGTGGGGGTTCAGTTCCTGTTCAAGAAACGCATCTGCCTTTCCTTGATCTATAAGAATTGGATGCGGCGTCTGAACGTTAGTTACCAACGCAACAGCATCATATTCGGCCCACTCGGCTTTGTTATCTCCCAGATAGCCGTTAAACGCCTTTTGGCCCCACGGACATTGGCTGGGCGCACAAATCGGAGCAAAAGCGGTAATGGAAGCGTATTGCTCTGTATTTTTCAGCCCGATCGTCAGTGCCCCGTGGCCTCCCATGGAATGCCCCATGATGCCAGCGGGTCCATTATCCGACGGAAAATGCGCTGCAATAAGGGAAGGAAGTTCCTTTGTTATATAGGAATACATTCGGTAGTTTTTTGACCATGGCGCCTTGGTAGCATCCAGATAAAACCCGGCCCCGGTTCCAAAATCCCAGCTCTCATCCTCGCCGTCGATCATTGCGCCGCGCGGACTGGTATCGGGCATCACAAGCATTAGTCCAAGCTGCGCGGCCACTCGCTGTGCGCCGGCTTTGATGGTTGCGGTTTCCTCTGTACAGGTCAGCCCTGCCAGATAATATACCACGGGAACTGGCTCGTTTTTGGCAGACGGTGGTGTATAAACGGCAAACTGCATGTCTGTGCCAGTTTCTTGTGAGCGGTGTTCGTAAAAACCCTGAGTTCCGCCAAAGCAGCTTTGTTCTGATCGTGTTTTCATGGGTCAGTCAAACGTTACAACGCTACGAATGGATTTACCTTCATGCATCAGGTCAAATCCTTTGTTGATCTCCTCAATCGGCATGACATGCGTGATCATTTCGTCAATATTGATTTTCCCGTCCATATACCAATCGACGATTTTAGGAACATCTGTCCGGCCTTTGGCCCCACCAAAAGCGGTGCCTTTCCATACGCGTCCAGTGACCAGTTGGAAGGGACGGGTGGAAATCTCCTGTCCGGCGCCTGCCACACCAACGATGATGCTTTCACCCCAGCCTTTATGGCAACATTCAAGGGCCTGCCGCATGGTATGGACATTGCCAATACATTCGAATGAATAGTCGGCACCGCCCTTTGTAAGGTCCACAAGATAGCTGACCAGGTCTCCCTCAACCTCGTTCGGGTTTACAAAATGGGTCATACCAAATTTCGCCGCAAGCTCCTTCCTGCTGTTGTTCAGGTCGATACCAACGATCATGTTGGCACCTGCAAGCCGGGCGCCCTGTATAACGTTCAGACCAATTCCGCCCAGACCAAAGATAACAACATTGTCGCCCGGTTTGACTTGCGCAGTATTGATCACTGCGCCAATGCCTGTGGTCACACCGCATCCGATATAACAAACCTTTTCAAAGGGGGCATCTTTGCGGATCTTGGCAAGCGCAATTTCTGGGACGACCGTATAATTGGCGAAAGTGGAACAGCCCATATAGTGGTAAATTTTTTCACCGTTAATCTTGAAACGACTGCTGCCGTCGGGCATCAATCCTTGACCCTGTGTTTCGCGAATTGCCTGACACAAATTGGTTTTGCCACTGGTGCAATAACTACATTGACGGCATTCCGGTGTGTAGAGCGGAATAACATGATCGCCTTTTTCAAGCGTCGTAACGCCGGGCCCGACATCAACAACGATACCGGCACCTTCATGGCCCAGAATAGCTGGAAAAACACCTTCGGGATCGTCGCCAGAAAGTGTGAAAGCATCAGTATGGCAAATGCCGCTTGCTTTGATTTCAACAAGAACTTCGCCAGCTCTCGGACCATCCAGTGTTACTGTTTCAATTGAAAGAGGGGCGCCGGCTTTTATGGCAACAGCTGCTTTTACATCCATCGGAATTGGCCTTTCTGAAGACTGTTCTATTGGGTTAATTTTTCGCAGTTCCAAGGATGAAGTGCAAGACATTAAATGTGTGAAGGTCCCAGCATATATCATCTATAAATTTTATTTATAGTATAATAAAAAACTTAGTATATTGATTTATATTTAATTAATATTATGCTATCTCAACGTGTACCGCTTATTTTGTAAGCGGACAAAGTTTAAAAGCGTCATTTAAAGTGGGGGCGGAAATGACACGGTTAGGTAATCGGCACTATCCACGTGGAGGTATCCATGGAAGGGTGGTTCATGAATTGGGGCAGGATATTGTTGGTGGTCGCTATAAGCCGGGTGACAAATTACCCGGAGAGGGCGAATTTCTGGAAATGTTCAAGGGCAGCCGAACAGCAATCCGCGAAGCATTCAGGGTTTTAACGGCAAAGGGTTTGCTGGAAGCAAAACAGCGGGCGGGGACACGCGTTCGGCCACGAAGCTGCTGGAATCTTCTTGATCCAGATATTTTGGCGTGGCAGTCAGAAGTTCAGCAGGACCACGGATCCGTTGTTCAAATGATGGAGTTGCGTCAATGTTTTCAACCCGGCATTGCAAATCTTGCAGCCCAAAGGGGTAGTCTTGATCAACTGGCATTGCTGGATGGATTTCAACGCCAGATGGAGGATGCTGAAGAAGTCAGGGATCAGGCGCTTTTCTTTAAAGCGGTCAGAAATTTCCACGGATGTCTGTTTGATTGCTGCCGGAATGACCTTGCAAGCCGTCTCAATGATGTGGTGGATGTTGTGTTGGTGGCGCTTTACCAAACGACAGACAACAGTCTGGAGCGTCAGGCATTTGGAATGGCGGGCTGGTATCGTCTTGCCGTCGAGAAGATAATGGCAAGGGACGGTGTTTCGGCCGAACGGCTTTTTCATAACCTGATAGAAAACGAGCGGTCGCTCCTAATTGCTCCAAAAAAGTCGACGCCTCATTTTCAGTCCAAAGTTGCCTGACCGCCAAAAGGCCAAATCGGCAGACGTATTTAGCTTCTGATCTGATAAGCTTCGTGGATTTGATTGATGCTCGAAATGTCGACATTCATGTCACGGATAAGGCCATCATGTAAGCCGTAGACCCATCCATGGACGGTCACTTTTTGATTGTTACGCCATGCCTTTTGCAAAATCGATGTTTTGCCAACATTGCGTACTTGTTGAATGACGTTCAACTCACAAAGCCTGTCGACTTTGGCCTGTTCGTCTTCAATGGCAGATAATTCTTCGTAATTTGCCTTCAGGATATCTTTGATGTTGGCGAGCCAATTGTCGATCTGTCCATGATCACTGTCGCTGATTGCTGCCCGGATACCGCCGCAATTATAATGACCGGTAACAATGATATGCTCAACCTTTAGGATCTCGACCGCATATTGAATAACCGCCAGACAATTCATGTCACTATGCGGTACGATATTCGCAACATTCCGATGCACGAAAAGTTCTCCGGGATCCATGCCGACAATTTCATTCGCCGGCACGCGGCTGTCAGAGCAGCCAATCCATAAATAGTTTGGTCGCTGAATATCGCGCAAGCGCGAAAAATATTCCTGGTCGAGCTCCAGTTTGGATTGCGCCCATTCTTTGTTGCGCTCGAATAAATCTTCTGGTGTTGGCTTGTCACACATTCGCGTTCTCCTGTTCGCCAGAAAATACCCAAGCTTTTCAAATTTTCAAGTAAAACAAAAATTCCGGGCTTTTGAACTCAGCAAATTTAAATGATACATTATTTATTGATTTTGAAAAAATTATGTATCATATTAGAAATCAAGATTGAGCTGGAGAGGAAAACCGGGATGGATGAGCAGAATTTGGCCGCGCTTGAAGAGGCCTTTCAAGCGAAAGTGGACGCTGAACTAAAAATCGAACCGAAAGACTGGATGCCTGAGGGGTATCGTAAATCTCTGATCCGGCAAATTTCTCAGCATGCCCATTCGGAAGTCGTCGGTATGCTGCCAGAAGGAAACTGGCTGACACGGGCGCCGTCCTTGAAACGCAAAGCCATTTTAATGGCAAAAATCCAGGATGAAGGCGGACATGGACTGTATCTATATAGTGCAGCCGAGACTCTTGGTATTTCCCGCGATGAAATGTATGAGCAGCTTCATACGGGGAAGGCAAAATATTCCAGCATTTTCAATTACCCAACTTTGAACTGGGCCGATATCGGCGCGATTGGCTGGCTGGTTGATGGTGCTGCCATTACCAATCAGATTGCCCTTTGCCGTTGTTCTTATGGCCCCTATGCCCGCGCAATGGTGAAAGTCTGTAAAGAAGAAAGCTTTCATCAGCGTCAGGGATACGAAATCATGATCAAGATGGCGCAAGGGACGCCTGAACAGAAAGAGATGGCCCAAGATGCGATTAATCGCTGGTGGTGGCCTGCTTTGATGATGTTTGGGCCACATGATGCAGACAGCCCGAGGACAGGCCAGTCCATGAAATGGAAAATTAAACGCACATCCAATGATGAACTTCGTCAGCGGTTTATTGATGCGACTGTTCCGCAGGCCGATTATCTGGGCCTGAGCATACCGGATGACAAACTTGCATGGAACGAAGAAACAAAGTCCTACGATTGGGGTGAAATCGATTGGGATGAGTTTGCAAATGTTGTTGCTGGCAATGGCTTGTGTAATCGCGAACGGTTGCAAACTCGCAGAGATGCCCATGATGGTGGTCAATGGGTTCGGGAGGCAGCCCTTGCCCATGCAGAGAAAAAGCGTAAACGCGCGCAAGCTGCCAAAGCAGCTTAACGAAGGAAATTATAATGTCAGACACTCAACGTAAATCTGAATTCCCACTTTTCGAGGTCTTTATTCGAAGTAAAAACGGGCTGCATCACAAACATGTCGGTAGCTTGCACGCCCCCGACGCTGAAATGGCGCTCACGAATGCCCGTGATGTTTATACGCGCCGCAGTGAAGGCGTTAGTATCTGGGTTGTGAAAACAGAAGATATCGTGACCTCAAGCCCTGAAGATAAAGGGGCTTTTTATGATCCAAATGACGAGAAAATGTATCGCCATCCAACATTTTACGACATTCCCGATGAAGTTGGCCATATGTGATCTGAACTGAATTTGGGAAATGATAATGTCAAATAATAAAGATTTATTCGAGTATCTCGTCCGACTTGGAGATAACAGCCTGATTTTGGGTCAGCGTCTTGCGGAATGGTGCGGTAAGGCACCTGTTCTTGAAGAAGAACTGGCTTTGATGAATGTCGGGCTGGATCTGGTTGGACAGGCTCGGCTGTTGCTTGATTATGCCGGGAAGGTTGAAGGCAAAGGTCGCGACGAAGACGCTTTGGCTTTTCATCGGGACGCGCAAGCATGGCGAAACCTTTTATTGGTCGAGCAACCGAACGGCGATTTCGCCAAAACAATGGCCCGTCAGTTTTTCTTTGATTGTTTTCAGTATGTGCAATTTGAAGCTCTTTGTTCTTCTGCCGATCAAACGCTCTCAGAAATTGCCGTAAAATCGTTGAAAGAAATAACCTATCACCGACGTCACAGCAGTGACTGGGTTATTCGGTTAGGGGATGGTACTGAAGAAAGCCATGAACGTATGCAAACCGCGATCAACGAACTTTGGGGCTTCACACCTGAAATGTTTGATATGGATGCGGTCGACGATGCAATGGCCAAAGCTGGTATCGGCGTTGATACAGCTTCCTTGCAGGAAAAATGGGATGCCATGGTTGATGCCGTTTTGGAAGAAGCAACCTTGGTGCGTCCAGAGGTGACCTGGTCCGTCCGCGGTAGCAAGGTTGGGAAGCATTCTGAACATCTTGGATATATTTTGGCGGAAATGCAATTTCTTCCAAGGGCCTATCCTGACGCAAAATGGTAGTCGTCTAATGGAACCGAACAATGCAACAGGGGATATAGAAGCGGTCAGGCAGGTGCTGGAACAGGTGAAAGATCCGGAAATACCCGTTTTGACAATCGAAGATATGGGTATTGTTCGGGGTATCGCGTTTCTGGCAGACGGGGTTCAGGTCTCGATTACACCAACCTATTCAGGCTGCCCGGCGATGGACACGATTGCCGAGGATATTCAGGTCGCCTTGACATTGCATGGATATAAAGACGTTAACGTAAAAACAGTGTTGACGCCTGCTTGGTCGACTGACCTTATTTCAGAAAACGGAAAGAAAAAACTGGAAGAATTTGGCATTGCGCCACCGTCATCCAGTGCAAAGGCGGCATTGCTGGGGCGCGAAACAGTGCGGTGCCCGCAATGCAAGTCTGAAAATACAGAAAAAGTTAGTGAATTTGGTTCGACGGCATGCAAGGCACTCTATAAATGTGTCGATTGTCTTGAACCGTTCGATTATTTCAAATGTGTCTAGGGAACGAATATGAGTGTTTTTCATAGTTTAACGATTTCAGATGTTGTGCGGGAAACGAAAGATGCGATTTCTGTATCATTTGATGTTCCTGAAAAACTGCGCGATGCCTATCGGTTTGAGCAAGGTCAGCATTTGACCTTAAAAGCTGAAATAAACGGGGAGGATGTTAGAAGGTCCTACTCGATTTGTAGTGCCGTTGGGGATCCAGAACTTAAAGTGGCCATTAAAAAAATTGATGATGGTGTTTTTTCCACATTCGCCAACGAAAATTTCAAACCAGGGCAGGTCATGGATGTCATGGTGCCGCAAGGGCGGTTTAATACACCACTAGATCCGACCCACTCGAAAAACTATCTGCTTGTCGCTGCTGGAAGCGGAATAACACCGATTATTTCTATTCTTAAAACCATCTTGAAAACCGAAGAAAAAAGTAAAGTGACGCTGATATACGGTAATCGGACGGTATCGAGTATTCTGTTTCTTGAGCAGATTGAAGATCTTAAAAACCAGTATCAAAATCGGTTGAACCTGATTCATATACTGAGCAGAGAAGAACAGGATGCGGCCCTGTTTAATGGTCGGATAAATCGGGAGAAATGCGAAACATTGTTCGGCGGCGCTTTGGACGTCCGGTCATTCGATGATGCGTTTATCTGTGGCCCTGAAAGTATGATCATGGATGTTCAGGGCTTTCTAATCGATAACGGTCTGTCAAAAGACCATATTCATTTTGAGCTGTTCATAACAGACGCTGCGATCGCTGCCGCCAATAAACCGAAACAAGACCCACATGCGAATGATGCTGGGCCCGAACATACTGTCTCGGTAATTCTCGACGGACAAACAACAGAAGTGGGTATCCCTGAAGAAGGTGTATCCATATTGGATGCGGCCCTTGAAAAGGGTGTCGACCTGCCCTTTGCTTGTAAAGGGGGGGTATGCAGTACATGCCGCGCCAAGGTTATTCAGGGAGAGGTTCGGATGGATCTGAACTACGCACTTGAAGATGATGAAGTCGCGGAAGGGTTTGTCCTTACCTGCCAGTCTCACCCGACAAGTGATGATGTCATTGTAGACTTTGATGCATAATAAATAATCCTCTTCTCTTCAGGATATATTTATTTTCGCCCGTTATTCCCTTACCCTACCGCAAGTTATTCAGCGGGCCTTGAAAAAAGGGTCGGTATAGGGGGAACGGGTGAGCAATAAACGAAATGCAGCTATTTTCTACGAGCAAGAAGGATTTAGCACGGGCGGGGAACGTCTTCTGGGACGACAATCTGCTGGAGAAAGCTTTCTTAAAGGGTATTTGAAGTTTGGGGCTCAGGATCAGCTTTATTGCTATACGGACCACCCGGGAAAATTTAAGGCATTCGAAAGCCAGATCGCGTCCTGGTCTGATCAGGCTCCGCCTTCAACATGGATAAACCCCATGACACTCGGGCGTATGAGCGAGCCGGGGTGTCTGTTTTATTCTGGACCTTCAATCGGTCCGTTTGCCTGGCAACGGCGACATATCGGGAGCAATAGTTTTAGCCTTTGCGGATTGACGCATACCATTTCTTCGATGGAAGTCATGGATACGTTTGGCGATCTTGCTATTGCACCGTTTGAAGAATGGGATGCCTTGATCTGCACATCTGTTTCGGTGAAAAAAACGGTTGAACACGTGCTCGCAAACTATTCCGAGTATCTGGAGCAGAGAAATGGTGGAAAGGTTAAATTACCCGTCCAGCTGCCGATCATTCCTCTTGGAATTAATTGTGACGATTTTGCTGAGACGCCAGAAAAATTGGCATGGCGTAAAAGCTTCAGAGAAACTCACAATATTGGCGCGGATGATATTGTTATTTTATATGTTGGCAGACTTGCCGCACATGCAAAGGCGCATCCTCTTCCGATGTATCAGGCGCTGGAAATTGCAGCTGCAAAAACCAACAAAAAATTGCATTTGGTACAAGCCGGCTGGTTTGCAACGGCGGCAATTGAAAATCAGTTTAGAAGTGGCGCGCGAAAATTTTGTCCGTCTGTGAATTGTATCTTTGTGGATGGTCGGGATATGGACGTCCGTACAAATATCTGGCAGGCTGCCGACATCTTTACTTCCTTGTCGGATAACATTCAGGAAACGTTTGGAATAACACCGGTCGAGGCGATGGCCGCAGGGTTGCCCATCGTTGCAACCGATTGGGATGGGTATCGAGAAACCGTGCGTCACGGGATTGATGGATTGCTGGTCCGAACGACCATGCCGGCCGCGGGATGCGGTTTGGATTTGGCCTATCGATATCAGGTTGGCATTGATAGCTATGACCGGTATGTCGGTCAGGTCGGGCTGTTTACCAATGTCGACACACAGGACTGCGCCAACGCTTACCTAACTCTGATTGAAGACAGTGCTTTGCGGAAAAAGATGGGGGCAGCAGGTAAAGCACGGGCTAACGCGGTATACGACTGGAACGTTCTAATTCCGACCTATCAGGATTTATGGACAGATCTTGCAGACCGCCGCACAAAGGCGGAGACAAATGCTTTTCGAACACCTGTACCGTTGCGGGACGATCCCTTTAAACTTTTCGCGCATTATCCGACTGAACAGATGAAACCTCAGACAAGAATAAGGATTTGTGAAAATGCTGTAGGAAACGTCGAAAAATATCTGGGTGACACAATGGGCAATGGGGCATCGATAATCATGCCAAACGCTGCCACCATCGAAGACTTCGTTAAGGTCATTGCTGATGCTGACACAATGTCGCTTCAAGAGCTGGCAACAGCCTTTAAAATGCCCATTGGGAAAATGATCAGGATCGCAGGTTGGCTCGCGAAAATGAACCTAGTCTCGGTGGTGAAAGCTGAATAGAGTGATTAATAGGACGGCAGCGTTTCAATCGTGCAATTCCCTGTCGTGTACATATTTTCCAGAGCGCAGTTGCGGTCGAAAATAACGACAAGGTTGCCTTTGCATTCACGAAAAGAAACCCAATATTCTTTTCCGTTGACGATGCTGCCACTGGCATGGGTTTCCAAACGGTCTAGGATTGAGACGGCGCGAACAGATTTTCCGGTCAGATCTAATTCTGACTGAGCTTTTTGTAAATTGGCGTCACATTGAAGATTCCCATGGGCATCTTGCGCCAAGGATGTTGTTGTTATTCCCACTGATAAAATGGCAATCATTGCAGCCATTATTGAGAATTTCTTCATTTGCTCACCATATGCGTTAAAGTACAAGAGAATGAGGCTTATTATTGGGTAGTTGTCTAAAGAAGTACAGGAGCAGTCGACAAAAATGTGCGCTGGTCACTTTAAAAATGGGGAATAGATTTTGAAGCAGGCTCTTGTAACTTTTGTTCTTGGCATTTTGATTGTCGGGCTGGTTGGATATTATAACTATGGCGGGTTTTTTTCTTCCAAAGGGGATGCTCATCCCAGGGAAACAGTGCGTTTTTCGACCATTAAAGATTTGGACAAGTATTTCGCTCTTCATGAAATGTCAGTAGAGAAATGGCGGGCGGGGGAGGCCCAAATTCCGAGAATTTTGCTTCAGGACATTCCTTCGAAATGGCCAGAACATGCCTTGGAAAATGTGACAGTTGAGAAAAAGAAAGCGCTGTTTTTAAGGTTTTCCATTCCTCTTGTTCTGATCGCTAACGAAGAAGTAAAAGCGGAACGCAAGACAGTATTGAGATTTCTTTCAAAAACGGAGTTGGACAACGGCGACAAAAAACGGGTCAGGCGTCTTGCGCAGAAATATAAGCTGGACAAGGATACCCCCCTTCGGAAATTGTTGACGCAGCTTAAAACCCGGGTTGGCCCAATTCCTGTGTCTTTGGGGGTTGCCCAAATGATTGAAGAAAGCGGTTGGGGGACTTCACGTTTCGCCATCGAAGGCAATGCATTATTTGGTCAATGGAGTTTTTCCAAAGGTATGAAACCAAAAGAGCAGCGAGCAGAAAAAGGGGATTATCGTATTCGTTCGTTCAAGACCCCGCTAGACTCTGTCCGAGCATATATGTTGAACCTGAACACAAATCAGGCATATGCCGCTTTTCGAAAAGAGCGTAGTCGACGATTAAATGCGGGAGAGGCGCTAAAAGGGGCATCAATGATCGCTTTTCTCAAATCCTATTCGGAACGGGGTGAAGAATATTTATCGTCTATCCGTTCGATCATCGCTTCCAACAAACTGGCACCGTTTGATCGAGCCAAGTTATCTTCCGGCCCAACTGTGGAATTCATACCCTCTGTTTTTGCCGGATAGGGTTATCCGTCTGCTTTGCGAAAAGAAAGTGTATTTTTTTCTCTCGATTTGTCTCTTTCATTAAACCGCAATTGTGCTAGCCGGTTCACATTTGTCAGGCCGTCTAGAAGCCCTGGAATTACTGTTTCGGACGGTTTTTTCTGCTGCGAAAGATGTTTAAGAGCGGTGGTCATCGTTGATGCAGATCGAACTCCATCGTCAATAAGGACACTGATCAGGCCCAGCTCAGCCGCCCGGGTCGCCCGAATATACTGTTCCAGACGTGGGACCGTTCGCGGGATAATAAGGGCTCTTTTATCCATCGACAGGACTTCGCAAAAGGTATTATAGCCTCCCATTGCGACGACTGCGGAAGCCTTGGACATCAGGCTTTCCATATGATTGTCAAACGTGACAGCCCTTACCATATCTAGTTTTGAAATCCGGTCCCGAAAAGAGTTTTGCGTTTCGGGCGGCATGAACGGACCGAACACAAAGAGCGCTTTGATAGGGGGCGGATTGCCAGATTCGTAGGCTCTCAAGACCCAGTCAATAAGGACTTCACCATCGCCGCCCCCGCCAACAGTGATCAGGGCATATGGTGCGTCCAGTTCCTCAAGTATTGCAGGTTCTGCGCCAACCGATACCGCTCGGGGCAAGTATCCAGTATAGGTGATTTTACGTTTTACATCTGCAGGCAGGGCGATTTCCTGTAGCGGATTGTATAACTGCTCGATACCAAAAACCCAGATATCATCATAGAGATCCTGAAGGGCGGGCAGAACGTTTTTGCGTTTCCATTCGGGCACCAGCAGCGCGGGGTCATCCAGGACGTCCCGAAGACCCAAAACAAGCCGCGTGCCTTTTGTTTTCAGGAACCTGAGAGTTTCTTCCACCTCTCCTCTTAGTCCAAAAGGTTCTTTGTCGACAATCAGGATGTCCGGATCGAACGTCTCTGCTGTGTGGCGAATGATGGAGGCACGCATTGCCAATGTCTGCTCTGTATCAATGTGCAGGCTTAGAGAGGTATATTCACCGTTTCTCAGTTTTATGATGCCCGGAATTCTGACGAAATCTACCCGCGCTTTAAAATCAAAACTCCCAATAATTGGAGAGCCTGACAAAATTAGGACTGACAGGTTTTGGTTCTGTTCGACGAGGGCATGGGCAAGTGTCCGGCATCTTCTCAGATGCCCCAGGCCAAAAGAGTCGTGGCTATAAATCAGGATGCGCCGTGCGCTGTCTTTCGTCATTATGCCTTCCCTCTCCGTATACGGAGTCAAGCAACCACCTTAAGTATCTTAATCCGGTATAGCCTCCTTAACATCAGAATGCACCAGGAAATTGGCCGCTTATTTAAGAATTTTGGTATTGCCGGGCAAAATGGCAGCCCCATTTCTACGATTGGGTTTCTAGAGGTCTTTAATATTTGGTGATTCTATGATCAAAAATTCACACGTAAATAGAGAAGAATAATGCAATAAGGCTTCAATTATTTCTTCCATATAAGGGTATGGTTGACCATCTAATATGCCTTTTATTTTCATCTGTTAAATACCTTTCCGATAATAAATAACTTTTTAATTCTCTTTTTTAGAAAAAAATTGATGACTCTTTAATATAAATTTTTTATATAAAATTTGATGATTCATTAGTTTGGTTGATTATTTGGCGCGTTTTTCTTATGTTTTTGCCATTTTGCAGGCCTTTGTTAGTTAAAGAAGTGGGCTCTTTGTTCTGAACGCCATGAATTGTCTATACAGCTCTGCCTATTAACAGCACTGACAGGTGTGTCGGCATGGGCTTAATAATAAAAAGCAATCAAGAGGTGATTTAATATGAATTTCATTAAGAATTTTTATAAATGTGAAAGCGGCGTTACATCTGTGGAATATGCGCTGCTCGCAGCAGCGGCGGCGGCTGTTGTCGGAACTGCGGGAAGTGCCTTTTATGGCCGGGTCAGCGAAGCCATGGGAAATATTCAGTTTGGTGGTGGCGCCGGTGGCGGCGCATCGAGTGGCGATTAACGGTTAAGGACGGTGCCGATGCCGGAATCGTTAACTTTTCTCAAATTCATGACGTTTTTGATACCCATCATTGCAATCTTTTTCCTTTGCTATGCTGGCGTAATGGATTTGCGGTTTCGGATCATACCGAACCGGGTATCGGTATTCCTGATTATTCTGTTTTTCAGTTTTTATGGTCTGTCAGCCCGTAAAATTGACCTGCCCCTTCATTTGTTATGGGGCGGTATTACATTTTTATTTCTGCTCGGGTTATATGCCATCAACAGGCTTGGCGGCGGCGATGTAAAATTATTGGCATCCGCTGCCCTATGGTGCGGGCCTATTGCGGGGCCAGAATTCTTACTGCTGACAAGTTTGTTCGGTGGCGTGCTGGCGTTAGTTGCCCTTCTTCCAATGCCTCAGGCGTTATGGGGGTGGGCAAAAATTCGGTTCAATATGTCTGAAAGCCTGTTCTTGTTTCCGAACCAACATTCGGTGCCCTACGGTCTGGCCATCGCGGTCGGAGCCTCTTACGGGATATGGCAAGCCTATGTGGTGTAATCGAAAATGAAGTCATCCATCTTTTTCTTTTGCTGCATTCTGTTCTTGGGCGCCGCCGTATATTTGGGGTTTATGCTGCCCGGCTGGTCGAGTGTGATCGTGCCGACACAGGCAAACAACCAGATTACTGAGTTAGAGAAGCTGGCGGTGGTGACAGAAGATATTGCGCCCGGCAGTATTCTTGGCATTGACAGTTTATCTGGAGCGCGTCGGCCTAATCCAGCGTATAAATTTTATCTGTTGAGCGATGTTGAAGCGCGTGCCGATCGATATTTTTCTGTTGATGCCGCCGTTCTCCGCGGGGAGCCAATACCGGTTGGCGCAATCACCTGGATTTCCGAAAATGAGTTTCTTCGAAAAACCCTCCGAGAAGGGCATCAGGCGCTCTCTTTGAGTAGCCGTGAAATGGCACTGAACAGGGTCGATATCAATCCGGGTGATTACCTGGATCTTTATCTTACGGTCGCGTTGAACGGTCTGACATCGAAAACTGAGACCGTCCTGCTCGCATCCAATATCCGCGTTCTTAAAACCCATCCTGAAACATCCGGGGACGCGGCTCGCCTGTCCGATTTAATCGTTGAAATACCGGACGGGCAAGTCACGACCTTTCGCAACTGGAAGACACGGGGCCAACTGTCAGTGTCGGTTTTGCCGAATAGTCAAACACGACAGGGGCATGCAAAAAAGCAGCAAATCATTTCGGCATCTCTTCAGCGGTTGCAAAGATCATTGGAAGCCCTTGTTCAGCCGGCAAAAATTCCTGCTCGACCTATTATTATCCAACGGGGTCAGGAACGGTTTGTTTTTGAAAGGCAGCCTGATCTGAAGCGAGGAACAAGCCAATGAGGATCCGCCTGCTTCTAATAATATTTCTGTTTTTCTTCGGTATGGTCGGGGTTCAGGCGCGTCCGACCCTTTATTTGAATGTGAACGAGGGACATCTTCAAAAGCCAAGCCAGCCAGTACAGGATATTTTAATTACAAATCCGGAAATCGCGGACGTCCAGATTACACAGGGAAATGGACTTTTTATTTATGGCAAGAGTCCGGGTATTACCCACATCGTAGCGTTAGGGGCCGGGGACAAAATCTTGTTTGACCGAATAATAGAGGTGCAGCGAGATTTGGGTCGACTGAGAGCCGTTCTGAACGCGGAGTTTCCCAATGAAAATATTGCGGTCTCTGTTTCGCCTGGCAGTTTGATGATGTCTGGGGAAGTGTCGGATCCTCAGATTATGGATCAAATGCTGTCTGTGGTGAAAGGTTATCTTGGCAAAGAGGAGACACTCATCAACAAGATGACGCTTGCCTCTGCATTGCAAGTGAACCTGAAGGTTCGAATTATGGAAATGAACAGAAGGGCAACCAAGGATCTGGGTATCAATTGGGATATTCTTCTAAAGCCCGGTTCATTTGCGATTGGACTGATTGCAGGCCGCAACCCGCTTACGCTTAACGACAAGATCCTGCCGAAACTGGGGTTGAGCGGGCAGGGTAGTAGTGGGCTTATTGGGCTGGACGGAAGTTCGGGAAGTCTGAATGCGGTGATTGATGCGATGGTTGAAGATAACCTCGTGACGGTTCTGGCAGAGCCAAATCTGACCTCACGATCGGGAAAAACGGCCAGTTTCTTTGCGGGGGGCGAGTTTCCAATTCCTGTGGCAGCGTCTAACGATCGTATTACGGTAGAATTTAAAAAATTCGGCGTCATTCTCGATATGACCCCAACGGTGCTTTCAAATAATCGTATCCGCCTGCATATTCGCCCGGAGGTGAGCGAATTGTCGACAGCGGGCGCAGTTGTCATTCAAAATATTACAGTTCCGGGAATTTCTATTCGACGAACCGAAGCGACAATCGAGCTGGCAAGCGGACAAAGCTTTTCAGTAGCGGGTTTATTGCAAAACCAGCAACGAAACCTGGTGAGCGAGGTCCCATGGTTGGCCGATATCGATGTGTTGGGAGCCTTGTTTCGGTCTCAGAAATTTCAGAAATCTGAAACCGAGCTTGTGATGATTGCAACGGCCCATATCGTTCGGCCTCGGGATACAGATGACTTTAGGTCTCCGTTGGAGGGGCTGAACCTATCGTCACCGGATGTTATTCAAAAGACTGGAAAACTGTTGAATGAACAATCGCCCGCGACGTTAAAACAACTGAATACGCCTTCCGGAAATTCCCCACCGAAGACACACGGATATATTTATTGAAGGGATATGAACGGTGATTATGGGATTAACACTATCTAGGAAAACGCCAACGGGTTTTGTTCTTGTCCTGACCCTGTTATTGGCAGGATGTGTACCAGACAAAAGACCCTCACAGACGTTTCAGAGTTCAACAGTAAACCCAGCATTGGTTCAGACTGTATCAGAGGAGACTTTTTATTTTCGCGGTGTCAATAAAGAGTATGTCACCGCGCAGTCTGTTTCGTTCATTGATTATTTTAGCAGCCTTGATCAAACCAATATCCACCAGATTATGCTTATTCCTCAATCAGACTGGCATAAGCAGGAAATGTCCAAACGGATGGTCGGAACGATCGAGGCGACGAAATTCAGGAAGCCTGTTTTTCTTGGCATGATTGACAAGCAGCCGGGGCTTTATGCTTTTAAGATGCAGATAACCCGGCTGGGGCTCTCCACCGATTTATGCAACGTCCATTTTGGCTCAGGTCAGTCAGGGTGTGCGGTGGCCACCAATCGCGCCTTGATTTTGGCAGATCCTGCTGAACTGGTGAGAGGGAGGCGCCTTGCGAACCCATTGGGGGTATTTGAAGAAAAGACAGTGCTGGATGCAAAAATGGACAAAGTGCGTCCGTTAGGACGCCAGAACATATCGGTGAACGACCAATGAGGCCAGAGAATTTCAAAACGCCGGACAACCAGATCGAGACCATACAGGCCTTTGTTCACGATCGCGCTACGGAAGGGCAGCTCAAATCCTGCTTTGAGGCCTTTGACCTTTTGAATTATCAAATAATGCAGGGTGGGTTGGAAGATGCCATCCGGGTTTTTCGGGAGGAACCCTCTCCTTCGCTATTAATTGTTGATATTTCACATTCCGACATGCCCTTGTCAGGCATGGAAGAGCTGGCAAAAGTCTGTGCTCCTTATGTAAAAGTCTTGGCGATTGGCTCAGAAGACAAAGTGGGATTGTACCGAAATCTAATCATGCGCGGTGTTTCTGACTATCTTGTAACGCCTTTGCCGCAGGAATTATTGCAGGCGACGATCTCAAAAATTGCTCTGGGATCGCCCGCCTCCGCATCGGACCCCAAAGCCGGGAAAGTTCTGGGCGTATTTCATGCCAGCGGGGGGACGGGGGCAACTACGATTGCATGTTCGTTATCGCATGTTTTGTCAGCGGAATTCGGCCGGCGAATAATGTTATTGGATTTGGATGTCGGGTCGGGAGGAGCAAGCCTGCTTTTCGGACTCGATGGAAATAAAGGGGCGGCTGATCTGTTCAAGCATCCTGAACGCATGGATGATTTACTTGTGCAACGCGCGGCCCAGCAGATTAATCCAAGGCTGGATTTTTTGGGAAGCTCTGAAGTAATGGTCAATCCTTCGAGTTTTTCAGAGGAAGAGTATGCGAGATTACTGGGGGTTTTAAAACCAAAATACCATTATGTTATTTTGGACGTTCCATACCATTTGTCGCAAACCGGTTTAACGCCGTTAAGACTATGTGATCATGGCCTCTTTATCGTTGAACCGAGCATACAGTCCATTCGAAATATAAAAAAAATAATGGATTATTGCTCTGACGATTTGGGGCACCCGTTTCAGATGACGGTTATTTTAAACCACAGCAGACCTCTAAAAAAATCAGGGCCGGCTTTAGATCAGATCGAAGCTTATTTAGAAAGGCAGATTGATCACATTATTCCGTTCGATGCCGCGTCTATCGGACAGGCAGAACTGAATGCAGTTCCTCCAAGCCAGATAAAAGGTAAATTTTCACAGCAGGTTATGCTTCTGGCAGGTCGATTGAGTGGGCAGGAATTAAAGAACGAGAAGCATTCTGTTTTCTCATTTTTCAAAGGAAGGCAGGGGATGCATGTTCGGAAGAAAAAATGAAACTGACCCGGAGACCGGGTTTCGTGGATTAAAGGACGAAGCGCAAGACTGGATTGGATCCCCGCTGGAAGGCAATCCAGACAGGGTCACATCAGCGAAGCCCATTGTCGATCCTGAGCTTAGCGCCCTTGTTCGGGAGCAGTTTTTTAAGATGATCAATCCTGCAATAGCGCTCGCCTTACCAAAGGAAAGCTTATCAATCAAGGTGATTGAAGCCGTAGCAAAGATTGTGGATCAGGAAAAAATTCCGTTGAATTGGCAGGAACAAAGTCAGATCGCGACAGAGCTACTGAACGATCTGATTGGTTTGGGGCCAATTGAAGCTCTGTTACAGAATGAGAGTGTCGCGGACATTCTCGTCAATGGTCCGGATAGTATCTTTATTGAAAAAAATGGGCAGTTGGAACAGACGGATTTATCTTTTCGTGACGAGGCCCATCTCTTGCAGGTTGCTCGGCGGATTGCTATTTCGGCGGGTCGCCGCATTGACGAAAGTAGCCCAATGGTGGACGCCCGTCTGGTTGATGGAAGCCGCGTCAACATCATCATTCCACCGCTTTCTGTTTGCGGAACGGTTATTTCAATTCGAAAATTTCCATCCAAGCAGATCAATCTGTCCTCTTTGGTTCAAAAGACGAGCCTGACGGAACTGATGGCGGACTTTCTGAAAATTGCCGCAAAGGCTCATTTGAATATTCTGATTTCTGGTGGAACGGGTGCCGGGAAAACAACAGTTCTTAATGCCCTTTCCGGAGAGATTGGCGTGACAGAACGGGTTGTCACCATTGAAGACGCGGCAGAGATCGATTTGCAGCAACCTCATGTAATTAGTCTTGAAACTCGTCAGAAAAACTCTGAAGGGGCGGGTGAAGTCTGTCAAAGGGATCTGTTGAGAAATGCCTTAAGGATGCGGCCGGACAGGATCATCATTGGAGAGGTCAGAGGGAATGAAGTGCATGAAATGCTTCAGGCGATGAATACGGGGCATGATGGTTCTATGTCGACAATTCACGCAAACTCTGCGCGGGATGCCCTGTTGCGCGTTGAAGATTTGTTGTTGTCCTATCAACAGAACTTCAATGCGGGCGCAGTTAAACGACAGATCGCTTCTGCACTGGACCTGATCGTCCATGTCGCCAGAGATTATACGGGCCACCGGTATATTCACTCAATTACAGAAGTCAGCGGCCTTGAAGGGGATGTGATTACAACTCAGGATCTGTTCACTTTTGAGCGAACTGCCGGCGGAGATGAAGGGATTTTTGAAGGTGATTTCGTGTTTTCCAAAATTCGGCCTTGCTGTGAAGCCAAAGTTCGACGTTACCATTTAGGAGACGCATTGGAAAAGGTCCTGAATAGCGGATGAACCAATTTCTCAGCATTTATGGAGCCATATTTCTGATGGGCTTTCTTATACTAGGGGGAGGCGCCTTCTTGTTTGCGGCCCTGCGAAGTCACAAAAACGCCCGTTACCAAAAGATCAATAAGCGTTTGACGGCTAATCGGCAGGGTGTTGTGAAAAAAAAGGAAAATTTGGCCTTGGTATCCGGACCGCTAAAAAAGACCGGCTTTGGCGTACTCGTTTCGCTGAATTCCTATGCGTGGCTTTTATGTACTGTTGGGGCGGCCGTCCTTCTTTTAACACCTTCTTCGGCCCATTGGGCGTTCTTAAGTGTCATTTTCTGGACCGTCGGGGGTGGGTATTTGCTGTTAACAAAACGCCAGTCAGCCCAAAGAGCGAAACGGTTGGCGGAACAATTCCCCGAGGCACTGGATCTTCTGGTGCGTGGCGCACGGGTTGGCGTTTCCCTTGAACAGAATATTTGTGTTGTTGGCAATGAAATGCCAGAGCCCGTTTCGGGCCTGTTTAAACGAGTGAGCGAGTTGCTTGAAATCGGCGTACCGTTTGAAGGGTTGTTCGTTGAAATTCCGGTTAAGTTCCAGATACGGGAGTTTAGATACCTTGTCGCGACACTTTCTATACAACGTAAAAGTGGCGGCCAATATGGCGATACGCTAGAGAACCTGGCGCGTGTCTTACGCGAACGGCAGGAACTGGATGAAAAAGTGAAATCAGTTACCGCTGAACCCCGGCTTGCTTCCAGCCTGATTGTGGGGATCGCTGGGTTATCTGTCTTGATGCTGTATTTGACCAACCCTTCTCAGTTCGAGTTTCTGTTCCGTGACCCAAGTGGGCAGTCTATCCTGTTCTATAGTTTTGCTAGCCTTTTCCTCGGTGTGGTCAGCTTATACATACTGGTTAGGAGCGTGAAATGACCGATATATTTCTGTCATTCAAGACAGGATTGCCCGTCCTTTTGGTGGTCGGAGGCTGCCTTGTACTGGCAGGCTTTTTTCTCGCGAAAGGCGTGCAGAATAAGCGCCGGGAAAGGTGGGCCTCTCGATTGAACGGATCGGGACATTTTGGCCAGTTGGTTGCGTCTTATCAAAATCCGCACCCAAATAAACCGCTCTATTTAATGGCAGTGGGCGGCGGGTTACGTCGCAGGCTGGACATTAAGATCCACAGGTTTCTAGGGCAGGGCTCACAGAACGAGGATGCCACTCGCCTTGATATCAATTCTTTGTCCTTGCAGGATCACCGGAATGGAAAAAACAACGTCGTCATTCGCCCGGTGATACTGGGCCTTAGTATGGGGATGGTGAGCGCCGCTGTTTATATTTTATCTAATACCGTGACAGGTGCCTTGCCCAGTGGCGGCCAGTCCTGGTTTTTGGGATTACTTTCTTTCGCCATCGCCGGGTATTTTTTGCCGGCGGGTATTCGGCTCATCCGACACAGGCTTATACGCCAATCCATTGAACAAAGTGCGCCTGACGTTATTGATTTGCTGGTTCTCGCCGTTGAAGCGGGTATGTCATTTGATAGTGCTTTAAAACAGGTGCAAACCCATATTGTTCACTATTCTAAACACACGGCGGAGGCATTGGCGTTGTTGTCAGCAGAACTTGCCCTTTTTCCGGATCGGAATCAGGCGTTTTCGGCGCTGGTGAAGCGAACGGGGTCCGACACCTTTCGTTACCTTGCTGTGGCACTTTCCCAAGGCGAAAAATACGGAACGCCTATCGCGGCCTCATTGGCAATTGTTGCAAAGGATAGTCGGAAGAAGATGTTTAACAGGCTGGATCGGAAAGCCGCCAGATTACCCGTGATTTTGAGTGTTCCACTGATGCTGCTGATTTTGCCGCCGGTCGTAGCCATTTCCGCAGGGCCTGGTTTTATGAATATGCTGCGAACAATCGGAGGAGCCGGATAATGCGTGCGTTGCTCTTGATTGTCAGTTTCTCCCTTTTGTTAGGGGGATGTTCAGGGTTAGGGGCGACCAGTTCATCCCTTAAATCCAATCACCAAGAAGATAAGCTTCAGGGAGTGAAAGTCGCCAACGCCCTGCGTCAAAACGGGGACAAATACACATCACTCTTATTATATCAGAAGCTATTGGAAAAAGACCCTGACAATGCGGACGCGCTGCAGTCTTCTGCCGAGTTGCTGTATGAGTTGGGCTCTTATAATGAGGCGCTTTCCACTTATGAAAAGCTGTTATCTCAAGAAAAAGGTGACTGTGTTGTTTATTTGGGTCTGGCCCGGTTGTATTTACGTCAGGTGCGCCCTGCATCCGCAGTGATCGTATTACAGAAATGTTTGGGCCAGGAGGCTGAAAGTCGCGATGCGATGAAGCTTTTGGCAATCAGCTTTGATCTGATGGGGCAATACGACCGATCGAAGCCTTTATATGAACGGTCCTTGACGGCAAATCCAACTGACGTCGCTTTACAAAATAATTACGCTTTGTCTCTGCTTCAATCAGGCAGCTTTCAACCTGCCATCGAAATTCTTAGCGCTCTTGCATTTGGGGTAAATTCCAGTGTTCGCATACGTCAGAACCTGACCATTGCATATGTTCTAAGCGGGGATCAGGAGGCTGCGGTTCATGTGGCGTCACTGGACTATAGCCCCGACGAGATCAAACGCATGATTTCATACTATCAACTGGCAAGCCTCCATAAAAATGCATCAACGTTGAGGGCTCTTTTTGCTTATGGGGAGAGTTCGACATGACAGCGGTTGTCTTGAGGTTAATTACAAAATTCAGGCAGAACCGTCTTGGAATTTCTGCTTTAGAACTTGCCGGCATATGCCCATTTCTGGTGATCGTCAGTTTATTATTTGTTGATATTGGGCGAATTATGATTGTGGATGGCATTCTCCAATCTTCTCTTGGAACGCTGGTTCAACGGATAGGACCTCTTGATCAGGAACCCGATACGCCGTCCTTACAGGCGTCGTTTATGTCCGTATTTGACGACCTCGACCCGTTCTGGGTCGATCCGCAAAAAATTGACCTCACTGTCACGCCCACCAATGATCAAAGCTTTCAACAGGTATATGTGAAATATTCGGTCGATCTCTCTACGCCGTTGGTCACAAATCTGTTTGGGGATGTCCTTGTTCAACGCGAGTTTATATTGCCGTTGGCCTCGCCGTCGGGCCATCAGAAAGGTGAGGCCCATTGACCTGTCGGTTCTTTTCCAATGAACAGGGAAGCGCGCTGGTGGAAGCGGCTCTGCTACTACCAATACTAGTGCTTATTGTTTTTACTGGGCTGGATATTTTACGAACGATCCAGCTTATGCACCGCGTAGATCTTGTAACCGAAAGTTTAGGGGCCAGTCTTGCGACACGGGATGAAGTGGATGAGCAGGATATTGCCGATCTCGTACCTCAAGTCCAGGCTTCATTGGGATATTACAAAAGGGATGTGCGCATTATGATAAGGGTCTCGTCCATCACGCTTGACCCTTTGAATGGCGCCGGTGAATACTGGTCGGCAGAAGTAGGGGAGACGTCTGTTTCCTGTGATCAGCACGGCACTTTTCCCTCCTATACCGCGATTGACGGAGAGGAAGTCTATTGGCCACACCAGGATTTTCTTGTTATTCGAACCTGCATTTCACCTGTTGAGGATTTCTATCTGTCTTCTTATCGGGCGCATAGTCAGAAGAACTACGCGAGTATTTCCAGACATTCCGGCACGCCTGCCTTTAAGCATGGGGTGTAGTAACTTTTGATTGGTTTTCAGAGCTTTGCAAGAGACAAAAGAGGTGCCCTGACAATCGTCTGGGCCGGGCTTTTTATAATGCTGGCCGGTGTTTTGTCGGTTGCGTTTGAATATACGCGTTACTATTCCGTCCATTCTAAGCTGACAGGGATTGTGAAAGATGCGAGCCTGCTTGCGGCTCAGAATTTGGACATCCTCGCTGATGACCATCTCTCGTCATTTGTTGAAGAATTTATCAGAACTGGTCTGACCGATAGTGTGTTCCTACTTTCAGATCCGACCGGATTACGGATCAAGAATGTCTCTGTCAACCGGGCAAATGACCTGCGGCAAGTAATTGTTTCAGCAGAATTTTCACTGACTTTGTCTTTGGGGGATGGTTTTGCCGATGTGACGGATTTGTCCATTCAGGCACGTGCGCAATCCAAAGCGTCAACAATAATGGCCGACATTGTCTTAGTGATGGACCGAAGCCTTGCAGCAGCAGATGCCGGGCACCTTTCGTCTTTTAAAACAGCCGCGATGAAGTGGCTCAGTCAAATTGCAGCTGTTCCGGATAGCCAGGAGAAAATTAGAGTGGCCTTGCTTCCTGCGGTTGATCAATTGGTAAATGTGGGCCCCTATGAAGATTGGGTTTCTCCTAGCAGCTGGCCTGATAATTTGCCTCCCGCCGTGCCGGGCACTGTTGCTTGGGTGGGGCCTCTAATAGAACAGAGGTGGTGCGTTGGGATGCGCGGCGGAGAGGCGTCTGAAAATAATAAGGTTCCGACAGAGATACCGTTTCCCTTGATTTTATCGATCGAGACGAGAGCGCATGAGATCACTGGATTACCGGAGTATTTTATTGCAACCCCGGAAGCCTGTCCTGCCGAGCCAGTATCGCCATTATCGGGTCAGTATTTAACGGTACGCGATAAGATCAGTCTTTTAGCAGGCTATGGAAATACGGACTTCGGGCGATCGTTAGTTTGGGCTGATCGATTATTATCTGATCAATGGCAACCGCATTGGAGGAGTGAAGAGCGCACAGGGTCTTTGGATGAGGTCAGAAAAGTAGTTGTTTTGATGGTCGGTAGCGGTCTTGGTGAGCAGACAACGCAGGAAGTTTTTCACCGGAAATGTAGCGAGATGAAAAATCAGGGAACTGACCTATATATTCTGGATTATCGCGTGTCGATTATCGAGGATCCCTTGCTATCAGAGTGTGTGGCGCGCGGCGGACGATATTTTGAAATACCGGATGCAGGAGCACTCGGCCACCGCTTTGCGACGGTGTTACAGTCCTTGCAAAAAGGACGCCTTACTTCTTTAGAGACTGTTTTCTAAGCATTTGCAAAGGTTTGCCGGAATTCTTTTTCGCCAGATACGGAAAACGAAATAATTCTGCTCCCCGTTTCCCGGCGTGCCCAGCCCCTTGATAGAATTTGCTGCAACAAGGCATCCCCCACACTTCCGGCAAGATGGCTTCGCCTTTCACTCCAATCCAGGCAAGATAGGCACATGGGCCGACCGGGTTTTTCAATGCGGGCTGGATCAATCCCGAAATCCATTAAAAAATGACGTCCTTTTTTCGTCAGGTAAACCGTTTCAACATCCCCGTTAATTAGCTGTTTGGATTTTAAGCAATCCATCAAAAGAACCCCAAGCTCACCGGCCAGATGGTTGTAGCAAACTCTGGCATGGCGCAAGGCTGGGTCTTTTGGGCCGGTGCGAACGCGGGTAAATCCTTTTTTGTCTGCATATCCGAGGAGGGTTTCGAGCAAGTGCGCTATGTCGTCATCCGCAAGGGCAAAATATTTGTGCCGTCCCTGTTTTCGTGGGATCAGCATACCGTTCGTTTGAAGTTGTTTCAGATGGCTGGTTGCGGTTTGTGGTGTGATCCCCGCAACGTTGGCAAGTTCGGTTGCCGTCAGGGCTTTTCCGCTCATTAATGCCGTCAGCATATTTGCCCGTGCCGGGTCACCGATCAGCGATCCAATGAGAGCAATATCCGGTCCTTCTTTCATTTGGCATTCTCCGCAATCAAGGGTTTGTGGGTTTGATTTATTCTTTGGCGTTTTAGGGAAAAGGGAAGGAAAAACCACATATTTCGATCATAATCGAAGCATCATGCCTGATCAATATGGCAAAAAGTGACGCTATATTTTTAGGAGAGATTTTATGATTACCTGCTTTATTCGCTACCAGATTGACCCCACAAAAAAAGAATTGTTTGAACAGTATGCCCGAAATTGGGGACAAGCCATTCCCCGTTGTGGTGCCAATTTAATTGGGTATTATTCGCCGTATGAAGGGTCGAGTAGTCTCGCCTATGGTGTCTATTCAATTGAAAATCTGGCGGAATATGAGGCCTACCGTGCCCGTTTAATGTCTGATAAATTGGGAAAAGAAAATTATGAATTTGCTCAACGGGAAAAGTTTTTAATCAAGGAAGACAGAACCTTTTTGAAACTTGCTTCGGGACCGCATGGAATTGGAGAGTAGGAATGATTGCAATCATATTTGAAGTCGAGCCGAAGAATGAATTTAAAGGTCAGTATCTGGATACTGCGGCCGATCTGCTTCCTGTGCTTAAAGAGATAAAGGGCTTTATTTCCGTCGAACGCTTTCAAAGCCTTACAAATCCCGGCAAGATTTTGTCATTGTCTTTTTTCGAAGATGAAGAAGCTGTAAACCAGTGGCGAAAAACAGAAGTTCATCGTGAAGCCCAGTCCCTTGGACGGAATGTATTTTTCAGTAACTACCGTTTACGTATCGCGAGCGTTATCAGAGATTATGGAATGAACGAACGCGATCAGGCACCCAAGGACAGCCGTGAAAAACACGGTAAAAAGTAACCTATTGGGACGCAGCTTCTAAACGACAATAGCCTGTTCGACAACGTCATAAGCCAGATTTTTGCTGCCAGCCATCCGGCATAATAAATAGGGAAGCATAGGCATTCATGTTTGGATTGTGGGGTGACCGATATGCATATAACACCGGGATATCTGATTGCGACAGGCTGTTTTCAGCGGCCTCAATGAGGGAAAAGGACTTCGTAGGCGGGGTCCATTCCGGTTGTTCAATCTGACTGAACCAACGGGGCTTAGGTCTGTATGAAAATGAAACATCCCTGAATTTTGCGATATTTTTAAGATCAGATATCTCGATCCATTGTCCTTTTTGGCAGATGGGCGAAACAGAAACGGGGTAAATAAATTCAGCCGAATGATATGGGCTAAACAGCATTCCTTTAACGAACGGATAGGAAGTGAGTTCGGTTGCTCCCATTGCCATAAGGCTCTTTTTCGCGGCCACTGTGTTGGCGAGTGGAAGCTGATGGCTTCTCAAGTGATCAAGTTTTCTTTTCAGCGTGTCCTTTTTTAACGGTCCAAACCAGTTGGCCTCTTCTTTTGCTTCACCAATGGACGCATAGAATTTAACAGCGAGTTCCCAATGATATATTTGATCATTGTAGGAAAATATCAAATCCAGTTCGCCAACCGTCTGCTTTTCTGACCGTATTTGCAGGTTCGTTGATAGGATGGAAACACTTGGTAATTGTGTTAGCCAGAAAAAGACTAAAAACTCGAAATAGGTGCCCAGCGTATGACGCTTAATGTCTTGTAGATATAACGCAAGGGGCGTTGGGTCCTGCCTTATCTTTTCGAGAAGGCAGTCAGTTTCGGCAAGTGATGCAAGATCCGGTTGGGGGGTATCTTTCAAAATGAAGGGTGTTTTTATCACCCATTCAAGATCGCCAGCGAGAAAGGGAAGAGCAGCTTTGAGTTTGTCGTCCATTTCATCGCCTACAAAATGCATTGATCTACATTAAATCATAGAACATGCGGATTGATGTCACGAACAAGAAGAACGCAAACAGTTTTTTGAGACGGTTTGTGTTGATGGAATGCGCGATATGGGCCCCAAGGGGTGCAAACAAAATGGTCATCGGAACGATTGCCAGAAAGCCCAGTATATTGACATAACCAATATTGCCGGGCGGTAGATTGTCAGCCGAAAAGCCTGAGATCAAAAATCCGGTTGTTCCCGGAATGGCAATGATTAACCCAATGGCCGAAGCGGTTCCAACGGCCTGACGGATGGGATATTTGAATAAAGTCAAAATCGGAACGGTAAAGGTCCCACCGCCAATGCCCATCATTGCAGAAAACCAACCAATAAAGACCCCAAGAAGCTCCTTGATAGGGGATGCAGGAAGAGTGTCGGACAAATGAGCATTTTCCGGTCTGAAGGCCATGTTCGCAGCGACAATCAATGCAAGAACAGCAAATACCAGGGTCAAGACAAAGGCATCAGCAATGCTAGCAGCCCATGTGCCGCCCAGAACACCGATAAAGATAGCTGGTCCCCATCGTTTTAATAATGGCCAGTCGATTGCCCCTTTTTTGTGATGGGAGCGGGCCGAAGAGATGGACGTTAGTATAATGGTGGCAAGGGATGTCCCGACAGCAACATGGATACGGACATCATTATCAACATTAAAAAAAGGAAGAATGTGGAACAGAACCGGGACAATCACAATTCCGCCGCCAACCCCTAATAGCCCCGCAAGAACGCCAGCGACGACGCCGGTGGAAATTAATGCGACAACCAAACCAATAAGAAGAGGGAGTTCAATATTTTCGAACATTTAAAAACGGTTCCTGATTACGATACCATAGGGGCGCCTGTTGTTTGTTACCATTGACGCTATCAAAGGAACAGGAGAAATCGTCAGGATTTTTCTGTCAGGCGGAAAACTAGCGTGGTCTTGAAAAGCGTGAAGGCGCGCGCGGAAATGGCATGCCTGGCACTGGCGGTAGGGTTGAGCCGTGGGTGAAAGTTTGGTCCATGAAGCGGTTTGGCGCTCGGAACGTTGGTGTTGAAGAGTTTGACTGGCCAAGGGGAGGGAGGGTTCCTTCTCCTTTATGCCGTTGATAAAAATCTCTTTTTGTTATTTCTTGCGGAGGATAAGCGTTCGGCATGATGTCCAATAGAATACCAAAATCCTCGGTTAAAACAGAAGACTGACCCAACAAATAAACCGAAGAAAATAAAACGGGTAAGAGGGACATATTGCACTGTTCCTGTCGCTTAGCTGGATTTAAGAAGATCCCGGATCACCAGTTCAAGTTTATTCAAAGAGTTGCAGACATCTGCTTTTGTACAATATGGGGCAATTTTCAACATTTCCGAGTCGCCACTTCCCCAAACACTTTTTCTTTCAGGGTTGAGCCAGATCACTCGTTTCGCCCGGGCCTTGATTTCTTTCAGAATGTCAGTGCGAGGATCCGCGCCATTGGAACGACCATCACCGAGAATGATAACGGTCGTTCGGTTGTCAATTTCGTTGAAGACTAGCTCTTTGAAATCTTCCATGGCGCGCCCATAGTCAGTTGAACGTCCACCAAACATCTCGATCGCATGCGGGACGGCTTCTTCAGGACCATAGCGATCGAAAAGGTCCGTTATTTCCCCCAACGTTCCAGAAAAGGCGAAAGAGCGTACATTGGGCAGGACTTCGTTCATACTGTACAAAAACAGCAACAAAAAACGGGCGACAGAGGCAACAGAGCCGCTGACATCACAGACAGCAAGAACCTTTGGACGATCTTTTTCTTTTTGCTTCCAGTGGGTTTCAAACAACAAACCATCATAAGCGACGTTTCGCCGCATGGTTTTTCGGATATCCAGATGGCCCCGGTTTTTCACCTTTTTTACCCGTGAGTTCATATCTGTCAGACGCTTGGCCATGCGCCGAACCATTTCCCGCATGAGGCGGAAATCCCGGGTTTCAATATTCGATAATTTTACTTTTTTAAGAACATCCTGTCGGAACTGATTGCCTTTGCCATCAGCCGTCAGTGCCAATTGACGTTCGACCATATCCCGGACGGCATCAAAAAGAAGATCAAGGCGGGTTGCCAGTGCATCGGCTCGTTCATCGTCTCCCTCCCGACGGCGATCATTGATCTCCTGATTGACATCATTGAGGCCCATTTCTTCCATGATACGGCGCGAAAAAAGACCGCGCTGTGTCATCAGAACAATGCTTGAAAGGTTGACCCGCTCAGCGGCAGCCGTCATTGCCAGACTGAGTTCCGTACGATCCCCTTGTTCCAGCATTTCAAGAAGGCTTCGAGGGACACCACCTGCGTTGTCGTCGGCAGGTTCGGTGCTTTCTCCGCCGCCACTTCCCGAACCGTCACTTCCGCCTGCCGGTGGGGGCGGTAAATCACTCAGGGTTTCCAGCGTTGACTGAGTTTCTTCGTTTTCTGCGGCATCTTGCGAGTCGTCAGTTTGCCCGCTGTTTTCTTCGCCGGGTAGCTCTGTCAGGTCGATATTGACGTTGCTTGTAAAAAACTGGTCGAAACAGCGATCAAAGCTTTTCATCTCATCGACAGTTTTGGCCATGACTTGAGACAATGCGGCCTTAAGTAAATCTCTGTCTTCATAGCCCAGCAACTGGATGGTACGACCTGCGTCAAGGGCTTCGCCTATGGAAACCGGGACGTCAGAATAGCGCAGCATGTCAACGAATTCAGCAAGTGGCCGGTCCATTAGCGGTTTGCCTTTTTAGCCTCGATAACCATTTTGGGGACTTCGCTATCGATATTGTCGATATCGTCCTCAAATTTGAGAAGCATGTTCAGAGTGTTGCGAACCAGTTCCGTATCAAGTTGCTCGGCATGCAAAAGTAAAAGAGTTCTGGCCCAATCGATCGTTTCACTTACCGCGGGCAGTTTTTTCAAGTCCTGTGTCCGAAGCTGCTGCACAAATGAGACCAGTTGATGACGCAAATTCTCGTCCAACTCGGGCACTCGGGCCTGAATGATCTGGCGTTCCCGCGCACTGTCAGGAAACGGAATATATAAATGCAGACAGCGCCGTTTAAGGGCATCCCCCATTTCCCGGCTGTTGTTACTGGTCAGGAATACAATCGGTTTTGTTTTCGCTTTGATCGTTCCGATTTCAGGGACTGTAATTTGATAATCTGAAAGTATTTCAAGCAGATAAGCTTCAAATTCGTGATCGGATTTATCGATCTCGTCGATTAGCAGAACAGATTGTTTTTCCGATTTCAGGGCTTGTAGTAAAGGCCGCGCCTCTAAAAACTGTTCAGAGAAAAAATGGTCGCCAAACTGGTGAAGTTTGTCCATCGACGCATCCAGCCCTTGGGCGTCTTCCAGCAGGTCGCCCAGTTTTTCTTTGAGGATCTGCGTGTATAAAAGCTGCTTACCGTATTTCCATTCATATAGCGCCTTGGATTCGTCCAGACCTTCATAGCATTGAAGGCGGATAAGGTCGGCATCAAATAACTCGGATGTGGCTTTTGCTAATTCCGTCTTACCCACGCCCGGAGGGCCTTCTACAAGGATTGGTTTGTCCAATTTCTGGGAAAGATATATGGAGGTTGCGATATGTGTGTCACAGATGTAACCAGATTTTTCAAAACCCTGTTTAATCGTATCAATGGCCGCAGCGGGGTCTTTATCTATAAATGTCACGAAGTTCTTCCATCTCGTCTGGGGGCGATACGCCCTGACAGTATTTTTGTTTATTGTTGTGTCTAGAGTTACACACTCCATATCAGGAATAAGGGGGTAATGCCAGCTTTTAGGCGGCTGCCGTCTGGACAGGACGATTGCAGCACGGTAAAAGGCAAGGCTACCTGCTTCATCAGGTTTGTATTAATTTTCGCATGGATTTATGAGTCTGCCGCCAAGGCGACGGAGTTTAAGATATGACAACAGCAAAAGAAATTCGCTCGGCTTTTTTGGACTATTTCGCCAAGAATGATCATGAAGTCGTCGCCAGTTCGCCGCTTGTGCCGCAGAACGACCCTACGTTGTTGTTTACAAACGCCGGTATGGTGCAGTTCAAAAACGTTTTTACAGGTCAGGAAAAACGGCCCTATGACCGTGCGGTGACAACGCAGAAATGTGTTCGTGCAGGGGGTAAGCATAATGACCTTGAAAATGTCGGTTATACCGCGCGCCACCATACATTCTTTGAAATGTTAGGAAATTTCTCATTTGGTGATTATTTCAAGGAAAATGCCATTGAGCTCGCTTGGAATTTGCTGACACGTGAATATGGCTTGCCGCAAGAAAAACTGCTGGTTACCGTCTATCATGACGATGAAGAAGCGGTTGATTTATGGAAAAAGATTGCCGGACTTAAAGACGATCGGATCATTCGAATTGCCACGTCGGACAATTTTTGGTCCATGGGCGATACGGGACCATGCGGTCCATGTTCTGAAATTTTCTTTGATCATGGTGAAGGTATTCCCGGCGGACCTCCGGGATCGCCTGATGAAGATGGTGATCGTTTTATCGAAATCTGGAACCTTGTTTTCATGCAGTTCGAACAGCAGGCCAATGGCGATCGCTTGAACCTGCCGCGACCGTCTATTGATACTGGCATGGGACTGGAGCGGCTCGCTGCTGTTCTTCAGGGAAAACATGATAATTATGATATCGATCTGATGCAGAAAATCATTCAGGCATCTGCAGATATGTCGAATGTTGCTTCAGATGGAGAGTTTGCGGTTTCGCATCGGGTCATTGCTGATCATTTGAGGTCGTCCTCTTTCTTGATCGCTGACGGTGTTCTTCCGTCCAACGAAGGACGTGGATATGTGTTGCGACGGATCATGCGCCGGGCCATGCGTCATGCCCATATTCTGGGTGCAAAAGACCCACTGGTTTATAAACTTGTTCCTTCTCTGGTAGAGGAAATGGGATCCGCTTTTCCTGAGTTGGAGCGCGCGCAATCTCTTATCACTGAAACACTGAAGCTTGAAGAAACGCGGTTTAAGGAAACCCTCGGCCGTGGCCTTAAATTGTTGGGAGACGCCACGGACAAGTTGGATGAAGATGAAGCGTTGCCCGGAGATGTTGCGTTTAAACTCTATGATACCTTCGGTTTCCCGCTTGATCTGACCAAGGATATTCTGCGTGGTCAGGAACGGGACCTCGACGAAGCCGGTTTTGATGCAGCTATGCAAAAACAGAAAGAAGCCGCCCGGGCCGCCTGGACAGGCTCTGGTGATGCCGCAACGGATCGGATCTGGTTTGATATTCATGACCGTGAAGGCGCAACTGAATTTTTAGGCTATCAGACCAACACGGCTGAAGGTCAGGTGCAGGCGATTTTGGTCGATGGCAAAGAGGTGAGTGCCGCGGATGAAGGCACCGATGTTATGATTGTTCTGAACCAAACGGCCTTTTACGGTGAATCTGGTGGTCAGGAAGGGGATAGAGGTGTCCTGGTTTCTGAGAACGGCCTTAAGGTCACCATCAAGGATACCCAGAAAAAGGAAAATCTGTTCATCCATATCGGCACCGTGGAAACGGGAAGTGTAAAAGTCGCTGATGTGGTTGAAACACAGGTAAATTCTGATCGTCGTGATCGTTTGCGGGCCCACCATTCTGCTACACATTTGCTGCATGAAGCCTTGCGCCAGCGCCTTGGTGATCACGTAACACAGAAAGGCTCACTGGTCGCAGAGGATCGTCTGCGCTTTGATATTGCGCATCCACGCCCTGTGACTGAGGAACAGCTGCGTCTGGTCGAAAAAGATGTGAACGATCATATTCGCATCAATGCCGAGGTGGATGTTCATCTAACAACACCGGAAGAAGCGATAAAAGCCGGTGCAATGGCACTGTTTGGCGAAAAATACGGGGACGAAGTCCGCGTGGTTTCCATGGGCGGTCCCGATGCAAACAAAGGGGCAGGACAGTCTTATTCAACAGAACTTTGCGGCGGTACCCACGTTAAACGAACCGGGGACATTGGGTTTGTTAAGATTGTCAGTGAAGGAGGCCTGGCTGCGGGTGTTCGACGGATTGAGGCGGTGGCGGGTGCCGCGGCTCTTGATTATGTGAACGAGCGCGAACAGATCCTGAGTGACGCATCTGATGTTCTTAAAACATCACCCGCCGAACTTGCAAGCCGCGTAAACGGTTTGATTGAGGAACGCAAACGTCTGGAGAAAGAACTTAAGGAAACCCGCAAGAAACTTGCAACGGGTGGCGGTTCTGACCAGGCTGCGGAAAAAGTCGGAGATGTGTCGTTCGCTTCCCGTTTACTGGAAGATGTCCCGCCTAAGGACTTGAAACCGATGGCGGATGAAATCAAGAAAACCCTGAAAAGTGGTGTGATTGTCTTGATTGCGGCGAATGACGGCAAAGCCTCCATCGTGGTTAGTGTAACAGAAGACCTGACAGGCCAGTTTAATGCGGTTGATCTTGTCCGTGTCGGGTCTGAAGCTCTTGGCGGGAAGGGCGGCGGCGGTCGCCCTGACATGGCGCAAGCGGGCGGTCCGGATGCTTCAAAGGCGGATCAGGCCATTGAGGCCATCAAACAGTTTCTTGTTGCCTGAGAATTAAAAAGAAGCGGCGGAATAAATTCCGCCGCTTTGCTGTGTAGCAGGAACACAGACGCCTCCGAGAGACTTGCTCGGAACTTCTGTGATATTGGTTAAGTTTCAATATCTTGCAGAAGCTATCTTATGCTTAATGACAAGCTAGGGCGGCGATATGGCAAGAACAAGGATTTTTTAAGGCACCTCTAAAGAAACGTCGCTTTCCGAAGGTCTGTATTCGGACGGATATGTGTCGCCGCACGATTTTTTAGACTGGTTTCCCCGTCGCTTTATTGAATGCAAGCCGACAAAGTAACATATACAAAAAATGAAAATGTTTGTTTTGGGAATGGATTAGCACATGAATTTCGTCAAAACAGGAATGTTAATCGCGGTGATTACAGCCTTGTTTTTGGGCGTCGGTTTTATGATCGGCGGCGAACAGGGTATGATAATTGCATTGATGATCGCAATCGGAATGAACGGTTTTGCTTACTGGAATTCCGACAAGATGGTTTTGCGGATGTATGGGGCAAAGGAAGTTGATCGTAACACCGCTCCAGAATTTGTGGGCCTTGTCGCGCAGCTTGCCAAACGGGCTGATTTGCCAATGCCGCGGGTTTACATCATGGATAATCCGCAGCCAAACGCTTTTGCAACGGGCAGAAATCCCCAAAATGCGGCAGTAGCGGCGACCTCGGGCCTTCTGAAAATAATGACTAAAGAGGAATTAGCCGGTGTTATGGCGCATGAACTGGCCCATATTAAAAACCGCGATACTTTGATCATGACAATTACGGCAACGATTGCCGGTGCGATCAGCATGTTGGCAAATTTCGCCCTGTTTTTTGGTGGGAACCGAAACAATAATATGGGAATTATCGGGACACTGGCCTTGATGATCATTGCGCCTTTTGCCGCCATGCTGGTGCAGATGGCGATAAGCCGAACCCGCGAATATTCAGCCGATAAGGCCGGAGGAGAAATTTGCGGTAATCCTGAATGGTTGGCGTCTGCGCTCCTAAAGCTGGAAAATGGGGCGGCCCGGGTGGAAAACCGCGTGGCCGAACAGAATCCTGCCTCAGCCAGCCTGTTTATTATCAATCCTTTGCATGGAAAAGGGGCGGACAGCTTATTCTCAACCCATCCTGCCACGGCAAACAGGGTGCGTAAACTGCGTGAAATGGCCGCTCATATTTTTAGGCAAGGTCCAATATCTTCCACGGCCAAACGCTCTGGCGCACCCGGTTCAACCGGACGGTCGGGAGGGGCCGTCCCGCACACGCAAAGTCCGTCTTCCAAGACGGGTAGGGGAAAGAAAAAACCTTGGGATTAGTCCAGATTTTTCGGGTTCTTGATCATGCCACGAGCAAGGAGACAGGCCATTAAGCGGACAAACTCTTCGCGGCTTTTTCCCATCCGATAGGATTGCGGGGCGGAGGACTGAATCAGCCCAATCATCGCGTGTCCCATCAATTCTGGATCAACATCATCGTAAAGCTCGTTATTTTCTTTTGCCTTTGCCAGCACATTAATAAATCCGGCGGCAAATTTACTGCGGACAACTTTACTGGTGGAATCTGTTGGATCAAAAACCTTAGTGTCAACGAGCGCAGATCTGAGCAGACCCGGATTTTGTTCGGCAAATTCCTGAATGGCGGTAAGCGCGTATTGTAAATATTCTTCAAAATTGTTGACCTCAGGAATTCGGTCCTGAACATAGACATGGAGGTCTTCCTGCGCTTCACTCGCGAAAGCGAGGAAGATTTCCCGCTTGTCGTTGAAGTGGCTGTAGAAGGTTCCATGCGCTACATCCGCCTCACGCGCAATGTCTTGCGGACGCGTTTCATGGTAGCCCCTCTGGATGAACAATTTGCGTGCCGCAGCCAGTAGCCGCTCCCGTTTTTCTGCCTTGCGTTTACTGGCACGATCAGTCGTTATTGGACTGTCTGCTGTATCCGTCATCGTTCGCTTTCCTTCGCATTATTATTTTTTTGCGGCTGACGCTGGAAATTCTGGTGACAATTTGTCAATATCCGTCAGATTAACAGTCTGCTAAAAAAAACTGAATAAAAAAATAATGGAGAAAACGTCCGGAATGACTCATTCAATCCCTTTCAGGAAACTTGATCGACCTTTGCCAGACATTTCCGTAATTAAGTCAACGGACGGCTCTTATAGGATAAAAAGCAATATTGCAATTGGCGACTATAAAAAAAATGCAGCTGCTTTCTGGGTGCAGGCAGCAGAAGAGTTTCCGGATCGTGATTTTCTGGTCAAATGCAGTGAAGCGGAAGATTGGCCCCGTCTGACCTATGGCGAGGCAAAAATAAAGGCTGATCAGATCAGCAGTTGGCTCATTGAAAATGGATATGACACGACAACACCCATTATGATCCTGTCGGGAAATAGTTTTGCACACGCTCTTTTATCAATGGGGGCTTTGCAGATTGGGGTTCCGATTATACCAGTATCTCCGTCGTTTTCTCTGATGACCGGGGATTATTCCAAGTTACGATACGCCGTCGAACTGACGGAACCAAAGATGGTCTTTGCAGAACATGGCTCCGTTTTTAAAGGGGCGATCGATGCGATCCGGACGGATGGTCTGGATATTGTAACCGTTGAAGATGTCCCTGACGGGGCCGTCGATTTTGAAGCGCTTTTTATTGCGGTGAACGAAGAGGCTGTTCAGAAGGCATTTAGCCGTGTGAATGAGCAGACTCTTGCCAAGATATTGTTCACATCCGGATCGACGGGAATGCCAAAAGCGGTCCCCAATACACATCTGATGATCTGCTCCTCCCAAAAAATGCATGAATTGATTTCAGAGCCAAAAGACCCGGTGAACAATCCGACAATTGTTCTCGATTGGTTGCCTTGGCATCATACATATGGTGGAAATGTCAATTTTTTTGGCATCATGCGACAGGTTGGAACCATGTATCTGGATGATGGTAAGCCGATACCGGGCCTGTTTCAAAGAACGATTGAGAATTTGAAACGGGTCAAGCCGACACGGTTTAGTAGTGTTCCAACAGCTTTTAGTTTTCTTCTTGATGCCATGGAGCAAGATGAAGACTTTGCAAAAACCTTTTTGGAACAGGTCAGGATTTGCAGCTATGGAGGCGCGGCTCTATCGCAGGAATTGTTTGAACGCATGCAGGTTCTGTCCGTTCGGCATATCGGTATGAGAATGCCATTTGGCACAGGCTGGGGATCGACAGAAACAACGGGAACAGGAACGGCCGTGTTCTGGGAAACTGACAAGGTCGGGCTTATTGGCGTTCCGTATTCTGGCGTAGAAATAAAACTGGTGCCGGTTTCTGACAAATTTGAAATTCGCATCAAAGGGCCACATGTCCACACCGAGTATTATAAACGGCCAGATTTGACAGATCAGTATTTTGACGAAGAAGGCTTTTATATCATTGGGGATGCGGTTAAGTTTGAAGATCCGGAAAATCTGGAGCAGGGGCTGGTTTTTAGCGGCCGGGTATCTGAAGACTTCAAACTTGCAAACGGAACTTGGGTTGAAACGGGTTCACTCCGTCTGTCTTTGATCGATGCGTTAGACCCACTCGCCCGTGATATTGTCCTTGCTGGTCATGATAAGGAATATCTGTCTATACTCGTGGTTCCGTCGGAAGGTGTTATGGCACGCGCGCAGTCCCTTGGACATCCCACGGATGAGAGTGCGCCGCTCATTCTAAACGACGATCTGATAGAAGAGATCGCTCAGAAGGTTCGTGTTTATAATAGTAAAAATTCAGCAAAAAGCCGATTTGTAGGGGCTGTCGCCGTTCTTGGAACGCCCCTTAGCGTTGATCGTAACGAGATCACAGACAAGCAATATATTAACCAGTCAGCTGTTTTGGAAAATCGATCTCAGATTGTAAAACAGCTTTATCAGGATACCCCAACCCCCGGGGTCCTTTCATTTAAATAAATAGGAAAAAAAATGTCTGAAATGAACAAGCAATGGTTACTGAAATCCCGCCCCGTTGGAGAACCCACTCCCGAGAATTTCGAGTTGGCTGAGACCCCTATCCCCGAACCGGGAGAGGGCGAGTTTTTGATGAAAACCATTTATATGTCACTTGACCCGTACATGCGCGGCAGAATGGATGCAGGAAAAAGTTATTCTGCCCGTGCTGAGCTGGGAGAGGTCATGCTGGGCAGCGGCGTTGCTGTGGTTACAAAATCCAACAATAGTGGGTTTAAAGAAGGCGACTATGTTATGGGCATGACCAAATGGCAGGCCTATAGCGTGTCAGATGGTACCGGTATCATGAAACTGGATCCTTCGCTTGCGCCCATTTCAACCGCAGTTGGTGTCCTTGGAATGCCAAGTTTGACAGCCTATTTCGGCTTGTTAGACATTGGTCAGCCAAAAGAAGGGGAAACCGTTGTTGTTGCGGCCGCTTCGGGCGCTGTTGGCAGTGTGGTTGGACAGATTGCAAAAATCAAAGGGTGCCGCGCTGTCGGGATCGCAGGTTCCAAAGAAAAATGTGATTATGTGGAACAGGAACTGGGCTTTGATATCTGCCTCAATTACAAAGACGCTGACTTTGCAGATAAGCTAAAAGAAGCCTGCCCGGACGGCATCGACATTTATTATGAAAATGTAGGCGGTATGGTTTTTGAAACAGTTCTGCCGTTGCTCAATGACTTTGCCCGTATTCCACTGTGTGGACGGATCGCCAATTATAACATGACCGGTCATCCTGAAGGCCCTGATATGCTGCCGGCTTTCATGGGCCAGATGCTAGTTAAGCGGATGACATTGCGGGGGTTCATTATTTCGGATCATTATCACAAGTTACCGGAATTCCTGCGCGAGATGGGCGGCTGGGTGAGCTCTGGTCAAGTGAAATATCGGGAAGATATCGTGAAAGGTATCGAAAATGCTCCAGAAGCTTTCATCGGTCTGTTGAAAGGGGCAAACTTTGGTAAACTGCTTGTTCAGGTTTCAGAAGATCCCACACGAAAATAAAAACCGTTTCAGTCGAGAGACGAAGAAAGGAATAAGAAAAAATGACTGCGATTACAGATAAGGTAAATTATCACGCAGAAGGAAATGTTGGTGTTATTACAATCAACAACCCACCCGTAAATGCATTAAGTGTCGGTGTGCGAGCCGGCATACAAGGCGGGATTGAGGCTGCCAATAAGGACGACAGTGTTAGTTCCATCGTGATTGTGTGTGATGGCCGCACCTTTATTGCGGGCGCTGACATCACCGAATTTGGCAAGCCACCACAAGAGCCAAGCCTGCATCACGTCATCGGTTCAATTGAGATGTCCAACAAACCTGTTGTTGCTGCAATTCACGGGACGGCTCTTGGCGGGGGACTGGAAACAGCACTTGGCTGCCATTACAGAGTGGCTTCACCAAAAGCACAGGTTGGCCTTCCTGAGGTAAAACTGGGTATTCTACCAGGGGCCGGTGGTACCCAGCGCCTCCCAAGGGTGGTTGGCATTCCAATGGCATTGGAAATGATTACATCGGGGGACCCGATTAAAGCAGACAAAGCATTGGAAGTCGGTCTTGTTGACGAGATTGCGGATGGTGATTTGAAATCAACAGCCATTGCCTTTGCCGAAAAAGTAGTCTCAGAAGGACGTCCGCTAATCAAGATCAGTGATCGTGACGAAAAGCTGCAGGCAGCAAAAGACAATCCGGGTATCTTTGACGACTTCCGCAAGTCAATCGCCCGTAAAGCGCGGAATTTTGAAGCGCCAGAGAATTGCATTAAAGCGGTTCAGGCATCCGCGGAGCTTCCTTTCCCTGAAGGTCTTAAACGCGAACGCGAGTTGTTCATCGAGTTGATGGAGGGGGAGCAGTCTATCAGTCAGCGCTATTTCTTCTTTGCTGAACGTCAGGCTGCAAAAATTCCAGACGTGCCAAAGGACACCCCGCTGATTGATATCAACAAAGTTGGGATCATTGGCGCAGGAACCATGGGCGGCGGAATCGCAATGAACTTTCTGCAGGCAGGTATTCCTGTTACGATTGTTGAAACAACGCAGGAGGCCTTGGACAAAGGTGTCGCACTGATTGAAAAGAACTATGCGGCAACTGTTTCCAAGGGGCGGATGTCTCAGGAAGCAATGGACAAATGTATGTCTTTGCTGAACCCGACGACAGAACTTGAAGACGTTAAAGATGTCGATATCGTCATCGAGGCAATCTTCGAGAATATGGACGTTAAAAAAGAACTGTTCGCAAAACTGGACGGCATCTGTAAAGACGGTGCCATTTTGGCGACCAACACATCGACACTGGATGTTGAAGAAATTGGAGATGTGACCAAACGTCCTGAATATGTGATCGGCTTACATTTCTTCAGCCCTGCCAATGTTATGAAGCTACTTGAAGAAGTGCGGACGACGAAAACCAGTAAATCGGTTATGGCAACATGTATGGCGTTGGCAAAACGGATCGGTAAAGTTCCTGCCATGGTTGGTGTCTGTGAAGGGTTTGTCGGAAACCGTATTCTGCACCGCCGTAGCGAGCAGGCAACCCAACTCATCATGGAAGGGGCACTCCCTCAGGATGTGGATCGGGTCCTGTTTGACTTTGGTATGCCAATGGGACCATTTGCCATGTCCGATTTGGCAGGAAATGATGTGGGATGGCGAATTCGTCAAGGTAAAGGCGAAACCAGCCCGATCGCTGATGCAATCTGCGAGTTGGGACGGTTTGGCCAAAAAACTGGTTCGGGCTATTACCTGTATAAAGAGGGTAGTCGGACACCAACGCCAGATCCTGTGGTCGAAGAAATTATCCTTAAAGCGTCTGCCGATGCAGGCATTGAGCGCCGGAAAATTTCGGATCAGGAAATTCTTGAACGGTGCATCTATCCAATGATCAATGAAGGGGCGAAAATCCTTGAAGAAGGAATTGCGACCCGTGCAAGCGATATTGATGTGATCTGGGTATATGGTTACGGATGGCCTGTTTATCGCGGTGGCCCTATGCGCTATGCCGAAGCGGTTGGATTGGAAACTGTCTATAACAGCCTTGTCGCCTATCAAGAAAAATTCGGTGATTATTTCAAGCCGGCAGCGTTGTTGGAGCGGCTGGTTAAAGAAGGAAAATCCTTCAGTTGATTTTTGACTGAGATTTCAAATAAAACCCTGTCAGCAATGGCAGGGTTTTTTATTCGCCTACTTTTCTTGTGTGATAGGCGATATACAGGGTGGGAATGATCGCAAGGCAGAAAACCAATCCAGTAAACAGAAAACTGTCTTGAAACGTCAATGTCATAATCTGAATCTGAGAGTCATCAGCCAGAACATCTCGGCCCATTTCTTTTAACTCCATGGTGTGCTGGGCCATTCTGTTGGTGATCAGCAAGGCGGTCAGATTGACCCCTAAAGTACCGCCGAGCATTCGGATGAAGTTAAAAGCACTGGAGGCCTGCGTAACATGACTTGGCGGCACACTGGAGAGCGAAAAAGTACTGTTGGTGGGCATGATTGCTCCTAAAGCAACTCGACTTACCAACGACCAGCCAGCAAGCGCGAGATAGCCGGTGTCACGGGTTGAGAAACTCAGGATGATCATTGATATGATGAAAACAATCTGTCCAACGACAATCAGTTTATAGGCTGGAAGTTTGTCGACAAGCCGTCCAACAATTGGAAAAATAATGACAAGAGCAACACCAGCTGGAAACAGGACAAGCCCGGCATCTGTTGCGTTCATGCGTTGGACAGACCGTGCAAATAACGGCAGAGCATAGACACTGGAAAATAGGCCGGCGCTGGTAAAAGCACCAATCATTGCAGTGCTCACAACAATCAGGCTTTTAAACAAGTCCAGTTGGACAAGCGGTTGGCTGCTGCTGAGTTCACGCCTGAAAAAGAGAATAAAGGCGATCAGGGAAACGCAAAGGTTTGGAAAAACAGTCACATGAGAAAAGCTGTGAAACTGACTGTTGGATAGTCCCGACAGCAGACCGCCTACGCCGAGCATAATCAGAAAGAAGCTGACAAAGTTAAACTGACCCACATCTTCCTTTTTTGAGCGGTCAGGCAGGAATATAAAACCCAGGATGACCGATAAAATGGAGAGAGGCAACGCAACAAGAAAGGTTGTATGCCAATCCAGAGCATCCGTGACAATCCCTCCGATTAACGGACCAAGCGCTGGCCCAAGGACGACGCCCATGCCAAACCAACCCATTGCACGGCCTCTTACATCTGGTGGGAAGAGGATAAAAACCAATGCCATGGAAAGTGGCTGGATAATACCGGCGCCAGCACCTTGAAGGATGCGGGCGGCAACAAGGGTTTCAAAATTTGGGGAGAGCCAACCCATAAAACTGCCAACGATGAAAAGGCTGGATGCAATCATGAAGGTTAAGCGGGCACCGAGTGTGCGCATGAACCATGAGGTGGTCAACATCGCGACACTGGACGCGCATAAGAAGCCTGTTGCCATCCATTGTACGGAACCCTGCGTGATGTCAAAGGCTGACATGATGTCCGTGAGCGCCACTGTGATCATGGTTGAAGAGAAAATCGTTGTCAGCAACCCGATGACAACGGCAAACCCGGCCAGCCATTTGTAGGAGGTCCCATACTTTTCTTGCAAAATAGCGTGGCGGTTATTGATCATTTGTCTGCGAATTCGTTGCGCAAGGTATCGTTATGTTGGCCAAGGGCAGGGATTTCTGAAAACTGATCTGTTTCACCTGCAAACTTTACGGGAGAAGAGACCAGATTGACGGGGCCCGATGGCGATTGCACGGTTGTCCGCTCTAATTGCGGGTGGGTACTCAAATCAGCAACGGTGTTCAGAGAGCCAAAGGCAATTCTTGCTTCTTTCAGTCTTTTGACGGCTTCGGGCCGATCCATGGTTTGGAAAATGGCATGGATTTCAGCATGCAGTGGTTTGCGGTTCGCTACCCGTTCAATATTGTTATGAAATCTGGGATCATCCGCCAATTCCGGGTTTCGCAGGACCTTTTCACATAAATTATGCCATTCGGTCTGATTTTGGATCGAGATGACGACTTTTCCGCCATCGCCGGTTTCAAAGGCTTCGTATGGGGCTATTGAAGGGTGACTAAGGCCCCCTCTGCCGGGTGCTTTTTTTCCATATTCCTGATGTAAAAGAGGGACCGTCATCCAATCCGCCATTCCCGCGAACAAGGTGGATTTTATCGACTTGCCTTCGCCGGTAATCGTTCGTTCATACAGGGCTTGAAGCACGCCCACCAATCCATGCATTCCCGCAGCAATATCACAGACAGAAACACCGACCCGTCCTGGCTCCTGAGGGGAACCTGTAACTTCCGCAAGGCCGGTTTCTGATTGGACCAGCATGTCATACGCTTTCATGTCAGCAAACGGGCCCTCGTCTCCATAGCCTGAAATATCCACCGTAATCAGGCGTTTGTTGGAGGAGCGTAAGGCCTCGCTGTTTAGTCCAAAGCGATTGACAACGCCCGGTGCCAGATTTTGAATAAAAACATCTGCTTTGACGATCATCCGTTTCAGTAACGCAAGGTCGGCTTCATTTTTTATGTCCAATTGGATGGATTCTTTACCGCGGTTCAACCAGACAAAATACGCGCTTTCACCGTTAACAACGTTATCGTAGCGTCTTGCAAAATCACCCTCTGGGCGTTCAATTTTTATAACGCGTGCGCCGGCATCGGCTAAACGCGAAGAGAGATAGGGGGCTGCGACAGCCTGTTCGAGAGAAACAACAAGGATACCGTCAAGTGGGCCGTTCATAGGGAATTCTTCTTAGCAGAATCTGTTTTTATACAAACAGAAGGTGAGAGAGGTCGTTTTTAGTAAATATGCCTGAAAAACGAGATTTTTCAAAGTATCATTACTGCATCTGTAAACGAAGTTTATACCATTTAATTATATTTTTATAAAAACGGACATTTTTTCGATTATTTTGTATAGTATGTCTGGGTGGTGAAGAAGGATACATAAATGTATTTACTGAATAAAGTCACGTTGTCTATGGTTTTATCCGTGGTGATTTGTCTTTCTTTCTCTCAAGCCACCTATGCAGATACCCGATTTGCAGACTATTGGACCGTCGAAGAATATCAGACGCTTTATCCCTCTGAGAAAAAGAAAAGTTCAGCGTTTATTGAACGCGTTCGGCAGCATGCAGCCCCTCACAAAAAAATCACCAAGCCGCTGAGAATTGGTGTTATTTATCCTGGGCTTCAAGCATCTGATTATTGGCGCCGAAGTGTCCTTTCCATGAAGGCCCGATTGGATGAATTGTTTTCTAATGTAGAAATTATCTCACAATTCACATCACCAGACACGGCGATAGCAGAACAGGCCCAGCAATTGGGGAAGTTCTTAACGAACGAAGTCGATTATCTTGTTTTTACATTAAATGCATCACGCCATAAAAAGCTGATCAGAAGTGTCTTATCGCAAAACAAGACAAAACTTATTTTACAGAATATTACAACACCGCTTAAATCTTTCAGCGATCAACAGCCGTTTCAATATGTTGGGTTTGATCATGCGTCAGGAACGGAAATTCTGGCGCAGGAATATTTGCGCAGAACCAATTTCCAGGCAACCTATGCTATTCTTTTCGGGCCGCGCGGATATGTAAACGACATGAGGGGCGGAACATTTCTATTGGAAATGCAGCAACATAGCCGGATGGTCCTTGCGGATTCATATTATGTAGGTTTTGATCGATTGAAGGCGCAAAGAGCGACATTGGATATTTTGGATAATAATCCGGAAATCGATTTTATCTTCAGTAGTTCCACAGACATTGCCCTTGGGGTAATTGACGGGTTGAAAGAGAGGAACAAGCTTGGTCAGGTTATGACCAATGGATGGGGTGGGGGAGATAGCGAGCTTGAGGCCATTAATCGAGGTGATCTGGATTTCACGGTCATGCGGATGAATGATGATAATGGTGTCGCAATGGCGGAGGCTGTCTATCTGGATCAAATTGGTAAAAGTGAAACGATCCCGCTTGTTTTCTCAGGAGATATTATTCTCGTTGAAAAAGGCATATCAAAAGAACAGATTATGGAACTGAAAAAACGTGCCTTTAGATACTCAAACTAAAAAAATTCCAAAACGGGAATACCGGCTGTCCTTTATAATGGCGGTGGGGCTTTTCCTGATTATGCTTGCCCTGACGCTCGGGGTTCTTGGTTTTACGTATCAAAGTTCTCTCATTCTTTTGGACCAGAAACGGGAGTATCAGAAAAATCTCGGGAAGGTTGTGAGTGACCTTGTCTTCGATGCTCAAATAACGGGTGTTCAGAATATTGTCAATTTAACAGCTGAGGATGCGATCTTTCAAGGAAGCCGAGATCGTGCCGATCAGAATGCCATAGTGCCGTATCTTCGCGGTGTCTTTTATGGGCAAAAAGAAACAGATTTAGGATTTCTCGCGTTACTGTCATCTGACAATAAAGTCCAAGTATCATTTTATAATGAATTATTTCCGATCGAAGAAATAATTTCGAAAATAGAAAACAGGCGCGGGGACGAACGAAGATGGGCCTGGGTGTCGCAAGTGGCCAGTGGCTCCGATCCGATCGTTCTCGTATATTTCAAGCGTGAAGTTTTAGATAACCTTACGGGACGGGTTGCCGGGCATTTGGTCGGTGGCTTTTTTATAAATAGTGATCAGGAAATTATTCAATCCATAAGGAGACAGGTCGGTTCAGATTTTTCCGCGGTTGTGTTTCGCGGTAACATCTTAACGCATTCAGGTGAACTGCCTGGCGATATCGGAAGACACATAACGCAAAGCGGTGTCGATTTAACTGAGCATGGTCCAGACGTCCATTATCTTTTTGGATCGCAGATACTTACAGAGAAAATATCAGATTCTCAATTTCATATTCTTCACGGATACGAGATTTCTGACGAGGCAAGTGTTGATCAATTCTACCTGATCTCGGTTGGGGTCGCGGTCATTGTCATATTGGCGTTATCGATTGTGATCGCTATGTTGGCAAGAAAGCTTTTTTTGAAGCCAATCGGGGATCTTGTTGTTTATGCACGCCGGGCTGAACGACAGGAAAGTAAACCGCAATTGCTACAATCCCCAATTAAGGACTTTAATATCGTCGGGCAGAATTTGGCAAATGTCATTACCGCGTTTCAAGAAAGTGAAAAGCGGTTTCAGGATTTCGTATCTGTGTCGTCGGATTCTGTATGGGAAACGGATGCGGAAAACAGATATGTCTATGTGTCCAGAGAGGCCAATTCCGGTCAGAATATGGATCTGAATAATATCGTTGGAAAAAAACGCTGGGAAATACAGGGTGTTGATCAAGAGTATAGTGATTGGAATGATCATCGACAGACTTTGGCCAGGCAAATGCCCTTCCGAAACTATGTGTTCCGCCGGATTGATCCAAACGGGAATATTAAATACTGGTCAGCCAGCGGAAAACCCAGATACGATCAAGACGGAACCTTTATCGGTTATCGCGGAACTTCTAGAGATATCACTAGTGAAGTAGAGGCTCAGAAGGAAGCGGATAAAATTCAGGATCAGCTGCGGCAGTCGCAAAAGCTTGAAATTGTTGGGCAATTAACAGGCGGTGTTGCTCATGATTTCAATAATTTATTGTCTGTTGTTCTGGGTAATCTTGAACTGATTGAAGAAGCCAAGCTTTTAGAGGGCGGTTTTGCACAGAATTTGGCGGATGCGATTAAAGGAGCCGAACGCGGCGCCTTGCTGACCCATCAGCTTCTGGCTTATTCGCGACAACAAACATTGAACCCGGTCGTCGTTGAAGCCGGATCCGTCATTCTTGAAATGCGTAGTTTGTTAGAGCGGGCACTTGGTGAGCTGGTGAACGTGAAAACAAATTTGAGAAATGACTGCAACGTTCTGATCGATCCTGCCGAACTCGAAAATGCTCTTCTAAATCTTGCTGTGAATGCGCGGGACGCGATGCCAAATGGCGGCGAATTGCTAATCGAATGTTTCACAACATCTTTAGATGAAGAATACACTGATAATATACCGGAGCTTAAGGCGGGTGAGTATGTCTGTGTCGTCGTGAGTGACACAGGTGAAGGGATTGCTGAAGACATCAAGGAAAAAATCCTGGAGCCTTTCTTCACCACCAAAGAGGTCGGGAAGGGAAGTGGTCTTGGATTAAGTATGGTTTTTGGATTTGTAAAACAGTCAGGCGGCCACATTACTGTCTATAGTGAAGTTGGAAAAGGAACCTCAATCCAACTTTATCTTCCGCGTGTTAAAATGGGTAAACAGAACAAAAAGGATGCTAAAGAGCAGCTTTTGCACCAAGGGCACGGTGAGGTGGTCCTAATTGTGGAAGACAATCCCGATGTGCTGAACCTTGTCTCAAAGCAGATTGGCTCTATCGGATATACTCATCTGGAATGTTCTGATAGCAGTGCGGCCATCGAAATATTGAAAACCCAATCGGTTGATCTTCTTCTCTCTGACGTAATCCTGCCGAACGGATTAAACGGTTTAGAGCTGATTTTAGCTGCAAAAGAAATCCGGCCTGATCTACCGGCTGTCTTGATGTCAGGTTTTACCGGAAATGCAATCTCATCTAAAGAGAAACTGCCCGATGGTATAGAGATACTATATAAGCCGTTCACCAAGATCAGGCTGTCAGAAGCATTGCATAGAGCCCTTCACGTCAACAAGCGGTAAGCCGTTTGACGTGAAGGTTTAATATTTAGACAGAAAAACCTGATTTTGAGATAGGCAGTTCCCGTATTCTGGTTTTCGTAACATTGAAAATCGCGTTTGTAAGGGCTGGCGCGATAGGCGGTGTCCCCGGCTCGCCGATCCCCCCTAATGGGCGACCAGAGGCGGCCAGATGAACTTCAATATCCGGACACTGAGCAAGTTGCATCATTTCGTAATCTGGAAAATTGCTCTGCTCGACGCGTCCATCTTTAAGGGTAATCTCCCCGAATAAAGCGGCGGTCAGGCCAAAAATAATAGCGCTTTCCATTTGAGCGACGACAGTATCAGGATTAACAACTTCACCGCAGTCAACAACACAATATACCTTGTCAATTTTGATTGTCTGATCATCAAGCATGGTTATTTCAACAACCTGTCCGACGATTGAACCAAACGATTCATGAAGGGCTACACCACGCCCCCGGTTTTCTCCAAGGGGTTTTTGCCATCCACTGACCTGTTTCAGTTTTTTCAGGACATTTGAATAATCTGGATGGTTTCCAAGATGGGATAAACGGAAATCGATGGGATCCTGTTTGGCGGCAGTGGCCATTTCATCCATAAAGCTTTCTGTGAAAAAACCATTATAGGAATGACCAACACTTCGCCAGAATCCAACGGGAACAGGGATCTGGGTCGGAACATGTTCGACAAGCATATGCGGGAATTGATAGGCGATATCCGCGGCCCCTTCGGCTGTTGTGTTGTCAGGCATATCCGCCCCTGCCCATGGCAGAAGCCTTTCGGTAAAGGAACGTGCAACCGAAGGGCTTGCCAATCGGGTATGCCAGCCATTGATGGTTCCACCATTATTCAGAGTCGCTTTGAAGTCAGCCATTGCGGCAGGGCGATACATGTCATGCTGGATGTCGTTTTCTCGGGTCCAGACGAGTTTTACCGGGCGTCCGGGCAGTTCTTTGGCAATCGTAACGGCCATAACAACATAATCAATTTCAATACGGCGTCCAAAACCACCCCCCAAAAATGTTGAATTCACTTTGACATTTTCGGCGGGCACATCAGCGACTTTCTCTGCAAACCAGGCGGCGAGTGTTGGGGATTGGTTCGGTGCCCATATTTCAACAGAATTATCATCCACCCGCGCCGTGCAATTCATCGGCTCCATGCAGGCATGTGCAAGAAAAGGTGCTTTATAGCGTGCGGAAACAACGTTCGAATTCGAACCGATTTCAGCAAGAACATCGCCGCTTTCGGCGTAAGAACGCCCGTCAGAACTGTTCAGTCCTTTTTCATACGCATCAAAGATCATTTGCGTGGAAAGCGCCCGGTGTTCACCGTCGTCAAATTCAACAGGCAATGCTTCGACCGCTTTTTTTGCGCGCCAGAAACTGTCTGCAATGACTGCAACGCCCGTTTCAAATTTTACAGCCTTGATGAAGCCAGGCATGGATTTTACAGCTTCAGGGTCCCATGATGCAACGGTTCCACCAAAAACGGGAGAAAGCTTCACCGCGCTATAGGCCATTTCCGGAAGATCAATATCCACGCCAAAAAGGGCGCTACCATCTACCTTCCCGGGAATGTCCAACCGTTTTTGAGAGGTGCCAATAACCCGGCGAATGCCTTTGTCTTTTAGTGGGATATCCGACGGCAGAGGCTGCTTTGCCGCAAATTCGACAATGTCTGCATAGGGTGCTGATTTTCCAGAAGCGGCATGGCGAATGGTTCCTGATTTTGCTTCGCACTCTTTCGCTGAAACGCCCCACTTGCTGGCGGCACCTGCGATGAGCATTTCGCGCGCAGTCGCACCAGCCTGTTGCATGGGCAGCCAGGAATTTCGAACACTTGTGCTGCCGCCAGTCGCTTGCAAGCCAAGCATTTCACCTACATTTTTCATACCCCAAGCACCGATAGTGGCTTCGCCCTTATGATGGGCATCTGAAAAGGGAAGGCTGTCCATCAGCGCGACGACATTGGCGTAAACCGGATCAATTGGCGCGGGTTCGGCCGTGATTTGGTCTAGCGATACTTCCAACTCTTCAGCGACCAGCATTGCAAGGGCCGTAAAGATGCCTTGGCCCATTTCAGCCTGCGGTATTGCAATGGTAATTTGACCCTCTTTGTCAATTTTTACATAGGCGTTCAGGGCAAATTCGCCTTGGCCTGTCGTTGCTTTTAGCGCGGTATTTGCAGGTTTTTCATCCCGCAGCCCATATCCGATTGCGATCCCGCCACCGACCAGAGCGCCAGCAATAAGAAACTTCCTACGTGTCAGCAATTTTGCCATGATTTATGATCCCGACTGTTGTTTGGCCGCAGCATGAATAGCTTTTCGGATACGTGGATAGGTGCCGCATCGGCATACATTTGTCACTGCGTCATCGATATCTTCGTCACTTGGCTCCGGGTTGTCGTTTAGCAAAGCGGTCACCGCCATGATCATGCCTGACTGACAATACCCGCATTGTGGGACCTGCTCGTCAATCCAGGCTTGCTGAACGGCTGTGACGGTACCGTCAGAAATGCCTTCAATCGTTGTAATCTCGGATCCTACAGCGGCACTTACCGGATAGGAGCAGGAGCGTACCGGTTCTCCGTCAATATGGACGGTGCAGGCGCCACAGGCGGCGACACCACAACCAAATTTAGTGCCAGTAAGTTTAACTGTGTCCCGAATAACCCATAACAGGGGGGTGTCTGCCTCGACATCCACATTCTGAAGGGTTCCATTGATTGAGAGAGTTAGCATAGTTTGTCCAATATCAATTTAAATGACCGCTGGTCATAATATGATAATATCTGCTATCTTTTGTCAAGCGTCGCAGGGTAATCGTGATTATCTATTTATTTTCTTGGCATTTCAGGAGATAGTGCCGTGAAAAATTCAAGGTATTGAGTATGGGTGACATGTCTGTCAAAAGGGCGACTAACGAACGCCAAAAGGAAGCAAGGCGGGACGCGATTTTGCACGCGGCCCGGTCTTTGTTTATGGAAGCGGGTTTCTTCGACGTTAGTATGGCGACGATTGCCAAGCGGGCAGGATTAGCCAAGGGAACGGTCTATCTTTACTTCAAAACCAAAGAAGAAATATTTCTTGCATTGTCGACAGAAGAGATAACTGTCTGGCTGGATCGGGTCGACATGTCATTGACGGAACACCAACCGGGCATGCCGATCGATCATTTTGTGTCGGTGATCCTCGAGACGCTTGACGACAGGCAGGTGATGCTCCGTCTCATAACGCTGCTTCATTTGGTGCTTGAAAAAAACATTTCATATGAGGAAGCTTTTGCTTTCAAGATGTATTTAAAAACCAGATCAGAGCAAACCGCCCAACTGATTGAGCGGGCCCTACCGTTTTTGACGCCAGGGCAGGGGCTTGAGGTTTTGTCTACCCTGCACTGTCTTGTCGTTGGATTGGGGCAGATGTCGGATCCGTCTCCGGTCCTTGCAAAAGTATTGGAACACCCAGAACTGGCCCCGTTTAGAGTAGATCTGAAGCAGAACTTGTTGACGATTTTTTCCCATATTCTGAACGGCATGAAAAATTCACTCGACCAGGCAAAACCTTAAAGAGAATTTTTGATTTCGTTATTCTCTATCGTTACGGATTGTTAACCACTCCGACTTAGGTTGATCCCTCAAAATAACACGGCGGCCCTCGCTATGCATTCATCGGGTCGTCACGCACGGAGTGGGGGATCATCGTGAACGATTTTACAGTAAATGAAACATCAGGGGAAAATACAAATAAGGGGGAGCTTCTGAATACCGTCAACAATTTGAAGAATGTTGTTGTCAATTCAGAGGGTATTGCCGCGCAGACCCGTACTATTCAACAGTCTGTCGAAATGGTGCGTACGTCGATTGGACAGGTTCGCGAGAACCGAAACGAAGCCAAGAAAAGCGCTGAAGATGCGCAAGGCTCAGCTGCACGCAGCCGTCAGATCGTTAATCAAACCGCTCAGAATATGGAAGAAATCGCGTCCGCAGTTGGTCGAGCCACGGATAGCATTGGCGCGCTCTCAGAAGCATCCAAGCAAATTGCGGGTATGGTTCAGTCAATCGAAGACATTGCGTCGCAAACCAACTTGCTGGCTCTGAACGCGACGATTGAAGCGGCGCGTGCGGGTGAAGCAGGCAAAGGCTTTGCCGTCGTAGCGGGTGAAGTGAAAAGCCTTTCAACACAAACAGCAAAAGCGACAGATGATATCCGCCAGCGGATAAACCGTTTAACTGAAGAAATTGGTGTGATTATCGCGTCAATGGATAGTGGGACGAGTGCCGTTGAAAAAGGTCGGGAAACAATGCAGGAAACGGTAAGCTCAATGGATGAGTTGATCGAGTATATTGGGCGGACGGCAAATTCACTGGTTACAAATAACTCGATCAGTGATCAGCAAAATGAAGCGATCAGTTCTATTCTTGATGGATTGTCTTCGATCGAAAGTGAAAATAGTAACAGCCGGAAAACTGTGGAAACAGCCTTGACAAAACTGGCCAGCTAATCGTTTCCAGCTAGACTTTTGAAAAAAAACGTTTCCCTTGTTTGGGAAGCGTTTTTTTATTCGCTGTTTAGAAGTTCCAGAAAAACAGGCCCGTATTTTTCTTTTTTTACAGCGCCGACCCCGGCAAGTTCGCCAAATTCGGTCAGGTTTGCCGGCTTGTTGGTTGTTATTTCAATCAGCGTTCGATCATGAAAGATAACGTAGGGCGGGATATTCTGACTTTTTGCAAGATCCAGCCTGAGGGCTTTGAGGCGATGAAAAAGGGCGGTGTCAGCGTCGGTTGACAGCGTAATTTCGGATTTCACCTTCTGTTTTTTACGGTTCCGGCTAAATTTCCGCACCGAGAACACTTCCTGTCCCTTTAGAAGGGCTCTGCATTTCTCATTGAGAGAGAGGCTGCCATATCCTTCTGTGTCCGCAGAAATATAGGCCAAAGAGAGCAATTGCCGAATTAGGGTTTGCCATTCTGGACGGGTATAAAAGGTTCCTTTGCCATATACAGGCAGGCTGTCATGCTTGGCCCGTTTGATTTTGTCAGTATCTGCACCCATTAAAACATCAATGATATGGCCGCTTCCAAATATCTGTCCGGTTCGATAGATGCATGATAGCGCCATTTGGGCGGCTTCAGTGCCATCCTGAATTTCCGGGGGCAATAGGCAGTTGTCGCAATTTCCGCAATCTTCCTCAAGCGTTTCGCCGAAATAGTCCAGCAGAACCCGCCGACGACAGTCCAGCGTTTCACAATAATAAAGAAGCGAGGAGAATTTTTGCTGCTCAATCTTCTGTTGTTCGGGCGTTGAGTTTCCGCCTAACAGCTGTTGAATTTTAATAATGTCCTGATGACCAAATGCAAGCCAAGCTGTCGCAGCCAATCCATCCCTGCCTGCCCGCCCTGTTTCCTGATAATAGGCTTCAAGATTTTTGGGTAGATCAAGATGGGCAACATAGCGGACATCCGGCTTATCAATCCCCATACCAAAGGCAATTGTTGCGACAACGATGACGCCTTCTTCTTTAATGAAGCGTTCCTGGTTTTTCGCCCGTATTTCGTTGGAGAGGCCCGCATGATAAGGAAGAGCCCTAAAGCCTTTTTCTTGCAGTTTGGCGGCGACCGTCTCTACTTTCTTGCGTGACAGGCAATATATGATCCCGGCATCGTCTGGATGATTGTTCTGAATGAAGTCCAGCAATTGCGAGAAACCGTTCTTTTTTTCAATCAGGTGGTACTGAATGTTCGGCCGGTCAAAACCAGATTTGTAAACGGTTCCGTAGTGCAGATTTAATCGTTCGATGATGTCTTTTTGTGTCGGGCTGTCTGCGGTCGCTGTCAGTGCAAGTCTGGGGACGTTTGGAAAACGGTCATGCAACACGGACAGCCTAAGATATTCCGGTCTGAAATCGTGACCCCACTGGGAAACACAATGTGCCTCATCAATGGCAAAAAGGGCAATGTTCAAACCAGCCAGAAAGTCTAGAAATCCATTGGCGAAAAGCCTTTCAGGCGCAATGTAAAGGAGTTTCAATTCGCCGTTTTTCAGGGCATCCAGAACAGCACGTTGTTCTTGCGTGGCATGAGACGAGTTCAATGCTGCCGCCGCGACACCCAATTGTTTAAGGGCCTCCACCTGATTTTGCATAAGTGCAATAAGGGGAGAGATAACAATCGTTACGCCGTCCATACATAAGGCTGGAACTTGATAGCACAGGGATTTACCACCCCCTGTCGGCATTAAAACCAGGGCATCCCGGCGGGCGAGGGCGTGCTCGATTACGGCTTCTTGCTGGCCACGAAATTCTGGATAACCAAAAACGGATTGCAATATCTGGGTAGGTTTACTCGACATACCCCCTTTATAGAGGGGGTCTGAAAGAAGGCAATGTTTTTAGGCTGCCTTAAAGCGTCTGTTGCAATTTTTCTTTAAGAGCATGGATTTCAAGCGCAGCATCGGCGAGAAGATTTTTCAGGCGGTTATTTTCGTCCGTGATCCGGGCCAGCTTTTTTAACTCCGTGTTATCAGAGGCCAAAGCTTTCTTTTTCCAGCGATAGAGCGTGGCTTTCGAGATTCCAAATTGCTCTGCCGCCACGTCAATTGGCAAGCCATCCTCTATTTGTTGAAGAATTTCGTAAATTTCTGTCAGGGAGTGATGCTTTCGTTCCATGAGCCAGGTTTTCCGCGGTTACAAATTACTATTCAAGAGCCAAACCGGCATCGTTTCAGATGCGTCGCCCAGCGCTTATTTACTCATTTCGCTCACGACGGCCTGCAGGGCAGCAAGATTGTCCGTCACGGCGCTACCAGAGATTAGATCCTGAGACGCTTTTGCCGCAGCCATAGGGTCTGTTGTCAACAATTGACGGGATGCAGCCAGCGTAATGGCGTTATGAATGGAATAACTATGTTGCTGCTGTGCAATGACATTTTGTAAGGCCAGACCGATACTATGTGCCATCTGCTGATAGAGCATTCCAACTGCTTCAGCGGGGGCTTCGCCGACAACTTTCATACTTGTTTGGGAAATAGCATCTGTAACTTGGCTGTTTACATAATTTTCTTCTGTCATTCCCTTACTCCTGTTGCCGGATACTGAAGGAGAGCGCGTCTCTTAAAGAGTGGTTCAGCTTTTTGTCGCTGATTTGGTTTCAACAGGCGGAGCCTGAACGATAATGGGCTGCACGATTGTTTTTGGTTGCGCATTTTGCAGGATCAACTGGATGTTCCGCGACAAGGCCGCTAGATTCACGCTGTTGGCGTTTTGCTGGTTTGACACCGCGTTTTGGGCAGATGTTCCAATCGATTGTGCGATCGTCTGATACAACGTGCCCATAGAGTGAGCCGCAGACATACCTGTGGCAATCATGTTGGATTGGGTCACAGCATCGGTTATCTGGCTGTTCACCGATTTTACAGAGCCATCACTAGTTTTTGTTGTCATCTTGAGTCCATCCTTGACGATTGATTTCCGAATTACAGTAACGAGACGTCGTTATCGTCCGATTTGTGAGATTCAGAGGGAGGTGGCCATGCGGCCACCTCCGTTGGAGACCGATCTAAGAACCAAAAGCTGGTGAGTTCGGGTTAGGTTTGTTGAACGCTGCCATAACACCCTTCAGGGATGCCATGGATTCGGCAACCGGGCTGCCACTCAGGATTTCCTGTGTTGCCTTGCCGGTTGTTGCCGTATCCAGAGTGTACAGAACCGTTACGGCACCTGTTACAACAGCAGAATCGATAGAGTTCTTATGCTGCTGGTTTGCGACCATGTTCTGCATGGACATACCCGTGCTTTGTGCAAGCATCTGATAAAGCATACCCATTGATTCCGCTGGGGCATCACCCAGAACTTTAACATTGGACTGCGTGACCGCATCTGTGACTTGGCTGTTCATCCACGTATTCTCCGCCATGTTGGCACTCCTTTAAATAAATAATCTAAACTTGGTTGCTACCCTTAAAATCCAGCTGCGGCGGCCTGTAGAGCCGTGATTGATTCTGCAACCGGGTTACCTGACAGAACCTCTGAGGTTGCTTTCGCCGCAGTGGACGCACCAAGGTTATAAAGAACGCTTGTGCCCTGGGTTGTGACCGCAAGGTCAATGGTTGCAGCGCCCTGCTGGTTGGCTACCGCGTTTTGCATGCTGGCACCAACGACCTGACCAAAGACCTGGTAGGTATTGGCCATGGAAACCGCGGGGGCTTCGGCAAGGTTGGTAACGTTTGCTTGGGTAATTGAATCCGTGATTTGGCTGTTTACTGGTGTATCGCCGGGCATTCTCGTAACTCCTTAAACTAAAAATTGAAAATCAGGATGAACCTGTCGCGGGTTATTCCGATGGCGGTGTTTTGGCAGCCTTCAGTTCACTGAGAAGCGCCTGCAGGGTAGAAAGAACTTCATCATCGGAGTTGCTGACGATGACATTCTTTACAGAACTGGCGTCAGCCGCTCCGTCCAGATTGAACAAAAGGCTGATGCCCTGAGAAACAATGGCAGAATCAATCGTGTTCATATTCTGCTGGTTGGAAACGGCATTTTGCATGGCCACGCCAATCGATTGGGCAAGAACCTGATATGCGGTCGCCATAGATTGTGCGGGAGCTGTTCCTAGGACAGTCAGATTACTTTGGCTCACTGCATCGGTAATTTGACTGTTTACGGGTGTATCCTTCGCCATGCCGTTTTCCTTTGTTATTCAGATTAAACTGAATGCGAAATGTTTCTCATTCGACAGCGGAAAGACGGTTATTTTTGAGAAAATGTGAAAGAAATGAGGCATTTTCTTTTTTTTTATGCGAAAAATCGCATTCAGATGCTACGATGATTTTAGAAAATTCTCAAAAATATCAATGCGTTGAATGACATACAAAGAGATGTGGCAAATAATAAAATGATTGCGCGGACAGATCAGGACTTTAAAGGTCTGAAGGAAATCGGAAGAATAATTCGAATTATTCTGGATGAAATGGAAACACTGGTTCGGCCTGGTGTCAGTACTCTGGAACTTGACCAAAAAGTCGGAGAACTTTTATCTCTTCATGGCGCGCGTTCAGCCCCCAAGCTTGCCTATAATTTTCCCGGTTACAGTTGTATAAGTGTTGCTGATGAAGCGGCTCATGGCATTCCCGGACCTCGAATTCTGCAAGAAGGGGAATTGGTGAATATTGACGTTTCTGCAGAAAGAAAGGGATATTGGGCAGATTCTGGTAGATCCATGGCTGTCGGGAAAATTGATACCCATCTGCAAAAATTGTGTGACACAACCAAAAAGGCCCTGAACGCGGGGATCGGTGCTGCAAAAGCGGGCCAGCCAATTAATGCTATTGGCCGAGCGGTCGAGCAAACGGCAATAAATGGCGGGTTCGAGATTATTGACGGTCTTGTCGGGCATGGTGTGGGGCGCAATATTCACGAACCCCCGGAAGTTCATAATCGGTTTCAAGCCAGTGCCAGAAAATCGCTTCAGGAAGGGCTGGTTATCACGATTGAGCCCTTTTTGACCCCCGGTGTTGGTGAGTATCGGGAAGGCGAGGATGGTTGGACGCTTCTGACAATCGATGGGGCACCGTCAGCACAATATGAACATACATTGATCATTACCAAAGGTGCCCCGATCATCCTGACTTAGGGACCCTTACCCCCCCATTTTCTTGACGATGCTATCCATCGCAACAGCCGTTGCGGCGATGGCATCGGCTGTAATGCCCGCGATTTCCTGGCTTGTTTGCGCTGCAAGGGCTGTCGCTCCTGCATTGGAGACAGCGTTCAAACCTGTGACGGCGGTATTCGTCTGGGAATTCAGGGCCTGTGTGATGGCAGCCGTTTGGGCGTTATAGGATTCCCCAATTGTGGTTTTCTGAGAACTTAACACAGCCGCTTCAGCGTTTTTAAGCGCTGAAAGTGCGGCCCCGTTTGCGGTGCTCACACTATTCAGCACATTCGCGTTGATTGTCGCATTTTCCAAGGCAAGGCCAGAGGAGTGCGCTGCAAACTGATATAAAAGGCCCATCGCAAAAGAAGGGGATTCTTCTGTGTTTCCGAGGGAAAAAGGCATGGGTTTTGTTTTTGACTTCTTATCGTTTTCATCGGACATAATACTAACTTCCAGTCGTTAAGTGGAATAAGAAAAATTATTCAGGATTTGATAACCCGGTTAAGCTTCTTCCTCTGTTCCTGTGTTTTTATCCGCGTCTTCCTTTGCCGCAGGAGCCGCGGCGCCGGTCGCAATTGTCATAAGTTCCTGCCAGTATTTCAGGCGATCATTGATGGTGATATTATCGACGTTGCGGGTCAGTCCTTCCCACAGCATGGTGCCTGTTCCTGCGGCAACCGCCGCTGCCCCCATAATGTTAAGATGCTGCTGGCAGGCCACCAGATTTTGTGCACCAACCCCGTTCGCGTGGGCCATGGCAATCTGAATGCCGGCCATTGCCGTTGGTGCCGCACTGCCTAATACAATTTGGTTTAGAGCAATAACTGATTCTGTAACTTCATTAGTCCTGATAGAAGAAAAGTTTCTATTTAGATCATTGTTTGATGAATTTGACTCTACCATTATTTAAACGCCTCAAAATAAAAAATACTTATTGGAATTTTTTACTTAATCAATGGAAAAAATACACGGGTATTTTGTAAAATTTATTGTTTTTAACTGTAAGTTACTTTATTTTATTTGAAAATAATTTATAAGGGTAATTAAATATAAAAAAGCACTTTAAAAGTGCATTTCACAACTTAAGTCTACTAAACGAAACTTATACGCATCTTTAAAGAAAGTTATTCAACTTTAAGGATATAATTTTGTTGAGGAGATCCTTGTTGTGTCCTGTAATCTCGGTCAATCTGCTTCAGTCAATCCTTCCAAGAGCCACTCTCAATCATCAGTTCGAAAATTCGGTAAGTTTGAAGACGAAAATATAAACTTACCGGGGGCTGTGGTGCCTGCGGTTGCCTTGGTTGTGGAAATCGAAACCGGGTTGGACGCAGGATCAAATATTGAAGACGGCCCCTGTTTCTGGACGGCTTGGAACAATCACCGTGAATATTTAAGGCGCCTTAGTCTGATCTGGATGAATGTCAGTGCATCGGACGCTGAGGATGCCCTTAGTGTCGCGACATTGAGAGCATTTGAGAAATATAAGGAGAATGCGGCTCAGATTACCAACGAAAGGGCTTGGTTCGCACGGCTTTTACATAATATCTGTATCGACATTCATCGTGCCAACAAAAGAAGGTCGCGGCTGGGTGATAAAATTAAAGAGATTGTCGAAATCGATACCAGTACTGTTGAAAATGTGGAACTGACACCTGAGGCTGAATTGTTAAATTCAGAACTGGGACGATGTCTTGTTGGTGCGATTAAGGAGTTGCCGGAAAAACTGAAGGTTCCTTTGGTCATGCGTCTGGTCAAAGGTGAGGAATATGATGATATTGCCGCAGCCCTTAATATTTCTAATGACAATGCCCGTAAACGGGTGCAGCAGGCCCGTTCAATACTCCGCCAAAATCTGGGTTATTTAAGGGACAAGTGATTGTCTTTGCTTTTGTGATAGGTCAGTGCCTGATACAGGAAATTTTGAATTGTTTCCTTTGGACAGTCTGCCTTTTCAGAAAACAGGATCCCCCGGTTTTTATCAACTTCCTGTTCCGGATGGTCTTGTCGAAAGCGCGCGATAAGATCTGTTTGGCAATGAACAAAAACACCATATTGTGATTTTTTTGGCAGCCATTGCAGGCGAATTGGCGTCCCCGTTTTAGGTCGCTTTGTTTCGTAACTTGGATAGCCCCATTTTAGAGTTTCATGAATATCCCCGATCTCATCTGAGCTGTCCGAAAGTTCAAAAATTGTATGCCTGATAGACAAAAGCTGGTGGCGCACATTCTGTGGGTAAGATTGATAAAGCGCCGCGATATCTAAATTTTCGATTTGGTATTGAGGCATAAAAAAAGTCATCCTGTCGTCTCGACGTCAGGATGACTTTGTTGGAAAGAAGCGTCAATGGTATTTCATAAACGCTTCTGAAATTAATGCTTAACTGGCGCGTTTAAGTTTCGCACGCCGAGCATCTGCTCTTCCAGGAGCTCCATTCGGTTTTCCACCGGTCCGTTTGGCATTCTTAAATCCTGGCTTACCCTTGTTCTTTGAGAAGGCTTTCGGCCCCTTTCCGAACGTTTTTTTGGTAGATCCTCCTGGACGATGCTTTTTCTTTTTTTGTTCCGGCATCGGGAAGGGGTGATCGTTGTCAACTCTGACTTGTTGCTCAATAGCTTTCTCCACATTGCGCAGGAGGTTTCTTTCCCTCTGTTCGCACAATGAAATTGCAATTCCTTTCGCGCCGGCTCGACCTGTTCTGCCAACGCGGTGGACGTAATTCTCTGGTTCCATCGGTAAATCGTAGTTAATGACATGGGTAATGCCATTGACATCGATACCGCGTGCTGCAACATCTGTTGCAACCAAAATTGAGAAACGCCCATTTTTAAATGCGCGTAATGTACGCTCTCTGGCACGTTGCTGCATGTCACCGTGGATGGCGGAGGCTTTAACCCCTTCCAGTTCAGCTTCAATATCAGCAGCCAGGGCTTCGGTTGTTGCTTTAGTCCGAACGAAAACTATGACCCGCTCTTTCCCTTCTTGGGCAAGAAGGTGCATTAGCAGGTCTTTTTTGTGCTGATAGCTGACCATCAAGACAGAATGGTCAATCGTTCCGGCAACGACGGTTTCGCGTGGGGCTTCAACATAAACCGGATCATTAAGCAGTTCTTTGGACAAATGTTTGATTTGTGGGCTCATGGTCGCCGAGAACATGACGGTTTGATGATTTTCGGGAAGCTTCCCGGCAATTTCTGTGACGTCATCAATAAAGCCCATATCCAGCATTCTGTCAGCTTCATCCAGGATGAAGGTCTGAACATTGTCCAGTTGCACTGTCCCGCGCTTCATATGATCCATCAGGCGCCCTGGTGTTGCGACAAGAATGTCCACGCCCCGGCTAAGCTGTTGTAATTGAGGGCCGTATGGGGCTCCGCCATAGACAACTGTATGGAATAATTTGATGCCACGTGTGAAAAGCTGAATGCTTTTTGCAATCTGGCCGGCTAATTCGCGGGTTGGCGCAAGAATAATGGCCGAAGGTTTGTTTGGCTTTGGGCGAACGCGTTCGTGAGACAGGTTCTGCAGTAACGGCAATACAAAGGCCGCTGTCTTTCCGCCGCCTGTCTGAGCAATGCCCATCAGGTCTTTTTTGTCAAGCAGGTGAGGGATTGCTGAACTTTGAATAGGGGTTGGTGTGTCGAAGCCCTGTTTTTCCACGGCACGAAGAAGGGGCCCAACTAAGTTGAGATCCGAAAATACTGTCATCAATTCTGTCCTTTTAACAGACGATGCCTGACAAGAGCCAAGCATTTTTAAAGCCAAAAAGGCGGGAACCGTGTTTCCCAACCTGGCCCTGACAGTCTTGAAAAAGGACAATCAAACCAGCAGCGGCGTGAACGATGCCGCGGAAATACTGTTCACTAAACCTGATAATGTGATCGGGCTCTTAAAATAAGAACCTCGAAATAAGCGCCTTATCCAAGCGCAACAGCCGTATGATGGTTTTTAGATGTAAAGTCAAGCGGTCATTTGGTTCACCCAATTTGCAGAAAAAGCACGTTAATCCTTCCTAATGGCAGTTTTTTGCGGTTTTTTATTGGTTTTGAGGGCGGCGCAGTCGGCATTATGTGATTTTCGCGTGTCTGATATTCATTAAAATACTGGCTAAAAATCTCATTTTCCTATAGAACATCGGTCTTTATGTTGCAGCGCACATATTTCTGTGCGCTTTTTTTATTGTGTCAGCCGAGGTAAACGACGTGGACGTGAAAACGACTGGATTAAAAGCAGGGGGCGGCGAAACCATCTTTGGCCGCACAAAAACTGAACTTTTGTCAGGTTTGACTGTGGCACTGGCTTTGGTTCCAGAAGCCGTGGCATTCGCCTTTGTTGCGGGTGTTCATCCACTTGTGGGTTTGTATGCTGCCTTTATTGTAGGGTTAATTACAGCCTTGATCGGTGGCCGTCCGGGTATGATTTCCGGTGCAACCGGCGCGTTGGCAGTTGTTATGGTAAGCCTTGTCGCACAGCACGGTGTTGAATATCTGTTTGGTGCGGTTGTTCTGATGGGGATCCTTCAGATCCTTGCGGGCATCTTCCGCCTTGGTAAGTTTATCAGAATGGTTCCGCATCCTGTGATGTTGGGTTTTGTGAACGGCCTTGCGATTGTTATTTTTCTTGCTCAGCTTGGTCAATTCAAAGTGGTTGGCGAAGACGGTGCATTGGAGTGGTTATCCGGGACACCGCTATATACAATGCTGGGTCTCGTTGCCCTTACAATGGCGATCATATTCTTTATGCCTAAACTGACCAAGGCCATCCCGGCACCTTTGATCGGCATTGGCGCGGTTTCCTTTCTTGTTATCGGTTTGAACCTTGATGTGAGTACTGTTGGTGATCTGGCTTCGATTGCAGGTGGCTTGCCAGATTTTCACATTCCAATGATCCCGCTGACATTGGAAACACTTTGGATCATTCTGCCATATTCTTTGATCCTGGCGGCAATTGGGCTGATTGAAAGTCTTTTGACTTTGAATTTGGTTGCAGAGATTACGGAAACCCATGGCGGTGCCAGTAAGGAATGCGTGGCCCAGGGTGTTGCCAACACAGTAACCGGCTTTTTCGGTGGCATGGGTGGTTGTGCGATGATCGGTCAGAGTATGATTAATGTGACGTCAGGCGGACGGAAACGGTTATCCGGTATTTCTGCGGCGCTGTTCCTCTTGTGCTTTATCCTATTTGCCTCTCCATTGATTGAGCAAATTCCATTGGCCGCGCTGGTCGGTGTTATGTTCATGGTTGTGATCGGCACTTTTGCCTGGTCCAGTTTCAGAATTATCAATAAAATCCCGTTGTCAGACGCCTTCGTTCTTGTTTTGGTGTCCGCGATTACAGTGGTCAGTGATCTTGCTGTTGCTGTTGTCGCCGGTGTTATCGTGTCTGCCTTGGTTTACGCTTGGGAAAGCGCAAAAAAGATACACGTCCGAACCAGCATCAATAAAGAGGGCAGTAAAGTCTATGAACTGGAAGGGCCATTGTTTTTTGGTTCTGTCGCCAGTTTTCAGGAACTTTTTGATCCGAAAAATGATCCAGACGACGTTATCATCGATTTTAAAAACTCACGCGTGGTTGATCATTCAGGTTTGCAGTCCATTGACTCGCTTGCTGAAAAATACACAAATGCGGGCAAGAAACTGCATCTTCGCCATTTGAGCAAAGACTGTCAGGCACTTCTTCATAAAGCGCGTAATCTCGTCGAAATATCTGTGTTGGAAGACCCGTATTACGGAGTTGCTGCGGACTATGACAAAAATTATGCAGACTAGAACATCAGTTTTTTCAAAATCTCGTAGACAGTCAAATGAGACGCTGAAAGAATATAAGAGAAGAGATAATTTACGACAAGATAGGGGAGAGGGGTAATATGATGGAAAATCTGAACCTGGAAGAACTCATGCAAGACGTCCTGGCAATTGTCACGACGTATGGATTGGAAGTCCTGGGTGCGATTGTCATCCTGATCATTGGCAACATCGTGTCAAAGAGGGTACCCAAAACCCTTCTGAACGTGTTGACCAAGCGCGGTGTTGACCCGACTGTCATTAATTTCCTGTGCAGCTTAGTTCGGATGTCCATTCTAATCGTGACAATCCTGCTTGTTCTGGCCCAGTTTGGTGTTCAGACAGCAAGTTTGATCGCTGTTTTGGGTGCCGCAGGTCTGGCGATTGGCTTGGCATTGCAGGGTACGCTTTCCAATGTTGCTGGCGGCGTGATGCTCCTGTTCTTTCGTCCGTTACGGGTTGGCGATTATGTTGAAGCCGCGGGCCATGGTGGGACGGTAAAAGCTGTCGGCCTTTTTGTGACAGAGCTTTCAACACCGGACAATGTTCAGATTATTCTGCCCAACGCCAGTGTTTGGGGAAGTGCGATCAAGAACTTCAGTTTCCACGATACACGCCGCGTCGATCTGATCATGGGTATTGCTTATGAGGACGATATGGATAAGGCGATGAGTGTCATGCATGCGATCATCGCTGCCGACGCCCGGAGCATGAAAGATCCTGCGCCGATGATCGCTGTGGCAGAGCTTGCGGACTCATCTGTAAACTTTACAGTGCGCGTCTGGTGTAAAGGGAGCGATTACTGGCCTTTGAAGTTTGATCTGACAAAAGCATTTAAAGAAGGTTTCGACAAAGAGGGTATTACAATTCCTTTCCCTCAACAGGTTGTTCATCGCGTGGACGGCTAATTTTTTTTCTTTCGAAATACAAACCCTGCAAGAGCAATTCTTGCAGGGTTTTTTAATCGTCGCGAGACAGTGGCTGCATCATGCCATGTTTGCGCCAGAAGAACCCTCTCACATTCACCAGAAACGCCGTGCTCCATCCAAAAAGAAGGATGCCGCTTACGGCCTGCAATGAGGCCGTTAATTGCCAGGTTTCAGATAGAATAACATCCCCATAACCAAGCGTTGTGAAAGTCACGGTGGAGAAATAAACTGCTTCTGACATGGAGGTTGTCTCGCCGACCAGATGATAGAAGGCGGCCCAGATCCAGGCTTCGATTGTATGGGCAATAAACAACCCCAATACAACGACGATCATGATCACAACATGACCAAAAACCGGATACTTCAGATCCCATCTCGGCCCGCGACTTTTGACTCTTCTCAGCAACAGCTCAAGACATAAGGCATGATTGATTACACAAAGAATGATTAAAACAGTTCCGGAAAAAAGTTGTAAGAACATACGTTGCGTGCCTTGAAGAGCCTAAAATTCAATCTTATTAGAAGGACTTGCCTGTCCCGGGTCAAGGTTCGATTGGCAACAGACGAGCAATAATGCCCGTCTGTTGGCCTTCTGTGTTGTCCGTGTATCAGGCCGCTATTGTTGCCTTGCCCGCCTCCGCTTTTATCATGTCAGACGCTTTTTCTCCGATCATGATGGTCGGTGCGTTGGTATTGCCGCCGATGAGGGTTGGCATAATTGACGCGTCGGCAATCCTTAATCCGTCAAGCCCACGGACTTTTAATTCCGCATCGACGACAGCCATGCCGTCAGTTCCCATCTTGCAGGTACCAACCGGGTGATAAACCGTATCCGCTTTATTTCGTATTGCTTCAATAATGGCTTCATCATCGTCGAGATCTACAGGGTAGAGAGGCTCCCCACGATATGCATCAAAGGCAGGGGCGTGCAGGATGCGTTCCATGCCCTTAACCCCCTCCAGCAGTGTTTTAACATCGTCTTCATGATCCAGAAAATTTGGGTCAATACGGGGCGCAGAAAGCGGATTGGTATTATTGAGACCGACTGTTCCCCGGCTCTTGGGACGTAAAACACAACAGTGACAACTGAAACCACCGCCTAGATTTGTTTTGCGGGCATGATCATCCAGCATCCCGATAACCATATGTAGCTGATAGTCGGGGATCTCTTTTTCCGGGCTGGTTTTCAGAAAAGCCCCTATTTCGGCAAACGGCGTTGTTATCAAGCCTGTTCGTTGTTTACGCCATTCGAAGATCGCTTTAATGACTTTGGTTACACCCTTCAGATTGATCCCAAGAACATCTTCTGAATCGGATCGGTAGGAACTGACATAGTCGATATGATCCTGTAGGTTTTCTCCCACCCCCGGTAGTTCGTGAACCATATCAATGCCGAACGGTTTAATGGCCTTTTCAGGTCCGACACCAGATAGAAGCAGAAGTTGTGGCGTTGCAAAAGCACCGCCGCACAGGATCACTTCCTTTGCAGCTTTTACTTCTTTAGCCTGACCATCCTGAAGATATTGAATGCCCACAGCTTTTTTTCCTTCAAACAGAATTTTTGACGCTGTCGCATGGGTGATAACATCCAAATTAGGGCGGTTTAGGATAGGGGTCAGATACCCTTTGGCAGCACTCCATCTTTCTCCATTTTTCTGGGTGGTTTGATAGGGGCCGACCCCTTCCTGTGTATTCCCGTTAAAATCGTGATTGATTGGGAGTTGCAGCTCTTTTGCCGCATCCATGAAGACATCCCCGATTTTCATGGGAGAGGTTAAATTGGCAACGTTTAGAGGGCCGCCGATCCCGTGGTACTCATCCTCACCCCGTTCATTATTCTCAGCCTTTTTAAAATAGGGAAGAACCTCTTTATAGGACCATCCTTCATTGCCGAGGCTGGCCCAATGATCATAATCCCATTGATGGCCCCGCACATAGAGCATGGCATTAATAGAACTGGAGCCCCCCAGCGTTTTCCCTCGAGGCTGATATCCTTTTCGGTTATTCAGTCCAGGCTGCGGTACGGTTTCAAACGCCCAGTTGTTGATTTTTCTTGGCAGCATGACCGCGGTTCCGATGGGGGCGTGAATTAAAATGCTTTTGTCTGGACCACCGGCCTCCAAAAGACAGACTTTTGCTGATGGATCCTCTGACAGTCGGCTTGCGACAACGGATCCTCCTGATCCACTTCCGACGACAATATAATCGTACATTTTTTTTATCTCCCTGCTTTTGTTATTCTCTTATTTTTCGGCTCTATTCGTTGGTTACATTTTTAAAATACCGGGAAGGAGTTACGCCAATAATCTGCTTGAATACGGAAATAAACGCGCTGACACTTTCATAGCCCATGTCCAGTGCAACTTCGGTTACTGTTCTATCTTCCGCGAGCAGTTCTATGGCGGCCATGATCCGGCGTTGCTGTCGCCATTTTCCAAAGGTCATGCCGGTCTCTTTTTTAAAGAGGCGGGTCAGATTTCGGGCGCTGGTTCCGATCGACCTGGACAGATCTTGCAAATCGCGTGTGTCTGCTGGATCGTTCATCAAAATGGAAACAAGTTTCACTAAACGGTCATCCGTGGGCAAGGGCAGAAGCAACGGCGCTGTTTTAGCGCTTTGCATTTGGTCCAGAATGACGGCCATAATCCTGCTTTCTGGAGTTTCAGGTTCATATTTCGCCGGGAAACCCTCTGCGTGAGAGATAAGAGACGCGAGTAAGGGGGAGACCTCTAAAACGCAGCAGTCGGGCGGCATGTTTTCTGTTTTGTCTGCGTCTATATGAAGAACAAAAAACTTGGCAGCGGCATTGATGTTAATACTGTGTGTTTTTTCTGCTGGGATCCAAACAGCATGCCCTGGTGGTACAAGCCATCTGCCTTGCTCGGTCTGCACAAGCGCAACACCTTTTGCTGTATAGGCGAGCTGTCCCCATTTGTGATGATGGGCTTCAAAATCGATACCCGTTTCCACGAGGTCATAAACCCGAAGCGCGACAGGGCGTTTTACGAAATCATTCTTTGTATAGCTCGCCAAGGTTCGTTTATGGTGCATAATTGAACAGGCTACTCTTGAATAATGAGTGGGCCAAGAAAAAAATGACCATGGGTCGGTTGCAGTTATGAATGTTGTTTAGTGCTTTATTAGGAGGCGCAGGTGTCAGGTTCTTCTAGATGTGATGTTCTCGTTGTTGGGGCGGGAATTGTGGGTGTCAGTACCGCGTATTTACTGCAAAATGCAGGCCTGCAAGTGACGTTGGTTGATAGAAAGGGCCCCTGCGCAGGAACGTCTTATGGGAATGCCGGGGCTATCGTTGATAAATGCAGCGTGCCCAATTCACTTCCAGGTTTGTGGAAATCTGTGCCGTCCATGTTACTGGACACAACTGGTCCGCTGACTCTACGCTGGTCTTATCTTCATAAAATCGCGCCTTGGTTGTTCCGTTTTTTGGCGGAAGGCCGTATGGAACGCGTGGCACATAATGCAGCCGCTTTACGCCGGTTAAGCGAGACAGCCGCAGCAGACTGGCAATGGATCAGCGAGGCTGCTGGACTTTCTGACCTGGTGAAGGAAGTGGGCTGGTTGAAAGTTTATGACAGCGACGAAGGATTTGAAGGCACACGTGATGCCCGCGCTATTATGGATGCGCATGATACTGACTATGAAATTCTGTCTCAATCCGAACTGTATGATCTGGAACCTGGACTAAATCGCATTTTCAAATACGGTCTTTTTCAACGCAGTGCCCGCTTTCTGCTCAACCCTGAAAAAATGGTCAAAGGGATTGCGGATGCCTTTACCAAAATCGGCGGGAATATTGTGATCTCGGAAATTCAGCAGATTACTGAAAATGAACAGGGACTGGTTGCAACCGGCCAAAGCCACAAAATTGAGGCGGATCGGCTCGTTCTGTGCACGGGTGCGTGGTCAAAAAATCTGGCTGGACAATTTGGAGCGGATATTCCGTTGGATACAGAGCGCGGATATCACCTGATGTTCCAGACCCCGGACGGTCCAACGATCCAGCGGCCCATCGTTTATGGCGAAAAATCGTTCGTTCTTGCCCCGATGGAAATGGGTGTTCGGATGACAAGTCAGGTGGAGTTTGCAGGACTTGAGGCTGGCCCTGATTATCGGCGCATTCGGAAATTGGTCCCCTTAGCCCAGAAAATGCTACCGTCGCTGGATGGCAAAGAACAGGATGTCTGGCTTGGATACCGACCTTCGCTCCCAGATAGTTTGCCTGTTATCGGTCCGTCCCCAAGAAGTAACCGCGTGACTTTCGCGTTCGGGCATCAGCATTATGGAATGACCCTGGGGCCGACCACGGGCAGGTTGGTTCGGGACATCGTGCTTGGGAACCGGGACAGCCTGCCCCTGTGGCCCTATCGCGCGAACCGCTTTTTCTAGAATTGGTACCTTTGGACTTTAATTAATGGCTCTTTTGAAGGGACTGGTTTTGCGACATTATAAACCCTGAGATTTATGATGGAGTGAAGCCATGTCTGCTGAAGTTGCGAGCGTATGCCCCTTGGACTGTCCCGATACCTGTAGTTTAACGGTGACTGTGTCTGACGGTAAAATAGCGAAAGTTCGGGGATCGAAAGCCAATCCCCTGACTAATGGGGTGATTTGTAACAAGGTGTCCAGTTCATATCCTGATTTCGTGCATGGGGGCAATCGGCTGACGACCCCGTTGCGGCGGACCGGACCGAAAGGTACGGGTGCGTTTGAACCAATTTCATGGGATCAGGCGTTGGATGCGGTTTTCGAAGGTTTCTCGCGTATTATTAACGAGCACGGCCCGCAGGCGATCACTCCGCTAAATTATGCGGGGCCCCACGGTATGCTCGCCGGTGGGTCAATGGACTTGCGTTTCTTTCACAAATTGGGTGCAAGCCTGCTGATGAGAAGCCCGCTTTGCGGAGGCGTAAAAAATTCTGCATTCAAGGGAACATTTGGTGCCATGGCGTCTATGCAGCCTGAGCAAATCGTGCATTCAAAGCTGATCATTGTTTGGGGAAATAATGTAACTTTTTCCAATCTTCATTTGGCGCCGCTTATCAAGAAAGCAAAAGCGCAAGGTGCGAAACTGGTTGTTATCGATCCAAAGAAAATCAAGATTGCTGAGCAGGCGGATCTGTATCTTCCCGTCAAACCGGGTATGGACATTATTCTTGTGTTTGCCCTGTTGCTGGAGCTGGAAAAACTGGGAGCCTTTGATCACCGGTTCATAGAAGAACATGTTCAGGGATTTGAAGATGTTATGGCCGAGGCGCGCAAGCGTGATCTGCATGAGGCAAGTGCGTTATGCGGGGTGGCCGAAGAGGATATTAAACTGCTGGCGAGGCTTTATAAAGATGCTAGTCCTGCTGCGATTTCGGTAGGCAATGGCATTGAGAGAAACCAGAACGGCGGGAACAGCATCCGAGCGATTTACGCGCTGCCCTCTTTCTGTAACAAGTTTGGTCTGCTTGGTGGTGGCGTTATCGGCGGTGCAGGAAATCTGTTTCCTAAAACTTCTTCTAAATTGGTGCGTCCCGACCTTGTTCCTGAGGGGACACGGAGCTTGAATATTATCGATATCGGACGGCATCTGGCAGAGGATGATCTGGACATTCCGCTGAAAGGGATTTTTATCTACAACCATAATCCCGTGATTGTTTCACCGGATCAGAATGCCATGAAAAAAGGGTTGTCTCGCGAGGATATTTTTGTCGTTGGTTGCGATGTGGCGATGACAGATAGTATGCAATATGCGGATATTATTTTACCTGCGGCGACCCATTTTGAACATGATGATATTTTTTGTGCATATGGCCAACCCTATGTCCAACGGGCAGAAGCTGCGATTAAGCCTGTGGGCCAGTCTCTCCCGAACACTGAAATTTTCAGGCGGCTTGCTGCGCGTTTTGGATTTACCGACGATCTTTTTAAAGCGTCAGATAAACAGCTGATGGACGACGCGCTGGATCCTGAAGATCCTCGGCTTGGCGGATGTAAGCCAAGTGAAATTCCTGTAGGAAAAGCGTTGTCGATGGAATCTGATGTTGGGCAGGTGATTGTTTTTAAAAATACTTTCCCGCAAACACCTTCTGGAAAAATTGAATTCAGATCTCCTCAACTGGAAGAGCAGTTTGGACAACCAGTCCCGGTTTACAACCCACTGGAAACGACATATCCGCTCAGCCTTGTAACGCCTTCATCCAATAAGTTGACGAACTCGACTTTCGGCGGTGTTGACCAGAATGCGGACGTTCCGTTCGTTGAAATGCATCCTGAAGACGCCGCCGCCCGGAATTTGACATCGGGGCGCACTGTGCGCGTGTTCAATGATTTGGGTGAAGTATTTTTGCCCCTAAAAATAACAGATGCTGTTCGTCCAGGCGTGATTTATTCACCCAAGGGATCTTGGTTCAAAACCACACCGAATAATCAAACTGTTTCTGCTTTGGCGCCCACGTCCAAGGCTGACCTTTCCTTTGGTGCCTGCTACAATGATTGTCGTGTAGACGTTGAAGGTAGCAAGCAGTCATAGGTGAGGAAGATCGGTCATGATTAAAGCGCGCGGGGGATGTCTGTGCGGGGGCGTTTCGTTTGAGGTAAAGACGCCGGTTCGCAATGTTGTTTTTTGTCATTGCAAACAATGCCGTACAGCGCATGGGAATTTCATTGGGTATTCTCGATGCCAATTAGACGGTTTTCACTTTGTTTCTGATGCATCGTTGAAATGGTATGCGTCGTCAAAATTCGCACGCCGAGGCTTTTGTTCGGAATGCGGAAGTAATATGTTCTGGCAGGAAAAGGGTTCTGATACTATTAATTTCACCGCAGGGTGTTTGCAGGAGCCAACCCATTTGCGGTCTGAGAGTCATATATTTGTGGGCTCTGCCGGGGACTATTACCAATTGAACGACGAATTGCCAAAATATGACAAAAGTGATTGATCCGGACCTCTTTCTTCGCTCGTTATTTGATAGAGCGGTTGATGCAGCGTTGCCTTCAGGAAAAATTGATCTAACGCCTGTAGAGAAACCAAAAGGCAAAGTTGTGGTTATCGCCGCGGGGAAAGCGGGCGCTTCCATGGCGGCGGAAGTTGAAAAGCAGTGGCCGGACAAAGTTTCTGGTATTGCTTTGACCCGGTATGAGCATGGCTTGCCACTGAAAAAAATTCGCGTCATTGAAGCGGGGCATCCTGTCCCTGACGAGCAGGGAGAGAGCGCGGCGCGCGAGATTTTGGCTCTGGCTCATTCCCTGACAGAAAATGATTTGTTGATCTGCCTGATTTCTGGCGGTGGTTCAGCGCTTCTGTCGCTGCCTTCCGACGGAATTGATTTCGCCGAAAAGAAGAAGATAAACAAGGCGTTGCTCAAATCAGGGGCGACGATATCAGAAATAAATACGGTCCGAAAAAAGCTGTCCGCGATTAAAGGTGGGCGTCTTGCAGTTGCGGCTTGGCCTGCAAAAGTAATGACCTACATGATTTCGGACGTACCGCAAGATGACCCGTCGGTTATCGCATCTGGGCCAACGGTTCCCGATACGACATCCTGTGCGGAGGCGCTGCGGATCCTTGACGGATATCAGATATCTGTTTCACAAACGCTTCGGGCATTTTTGGAAGCCGAAAAAGGGGCCCCCCCGGAAGCGTCCCACCCAGCTTTCGATCCGGAATCCCTGAAAATGATTGCGACCCCGCAAGTGTCCTTGCAAGCGGCAGCACAGGCGGCGCGGGAACACGGTATTGAACCTCTGATCTTGGGCGATAGTATTGAAGGGGAGGCCCGGGATGTTGCGCTTGTTATGGCGGGGATCGTCCGGCAAATTGTCGATTATGATGAACCGGTTAAAAAGCCTTGTGTCATTTTGTCCGGCGGCGAAACAACGGTAACGGTTTCAAATGATATCGGTCCCTTGGGACGTGGTGGTCGGAACGCAGAGTTTCTGCTGGCCTTTTGTCAGGCTATTGGATCAGAACATCCGGTTTATGCTTTGGCGGCGGACACGGATGGTATCGATGGTACGGAAGATAACGCGGGGGCCATTTGCCGCCCGGATACGATAGCGCGGGCGGCTCGTTTGGGTTTAAAGACTGACGAATACCTGAAACAGCATAACGCCTATGGTTTCTTTCAGTCGTTAAACGATTTGATTTTCACCGGGCCGACCCGAACGAATGTCAATGATTTCAGAGCGATCCTGATCCTTCCAGAATAGAATGCTCTATTTCCCGATCATCATAACAAGCAGTGCGCGGGTTTCCTTGTCACTGGCATTTTTGATCGCATGGGGTCGGTCCGCTCGGTAGCGCGCTGTTTCACCCGTCTTGACAAGACCAGTTTCTTCGCCGGTTGTCAGTGAAATTTCCCCTTCCAGAACGGTCAGATGCTCCATAGTCCGCGGGGCATGGGGATCTGAAACCAGTGTCCCCGATGGGGCCAGCCGCAGTTCGTACCATTCAATATCGTTTACCAGGTCGGCCGGGCTTAAGATTGTCAGGCTATACTGACCGTCAGGGTCGTGCAGAACGGGAACCGAAGATCCTGCCACAATGGAAAGACTGCCGGATCCTTCCTCCCCCCTGATCAAGTCATCAATGGTTTGGTCTAATGCTTCCGCCAAACGCCAAACAATGGCGAGGGTAGGATTAGTCTCGTTGCGCTCTATTTGAGATAACATGGATTTCGACACACCACAGAGAGAGGCGAGTTGGTCGAGGGTTAATTGTTTCTCTTTGCGAAGCCGGTTTATCGTTTTGCCGACGGCTGGGGGGGTAAGCATTTTTTGAGCCATAATTCCTATTGACAGGATAAAAATCCATTATATTGTACAAACTGTAATTCCATTATACTGGATTTTTATCCAATTACTAGAGAGTAGATGAAATGTTTGCGATATCAAAAGCCAAACCGGAGCCCGGCATCTGGTCTTCGGACCAGCCACCCTTACCAGCACCTGGTCGTGGTATGGTGATGGTCGATGTTATCGCAACCGGTATCTGCGGGACGGACTATCATATTTATCGATGGGATCAGTGGTCTTCCGGACGCATTCGAACGCCCATGACCATTGGCCATGAATTCGTTGGCCTTATCAGTGCCATCGGCGATGACGTGACCGGTTTTTCTCTTGGTGAACGGGTTTCAGCGGAATGTCATATCGCTTGTGGCTTATGTGCGCTTTGCCGTACTGGAAACGCCCATATTTGCGAAAAAACCCAGATTATTGGCGTCGATCGACCGGGTGCTTTTGCCGAACAGGTTGAAATTCCTGCGACAAATCTTTGGAAAGTGCCAGATGCGATCCCTAATAAACATGCTGCTGTTTTTGATCCTGTCGGAAATGCAATGCATATGGTGACAACCGCCAAAGTCACGTCAAAGGACGTTCTGATTGTTGGCGGCGGTCCGATTGGTCTGTTTGCGGCCGCCATTGCAAAAGCCCACGGCGCCCGAACCGTGTCTGTGCAGGAGCCTAATCAGGCCCGAGCCGCTATCGCAGCGTCTTTGAAGCCTGATCTGGTGGTTAATCCCAGAGATCTGGATTGTACGTCCAAGATATTGGATATTACGGAAGGACGGGGTCCTGATGTTGTTTTGGAAGTCAGTGGGAATGGACGCGCCTTGAATTCTGCGTTGGATATTGCTGCACCGGGCGCAACGGTTGCCCTACTTGGAATACCCGGCGGACCGGTGGAGCTGGATTTGGGAGGCAAGGTTGTAATGAAGGGGATCAGTCTCATTGGGGTAACGGGGCGCAGAATGTATGAAACCTGGTTTCAGGTCGAAGCTTTTATGCTGAAAAATCCGGATTTGATTGAAAAAGTCGTCACCCATGTTTTGCCGGCCTATGAATATGAAAAAGGTTTTCAGCTTATGGATGATGGGGCATGTGGAAAAGTCGTTCTGGACTTCAAACGGACGGTTAAAGGGGCGTAATATGAGCAAAGCGTTAATCGACAGGTTATCAGCTAACCTTCATAAGGAAGAAGAGAGCGGGACCTATAAACATCTCAAATTCATTAAAGGGGCCATTGGCTCAAAGATTGAGCTGGAAAATTTTGGGGAAGTAACTCTTCTATCCTCGAACGATTATCTGGGGTTGGCAAATAACCCCGAGGTGGTTCAGGCCGCCAAGGATGCACTTGATAAATATGGGGCCAGCACCGCGTCTGTAAGATTTATTTGCGGGACACAGGACATTCACCGCCAATTGGAAAAAGCCATTGCTGATTTTCATGGTACCGAAGCGTCCCTTAGTTATTCGTCCTGCTGGGCGGCTAATACGGGATTGTTTTCGGCGATTACGGTTCCCGGAGATGTTATTCTGTCAGACGAACTTAATCATGCAAGCCTGATTGATGGCATTCGCGCCACAGCAAAGGGGGTTGTAAAAGCTGTTTACAAGCACAGCGATCTTGCGGATCTAAAGCAAAAACTTATTGAGCATAAAGATGCACCGTCGCGAATTATTGTGACGGACGGGGTGTTCTCAATGGAAGGGGATATCGCCAAGCTGGATAAAATTGTTGAGCTCGCGCAGGAGTTTGATGCTTTGATCGTACTGGACGACTCCCATGGTTTAGGAGTGCTGGGAAAAACTGGGCGTGGTGTTGCGGAACATTTTGGCGTCCTGGACAAAATTGATATCTTCACCGGGACTCTCGGGAAAGCATTGGGTGCCGGAACCGGCGGTTTTGTCGCAGGGCCAAAATCTGTGACTGAGAGCCTGATCCAGAAGTCTCGCCCACATCTCTTTTCAAATGCTTTACCTGCGAGCGTTGCAGCCGCGGGCTGTAAATCGCTAGAGCTTCTCGATCAGCATCCTGAAAAGGTCGCGTTATTGCAGCAAAAGGCCGCATCGTTTCGGGAACGGCTTAAGGCACTGGGTCTTTCACCGCTTGATGGTGAAAGTGCGGTTGTCCCGGTTATCGTAGGGCAGACGGCAACCGCCATCAAAGTCGCAGGAAAAATGTTGGAAAAAGGCGTTTTTGTAACAGGTTTTGGTTTTCCTGTTGTACCGGAGGGCGAAGCCCGGTTGCGGTTTCAGGTATCCGCGTCCCATACAGACGAACAGTTGGAAAATGCGGCTGAGCTGTTGCGAGATAGCTTGTAAGAAACACATAAAATCTGGCGGTAGAATACAGAGGGCAGGCGGAATTTCAGCCTGCTCTTTGTGGTTTTACGGCTTCTGCAAAAAACGCTTCCGAAGCGGAAAATCTTTTTTTATTTGTTTCAGTATTATGAAAATAACGATTGTAGAATAATACGTTAAGCTTCATTTACGCTAAATTATCTGATCGCTCCTTTCTTGATTTTTCCATTACATTAACCACCTTTAATATAAGGGCCGAATGAATTTTTCCCTTTTAAGTATGATGCTCTAGGCCCGGCTATTTTCAAGTTGGAGTGAAATAGATGGACAAAACCAAAAATGATTTTAAGGAGATAATTCGAAAAGACCAAGAGACACGAAAAAGTAAAAACTGGAACGGAACTTTTCTTGAATATTTGGAACTCGTCCGTAAAAACCCTGAAATTTATTCCCTCGCTCATAAGCACTTGTACAAAGTGATTTCTGATGCCGGGATGGTTGAAGACGCCGCACTGGATGACAGTGCTCGCAGTTTGAAACTATGGGGAGATCATCCCCCAAAAATGTATAATTTTTTCAAGGATGAATTTTTTGGTGTCGAGCAGCCACTTGAGAAAATCGTTCGTTATTTCCATGCAGCAGCCATGAAAGGGGAGGAAAGCCGTCAGGTCCTGTATCTGATGGGGCCCGTCGGCGCAGGCAAAAGCTCAATTTCAGAACTATTGAAAAAGCGCCTGACGGATGCAGATCCGATTTACGTGATTGACGGATGCCCGATCCGCGAAGAGCCGTTGCATCTGATCCCTAGACCGCTTCGGGATAAATTCAATGAAATGCTGGAAGTACAGATTGAGGGTGAACTTTGCCCGGTTTGCCGATATCGTCTGGAGCATGAATTTGACGGCAAATATGAGAATTTTCCTGTAACAACGAGTACGTTCTCGCGCATGCATCGGCGGGGTATCGCCGTTGTTCCACCTGTTGATCCTAATAATCAGGACACATCCGTTCTAATTGGATCTGAAGATATTTCCAAACTCGACCAATATTCTGAGGGCGATCCTAGGGTTCTGGATCTGAACGGTGCGTTTAATGCGGGCAATCGCGGGATTGTGGAGTTTATCGAGGTCTTCAAGAATGAAACTGAATATCTTCATTCCATTATTACCGCAACACAGGAAAAGTTTGTGCCGGCACCCGGCCGTCACGGAACGATCTATGTTGATAGTGTGATTTTAGCCCACTCCAACGAAGCGGAATGGCGCCGCTTTAAGGCTGATCACACCAACGAAGCCATATTGGACCGGATCGTGACGGTCAAGGTTCCCTACAATCTACGTCTTGATGAAGAGGTGAAAATTTACGAAAAAATGTTGGGCCGGTCTGGCTTTAAATCCCATATTGCCCCGCATACTCTTAAGATTGCGGCGATGTTTGCCATCCTCAGTCGTCTTGAAAAATCACCAAAATGCGACCTTGTGACAAAGATGCATTTGTATAATGGCGAGGAAGTCATTGAAAAAGGCCGGACCAAGAAAATCGACATTGAAGAGTTGAAAGAAGATGCCAAGTTCGAAGGCATGAGCGGAATTTCGCCGCGTTTTATCATGAAAGCCATTGATACAGCCTTAACCGATACAGTTGAAGGTATTACGCCGATCCACATACGGGAAGTTATGATCCGTATGGTCAAGGATATGGAATTTGCGGATGATGTCAGAAAACATTATCTGGATTTATTACAGGATACGATCAATAAGGCCTATCTTGAAATCCTCGAAAAAGAAATCACCAAGGCGTTTGTGTATGCCTATGAGGAACAGGCTGAGACTCTTTTCCAAAACTATCTTGATCATGCAGAAGCCTATGTGAACAAGACGACGTTGAAGGAAAACAGTTCCAAAGAGGAAATGCAGCCCGATGAAGGGTTCCTTAAAAACATAGAAGAGCAGATCGCCATCATTGGATCGTCCGTTGATGGGTTCCGTCAGGAGGTTATTTCATATCTCTGGGCCGTCGGTCGTCGGGGTAAAAAGGTAAACTACAAAAGTTATGAGCCTTTGAAAGAAGCCATAGAGAAGAAACTCATGGAATCGGTTCGCGATATTAGCCGAATTATTACCAAGGCGCGGACCAGAGATGAAGAACAGCAAGAGAAGTTTAGTGCGCTGGTCGAGAATATGCTGGAGCGCGGCTACAACGAGTTTTCGGCCAATGTTGTTCTGAAATACGCATCCAACCATCTTTGGAAAGATTAAGGAGGGTAAGATGGGCGCCGTTTTTCGTCCATATTCTCCGACGGACAGCCTGCAATCTGACCGGTCTTCTGGCGACCGGCAGAGGCATCGCGAAAAACTACGTGATGTGCTGAAGGAGAATATTGCAGATGTTATCTCTGAACAGTCCATAATAGGGCGTGATGGGGACAATATTATAAAAATTCCGATCAAAGGTATAAAGGAATACCGGTTTGTTTATGGGCCGAATAACCCGCGTGTGGCCCAAGGCAATGGTGGAACTGAGCCGGGCGACAAGGTTGGTAAAGTGCAACAGGAAGGGGACGCTGCGGAGGGTGAAGCCGGTGACCAGCCAGGAGAAGACTATTACGAAACCGATGTCACACTGGACGAATTGGTTGAAATCATGTTTGAGGATCTGGAACTGCCGGATCTTGAAAGCAAACCGCTCCGTGCTATCGAAAGTGAATATACCCACAAACGAAGTGGCACGAAGCGTGTCGGAATTCGGGCTCATCTTGACAAAAAACGCACAGTAAAAAATAGGATAAGGCGCCGATTTGCCCATCAGAAGATGATGAATGCAGATCAGGAGGGGAAACCCTCAGAAATCGACGAAGCTGAGGAAAAACGATTTCCTTTCAGCGCAAAAGATTTTCGGTTTCACCGACATAAACCCGATATCAGATACGAATCCAATGCCGTTGTCATCTGCCTCATGGATACATCCGGTTCAATGAATGTCATGAAAAAGTATCTGGCCAGAAGCTTCTTTTTTCTTTTGTATCAGTTTGTCCGCCTAAAATATCGCCAAACCGAACTGGTCTTTATTGCGCATGACACAAAGGCAAAGGAAGTCAGTGAAGATGATTTTTTTCATAAGGGCGAATCCGGGGGAACAATGATTTCATCCGGATATCGAAAAGCACTTGATATCATACATGATAGATTTGATCCATCTATGTGGAATATATACGCTTTTCATTGTTCTGATGGTGATAATTTTCAAGAAGATGTTCCGCGAACGCTGGCTTTGGCAAGAGAGCTGTGCGCCTGCTGCAACCTGTTTGGCTATGGTGAGATAAAGCCGGTGGGAGGCATTGCATGGGGGACACCAATGCTGCAGCATTTTGATGAATTGACAGAAGAGAATTTCACCACCATCGGCATTACCGCGAAGTCAGATGTCTGGCCGAAATTCAAAGCCTTTCTGTCTCGTGATCGAGAGCGCGCGCAGGATTTCGAGTCAGACTTCAATCCCCATATCTAAGCTGGATGGTTTAAGATGTCACGTCAGTATACATTAAAGGATTTACAGGATTGGGAAGAGAGAATAGCTGAAAAGGTCGAGGAATTCGGATTGGACTGCTATCCTCAGGAGTTTGAAATCTGCGATCATATGCAGATGCTTGGCATGATGACCTATCATGGTATGCCCTCCCATTACCCGCACTGGTCATTCGGTAAATCATTTGAAAGAACCAAGACGCTCTATGACTATGGCGTTCAGGGCATCCCTTATGAAATGGTCATAAACAGCGACCCATGCATCGCGGGACTTATGCGGGATAATTCTGAATGCCTGCAGGTTCTGACGATGGCGCATGTCTATGGGCATAATGACTTTTTCAAAAATAATTTTACATTTCGTCATACAGAGGCAAGTCGGGTTGTTGCCCGGTTTAAATCGCATGCAGATCGCATCCGTGGATATGTTGAAGATCCATCGATCGGGCAGGGGGCGGTTGAGCGTATTCTGGATGCCGCCCATGCGCTCTCCTTTCAATGCCGGCGCAATCAGGCCATCAAACGGCGGACGCCCGAGGACCAAATCGAGAAAGCGCTTGCAGAACAAAAAGACGACCCGACGGCCGCCGCCTTCTCCAGCGAAGCTGTTCTGCATAAAAACCCCTTAGAGCCTGAGGAAAATATCTTGCTGTTCGTGCGGGACAATAATTCACGCCTTGCTGAATGGGAGAAAGACCTGCTTACAATTGTTCATGAAGAGGCCCTTTATTTTCAGCCTCAAATGGAAACAAAAATTATCAATGAAGGCTGGGCTTGTTACTGGCACAGGGAGATTATGAATAGTCTGGACCTACCAGCAGAAATTCATATGGAGTTTCTGGTCCGTCACAATCAAGTCGTTCGGCCCATTCCAGGTGATCTAAACCCTTATAATATAGGTCTTACGCTGTGGGACCGGATCGAAGAGACTATTTTGGGAGAAGCGCGTAACCATTTTGATGACCCGCAGGCAACAGATGTCCGCCAAAAGATGTTCGAAATTCGGGAAACTGATCGGGATACCTCTTTCATCCGGCGGTTTATGGACCGTCAGACAATGGAGAAACTTGATTTGTTCGAGGCAAAGACAGAAGGATCGGATTGGGTGGTTTCCAAGATTTCAACTGACGAGGATTGGAAGCCTGTACGGGATCTGTTGGTAAAAAGTGTTGGATTGGGCGCGATACCCGATATTGCCATTGTTGATTGCGATGGCGATGGTGCGCGAACGCTAAAGCTGCAGCATATGTTTGATGGCCGGGAACTCGAAGCAACCTATGCAGAAAAGACTTTGAGCCATCTATATGAACTTTGGGGTCGCAAAGTCAGTCTTGAAACTGTTCTCAACGATAATCTCGCTGTTTATTCGTATGATGGTATGGCGTTCTCTGTTACACCAAATCTGATCACAGCGATGTATCCCACCGTCTGAATATAAAACATGCGCTTCTTTGATGGCGCAATGCGTCAATTTTGGGTCGCTGACCGCATATTGGGCAAATCTCAACTAGGATAAATTCTCTGGGTAAACTTGTGCCACTGGTTCAAGCATGTTTTATATACGGCAAATCAAATTGAAATGACGGCAACCCAAAAAGGAAATGATATGGGTAACCCAGCGGAAATTCCGCTTTATATCAACGGTCAGGGTGTTTCAGCGCTGACAGAAGAAACTTTTGAAAATATCAACCCTGCGACGGGTGAGGTTCTTGCCCGGGTACATCGGGGCGGTAAACAGGACGTCGATATTGCAGTTGCATCGGCCCATGCGGCCTTTGAAACCTGGTCCCGGATGCCCGGTATCGAGCGGGGACGGGTGCTCCTGCGGGCCGCAGATATTATGCGCAAAAATCGCAATGAACTTGCCATGCTGGAAGTGCTGGATACGGGAAAACCAATTTCAGAAACTCCTTATGCAGATGTGGATAGTGCCATCGATGCGCTGGAATATTTCGGCGGTCTTGCCGCCGATATAAAAGGCGAGCATTTGGATCTGGGAGAAGGCGCTTTTGCTTATACAATTCGCGAACCACTGGGCGTTTGCGCCGGCATCGGTGCGTGGAATTATCCCTTACAGATTGCGACCTGGAAATCTGCTCCTGCGCTTGCCGCAGGCAATGCAATGATCTTCAAGCCATCCGAGCTGACACCGACAAACGCGATGCGACTGGCCGAAATTTATTCTGAGGCAGGATTGCCCGATGGCGTGTTTAATGTGGTGCATGGCTTTGGGAAAACGGGCCATCATTTGGCTTGCCATCCGGGTATTGCCAAGGTTTCCTTTACTGGGTCGGTGCCCACTGGACGCAAAGTGCTTGAAGATGCGGCCGGAACGGTAAAGCATGTAACGATGGAACTGGGCGGCAAATCGCCCTTGATCATTTTTGATGATGCACAGCTTTACAACGCCGTGTCAGCGGCTATGAATGCCAACTTTTACAGTCAGGGCGAAGTGTGTTCCAACGGAACCCGTGTGTTTGTTCACGAGGCTGTTTATGAAGAATTTATCGCATTGCTTAAGGTTCGAACCGAAGCCATGGTGATCGGTGATCCGCGCGAACCATCAACGCAGGTGGGGGCAATGATCAATCCTGAACATGCGGCGAAAGTAATGGAATATATCCGATTGGGTATCGAGGAAGGGGCGTATCTGGTCACCGGCGGCGAAAAAGTAACTGTTCCCGGTTGCGAAGACGGCGCCTTCATTTCGCCGGCAGTTTTTTCAGCCACCCAGGACGATATGCGGATTTGCAGGGAAGAGATTTTTGGTCCCGTCATGTCAGTTCTATCGTTCCGGGATGAAGAAGAAGTAATCGCACGGGCCAATGAAACCGAATTTGGTCTGGCTGCCGGTGTTTTTACCCAAAACCTGTCTTTAGCGCACCGGGTTGTGCGGAAGTTGAAAGCCGGAAGTTGCTGGATTAATAACTATAATCTGACACCGGTGGGTGTTCCATTTGGTGGCAGTAAACAATCGGGCATTGGCCGGGAAAACTGCGCTGCCGCGCTAGATCATTTTACAGAAATGAAAAGCGTCTATGTCGAACTTGGCGATGTGGAATGCGATTACTGATTCTGCCTCATGACACCCTCATTGGAAACTCTGCATAGGGGGTATGCATTGGTGGCATTTGACAGATGCCACCAAAATAGTTCTCACTTCCTGTTCAACTATGGTGAGTGAGGGCAAATGGAAGCTTGGATACTGATAACGGTTTGTGCCGCGTTTTTTCAAAACATACGGACGGCCTTACAGAAATATCTTAAAGACCGATTGAGTACAGGCGGCGCAACGTATGTCCGCTTTATTTTTGGTTTTCCCTTTGCGCTTATTTATATTGTTTTTCTTGTAAAAGGTAGTGGATATACGCTGCCAACTGTTAATGAAGAATTCGTCGCATATGTGATCATTGGCGGCTTGGCACAGATCATTGCAACCGCCTTGCTTGTCGCCCTGTTCAGCTTGAAGAATTTTGCTGTTGGAACGACATATTCAAAAACAGAAACCGTTCAAGCGGCTATTTTTGGACTGGTTCTGCTGGGCGACGCACTTAGCACCGCAGCCGTAATAGCAATCGCCATTAGTTTTGTTGGAATAATACTGATCTCTGCGTCGGGCGCCCATTTGACAGCAAAGGAGGTTTTGCTTGGCTGGACGGGTAAACCCGCTTTATATGGCCTTTTGTCAGGTGGTTTTTTCGGTGTCTCTGCGGTGGCCTATCGGGCTGGTGCCCTGGCATTGTCCGGCGAGGATGCGTTTATTAGCGCTGCGATGACGCTGGTCTGTGTTCTGGGGTTTCAAACGGTTGTCATGACGGTGTATCTGGTCTTCTTTGAAAAAGGGCAATTGCGGGCCGTCATGAAAGCCTGGAAAGTTGCAATTTGGGTAGGGGTTACAGGTATGGCCGGATCGGTTGGCTGGTTCACGGCAATGGCCATGCAAAATGCAGCTTATGTGCGTGCCGTTGGTCAAATTGAGTTGGTGTTCACATTTATTATTTCCTATTTTTATTTTAAAGAAAAAACAAATAAAACAGAGGCGGCGGGTATCCTTTTGATAGTATTTGGTATTTTAATTTTCGTTCTGAAATAACTACAAAAAATGCCGTTATATTATGTCAAATTAATGTCATATTTTCGAGATCAGAATGTCATTTTGTCTTTACAGCCCCTCTGGCATGTATAGAGTTCCCAACTTCAGTTGATATCAAACATTCTAAAGGAGAGCTCCTGTGGCTACCCAAGTAACGCCAATTGAGATGATTGAAAAGCTCATTAGCTTTGATACGGTTTCCCGCAATTCTAACCTCGATCTCATAGATTATGTCGCGGATTATCTGGCGGAATATGGCGTTAAGTCCCAGAAGATTTTTAATGATGATGGAACTAAAGCCAACCTTTTGGCGACTGTCGGGCCGGATGTTGAGGGCGGTATCGTTTTATCCGGGCACACGGATGTTGTTCCTGTCGACGGCCAGCCTTGGGATACAGATCCGTTCACAGTTGTCGAAAAGGACGGAAAATTATACGGGCGCGGCACGTCTGATATGAAAAGCTTTTCCGCAATAGCGTTGTCTTTGGTGCCTGAAATGCTGGAAAAAGGAATTAAAAAGCCGATTCACTTCGCTTTGTCATATGACGAAGAAATCGGCTGTCTCGGGTCGCCTCGCATGATTGAAGAATTTGTGAAGCAGAACAAGAAGCCACGCGCTGTGGTTGTTGGCGAGCCCACCATGATGGATATTGTGACAGCCCACAAAGGGATTGTTGGCCTTAAAACCAAAATCGTTGGCAAAGAAGCGCATTCCAGTCTTGTCGAAGATGGCGTGAGTGCGGTAATGACAGGCGCGCGGCTTGTCAGCTTTATTGCTGACATGATGGCTGAAAATAAAGCAAAAGCGGATCAGAATAGCGCTTATGCGCCGTCTCCGGGTTATACGACATTGCATGTTGGTGTGATGAACGGTGGAACAGCAATGAACATCATTTCCCGTGAGTGTGAATTCGTTTGGGATATTCGCTATGTTTCGGAAGACAATCCTCAGGATTTCATTGACCGGTTCAATACTTATTGTGAGAACGAATTGTTACCTGCAATGAAAGCAGTGGATCCGGAATGTTCTATTTCCACCGAGGTCATTTCCTCCACACCAGCCTTGGCCCCTGAGAAAGAGGGTGAAGCCGAGATGCTGTGTAAATCCATTACTGGAAAAAATGATACTTTGGCAGTTTCTTATGCTGCTGAAGCCGGACAATTTCAGGAAGCCGGATTCTCCACTGTGATTTGTGGACCGGGTTCAATCGGCATCGCTCATCAGCCAAATGAATATATCGAACTATCGCAGGTAAAAGCCTCTGAACAGTTTATTCATAAGCTGATTGACGAGTTGGCGAAGTAACGAAGATTGCCTGTCAGGATAGACAGGCTGGTTCGTATTGTTTACTGTCGCTATCAATCTTGCCTTACATCTTGGGAAATAAGGCAAGGAATACCCATAACCGGGTAAGAAATTATGTAACTAAAGTCAAAAGGGAGACTTTTTATGAAATTGCGTCATGGATTAATGGCAGCGGCAGCTGCAGCAGCGATTGCGCTTGCTGCACCAGTTGCTAAAGCCGAAACATTCAAATATGCATTTCAGGGGAACCTGAGCTCGCTCGACCCGCAATCTTTGAACGAAACATTTTTGCTTGTCACTCTGACAAACATCTATGAAGGCCTTGTCCTATATGATGACAATCTGGGCGTTGTGCCAGGATTGGCTGAGTCATGGGAGACAGTCGAGCCAACGAAATGGAAATTTAACCTTCGCAAAGGCGTAAAATTCCATAATGGTAACGATTTTACTGCACAGGACGTTGTTTTCACATGGAAACGTGCGCTGACTGAAGGCTCTGACCAGAAAGTCCGTGCGTCTAAAATCAAAAACATTGAGATCGTTGATGATTATACAGTAATCATTGAAACGCCTGCGCCAAACCCAATTCTGACTGCTGATCTGGTTTATATCATGATCATGGACAAAGAATGGGCCGAAGCCAATAACGCGATGGAAGCAACAAGTGCTTCCGCAGACAACACCAGCAATTTTGCAAACCTGAATGCCAATGGTACAGGTCCTTTCAAAGTTGTTGACCACAAAGCCGATATCAAAACAACATTTGAACGCAACGAAGCTTACTGGCAGGATATTCCTTCCAACGTAACTAAAGTTGAGTTCACGCCAATTAAAGAAGCGGCTACTCGTGTTGCTGCTCTGATTTCTGGTGAGTTGGATCTGGTTTACCCAATCCCAGTACAGGATTGGAAACGTCTTGACGAAGCAAAAGGCGTGAAAGCGCTTGCTGGTCCAGAAGCACGCACAATCTTCCTGGGTATGGATCAGGGTCGTGATGAGCTTCTGTATTCAAACATCAAAGGCAAAAACCCGTTCAAGGATATTCGTGTCCGCCAGGCATTTGCCCATGCATTGAACCTTGACGCGATCAAGAAAAAAGTGATGCGCGGTGCAGCGACGCCTTCAGGTCTGATGGTTGCCCCACAGATCAATGGTCATGTTCCAGAACTGAACACACCATATGCATATGATCCTGCGAAATCAAAAGCGTTGCTCGCTGAAGCGGGTTACCCAGATGGTTTTGAAGTGACAATGGATTGCCCAAACAACCGCTATGTCAATGACGAGAAAATTTGTCAGGCGGCTGTTTCCATGCTGGCAAAAGTTGGTGTTAAAGTGAACCTTCTGGCTCAGCCAAAATCCAAGTATTTTGGTAAAGTTCTGGCAACAGGTGGCTTCGATACAAGCTTCTACCTGCTGGGTTGGACTCCGGGTACAATGGACAGTGAAAACGTTCTGTCTTCATTGCTTTCCTGTCAGAATAAAGAAACCAAAACTGGTCTCTTTAATCTTGGTAACTACTGTAACGCAAAAGTGGACGAACTAACTGTGAAAGTTGGTTCTGAAACGGATCAGGCAAAACGGAATGCCATGATCAAAGAAGCGTTCCAGATCGTTAAAGATGAAGTCGGCTACCTGCCTCTTCATCAGCAGCCTCTGTCTTGGGGTGTAAGCGATCGTGTGATGGTAAATCAGCGCGCTGATAACGGACTTGACTTCCGTTATGTCCTCGTCAACTAAGACGGCATCGTTGAGGGCCTGCAAAAATTCTGCAGGCCCTTTTATTTATTTGTAAATTTAATCTTTAGAAACCATGGTCTCATTCCTTTTTAAGCGATTGATGCAGTCTGTCATTGTAATGTTTACAGTGGCACTCATCGCCTTTTCCATGTTTCGGTTTGTCGGTGACCCAATCAATAATATGGTGGGTCAGGATACTTCTGAACAGGAGCGTATCGAACTTCGCGAACGGCTCGGTCTTAATGACCCTGTGCCTATTCAGTTTGGCAATTTCATTTTGAACGCAGTTCAAGGTGATTTTGGTCGGTCTTACAAATATCAGGTGCCTGTAAGTGACCTGATTTTCGCCCGTATGCCCGCAACGCTGGAGTTAGCATTCGTTTCAGCTATTCTCGCCCTTGCGATTGGTATTCCAATGGGTGTGTATACTGCGCTTAAGCGAAACGGGATCCTTTCAAAGTTTATTATGACCCTTTCCTTGGTTGGCGTGTCTTTACCGCCCTTCCTTATTGGTATTCTTTTGATCCTGGTATTCGGTGTGATTTTTCGGTGGCTGCCAACCTTTGGTCGCGGTGACGTCATTGAATTCACAACCTGGAGTACCGGTTTCCTGACAGCCTCTGGACTGAAATCACTTATTTTGCCGTCGATCACGCTTGCCCTCTTCCAGATGACATTGATTATGCGTTTGGTCCGGGCCGAAATGCTGGAAGTTTTGCGGACGGATTTTGTGAAGTTTGCCCGCGCACGCGGACTGCCGGATCGTCTGGTGAATTTCAAGCATGCGCTTAAAAACACACTGGTCCCCGTTATTACCATCACTGGTTTGCAGCTGGGTTCACTGATCGCGTTCGCTATTATTACAGAAAGCGTGTTTCAATGGCCTGGCATGGGTCTTCTGTTTATTCAGGCGATTGCAGATGTGGATATTCCCATCATGGCAGCCTATCTGGTGTTGATTGCCTTCTTCTTCGTTCTGATCAATATGATCGTCGATGTTCTTTATTATGCCGTAGACCCACGTCTGCGTTCTGACGACGAGTAAGTGTGATGGAAAAATCAGTCGAAAAATCTCGCTTTGAGCGATTCCTGGACAGCGATGTCTGGCATAGTTTTAAATCCAGCCCTGTTGCTGTCTGTTCGTCGATCGTAACGCTTGTTATTATTCTGGGCGCAACTTTTGCCCCCGTTCTGGCGCCGCATGATCCATTTGACCTTGCTGTTATCGATATTATGGATTCCAGCCTTCCCCCGTCATGGTCCGATGAAGGAGATCCACGGTTTCTTCTAGGTACTGACGATCAGGGGCGCGATATTCTTTCCACAATCATGCATGGTGCCCGGATTTCGTTATTCGTTGGCTTTGCCTCTGTTGTTTTCTCAATGATCATCGGTATTACAGCCGGTTTGGTAAGTGGATATGTCGGCGGACGGACGGACGCTTTTATAATGCGTATTGCTGATATCCAGCTTTCATTTCCTGCCATTCTGATTGCACTGTTGATTGACGGTGTTGCACGGGGCATTGTGCCGAGTGAGATGCACGAGGATGTTGCGGTGTATGTTCTGGTCTTTGCGATCGGGATTTCTGGCTGGGTGCAATATGCCCGAACGGTCCGTGGATCAACCCTTGTCGAAAAAGGCAAGGAATATGTGCAGGCGGCCCGTGTCATTGGTATTCGCCCTGGCACGATCTTGCGGCGGCATATTTTACCGAATGTAATGGGGCCGGTTATGGTGATTGCAACCATCCATCTGGCTGTTGCGATTATTACGGAAGCAACACTTTCATTTCTGGGCGTAGGCGTACCGCCAACGACACCTTCCTTGGGGACGATGATCCGGATCGGGAATGAGTATCTGTTCTCTGGCGAATGGTGGATTACTATTTTCCCTGGGGCAGCATTGGTTATTCTGGTTTTGGCGGTGAATTTGCTGGGTGACTGGCTTCGTGACGCCCTGAACCCGAAATTGCGCTAAGGAGGCAGTATAATGGATTTGTTAAACATTGAAGACCTCCACATCGAATTTCCAAGTCGCCGGGGAACTGTTGAGGCTGTTAAAGGCGTCAGTCTTCTTGTCCGTCCGGGCGAAGTTCTTGGTGTCGTAGGTGAGTCAGGTGCCGGAAAGTCAACGATTGGTAACGCGGTTATCGGCCTTCTGGAAGCACCCGGCAGAATGTCAGGCGGGAATGTTTATCTTAAAGGTGAACAGATTAACAACCTGTCGGAAGAAGCGAAGCGTAAGATCCGTGGTCGCCGTATTGGCATGATTTTTCAGGATCCCCTTACGTCGCTGGATCCGCTGCAGACGGTCGAGCAACAATTGGTGGAAACCATTGAGCTTCACTTGCAACTGGGCAATGAAAAATCAAAAGAACGGGCTGTTGATTTGTTGCGTCAGGTTGGTATTCCCAATCCTGAACAGCGGATCAAACATTATCCGCATCAGTTCTCGGGCGGGATGCGTCAGCGCGTTGTGATTGCTTTGGCACTATGCGCTGAACCAGAAGTCATTATTGCGGACGAGCCGACCACTGCGTTGGACGTTTCCATTCAGGCCCAAATTCTTGAACTAATGCGCAAGCTTTGTCAGGAAAAACAGGTTGGCATGCTGATCATTACCCATGATATGGGTGTTATTGCAGACATTACAGACAGGGTTGCTGTGATGTATCGCGGTAACCTTGTGGAAGAGGGAACGACCGAGAAGATCCTCGGTGATCCAGATCATCCTTACACGAAAAGCCTGATCAGTGCGGTTCCGCGGCCAGACATCCGTCTTAAGCGTTTCCCGATGGTCGATTACATTGAGAAAGAAGAAGATCGCAAAAAGCTGCTGGACATTTCCACTCACTGGTTGGGTCAGACACGGGACTTTGATGCTGTTTCAGGATCACTTGTCGAGGTGAAAGATCTGGTCATGACATTTGTGACCAAACAGGCGATGTTGAAGAAAAACCGGCAAACTTTCAATGCTGTTGACGGTGTGTCTTTTGACATCAAGCAAGGAGAGGTTTTCGGACTTGTTGGCGAAAGCGGTAGTGGTAAATCAACCGTTGCCCGCATGATTTCGGGTTTATATAAGCCTGCGGCGGGCGCTATCGAGTTCGGCGGAACGGACCTGACAAAGATCAAGTCGGAAAAAGAACTAGATTATTATCGCCGTCAGATGCAGATGATTTTTCAGGACCCCTTTTCTTCGCTTAATGGCAGAATGCGGGTTCTGGATATTGTAGCCGAACCAATCCGTTTTCATAAGCTTGCCTCGTCCAATCAGGAGGTAGCGCAGATTGTTATGGATTTGCTTGACCATGTCGGGTTGGGGGCTCAGGCGGCCGTACGTTTTCCGCATGAGTTTTCAGGTGGTCAGCGTCAACGGATTTCAATTGCACGGGCTCTGGCCACCAGGCCGCGTTTCTTAATCTGTGACGAGCCAACATCTGCATTGGACGTGTCTATTCAGGCCCAGATCCTTAACCTGCTGAAAGACCTTCAGGAAGAGCTGGGATTGACGATGCTGTTCATCAGTCATGATTTGCCTGTCATTCGCCAAATGTGTGATCGTGTTGGCGTGATGAAGACGGGACAGCTTGTGGAGATTGCAGAGACCGAAGCTCTCTTTAAGAACCCACAGGCACCTTATTCACAGGAACTGCTGTCGTTGATGCCGAAGCTGGATAAGCTTTCCCATAAAGGGCTTGAAGTTGAAAGCACATGATCTGAAAAATGAAGCATGAAAAAAGGGGCCAACGGCCCCTTTTTTTGTCGAAAATTTGGATCGGCGGTGTTGGCCGCATGCAAGTCTAGGAGCTGGCCAGACCTTTGAGTGCCTTCGAAACAGTTTCATGACCCCGTTGCCAGATTTTGGTTTTCCACTCATCATTATCGCAATAAAACGCGTCACGGACCTGTTTTTTGATTTTTTTACCCAGATCAGAATTGATGTCGCCGTGGATATAAAGCCAGTTATCCGCGCGAAGGGCATCCAAAACATCCAGCACAGGCACCGTGCCATATTCCAGTGCAATACACGTATGGACAGCGTCTGGTGCGCTTTGCGCATACCCTATGTCGATGGTTCCTTCGACAATTGCCGAACTTGAGGATCCATCCGCAGGGGAAGTGATTTCGTTATCATACCAAGCCTTCGCCCGATCAATCCCACTTGAGTCGCCAATATAAATCAGTTCACCATACCCATTTGGTCCTAGGCCCGTGTGAAAATCAATGATAGCAACATGTTCACACCCTTTAGCGTGATCGCTCACCACGGAACGAAGGGTAATATTGCTCCAGGCAGCCGCCTTTCCGCCATAGAAAATGCCTTGTTCATTCACATGCTGACCGCCGGAAACCGCAGACTGATAAGTAAACAGATCGTTTTCAGCAATATAGGCCTCAATAGCCTTTTCTGAATTTGCACGCGCAGGTCCATCCCAATCCAGTGGGAGAACCATATCATGTACGGCTTTGTAGGCCTGATTATCCGGCAGGGGCTTGGAGTAATCCCGAAAATTCCTGTTCAGGTCAATATTATGTTCATTGACGCGGCGGACATGTGAAAACCCATACGGATTGATGGCATGTATCAGGACAACAGCGGTGTCCTCTGGAAGGTCTGCAAAAAATCCTTCTTGCAGGAGGCCGACTTGAATGCCCGAACCACAAAATCCTTCGCCGCCATGGGTTGCGCAACTTAAAAACAATATTTTCGAAGCGGACGGACGACCAAACCGGGCAACATCCATGTAAAGATCCTCTCCTTCAGCACCTTTCGCTTGGTCATTCAGATGGCTTGTGACTTCAAGTCCACGCGCTTCACAGGCATCGATAAATGCCTGGCGAGCTTGGGCGTAGGTCGCTGAAAAATAATCGGATACTGGCATTCTTTGCGGCTCCTTTAATTGGTGTTTTCGGTTTATATCAAACAATCCGATATCCTGCATTAAATTTGCACTTTCAGACCGAAAACTATTCTAATAAGCTATTGGAAAATGGGGATGCCTGAAAGAAAAAGGAAAAACAAATGCAACAGGATAAATACATCATCTATGGATCCGAGTATTCGCCTTTTTCAGTGAAGGTAAGATCCTATCTTCGCTATAAGAACATTGATCATGAATGGCGGCCACGAACGCAGGATAATTTTGATGAATTTCAGGCTTTGGCAAAGCTGCCGTTAATCCCGCTCGTGCAATGTCCCGATGGCACAGTGTTGCAGGACAGTACGCCAATTATTGAAAAACTGGAAGAAAGACATCCCGACAAACCGATTATTCCAGACTCGCCTGAAATGGCGTTTATTTCGTCAATGCTTGAAGAATATGCAGATGAATGGGGCAACAAACCGATGTTCCATTATCGCTGGTGGCGGGATGAAGATCAGATTGCAGTCTCAAAGGGACTGGCTGATAATATTGCGCCGAATGCCACGGAAGAAGACCGGCAAAAGCTGGCGGATCAGTTGCGAAAAAGGATGGTGCCACGGTTAAGTTTTGTCGGATCATCAGAACAGAACAAAGACCTGATCGAAGGCTCGCTGAAAGAGGCGCTTCTATTGTTGGAAAAGCATTTAGAAGGCCGGGCATTTGTTCTGGGTGGGCATCCGACGCTGGCAGATTTTGGCCTGTTCTGCCAGCTGTATGGCTGTACACAGCAACCGACCACTTTAAAAATAATGACGGCATTCCCTAACATTCTTGACTGGATAAATCGTATGTTGGACCCCAAAGCGGAGGGAGATCTGGAGCCATGGGAGCGTCTCAAATCCACGTTACAACCTTTTATCGTTTCTCAGGTTAGAGAATTATACCTGCCGTGGGCGACGGCAAATGCACAGGCCCTGAAAGCAGAAGAACACAGCTTTTCGGTTACCTTAAAGGGGAGCCACTTCACACAGGATACAATGAAATATACGGCGCGATCATTACACGCGTTGAAAGGAAAGTTTGCCAAACTTGAGCAGCGTTCGCGGCTGGAACAAATCCTTCTGGAAACAGATTGTCTGGCTCTTATTGTAGCGGAGAGTTGGTAGGCCTGATCAGATCTCGATCGCTTCTCTGATTTTTTCAGCC
>NZ_JBLHZT010000008.1:0-112500 GCF_047631475.1 Sneathiella sp. | reverse complement strand
CCAATGAACCTATTAAAGCATCGGTTTTTCGACCGTTCCGGGACAGAGCCCAGCATGTTCGGGGTGATGATGTCTTCTCTTAACATCGTTCAGGACCGGTTAAGCAGATCCAGACTAGCGGGTGATCCGCCGGATGTTCATATCGCACCCCGTCTGGCCCATATGGGGTTACTTGAATTTGATAGAGCTGACGAAATGATCCGGGAAGGTGAGAATGCTGTCGAGCGAGCCCTCCCCTTCCTGCACCATGCACTGAAGGTTTTGTCTTAACCAGTCGCGATATAATCGCGCATTGCAGCGGCTTCGCGTTCAACCTCGTCCATTCGATTTTTGACAACGTCACCGATTGAGATAAAGCCGACCAGTTCACCACCCTCCATGACAGGCAGGTGACGAATACGTTTTTGCGTCATTAACGCCATCACTTCGTCGATTGTATCAGAAGGAGAACAAGTAATAACATCAGAAGTCATCAGTTCAGTTACCTTGGTACGAAGACAAGCATCCCCTGTTTCAGAAAGGCCCCGTACGATATCTCGTTCGGAAATGACACCCATCATTTTCTGGTGATCATCCACAATCAGCACGGCACCGATCTTATTTTTACCAAGGATTCCAGCAACCGCTGTTATTTCATCCTTCGCGTTGGCCGTAATGATATCGCCGCCCTTCCCTTTCAGGATACTTGCTACATTCATGGTAATCCTCCTGATTATTCTGCTTCTTTAAGTTCGTATTTAAGAAATTACCACTTTTTCAACGACTTCACAAATATTCGTAGAAAACGATACATCAATCTTCGCTGTCTTCTTCCTCATCTAAATCGTGATCTGCAGGGGCGATCACGATTGTCACCTCGCCCTTGATCTTTTTATCACTGAACTTTTCGATCAAAACGTCCAGCCTGTCCCGGTGGATATTTTCAAATTTTTTCGTCAGCTCAATACACACAGCTGCATGACGGTTCCCGAAACATTCCAGAGCAATCTTCAGAATTTTACCAACTCGAAAAGGTGATTCAAAAAAGACAATAGCGGAAGGAGTGTCCGCAAAAGCATTGAACACCTTGCGTTGACGCCCGGGACGTCTGGGCAGAAAACCCAGGAAGGAAAAAGCCGGGATGGGAAAACCCGATACAGTTAGGGCTGTAATGACCGCACTTGGTCCCGGTAGAACCTCCACATGATACCCTTCTGCAATGGCGGCGGCGGCGGCTCTTTGCCCGGGATCACTTATCCCCGGCGCCCCCGCATCCGATGTCAGACCAACGGACATACCGTCCCGCAACAGTGAAAGAATCCGTCCGGTCGCGCGATCTTCATTATGCGCGTGGCAGGCAAAGATAATGGGGGGGCTTTTCAGCTCATAGCGTTCAAATATTTTCCGGGTATGCCGTGTATCTTCACAGGCAAGTGCATCAACCTGTTGCAACGTCCGGATAATCCGATAGGAAATATCCTCCAGATTACCAATGGGTGTCGGAATCAAATACAGGGTTGGCTCTTCATTTAGTTCTTTAGTTTCCATAAGCCGATTAACCACATCCATCCTTCAGGCGCAACAGGAACTCACTCTTGTGTTCTGTTAGTTCGATTTTTCAAAAGACGATGCGCAGCTTCAATCAAGGTTTGACGGATCCAGTTACTCACGCCTGAACGTTCTGACGAAGCATGCCAATACAATTGCAACTCTAAATCCGGCGCATCAAACGGAAGTTCGAAAATTCGGCATGGATACTGGTTGGTCAGGGACAGGGGTGTTGTCAGAACAAAATCTGATCGCTCCAACAATGCAAAAGCTGCCTGATAATGCTGTAGCCGAACGGCATTATTTCGAACCTTGCCTAATTTACTCAGCGCGAGATCAGCCACCCCACCCCCGGTTCGCCTTGAGGACACATGAATATGCTCCAGTGATAAATACTGCTCCAGATCAAGGGTCTGCGCGGCACAAAGTGAATGATCCTTTCGAACTGCGCAGACATGATGTTCATTGAGAAGTCGGGCCTGCCTCAACTGCCCTTCTACGGCCATTGGAATATCGATGGCAAAGTCAATCTCGCTAGCTGCCAGTTTGCGGGCCAATTGTCGGCGCTCCCACTGATAGGCCTGAATTTTGATTTGAGGCGCCTTTTCCCGAAGCACAGACATAAACTCTGGAAGCAACGCTGCTTCCCCAACATCCCCGATACTGAGTCGCAAGACCTTTTTAATGTCCCGGGGATCGAAGCCTTCCTCACGGGCAATGCTGCCCTCCAACAAGCCAAGAGCTTGCCGCACAGGTCCGATCAATTCGTCTGCCGCTGCAGTAGGGTTCATGCGCTTTCCCGCATGGACGAATAATGGATCCTTGAACTGTTCCCTCAACCGAGCCAATGCATTGCTAACCGCTGGCTGGGTAACATTTAACCTTTCAGCCGCCTGCGTTAGGTTTCCAGCATCATATATGACCTGAAAAACAACAAACAGGTTCAAGTCAATCCTTCGTAAACTCATCCGATTTCACCTGAATATAATCTCTGTGAATACTATAGTATCATTATTATAAATTTCACTGATTAAGTTGGACATATTATAGTGAGGAAAATTTGACACATATATGGAGCAGGCGATGTCCATTTCAGTATCCAGCAAATCGGTTGAGCTAAAAAACCGCGTTGAAGCGTTCATGAACGAGCATGTTTACGGTGCCGAAGAAGTATACACCGCGCATGTTGAAAATTCTGGTGACCGGTGGTCTATTCCGCCGATCATGGAAGAACTGAAGGCCAAGGCAAAAGCAGAAGGCCTGTGGAATCTGTTTCTTGCAGAGTTTGATCAATACGGGTCCGGCCTTACAAATCTGGAATATGCGCCATTATCAGAAACGATGGGACGCTCCATGATTGGCTCTGAAGTATTTAACTGCAGTGCCCCGGATACCGGGAACATGGAAGTTCTGGCACGGTACGGAACGGAAGCGCAGAAACAGGAATGGCTCCTGCCATTGCTGGAAGGTGAGATCCGCTCGGCTTTTGCCATGACCGAACCCGCTGTCGCCTCCTCGGACGCAACCAATATTCAGACTGAAATAAAACGCGATGGGGGCGATTATGTTATAAACGGTCGCAAATGGTGGATCAGCGGTGCCCCTGATCCGAGATGTAAAATTATGATCGTTATGGGTAAAACAGATCCAAACGCCCCCCGCCATCAACAGCAATCACAGATTTTGGTTCCCAGAGACACACCCGGCGTCACGATTGTCCGCCCAATGAAAGTATTTGGATCCGACGACGCCCCTCACGGGCATGCTGAAGTCCTGTTTGAAAATGTTCGCGTTCCTGCCTCCAACCTTATTGGAGAAGAAGGATCAGGTTTTGCAATTGCGCAAGGTCGGCTTGGTCCTGGTCGCATCCATCACTGCATGCGCCTGATCGGATGCGCCCAAAGATCCCTTGAGCTAATGTGTCAACGAGTTGAAAATCGCGTTGCCTTTGGCAAAAAGTTAAGTGAGCAGGGTTCAATTCGCGAAGACATCGCGAAATCAGCCTGCGAAATTGAACAGGCCCGACTTTTGACATTACAAGCCGCCGACAAAATGGACCAAGGCAGTTACAAAGACGCAAAAGACATCATCGCGATGATTAAGATTGTCGCACCTAACATGGCACAAACGGTCATAGATCGCGCGATGCAAGCGCATGGGGCGATGGGCTTGAGCCAGGATACCTTTATGGCAGAAGCCTTTGCATATGCGCGAACCGTTCGCTTGGCTGATGGGCCTGATCAGGTCCACATGAACTCTTTAGGCAAGCAACTGGTGCGCCGCTACACAGAATAAAACCGGACATTTAAGAAGCCGGAATAAAGCAAGGCTCTCGTGCCTTGCTTTTTTTGTGTCCTTTTCGCTGAGATATGGACACCCGACATATATGGTATTGACAATCATTCTTAACTATCCCATATGTTAAGAATGATTGTCATTTTCATGCTGTAAGGAAATTCGGATGTATGTATGCTTGTGTAATGGGTTTACAGATCGCGATGTAAAAAGCGCGATTGCGACCGGGATCAGTGCCGTCCCGGATGTCTATCATAGTCTAGGCGCCGCACCCCAATGCGCGAAATGCAGCGTTCATATTCGCGATATCATACAGGAAGAGAAAGCCCAGAAAAGTTTCGCTGTTTCTGCGGAATAGCTCGTTTCGCCGCCCCACAAAAAAGAATTACCTCCACCGGTCAGGATGGAGGTTGTCTAGATCTGCAGGCCTTATAGTTAGTTGACGCCGTGGCCTCGGCTTTTTGTTTTTGGTCATGCCTCTTACTGGACACTTAAATATTTCAGTAAACAAAAACTGCCGGATTATTTTTTAAGACAGCCCTAAGTTCTAGTGTTGTCCAAATTGCGCCTCCTCCCGGATCAAAAAGAACGAAGTTCTTTATTGGAAGCACTCATTATTCAGCTTTTTGCTACTCGGTTTAAGTTTGGCTTGGATCTTTTTGTCCAGTTACCTCGCTTGCCTTCATTATTACCAGCTTTCTGCATAAATGACAAATTGTCATTTTTGACAAATCATCAAAAAATTACATCCAAATTTCGTTTTATTTCAAAAAAGCGATAAAAATCAGTTCTTTAATTACAAATTTCCTAAAAAAAAGTTCCTAAAAAAATTATTATCCATGCTTCCACTGACCTATTTTTTCTACTTTTCGATGGCTCATAAGCGTTCAATACAATTTTAAAGAGATATCAATTCAGAATCGCGCTGATATTCCAACTATGTTTATATTTGCGCCTACTACGGATCTTCTGCACACTCCCCCTATCTGAGGGAGGGGCCCCGTTGCAAAAAAGACTGAACCTGGTCGTAATGATCTCATTACTCACCATACTGACCTTCACCGCCGCATTTTCAGAAGCCGATAGGGCGGCCGCAAACGCTTACAAGGCAGGACGCCATCAAGAAGCGTTTTTGTTATGGCTTGACCTCGCCCAAAAAGGGGACCCGGATGCTCAATTTAATGTCGCGTTTTTACTGGAAGCCGGGCAAGGGACAAAAAGGAACCTTTCGTCTGCCTTGAAATGGTATGAACTTGCCGCCCGGCAAAATTATCCCGGTGCAACTGTAAAATTGGGACAGATCCGAAAACAACTGAATGAGCATAACAAAAAACAACTAAACCGCTGGCTTTCTAAAGCCGAAAACGGTGATTCTGAAAGTCAATTGGCCGTGTCAGAGCTATACCGCGCCGGGGAAATTGTGCCCGCGGATAAAATAGAGGCGATGAAGTGGCTCACGCTTTCACAGGAAACAGCCCGGAACAAAAGCTTGAAAGCCCTTATTCGCCGCGCTACCTCCCTCTTAGCTAAACAGTTGTCAAATATAGAAAAACAAGAAGCGCTTAAACGGGTCGTTCAGTGGAAACAGCTTCGGGTGCCGATCGAATAGGAAAATATTCTTAGTTTTGGCACGATGCCTGCATTGAACGAAGCATACTTTATTTTATGTCTGGAGGTTCTCTTGCTACACGCTCAACAACTTAGCACTTCTGTTCCCAACCGATTTGAACAGCGTGACTCCTTTCGGGTTTCCAGTCCAATGCTTCAAGTGGAAATCAATGGTCAACAATTTGCCACGACAAATTGGTCCCTCAACGGTATTTTGGTAAATGGCCTCTTGGAAAATGCCGCATTGGATATGCCTGTCAAAGGTATTTTTGGTCCAAACGGAACCTCCGAAATGTGTCAGTTCAATGGTCGAATCGTGCGGATTGATTTGAAAGAAAAACAAACTGCCATTGAATTGGACGGAAGCAGTCGTGAAGTTGCCGCGCTGCTCCCTTTATGGGTTCTTAAATACAATCTGGCGTGAGATTTAACGAAATAGCGATCATGTGCTGAGGAGAATATCTTCCGCACAGATCGTTATTTTTTCAATTGCCTGCCTCCAGTCCTCTTTTGACAGTCTGATGGAAATATCAGCACAGCGCTGGCTCATGTCGCGGTTTCCCAGTGCCCCATTGATAATCGCAGATATCTCTGCTTCATTAGCCCCAGAAGGTACACTGTCCCCTAGCCCCTGCGCCTTGATCAGTCTTGCTGATAGCTTTGATTCTGACTGTCTTGGGAACATGATTTGCGGCCGCCCGGTCATCAGGCACGAGGTCGCGGTCCCCCCGCCCCCTGAATGCAGCACCAAGCTTACTTTGGGCAGCATTCTGGCAAAATCCACTGGTTTCTCAAGCATCTTCAGATGTTCCGAATGATATCGTTGACGCCGCTTTAGGCTTGCGCCTCGAATATAGGCGGTGGTTGGAACCGCGCTTTTTTGCAAGATGTTTAAAAGTATCTCACTATCTGCCGCTTCATTCGCCATATACAAGAAGATGTGATCGTCGTCAGGCAGTTTTGCAGGCTCAAGAGATACTTCCAACGGCCCGCACACCGGCACTTCCCTTAAGCCATCATAGGGGTCCAATTGAGGTAAAGTGCATGCGAATTGCCCCTCACTGTTAAAAATGTCCGGCAGATAGCGATAGGGTTTGAGCCCTTTTTCATGACGTAACTTATTGAAAAGCACAAGCAGTCTCTGCTGGTTCACCAGGGGTTTGCCCGTTGTTATGACAGGCGGGTATTCTTTTAAAGAGGCAGGCGGAAGGGTGAAGCCGTTACCAATATTGATTATCGGCACACGCCCGCCAACCGCCAGGTTGAGGCCCGGACTATGATCAGCAACGATCAAATCAGGTTTGGCAATCGTAACCAAATCGTCCCATGCGGACATCATGGTACGCAAGATTTCCGGATACCCAAAACCCTGCCGGGCGATAACATCGGCGTAGCTGGGTGTTGCTACGCCCCGCACATTCGCAATCGGCGGATTTTTCCAGTAAGGCGCCTGTATCATGGGATAGCCATGCTTTTTGACAACATCATAACACTGGGTCACATCGCGACAGGCAAACAGAATATCATGCCCTTTGGCTTTCAAAACATCGGCAATGCGAAGGAGCGGGTAAATATGCCCGAGGCTAGCCCCAAATTCCCAGCCGAATAACACTTTTGCCACTTTCGCTTCCCCTCAAACTAACCCATACTCTCGCCATCGGTTTTATTAATAAGACCACCTGTTAAAACGTCAGGCAATGCGAAACTGCGCTGAATACTGAACCGAGGAGAGAAGTGTGTCATTCGGTGAATTAAGCACCCCTACTTTGCTTTTGGAAAAAACCAAACTTATCGCCAATATAAACAAACTGGATTCACGGTTATCGGTCCTTTCCACACCCCTACGGCCTCACCTGAAAACGTGCAAATCCGCCCGGGTCGCCGACCAAATTCCCAACATCAAACAAAATGGCATCACCGTTTCAACCCTGCATGAAGCACGATATTTTTTGGAGAATGGCCATACAGACATCCTGTACGCGGTGTCGATCGCACCTCAAAAATTACCGCAGATAAAACAGCTTCAGGATCAAGGCGCCACGATTACACTTATCTTGGATACGATGGACGCCGCAGAAATGGTCGCCCGACTGGCGCAGGAGCTGCACACTGTCTTTCCTTGCCTTATCGAAATTGATTGTGACGGAAAGCGCGCGGGCCTACCCCCACAAGCCCCCGAAATTGTCGAAATAGCCGCGTTCCTAAACGAACAAAATGGAACCCAAATGAAAGGCGTTCTTTCTCATTCCGGTGGATCTTACTATTGCCAATCCTTGCAGGAACTCAAAAAAATGGCGGAGCAGGAACGCATTTCAATCACAACTGCAGCCGGACGGATTAAAGAGGCAGGCCTGCCCTGCCCGGTGGTGAGTGCAGGCTCCACGCCGACTGCGACTTATGCTGAAACACTTGAGGGGATCACTGAATATCGCGCAGGGGTTTTTGTTTTCCAGGACATGGTGATGGAAGCCCTCGGCGTATGCCAAATAAGTGATATCGCCCTGTCTGTTTTGACAACAGTTATAAGCCACAACAAGGCTGGGAACAGGCTTATAATTGATGCGGGCAGCCTTGCATTATCTGCTGACCCGGGAAAAAAGAACGGTCGTGGTGATCAGCATTACGGGTGTGTCTGCGACCCAATAACCGGCCAACCAATCGACGGGTTATGGGTAACATCAACCAATCAAGAGCATGGCCTGATTTCATTGGATCACACAAATCGATCCCTAACGGACTTTCCGATCGGCTCTCAATTCAGGATCCTGCCAAACCATGCCTGCATTACGGCTGCGGCCTATCCCGGATATCACATTCTTGATGATCAGGTGCCGCCGCGTGTAACGGATTATTGGGATCGTTCCAACGGATGGTAACAAGTGAATAACTGACGATCGTTCAATAAAACTTGACGCTTATTGCCTAGCCTCATAGGGTCAATCTGCCTGTAAAATCAGGCACCTCTAAAATCCCTGACGGGAGAGTCCGTTTAGTCGGCGCCGAAGGAGCAACCGCCCCGGAAACTCTCAGGCAAATGAACTGTCAGGTATAGAGGCTCTGGAGAGAGGGTCGGAAAATCATCCGACTCCACCGAAGAGGTACCCGGCACGTTCCGGTAATCTTTCAGGTCCACGGACAGAGGGGGCATCATCTAACAGGTTGGCCGCAAGGTCACAGGGTATGAGGGTGCCGATATGACAGAAATTGAAAAAGCAGGACTGGGGAGTGTGACGCCGGTTATCCCAGCGAAACCGAGAAACACTGAGCCTGTGCCCACCTCACAGCTTGATGTCAATATCAGCGTAACAGACCTTTATACAATTGGCATTGGGCCCTCTTCTTCCCATACGGTTGGGCCTATGCGCGCGGCCAAAAGATTTGTCGATCACCTTAGTGCTGTTGGCGCATTCGATAACACGGCGCGGGTGCTGGTAGAATTATACGGGTCTCTTGCGCTAACCGGTCACGGTCACGGCACTGATATTGCTATTCTATCCGGCCTGTCTGGCGAACGTCCTTCGTTAATTGACCCTGAAGCCATTGGCCCACTTGTCGATAAAATTCGGTCAGAAAACATTCTCAATTTGGGAGGGCGGAAAAACATTCCTTTTTTTGAGGAAGAAAACCTTATGTTCCTGAAAGATGAAATGCTCCCTGAACATTCGAACGGTATGCGCTTTTGCGCCTATACCAGCGATGGGGATCTTCTGGTGGAAAAAGACTATTTTTCTGTCGGCGGCGGGTATGTTGTTTCTCATAACGAAGGAGACAGGGCGGAAACCAAAGGTCACAACATTCAGATGCCGCATCCGTTCACCTCTGCCGCTGAACTGCTGGCACTTGGCAAGGAAACTGGCCTTAGTATTGCTGAAATCATGCGCCAAAATGAAACCACCTGGCGCAGTGACGATGAAACCAATGAATTTTTAGATAGCGTTTCACAAGCGATGCTGGCCTGCATCCGGCGTGGCTGCGAAGCGGAGGGCATTTTGCCCGGCGGCCTTAATGTCAAGCGCCGTGCAGGGGCCCTGTTCAAAGAGTTGATGGCCAATCCGGAACGCGCATCCCGCGATCCGTTGACCGTTCTGGACTGGGTCAACCTGTATGCCCTTGCCGTTAACGAAGAGAACGCTGCGGGAAGCCGCGTTGTTACAGCGCCAACCAATGGTGCCGCCGGTGTCATTCCAGCTGTTCTGAAATATTATGAACGGTTCTGCCCGGGCTCAAACGAAGAAGGTATTCGTAACTTTCTTTTGACCGCCGCGGCCATCGGTTCAATTTACAAAAAACGCGCGTCCATTTCTGCGGCTGAAGTTGGCTGTCAGGGAGAAGTGGGTGTTGCCTGTTCCATGGCGGCAGGCGCGCTGACTGCCGTGCTGGGGGGCACAAATGAGCAAGTCGAAAACGCGGCTGAAATTGGAATGGAACATAATCTTGGTCTGACTTGCGATCCGATTGGCGGACTTGTCCAGATCCCTTGCATCGAACGCAACACAATGGGCGCAATGAAAGCCATCAATGCGGCACGCCTGGCCTTGTCAGGAGACGGCACTCATGTGGTGTCCCTTGACGAGGTTATTGAAACAATGCGCCAAACGGGTATTGATATGCTCAGCAAATATAAAGAGACATCACAGGGCGGTCTGGCAGTAAATGTTGTGGAGTGTTAGCCGTTACTCAATCGTTGTCAGGATTTTTTTGACGTAGATTGGCAGCACGAAAGACGCTTTATGAACATCAGGCGTATAGTAACCGGTCTCAATATCAGCGTCTAAAAACCGATCTGCAAGCGTTGCTTCAGAAAGGTTTCGCAATTCCTTATTGTCGGTCGCCCATCCAAAGGCCAACGGTCCGCCGACATAACTGGGAATTGTTGCCATAAAAAAACTGACATCCTGAAACAGAAGTCCCAGACGATCATAACTATTTCTCAGTTCCTCTGCCTGAACAAAAGGGACACCGTTCTGGGTAACAATGACACCGCCAGCCGTTAGGCAGGACATGCAATCAGTATAAAATTCTTGGGTATATAAAACTTCCCCCGGGCCGTGCGGGTCGGTTGAATCAATAATTATGACATCCCATTTCTGATCCGTTTCCTTCACAAACTGACACCCGTCAGCAACCACAAGATCCAGTCTGGGGTCGTCGAAGGCACCATTTGAAATGCTTGGGAGATATTTTATCGACAGATCAATAACAGAGCGGTCGATATCAACCAAAGTGACGGCAATATTGCGATGCTTTAAAACCTGACGAGCTGCGCCCCCGTCGCCTCCACCAATGATCAGGACCCGTTTTACGTTGCCATGCGCCAGAATGGGGACATGGGCGAACATTTCATGATAGATGAATTCGTCTTTTTCCGTTGTCTGGACCGCACCATCCAACGACATCACACGGCCAAAAGTACTATTTTCAAAAATGATAAGATCTTGCAGGCCCGTTTGATCCCGATAAAGAACAGTTCCAACATCCAGCGCCAGATTAACACCGCTATGAAGGCCTTCGTCAAAAACCTCCATCATGTCAAAATGCCTCGCTTGATTTCATTAATTTGCACGGTTTCCGGCTGAAACGCTTTTTTAAGCAACGGAATGCATTTGTGAGGCTCTGTTTTTCCGCACATAAAAATATCAAGGGCCATATACCCCTTGTCGGGCCAACTGTGAAAACTGATATGGCTTTCGGCAAGAACCGCCACACCGGATAAGCCGTTCGGTTCAAACTGATGGATGTGAAAATGAAGCAGTGTCGCACCGGAAACATGTACACATTCCGTTAAGGTGCTTTCGATCAATTCCTTGTCGTTCAAACCTGTGGCTTTCCACAAGTCAACAATCAGGTGGGTTCCAGCGAAAATCATTCCGTCTTTTTCGACAAAATAATCTGGCTTTTCCACCTTTGCGTCACCACGCGGTATTTCAACAATCTCAGAAATATTCGACATTTTCACAGCCCTGATGCAAGGGCTACTGCCCTGCCTTGAAAAGATGGCGCGTTATCGCGAAAAAGGGACGGGAAAACAAGAGAAAAGTGCGCGACAGGATCCGCACCAGAAATCTCGCGTTCAAAAAAGCGTCAACCTGCACCGAAAAACCGGGAAAAACTTTGCCATCCGAATACCCGGTCTCTATAGATCAAAGGATGTCTATGTCCTCTATGACCCTTGATCATCAGCAAAAATGGCGATCTGTCGCCCTGCTGTCTATTGCGCAAATTTTTGCGCTTTCCCTCTGGTTTTCGGCCACAGCGCTTATTCCAGCCTTGAAAGAAGAATTCACCATAAGCGACTTTCATGCGTCTCTTTTCTCAAGCAGTGTTGCAATTGGCTTTGTCATCGGAACCTTTTTCAGTGCTCTTTTTTCGATTGCCGACAGGTTTCCGCCCAAACAGATTTTTACGATCAGCGTCTTAGTCGCCAGTTTATCAAATATCAGCATCCTTCTTCTTGATCCGCTTTCCAACACAGTGATTCTATTACGGCTGATAACCGGTATCAGCATGCTTGGCATTTATCCCATTGGTATGAAGATGATGGCAACCTGGGCCCGAAATGATGCTGGAACACTGGTTGGACTGTTGGTTGGCGCGCTCACGCTGGGAAGCGCATTGCCTCACCTTTTAAATCTTGTGAATATTGACTGGCTGGACTGGCGTTTCACCCTTGTGGGAAGTTCCTGCCTCGCTTTCTTATCCAGTATCATCATTCAGTTTGTCGATTTGGGACACCCGATTCCAAAAGCGCCGCCGTTCAAGGTCACACTGGCTTTGGAGGGCTGGAAAGATAAAGCCATTCGCTATGCCAATTTTGGATATTTCGGACATATGTGGGAACTTTACGCCATGTGGGCCTGGATCGGAATTTTCCTTCTGGAAAGCTTTCGAACTTCAGGCGAAGAAAACCCAAGCATACTGGCGAATATTCTAACCTTCACGACAATCGGGATCGGCGCTGTGGGTAGTTTGATCTCCGGCAAACTGGCCGACCGCTACGGGCGAACGACGGTCACAATGACGGCGATGATGACAAGTGGTAGTTGCGCCCTTCTAATTGGCCTGTTCTTTGGCGCCCACCCAATATTTCTGGCCATTATCTGTGTAATCTGGGGAATTTCTGTTATCGCAGATTCCGCGCAATTTTCGACCTGCGTCATCGAATTGAGCCCCCCCAACATGATCGGTACGATGCTGACCATACAAACCTGCACTGGATTTCTAATCAGCCTGGTCACCATTCACCTGATCCCGGTGTTTGTTTCGAATTTCGGGTGGGAAGTCGCCTTCATGTCGTTAGCAATCGGACCTTTCCTTGGAACCTATGCAATGGGACGTTTGCGGGGGCATCCAAAAGCCTTGCAGATGGCGGGCGGGCATCGATAGAAATACACTGAAGAGCGCATTTTTCTTTATCGTCCCCTTTTATTTTCTGTTATGCCGGTAGCTGATTTCCAATTCCAGTGAGAGACCGGTATGAAAAATGTCACCCTTTTCCTTGCTCTGACCCTGACGGTTCTGCTCAGCGGCGGGCAGGCAGCTTTTGCAAAGTCTGACCGGTATATCGGTTACTATTACCCTGCACCGCAAAGAATTGAGGTCTATTGCGCGCATGTAAATGCCTTGCCCAATGTGGACAAAAAGAAGAGGGTCGGGTTTATTATTGGTATCAAAACCGGCATGTCAAAGCAGCCTTATGCATCGCCCTATTCGGTTTTTGCCAAGGGATCGACTTCGGACAAATTACTGGTGGTCTCTAAGCAGGATGGTTATCTGGACACAGTTTATCGTGCGCGGGCACTTCTGGCGGAGCTTTCAACAAGCGCCCGAACAACACCCGTTTTTACAAATTCCAGTGCCCCTGAAGAACTGACCTTTCTGGATCTCATCGCCATGCTCGGTTTTGCCTCTGTCACCCTCAGTGACGGAAACGGATTTGCCCACCAGATCCACGTCTTGCCGAACAAATCAAAACAGTGCCAGAAGGCAGATGAATTGCAGTAATTAAAGGCGAGAATAATCAATCGGCTGATGTCGATCCAGTGACTGTGACACCGGCGCCATAGGATATTTTAACCCTGTGGCGCAATTATACAGGACCACCTGATCAGCCCCCGATACACGCCCGTCTTTTAAAGCCTGCCGATACGCCGCATAGGTTGCGGCCCCTTCCGGGCATAGAAGAACGCCTTCTGTCTGTGCAACATGCCTCTGCGCTTGCATGATTGCCTCATCTTCAACCGCAATGGCAAATCCCTTACTTTGCCGGACGGCACGAAGGATCATGAAGTCACCGACGGCAACGGGGACCCGAATACCCGCCGCTACTGTATGCGCATCTTCCCAAAGAGGGGCGTGCTCTGCCCCGTCTTCCCACGCTTTTACAATCGGGGCGCAGCCTGTTGCTTGAACAGCAACCATTTTAGGGCGCTTGGATCCGATCCAGCCGATGGCTTCCAGTTCATCAAATGCTTTCCACATGCCGATAAGGCCAGTTCCGCCGCCTGTAGGATAAAAAATTACGTCCGGGAGTTGCCATCCCAATTGCTCTGCCAATTCCAGCCCCATCGTTTTTTTACCTTCAATCCGATAAGGCTCTTTTAACGTGGAGACATCGAACCAGCCCACCGCTTCCTTGCCCTCACCAACGATCTTCCCGCAATCATTAATCAGGCCATTCACCCGGTAGACATCGCCGCCTTGCAACGCAATCTCGGAAACGTTGATTTCCGGCGTATCATCAGGGCAAAAAATTGTAGTCTGCAATCCTGCACGAGAAGCATAGGCCGCCATCGCGGCACCAGCGTTTCCATTGGTTGGCATCGCCAGTCTTTTCAGGCCCAGTTCTTTTGCCATTGCAACCGCCAACGCAAGCCCGCGGGCCTTAAACGATCCAGTAGGCAGCCGCCCTTCATCTTTTATAAGCAGTTCCCCGCCTCCGGCATCCTGATCAGCCAAGCGAATGATTGGGGTCATCTCTTCCCCCAGCCTCACAATATTCTCCGCAGATCTTACCGGTAAGAACTCACTATATTTCCAGAACCCACCGGTTCGGCGTTCGATGGTGCCTTTATCAATATGCTTACCCAATGCCTGCAGATCATATTTTACGATAATCGGTTTACCCGCCGACGACAGGCCGTGGATCTTGTCCGCCTCAAATCGCTCTCCGGTGTAAGCACATTCCAAGTGGGAAACAAACGTTTTATACTCTGATGGGGTTTTCATGATAGTCCTTCTGGAAGTCACGCTGTTCGAGGAACTGTCCCACATGTCAATTGGACAATCAAGAGACGCTTCCATCCAATAATATCTTGACCATTATAGCGGGATGCCAGACAGTGCATCAAAACTTAGCAAACGCCAAAATCTGGCCTTTCTGCACATTATTCTGCAAAAACAGAGAAAAGAATGTCCACACATCTCCATATTTTGACGCTGTCCTGCGAAGACAAACCCGGTATCGTCGCCGCGGTTACAACCGAACTCGCGTCAGCTGGTGCCAATATTACTGAAAGCAACCAATTCTGGGATCAGCAGACAGGCCATTTTTTCATGCGGATTGCCTTCGCTCTTCCGGTAGGAGTGCCCAAATCAACGATTGAACATGGCTTAAAACCGGTTTTCGATCGATTTCACATGAAAGCCAGCGTCACAGATGCAGAGTGCAAACCGAAGATCATCATTATGGTGTCCAAGTTCGATCACGCAATGCTCCACCTGTTATATCAAATCCGGGTTGGCTGGTTACAGGCAAAGGTTGTTGCCATCGTTTCAAATCACGACGCGAGCAAAGGCACTGCCGAAATCGAAAATATCCCGTTTCATTGCTGGCCCGTAAATGCTGGTAATAAGCAGGAACAGGAACAGAAACTGCTGGATTTAGTCAAGGAAACCGGGGCTGACCTTGTTATCCTTGCCCGTTACATGCAAGTTTTAACGGATCAATTATCAACCCGCCTGTTTGGCCGCATCATTAACATACATCATTCATTTCTGCCTAGTTTCAAAGGCGCCAAACCGTATCATCAAGCGCATGAGCGGGGGGTGAAACTTATTGGGGCGACGGCCCACTATGTAACGCCAGATCTGGATGAAGGACCAATTATAGAACAGGAAACAGAGCGTGTAAGCCACGCTATGAGTGCAGAAGACTTTGTGGCAACAGGCCGCGATGTTGAAAGCCGCGTTTTGGCACGAGCGGTCAAAATGCATTTGGAAGCAAGGGTCATGCTAAACGGTCATAAGACAATCGTCTTTAAATAAAAAAAGCCGGACATCTTACAATATCCGGCCCTTTGTTTTTTCGAAACATGCGTTTTACTGCTCTGATGGGGCTCCGAATTTACCCATTGGTCGCAGCTGGTCTGTATTTAACATCTGAAGCTGGTTATCTGTAGGATCAAGGTTCCTCCAGGAAATGCCACGATATTCTCGAACGCCAGGCGCCGCAATATTTCTAGCCTCGAACGAGGTTTCAGGCGCCAATTGCCTTAAGATTGCTTGTAGCCTGCGCATCCCGGCATTGCTTTCCTGCCCTGATGCGGGCTCAGGAGAAACCCCGTTAAACTGAACGGCATGGTTCTGTGCCCCCCGATTTCTAAAATAAGGAAATGCCAGTGCCTTTTCATCACGGGTCGACATAACGATAGCATTATTGGCCATGGTTGCGATGGCGTGACAGCTTGAGTAAGCCGGCCCTGTATTTTGCAGCGCTGTTTTACGAAGCGCGGCAATCATCCAGTCATACCCCGCCGCCACAGTTTTCTTACCGTCACGCCGATCGGCGGCTTTGCCCAGCAAGAAATTCCAGCCTGTCTCGTCATAGGAAGGATGTTCTCCAAAAGCGAACTTCAGATTGATCAACATCATTTTCCCAAGAATATATACATTCTGACTGGTGTTATAAATCAACTTCGGCTTCCCTTCAGCCTGTTTACTATACATCGGTTGCTTGAGCTTTCCATAAGGACGCCAGACAGAAAGCCGCCGGTTCAACTCTTCAAGTTCGCTCGTCTCCCCGGCTGTTAGCCGGACATCTTTTTCTGTTTTTGCGCGCGTAGCTTTCGCCTTTAGTTTGGCCAATCGATCGAAGGAAACACCTAATATTTTTTCACTAAAGGCCGCTCCCAGATTTTCATACCAATCCATGAACAGAACCTGCCCCTGCGGAATTGAAGGCAACCTGCCCACACAGTTTTTCCCGCCTGGTTTCCCTGGTGCACCACGCATCCCATCCCATTTCAGAATACTCTGTGCGATCGGGGCCAATTCTTCTGGCAGGGTTCCACTCTGCGTCAAGCGGGCCAGATACGGGCGAAACATATGATAATTAATATCCAGGCGCGTCAGCAATGTGTTCACATTGGAGGCTTTTTCAATGTCATAATCGCGAACGTTGGATAGGATATCTTCAATGATTTGAGCGCGGTCCCAAGCATACCATGCATCATAATACAGATCAGAATCCGGCATCAGCAGATACGGTTTATGGTTCCAGCTAACGACAGTCCCGTTGTTGGTTGTTTCATTTTGCACATAATAGTCTGGCACCTCATCATGCCAACCTTTGGCCGGTGAAACCGGAACAGGCAGACGAACATCCGCATCCCACAAAAGACGGTCCGGGCGGTCTTTCAAATTCTTGAGCGCCGTCCCATTCGAATTTACCCGAGGCGGAATAACACCAGCTAGTCGCATAGTTACGGTTCCATCATCAGAAGATCCGATCAGGTTAAAGTTCGCCCCGACGCCGGTGGCCGCACCCTGCCATTGTTCCATATTTTGTGCGGACGCTAACGCAAGGAAACTCTTGAAGCTGCTACCTGTCTGTCCCTGCCACGTTACCCGTTTAATATAAGCCACAGCCCGCCCATCAGCACCGACTTCAAGGCGGCTCACCGGCCAACCCATTCCTTTCACATGATAAGATTTGGGCGTACCGGGGGTTTTCAGCAGACGAAGATCATCCTCCCCGACAAAGGTCGTGTGTCCGTCCACTTTTCTGTCGGCTCTCACTGGGATGCAGAACATATCGGCCACATCTGAATTGCCCGCCGTAAAGCCTGTTGCAATTTTTCCGTTGTGGCCGGTGAAAGTAGTAAAGGTACCGGCGAAACTGGTACCGGCATACTGAAAGCCACTCCCGCTTTTCAGCTTAAATGGGTAAAAACCGTTCGGATCATAGGCCCCGATTTGAGGTCCATTATACATGACCGATTTTGCTGGCTTGGCAAGCCGATCACCGCTTACAGCCCAAAAATTACTAGCATTCTGCGCAAAGCCGGTTTTGTCCGCCCCTTGATACGCAAAATCATAACTTTCTTTTCCAACACCGCCGCCTGCAATTGACGGACAAATTGCGCCTCCGGTTTTCAACAACTCAGTATGTTTTGCCTGACGGTACCCGGCGACGACCGCCCGCGCTTCGCGAAGGCTAATGCCGCCCGACTGCTCCAGATTTTTAACTTCAGTAATGGCATGAGGATCTGCCACCCATTTGAAACTATTGAAAATACGCCGTGCTTTTTCTGGTTGCCCGGGATTTTGCCTTTCAAATTCCCGAAGAAGCGCAAGGTTATTTACTTCCTCATTGCGATTGGAGAATTCATCCATAACGCGGTTCTGAAAGATTTTCAGCATGTCTTCCGCTGTCCATGTGGGTTTCAGAAAATCTGCTTCATCCGCAAATCGCTCAGCAATATAAGCGAGCTCTTGCGGATTTGCGGACAAAGGCCGACCTCTGAACGTAATTGCTTCACGAGGGTTGCAACTATCCTCTGCCGCAGGCATTTGTTTAAAATTCTGCACGAGAAAGGCATTAATGCCGGCAGCCACACATTCAAGCGCATCGACCGCCCGGCGGGCGTCCTCATCCTGCTCATATGCCTGGCGCAACGCATCTAATTCACGGCGGATATCTTCCTGCAGATACGGATAATCAGAAAGATAGGAGTTTGCCTTCTCCTTACCGGCAAGGGCTTTTTTTCCCGTCTGCTCGTTATCTTTAGGATACACGCCGTTGCTCAAATAACGAAGCTTGGAAATTTGTATCAGCCGGTCTTCCGCCATGGCATACCCATATCCAAAAAATGCTTCCCGATCGGTATCTCCCAGAATATATGGGACACCGTATGCATCTCGGTCAATCACGACCCTCGCTTCAGCACTTGAAATCTGGAAGCATAAAGCTCCTATCGCTGCGGTCGCCAGCAACGATACTCTAGCGTTTATCTTTTTCACGACATTCTCCAGTTTGATGTGTCAGGTTGTGATAAAGACTGACGCCAGCGGGATTTGTGAACAAAAAAGACACAAAAAAACCGACCCTTTAAGGGGCCGGTTTTTAAGCCGTTATCTTTTTAAACTACGCTACTCGGATCTCGTTCAAAAAGCCTTCAATGTCGTTTTTAAGGTCTTGGGCTAAACGATCCAAAGAGCCTGAAGCTGCCAGCACCTGTGAAGCAGCAGAGCCTGTTTCGCTGGATTTTGCGGAAACTTCACCGATCTTGGATGACACTTCATTTGTCCCGCTTGACGCTTCCTGTACACTTCTGGAAATTTCGTTCGTTGCTGTATTTTGCTCTTCTACCGCAGATGAAATTGTAACGGTTGAAGCCCTGATGGTTTGGATAACACTGCCAATTTTTTCAATAGCCAAAACGGCACCATCTGTTGCCTGCTGCATACCGGAAATTTGAGATGTGATTTCTTCCGTTGCTTTGGCCGTTTGGGTGGCAAGGCTTTTCACTTCGCTTGCAACAACGGCAAACCCTTTACCTGCATCGCCCGCCCGGGCCGCCTCAATTGTTGCATTTAGCGCCAGTAGATTTGTCTGGCCTGCAATATCACTGATCATACTGACAACTTCGCTGATTTTTTTTGCGGCTTCAGCAAGATCTGAAACAGCATCCGTCGTCACTCTTGCTTCATCCACAGCATCTTCAGATACACTGGTTGCCTGCCCGACCTGGCGAGAAATTTCTCCAATTGACGCCGAAAGCTCCTCGGCCGCTGACGCCACTGTTTGAACATTCGAAGAGGCTTCCTGCGATGCATTGGCCACTTCTGTCGAAAGGCTCATCGTGCCATCTGCGGTTTCAACGAGAGAGTTGGCAGTCGCCTGCAATTCTGTTGATGCCCCGGTAAGGGTTCCCATGACTTCAGATACACGATTTTCAAATGTTTGAATAATGGCCGTGATTTTCTCAGTACGGGCTTCTTTCTCAGCTATTTCCGCACGCTCCCTTTCAAGCTCTTCTTCCATTTGTTTTTCTGTACGCTCCCGATCTAGGCGGTCTCGCTCTTCGGCTTTTCTGGCAGCGTCTTCAGCTTCTTTCTCCAGCCGCCGTTGCTCGTTCGCACCGTCTTTAAAAACCTGAAGGGCATCAGACATGTCACCAATTTCGTCCGTCCGATTTTGCTCTGGGACCATTGTTTCCAGATCGCCAGCTGCTATTTTTTTCATTGCGGCTGTGATCGACGCCAGAGCGGTTGTTATGTTTCTGGCAAAGAACACCCCGACCGTTCCTATAATCAACAAAAGCACAACGCACAGGATCATGAACACATTACGCATTTCAACAATGGGTTCTAAATATTCAGTTTCATCGATTTCTGCGAGAATAGCCCATTTAGTACCCATAAATTCCAGAGGCCCATAAACTGATTTCACCTGAACACCGCGATAATCTTCACCAGCCATCACGCCTGTTTTCCCTGCAAGCGCATCTTTTGCCGCGGCAGTCTTGATAGACCGGGTTAAAATCGTGCTTGTTTCTGAAAAACGCGAGTCACTTCGCATCAGAAAGTCTTGTCCAACAATGTAGCTTTCACCCGTCTTTCCCAAACCTTCTGAAACCTGCATCAAACTATTCAGCCGACTAATGGACATTTGGTAGACTAGGACCCCGACCTGTTTTCCATTTTCAAATATCGGACTGGCAATGAAACTTGCAGGCGCATTATTACTGGGCGCATATGGCGCAAAATCTTCAAAAGACTGCTGGTCCGGGTTCGTTTTGTTGAGCGTATTTCTGTAAATATTACCAAGTGCGGATGACTTCCATTTTCCTGAATTCAGATTGGTCGCAAAATCTGCTTCCTTAAAAACGGTGTAGAGAAGGTTACCCTTCAAATCGAACAGGAAAATATCGTAATATTCACGAGTATAGAGGGCCTGCCGGAACCATTGATGATATTTTTTATGAACGGCACTATAAGCAGAGCCATCTGACGCAAAGTCCAGTTTTTCTTTCTCGCCGACCGGATGTTGGTTATCCGTTATGTAAGCCTTTTGCAGTTGCTCGGCCGGGTTCCCTTCGATTTTCTCCCACCCTGCTTTGAAATCCATAACAGCCTGAACGACATGAGGACTTGCCGCCGTTATCGATAAATCTTCTCGGATTGAAACGAGATAGTTCTCTAGGGCTGACCGACGGGCATCAAGGACCACTTGCAGTTTCTTCTCAACTTCAGCGTTAACAGCCGACGATCCTTCAAAATACCCAAGGAAGCTCAGGCTCAATCCCAGAACCAAAGACGAAGCGATGATTAGTAGCGGTAATTTCTTGGAAATCCGTAAACTGACGACACTCATAATATGTGGCACTCCCTAAAAATGCCTGGGCAAATCAACGTCCAGGAACCTTGTGAAGGCACAATGGTCAATTATGAGTATTTACAAGCTCTTAATATTTACAGGTTGTGTTCAAATTCAACCAAAATAAAGAGAAACTACTACCAAATAATTAACCCAAAAACAACTGAAAATATAGTAAAAGTAATAATAACTATCGCAAAATTGGGAAGTTAATTTGACAAATTGTCAATTCAGCTTCCCAAATCAACATGATTCAATAAAACAACTTACAAAAACGACTTAATGCGATTGCTTTAGTTATCATTACTTTAAGGCATTTGTTTTATTTTCTGTGAGTACTGTTAAACAGCAGCAACAACAATAATCTCAACGGTATAATCTGGCGTCGCCAGCTTGCTTTCCCCGCATGCGCGGGTTGGTGGATTTTGCGGATCAATCCAGCTATCCCAAACTGCGTTCATTTCCTGAAAGTCTGCCATGTCAGCCAACCAGATTGTGGCCTGTAAAAGCTGGGACTTACTGCTTCCCACTTCGGCGAGCAACGCATCGATCTTATCCAAAATGTCTTTTGTTTGGTCCGCGACGCTAGCGCCTGCGGTTCCCACCTGACCAGCAAGATAAACAGTATTGCCGTGAACAACAGCCTGGCTCATCCGGCTTCCTGGGTTAATTCTCTTAATTGTCATTTTCGTTCCTCTTTTTAAATTGCCTGAAACAGCGGTTTTGACCGAGCATCATCAAACGACCAAACCAGCGTCTTCTATAAAAGAAGTGCGCTCCATAATTGCCGCCCCGCATGTTGGATCAGGCAGAGTATAGAGGGAAAAGAACCGGGGCAAGAACCGAGTTTTATACAGATTTTACTAACATTGACGTGCCCAACCCGCCAGCGGCGGCGATCGCGGCGATCCCATAGGCACCAAGCGGCTCCTTTTGCATTTCATGCCAAAGCCGAACCATATTTACAGCGCCGGAAGCGCCGATAGGATGCCCCCGGGCCAACGCACCGCCACCGCGATTAATGCGATCGCCTTTCATATTCACAGTCTTTTTAAATTCGACCATTTGTACGGCAAAGGCTTCCATCAACTCGGCAACCGCGACCTTGTCTGGATCAAGCCGATTTGCTTTCAACAGCTCATTCACGGTTAATGCCATGGCGCTCATCGGGACCATCGGCGAAGCGCCTGTTATTTTGTAATCCACGATTTCCAGGACTGTTTCCCGCGGCGAAATACTCTCGATTATGCGTTGACTGACCAGCAACACCGCTGCCGCTGCATCTGCCTCGACAGAAACTGTCGCTGCGTTCAACCCGGTCAGCTTATCTCCGACAATCGGTTGGAGCCTTTGAGAAACTTTCTGACTTAGATGTCGGCTGAAGGCGTCCTGCATCACACCATCAATGGGGACTATTTCACTTGCCAAACTGTCTCTGGCCTTCATGGCCTTGGCATGACTTTCAACGGCCCAAGCGATCTGCATTTCCGAGGAAACACCCTTGATCACAGCTTCTTTCGCCGATGCCTCCAACATGTCAGGATCCCGATCCGCCCAAGGTGTAAAAGGCGGTCGATCATAAGGGAGCGGCTCTTCTTCACGTGTTCGAGGGCGACGCATTCTGAGGGGGGATCGACTATAGCTTTCCGCCCCGCCCGCCAGGACAACATGCGCATTGCCTGATTTGATCTTTTCGTAACCAAGACCGATGCTATCAAGACCACTACAGCATTGAGTATCAATCGTAAGAGCGGGTATCGCGTCTGGCAATCCCGCCTGCAAGCCGATTACCCGAGCAGGGTTCCCCCCGCCATATAACGCATTTCCCATGACCACGAAATCCACCTTTTCAGTACCCATGTCGGCGTCGGCCAAAAGCGCGTTCAGGACCACCGCACCAAGATCCTTAACCTCTATCGCAGAAAATGCGCCACCACGTGGAATGACGGCCGTCCGCTTTGCGCCGATCATATAAACCTTATTCACGACATTTCCTTAAGCTGCGACTGCAATAAAAACGAATGCAGGGCCTGAAAATCTGTTTTTCCCGAAGGCGTCTGGGGCCAATTTTCACACAGATAAAAGTGATGGGGGACCGCGTAAGGGGCTAGGTATTTTTGACAAAAGATCCGGATTGAAGAAGGCGCCAGCCCGTCTTCTGTCAGCTTGAGAACCGCGATAATTCGGTTACCCCGTTTGGCATCTTTTTGTCCAAATACGGCAGCCCGGGATATTTTGCTATGTCGCAGAAGTGCGTTTTCGATTTCCTCTGGAAAAATATTACGGCCTGCGGCATTGATCATTCGGTCGGTTCTGCCCGTTAAATACAAAAATCCCTGTAAATCCAGATAGCCCGCATCCCCAGTAAAAAACCAACAATCGACGGGCGCGGTTAATTCCTGTCCAGCATATCCCATAAATTGAAATGGACTCCTAACCCGAATACGACCGCTCTCCCCTGTTTTCACCGGACATCCCTGATTATCAAGAATGTCGATTTCAACGGGACCAAAAGCCCGCCCGACGGATCCTGCTGGAGGATTTTCCGTCTCTTTCGCCACGGTAATATAGCTAAGCTCGGAACTGCCATAGAATTCCGCAAATTGAGATCGGGGGAACAACCTTTTGAGTCTGTTTTTCAACAGATCAGAACATTTCTCTCCCGACGAGAGCACCAGACGGACGCTGCTTATTACGTAACCATCAGGCGCTGCATCACATAGTGCAAGAAGCTGGGTGGGGACAGCGTAGATCACAGTCGCTTCCTGCTTTTTCAAATCCTGCAGGATCCGATCTGGGCGAAAATGTGAATAAAATAAGCTAGTCGCGCCCTCATACAATCCGCGTATGACAGCATACAAAGGAAGGGAGTGCGAAAACTGACCCAGAGCGGCAATCACATCGGAAGAAGAAAGCCCAAATTCTTCGTTGTCACAGACAAAGCTTTCCAGCCAGGATTGTTCCGAGCGAACAAACCCTTTTGGAAGTCCTGTGGAGCCTGACGTAAAGCCGGTGTAAAAAGCACCTGAAGCGTTCGTTCGAACCTCTGTTGCTACCAATTTTTGCGGCTTTTGAACCCGTTCTGTTGTTGAAACAAAAAGTCCTGGTTCAATAATCGATAAAGCCGCTTTCAACTTTTCTGGCGGCCAAGTAGTATCCACAACTTGAACATTGAGCCTGGCTCTAACGCCTGCCAGAAACCAATAAATAAAAGGCAGGCCGTTCGGCAGACACAGGCACAAGGCCGAACAATCTTTGTTTTTTTGAGACAAAACCGCCAGATGATCCTGAATATTCTGGTCAAGCAATTGCCAGCTAACGGGCTTGCCATCCATAAAAAGTGCAGCTTTACCAGAATAGTCTTCAGTATTTTTGCGTATTCTATAATCGATTGTTTGCTGATCGGGGATATCCGAATGAAACACGGTTATCGCCTCAACCGATTTTCGTTTGGTGGTTAGTTGATTAACAGGATGGCTCTCATCTGCATATCCAAGCGCCATGCCACATAAAACAACCTCATCAGCGCCCAATCCAAGGACCTTTCTGACCACTTTGTGATATGAAATAAAGCTTGCCTGCGGGCAAGTCGCCAGTCCGCGGGCTTGCGCCGCAATCATCAGATGAGCGAGAAATATTCCCATATCAAGCCAGCTGCCCTGTTCCATATTCTTTGGAACAGAAAAAATCATACCCACTGGGGCTCCAAAGAAACCGTAGTTTCTCGCTTGCTCTTCCCTCTTTCTTTTTACATCGCGCGGACCGATGCCAAGGGCTTCAAACAGTGAGCGCGCGGCTTGTTTACGCAAGGCTTGCTGATCTGCCGTAAAATCATTCGGATAGTAAGAATACTGATCTTCCCGCGCATGTTTTTTATCAAAAAAAGCGGCTTTTAACTCAGTCTCCAACCGCGCTTTAACGGCTCCTTCGACTACATGCACGGTCCAGGGTTGAAGGTTACCGCCACTGGGTGCCCGCCGTGCAATATCCAAAAGCGCCTCGATCTTCTCGCGGGAGACATTTCTATTCAAATATCGACGAACTGATCGCCGTGCGCCAATAACTGTTCGCACATCTTGCCAATGCTGTTCTGTCAGGCCGTCAGTCATTTTTCCCTTTGCGATCATTACTGTCAAAAGAGCGCGCATCCAACGCTTCGGCGATATGCGTCCCCATTTTTAAGGTCCGGATAATTACAGGCATCGCGACCGCAAACAAGCTTCTTTCCAAGCCACGAACCCGTTGAGCTTCTTTGACTTCACGGGTAACACCGGCAATGACAGGAATGAAACGAATGGCGAGCGACAATGCCAGGCTTATTTTCTCAACAGCTAACCAGCGGGAAAATGGCCTTAACAGAGTTTCCAGAGCGCTGATCATATCAGATGTCCGAGACGTCAAGGTGACAAACCCAGCTGCGAGGATCAAAGCTGCAAACCGAACGCTTATAAACACCGCCATTGACCAGGTATTAATTAACCCCTGAGCCAGAAATAGTATCAGCAGCAAAATCATCATTGGCCGCAACTGGTCTAACACAGATTTCAAGGGTAAACGGGCCAAAGGATAAAGGCATAAAACCAAGACCAGAGCGACGGTTACGCTCCAGATACTTTCAAAAACAAACACACCTGTGCAAAGCGCCACCAACGCCAGCAGTTTGACACCCGCGGGGCATTTGTGAAAAACGGTATCCCCATGATGATACAGGCTAATCATAGGCCACACAGGGACTGATAATATTTCTTTACCTCTGCAGGTGGTCCGTCCGCGACCAGTTTTTGATCATGGATACATAAAACCCGGTCAAAATCATTTAACAAGTCCAGATCATGCGTCACAAGCAACACAGATTGTTCCAAACCTGAAATGACAGACATCAATCGATTTTTGTTTTTCAGATCCAGAAGCGTTGTTGGCTCATCCATCACCAGATATTGAGGCGCCATAATTAAAACCCCGATCAGGGCTACCATCTGTTTTTCACCGCCGCTTAGCTGATGTGTCAACCGGCTCGCCAGATGGGATAGATCATATTTGTCCAGCTCTTCGTGTATGACCTCAGGGACACGAGATTTTTCGATCTTCAGGTTCTTCAGCCCGAATGCCAGATCTTCTTCAACCGTTGGATAGACAATTTGGTTTTCGGGATTTTGGAAAACGAACCCAACCTGTCGCCGTACCTGACGGCCTTTTTTCTTGGTGCAAAATCCATCGACTGTTACTGACCCGCTTGACGGTATCTGCAAACCATTTATCAGGCGGGCAAACGTGCTTTTACCAGAACCATTTAAGCCGATTATGCCAATTCGCTTCTCCGACAACTCAACCTTAAGATCGTCCAGAATGACGCGATCCTGAAGTCTGATAGTGACGTCATTGAAGCAAATCATTTTACTGCCCCGCGCCAATCATCGGGTGATTAAGGGATAGGAACGCCCAACAGCCACAATAATTGCAGTAGAAAGAACAACTTTGACCAAATCACCGGGCACAAACGCAATAGCACCAAAAAATGCCTTCTCGACTGGTATCTTAGCCGCAAAGGCCAACCATGGAATACCGATCGCGTATAGAAGGAATACGCCTCCCAACAGGCAAATGGCTGCCACGAGAACAAAATTCAGTCGGAGCCAGTATTTTTCGATCAGGCTGCCAATTACGAAGGCTGTGATCACCCATCCAAAAAGGAAACCGCCGCTGGGCCCGACAAGGACTCCCCATCCGCCGCGCCCGCCAGAAAGAAGAGGCAAACCAACCCCCACCAGAACAAGGAACAGAACCATAGCAAGCGCGCCCCGCTTCGCCCCCAAAATACCACCGGCAAGCATAAGGCCCATACTTTGCGCCGTAATCGGAACCCCGCCCAGGGCTGGAATATTAATCGGTGGAAAAATTCCCAATGCAGCAGTCAACGCAGCAAAAAGAGCGATATACACGATGTCTTTTGTATTCATAAAACAGCAACCTTAAAAAATATGCCGGGTTTTAGAGTCCACTCAGAAAATAAACATTGGATGATTAGCGATCAATCGAAGCAAAAATAAGGCTTCCACCCGTTACCCAGAATTGGCCTGTTTGTAAGGTTCACCAACCCTACTGTCCAGAGCAAATAACCAACTTGTATGCATACATTTTATTTTAGGCAATCGGTTCAACCAGAGGGAATAAAAACAAACTCTGAAAACTCATTTTCCAACCTGTTTTGCTTTTTTGGGCCCTAATATTACCTGTTATTTCGAAGTTCAGTCAGTGTTGTGGTTGGCGTAATTGCTTCCGGATCAGTTTTTATGTGAATAAGCGCAGCTTTGCCAGATTTTCGAGAACGTTCCAGCGCTGGCAGAAATTCTTCGTTTTTGACAACGGTTTCTGAATGAGCGCCATAAGCAGACGCAATCATCGCAAAATCGGGATTTTGCAGGTCTGTTGCGGAAATTCGCGCAGGATACTCTCTTTCCTGATGCATCCGAATGGTTCCATACACACCATTATCAATCAATATCACAATGATTTTCGCACCGAATTGAACGGCTGTTCCAAATTCCTGCATTGTCATTTGAAAACAGCCATCTCCGGCCAGACAGACAACCTCACGTTCCGGATGCCGCAACTTTCCAGCAACCGCGGCTGGCAAGCCGTATCCCATAGAGCCTGAAGTCGGCGCCAATTGGGTCCCAAACTGCCGAAATCTCCAAAACCGATGTAACCAGATCGCGAAATTTCCGGCGCCATTTGTCATGATCGCATCAGACGGCAACGTGTCCCGAAGCACCTCCATTACATGGCCCATCTGAACATCACCAACGGTTTGGGGCAAACTGTCTGTCCAGTTTCGGTACGCGTTATGCGCGGCCTCAGCCGTTTTCCTGGCAGCCCGAACGGCAGGTCGCGCATTCATCGCGTTCAAAAACGTTCCAGGCGTTGCATTGACAGCCACATCGGGCACATAAATCCGCCCCAGTTCCTCGGCACCGCTTAAAATATGAATCAACTTTTGACTTGTTTTTGGAATACCGAACAGAGAGAAGCCCTGACTGGGATTTTCCGAGAACCGCGCGCCTAGCAATAACGCCAGATCACTCTCGGCGATACGACTTTTTAAAGCGGGATTGATCCCCAAGCCAACATCCCCAGCGTAATGAGGATGCAAATGATCAAATAATTGCTGGCGGCGGAAAGAACAAGCAACCGGCAATCCCCAGTTTTCAGAGAACGTTGTGAGCTCTGCAACGGCTTCTTCGTTCCATCGGCTTCCCCCCACAATAAGCAGTGGGTTCTCCGCCTCCGATAATAACGTTTCTATCGCGGCCAAAGACTGCTCCGTTGGGGCAGGTTCTGCTACCTCGACATAAGGTCCTACGGTCACATCGGTCTGCTCAGTAAGCATATCTTCGGGTAGAGCGAGAACAACGGGTCCCGGCCGACCGCTCATGGCAACATGATAGGCGTGCGACAGTATTTCAGGAATTCTGTCGACGTGATCAATTTCTTCGACCCATTTAGCCAAATCGCCAAAGGTCTGACGATAGTCCACTTCCTGAAAAGCTTCTCTTCCCCGCATTCGCCGGCCAATTTGTCCGACCAGCAGGATCATCGGAGTACTATCCTGTTTTGCCACATGAACGCCCGATGTCGCGTTGGTTGCGCCGGGCCCCCGCGTCACAAAACAGATACCAGGGCGCCCTGTTAATTTACCGTCAGCCTCAGCCATCATTGCGGCCCCCCCTTCCTGACGGGCAACCACAGTTTCGATCTCGCTATCATGCAAAGCATCCAAGACGGCGAGATAACTTTCGCCGGGCACGCAAAAAATACGTTCCACCCCTTGTGCTTCAAGGCAGTCGACGATTATTTGTCCACCGGTTTTCATGCTGCCATTCCCTTTATTCTGCGATTATCACTAGACACTGTGAATTGCAGAATAGAACGCTGCGCAAATTTATCAAATAGTCATTTCACAGATTTTTAAAGGCAGAGGCCAACCCCTGAGTATCCCCGCTTCATCCCGGAATTCGGCCTTTAGCACAGGTTCTCGACGCAGCGATTAGATGCGGATCCGAGGCAAATCTATGGCGGTTCCTCTGGAATAAAGAAACGGCGCAAAATGGTTGGGCATATTCCTAAGTGCACGCCCCAACCGTTCAATTTTTGTAAAGCTCGATGGTTCCGAAAAAAGATATTCCACCGTCAGCGCATGAAATGCCCGGGGTTCATGAAATTTTTAGGGTTAAAGCAGAACCAAAACCGCGTCACCGGGTTTCACGACGCACACTGGATACAGCGACTTGCATAAGGTAACACTTTCAATCGCTGCTCACCGATTGGTGCATCGCATTCTGTACAAAGACCGTATCGACCGTTTGCAATATTGCGCAAGGCATTTTCAATGGCTTGAATTTCAACAAGGGCGTCCTGTTCCAGCCTTTCAACGACTTCTTCGTCTTCCCGCTCCGTTGCCTGTTCATGAAAATTTGCACTATGTTCCTGCCGCAAGGTCGTTTCCATTTCTGTAACACGGTCCTTAAGTGTGCTCAGGCGCAACTTCAGCTCTTGCTCAATTGCAGCGACATCCAACATTCCACTCCTCCTGTAAACAAGTTATCCACTTCAATCAGGGTATCTCAACAAAGTTAGGGAACGCTTTGATGGAAATCAAAGGGACAAGCGGTCTTTCCTGAATAGTTCAGTCAGGCGAACGAGAAACCTTCATAGTCAGTGGCGGCAACATTATTGCATCTTTTGACATAGGCAGGATATCCCAGATATGGCATAAAAACTCGAGGCTTACCGGGAATATTGGCTCCCAGATACCAAGAATTACAGGTCGGGAACAGGGTTTTACCAGCCGTTGCATTCACGTGAGAGACCCAATCTTCTTCAAAAACCTGGTCGGCTTCAATCACAGCGCGCCCTTTTGCCCGCATATCGGTCAAGCAATCCGTGATCCAATTCACATGCTGCTCAATCGACGGCATCATATTGGCCAGGACCGATGGACTTCCGGGTCCCGTAACAATAAACAGATTTGGAAATCCAGCCATCGCTAAACCCAAATAGGTCTTTGGCCCCTCTTCCCATTTTTCGGCGATCGAACGGCCGCCACGGCCGCGTATATCAATCTTTAAAAGAGCCCCTGTCATGGCGTCAAATCCGGTCGCAAAAATCAGCGTATCCAGCGCATATTCTTCGGCCTGAGTTCTAAGACCCCGCGCAGTAATCCGTTCAATAGGCGACGCCTTAACATCAACAAGCGAGACATTGGAGCGGTTATAGGTTTCGTAATATCCCGTATCGACACATAAACGTTTACATCCCACGACAGTATCGGGGGACAAGGTTTTTGCAACGGAAGGGTCTGGAACAATTTCACGAATTTTTTCACGTATATACTCTGCCGCCGTATCGTTCGCGTCCCGACTGACAAGAAGATCATTATACGCCCCTAAAAAGGCTAGCCCCCCGTCTTTCCACCGCCGATCATATTCAGCGCGCCGGTCCGCCTCACTGACCGTCATTGCATCTTCAGGGTTCACTTGAAACAGCATTCCTGACCGAGTTTGCTGTGCAGCCTGCCGCCGGGCTGGATATTCCTTCTTTACTGCCGCACGGTAAGCCTCATCCAACGGTTTGTTATGTGCAGGAACAGCATAACTGGGCGTTCGCTGAAAAACATATAAATGTCTGGCATCCTCAGCAATGAGCGGAATAGACTGAATAGCCGAAGATCCGGTTCCGATAACACCGACTTTTTTCCCGGAAAAATCCACGGGATGATGCGGCCAGTTTCCTGTGTGAAAAACCTCTCCGGCAAAATCAGCGAGGCCATCAATATCAGGGATGTTTGCAGACGATAAACATCCTGTCGCCATGACGCAAAAACGCGCTGATAATTTTTCACCAGTATCCAGAGACACAGACCAAACTTCGTTTTCTTCATCGAAAACCGCACGTGTTACCCGTGTGTTAAGCTGAATATGTGGCCGTAGATGAAAACGGTCCGCGACATGATTTACATATTTAAGCAGTTCGGGTTGCGTGGCGTAGCGTTCGCTCCAGTCCCATTCCTGCTGTAATTCATCAGAAAACTGATAGGAATATTCCGTACTTTCCACATCACAACGGGCGCCGGGATAGCGGTTCCAGTACCACGTGCCCCCAACACCATCCCCTGCCTCAATAATTCTTGCCGTAAACCCATTTTGCTTCATTCGGTGAAGCAAAAACAACCCGGCGAAACCAGCACCGACAATAATAACATCCAGCATTGAATTTTTTGCCACAACCTGCTCCTTGTTTTTCTTATTAGCAGTTTCATTCAGCCTATCAGCGTCTTCTGATTGAGAAAACCGAAATTTAACTCTTCTCAGCCGCGATTTGCGCAAGCTTCTTTACCATTTCAACAATTTCAGGAAGTTTTCCATGGGCAATATCGCCACGCGGACCGATGGCATTGATGATATATTTTACCGGCTTACCATCTACACTGATCGGGGCAACAACGGTCGCCAGTCCTTCTGGCAAGGTTTCCTCTTCATAGGCAAAACCCGCCATTCTATCCTGACGCACCTGCTCCGCCCACTCCTCGAATGCGGGTTGTGTTCCGGCCCACCGGTGCTTGTCATACGCCCGGTGAAGATCGTCTGGATCCAGACTTTGCCACCCGGCCAAAAGTCGGCCCGCGCCGCCATAACGGGCTGGAAAGCGTGTTCCAACCTTCGCATAAAGACCCATCGGCAAGTCGGGAAGGGCACAGGCGACAATCACCATATAGTCCTGACGCACATGCTGGCTTAAGTACAAACAGACACCGAACTGATCGGCGGCAGATTTCATTTCTGGCTCAATTCGCTTCGCCAGTTGTTCTTCCCGCATTTTACCTGTCAGCTCAAGAATACCGCCTAAACAAAGGCTATAGGTTTTGGTGGCGGCATTAAATTCGACCATCCCCTCTTGCTGGAGTGTTTTAAGAACCGCATAGACTGTTCCGGGATACCGATCAAGCTGAACCGCAAGAGGTGTGACGCCGATCCCTCCGCGCCGATTTGAAAGCGCCCGCAATATATCAATCGTCAGTTTGGCAGCGCCGACCGGCTTAACACCTTTTTTCGTATTGTTATTTTCCATACAAAATTTGATATCCGTATCAAAAGAGATAAGCAGTATTTCAAAAACACAGCCGAAAGCAATTCTGAATTCAGGAATTTAAAAATTTTGTTCGGTTTTAAAAAAGACCGAGCGTAATGCGCGAACACATCCCGCCCGGAAAAACTCAAATTCATGCGCGGTCCAGTTGACCCGTGATGACATATTTCAGGATTTTAACAACCTGTGCAGGATCAATTGCAACGGCCTGTGCGGCTCCATCTACTTCCTTGAGAGCATGATTAACGGCCTCATCATGCAAGGTAATATACGGTGTTCCCATCGCGGCACAAAAACCGGCATCGAAGGCAGCGTTCCACTGGCGATACTTATCACCAAACCGAATAACAGCGATATCCGCCTCTTCAATCAGTGTCCGGGTCCGGATCGCGTTCATTCGACTACCCATTTGATCCTTCCAAAAATCGCTAGGAGCCTCTCCTAAAATTGCGACGCCACAATCATCGCTATCCTGATGGATTGTCACCGGCGAAACGAATTCAACTGACAGCCCCGCATTCTTCGCGCCGTCTTCGATTTGTTCACGCCAATCCGTATGAATTTCACCAGACAGATATACTGTCCACAATCGTTCAATCATTTTCTTTTCCTGCAGGTAACTGTTTCTTGTCCGTTTAACCTAGCGGATATTTTCGCAATGGCAATAAACAGAGTGCGGACATCGATATGAAACTGGCAGAAACCACCAAACATAACACCAGTCCATATTCCTGATAAACCCATCCAGACAGTACCGTCCCCATTAACCGGCCCATGGCATTTGCCATATAATAAAAGCCGACATCCAGAGAAACGCCATCTTCATTTGCAAAGGCAACAATCAAATAACTATGCAGCGAGGAATTTATCGCAAAAACAAAACCGAAAACCGCCAGCCCAAGTGTTATTAACCATTCAGGGTTCCATCCCGTAAACATCCCACCGGCAATCAAAATTGGAACAGCGATTAGAAAAAGGGCCCAAACAAAGGCCTCTGACACACCCGGCGGTGTATTCACTTTCCGCCCTGTCAGATACGGTGTTGCTGATTGAACGGCTCCATATCCGATAACCCACAAGGCAAGATAGCTGCCGACGCCCCAGTGACTCCAACCAAGGATCTCAGCCATAAAAACAGGGAGTGCCACAACAAACCAAACATCACGTGCGCCAAACAGAAAAAGTCGCGCGGCGGAAAGATAATTAATGGCCCGGCTTTTTGAAAAAATTTCGCTGAATTTCGGCTTATTTTTTGCGCGGCCCAGTTCTTTTTTCAACAATATCAGGCTGGCAAGCCAGACAAGGGCCAAGCCAATGGCCATAAGCGCGTTCGCTGAAGTAAAACCAAGCCCGGCAAGCAAGGCCCCACCCAAGAAAAACCCCGCCCCTTTTAACGCATTTTTCGACCCTGTTAAAATGGCAACCCATTTAAATAATTGATGCTGAGCATCCGAGGGCACAACTATCTTAATTGCGCTTTTGGCACTCATCTTGTTTAAATCTTTGGCAATTCCAGAAAGAGCCTGCGCCGCCATCACCCAGGGAATTGTTAAACCAAATATTGGAAAAACCAGCATTGATAAGGCGACGATCTGCAAAAAAAGCCCAATATTCATGGTCCGATTGAGACCCAAACGCGCCCCTAACCAGCCTCCGATAAGATTGGTTACAACACCAAAAATTTCGTAAAACAGAAAAAGAAATGCGATCTGCAAAGGCGCATATCCAAGCTCATGGAAATACAGAACCACCAGCATACGCAAAGCACCGTCTGTCAGCGTAAATGCCCAGTAATTACCGGTAATAACGAAGTACTGCTTGATGTCTGCCGGGAGGGTTCCGCTCATGGGCATCCTCTCCTGCTAACGAACATTGGTCACTTTGCGCATCAATTCCACAACACGGTTGGCATATCCCCATTCATTATCATACCACGCATAAATCTTTATATGTGTGTCGTTCACAACCATGGTGGACAGCGCATCAATGATACTGGAACGCGGGTCCGTGCGGTAATCGACAGAAACAAGGGGACGCTCTTCATAGCCCAGAATGTTCTTCAGATTTGTCTCTGAAGCCTGCTTCAGAACCGCGTTCACCTCCTCTGCCGTGGTTTCGCGCTCCACTTCAAAAACACAATCTGTCAAAGATGCATTTGCCAAGGGCACCCGAATGGCATGCCCATTGAGCCGGCCTTTCAGTTCTGGAAAAATATGGGTAATAGCCGTTGCTGAGCCTGTTGTTGTAGGGATAAGGCTGGATCCACAGGCCCGGGCCCTTCGCAAATCCTTGTGCGGAGCATCCAGAATGGTCTGAGTGTTGGTAATGTCGTGAATTGTTGTCATCGACCCATGTTTAATGGTGAAGTTTTCATGGATAACTTTGACGACCGGTGCCAGACAATTCGTTGTACAGGACGCCGCCGTTACAATCGGATACTGCCCCTCTTCATACAGCGCATCATTTACCCCCATTACGATATTGACAATACCCTCTTCTTTTACCGGCGCCGTCACAACAACATGTTTGACACCCTGATCAAGATAGGCTTGCAGCCTTTCTTTCTTGTTGTTCTTACCCGACGCTTCGATGACAACATCACATTCAGAAAAATCGGTGTCTTCAATATTTGAATTTTGGGTGAACAGGATCGACTGACCGTCAATCACAATGCGATCATTCCGGAAATCGGCAGTATGATGCCAAATGCCATGAACAGAATCAAACGTAAGCAAATGCGCGAAGGTTTTTGCATCCCCGGCAGGATCATTGATCTGTGTAAAAGAAACATCTTTCCAATCCCACGCGGCCCGAAGAGCCAATCGGCCCATCCGGCCGAACCCATTAATCCCAACCTTGATAGTCATTTTCTCTCTCACGGTATTTTTATACGCGCGCCGGAGAACACTTCCCGGCAGCCCAGCAATTTCAACTCTTACAGAGGGCTCAGCTTATATACAATGTATTTTTAAAGACAGTTTTGTGACCGGTTTCATTGGTCCTGCTGAACGAAAAAGGCCGCCTCTCTGTCAATAGAGAAGCGGCCTGATCGCTCTTTTCCAGGTTTTCTGTAATCAGATCAAGCAACTTCCTGTTTGCTGATTTTTCGAACAAGCACGTAAAAAACCGGGGTCAGGAACAAGCCAAAAAATGTCACACCCAGCATTCCGGAAAAGACCGCCACACCAATTGCCTGTCGCATTTCCGCCCCCGCGCCGGATGACAGCACAAGGGGTAGGACACCCATGATAAAAGCAAAGGATGTCATCAGAATAGGCCGCAACCTCAGACGACTTGCCTCAATGGCGGCGGCTACGATAGAGCGCCCTTCTCTTTCCAGTTCACGGGCAAACTCAACGATCAAAATGGCGTTCTTTGACGCAAGCCCCGCCAGCACAAACAAGCTGACCTGCGTAAATATGTTGTTGTCACCACCGAAAATGTAAACCCCGATCAAGGCCGAAAGAATGCTCATCGGTACGATTAAGATAACCGCAAAGGGGATTGCCAAACTTTCATACTGGGCTGCAAGAACCAGAAAAACCAACAGGATACACAGCGGGAAAATATAAATTGCCGTGTTCCCAGCCAGGATTTGCTGATAGGTAAGCTCGGTCCACTCGTAGTCGATCCCACGTGGTAATGTCTCGTCCAGAATTTTGGTTATCGCATCTTGTGCTTGCCCGCTGGAATAACCGGGAGCCGCATTTCCGTTCAGATCTGCAGAACGAAAGGCGTTATATCGCATTGCCGTATCTGGCCCAAATGTCTCGGTAACGGTCAGAACACTTCCCAGCGGTACAAGATTGCCTTCTTCGTTTCGGGTCTGCAAATTCAGGATATCATCCGGGGATGATCTGTGTTTTTTGTCCGCTTGGGCAATAACCTGATAGGTTCGGCCAAATTGATTGAAATCATTCACGTACAAAGAGCCCAGATAGATCTGCATTGTCTGGAAAACTTCCTGCACGGGAATACCCAGTTGCATGGCCTTGGTCCTGTCAAGGTTGGCCTGAAGCTGAGGTACGTTGATGTTGTAACTGCTGAAAACGCCCGCAAGCTCAGGGGCCGCCCATGCTTTTTGTTGAACTTCTTTCATGACATTGTCCAGCGCCACATATCCTAGATTAGCGCGGTCCTGAATCTGCAATTTAAAACCACCAACATTCCCCATTCCCTGTACCGGCGGTGCAGGAAAAACAGCGACAAACGCTTCTTCAATTGCGACGAATTTCTGCTGTAATTTGCCTACAAGGGCCAAACCGCCCAGACCCGGGTCTGTCCGTTCTGCAAAATCCTCCAATGAGATGAACAAAACACCTGCGCTTGAACTATTTACAAATCCATTGATCGACAAACCGGGGAAGCCAACCGCGCTCTTTACGCCAGGTTCATTGAGGGCCACTTCTGACATTTCCCGAAGGACGTCTTCTGTTCTTTCTAACGTTGCACCTTGAGGCAATTGCGCAAAACTCACCAAATACTGTTTGTCCTGAATAGGAATGAAACCCGATGGGATCGTTTGAAAACCTTGATAGGTTACGCCAAGCAAAAGAGCATACAAGCCCATCATAATGGCCTTGCGCCCAACGACAGCCTTCACCCCTTTCGCATACACCCCCGTCGTGCGATTGAAAAATTTGTTAAATCCCTGGAAAAACCAGCCTAAAAGCCCGTCGATACCGCGGGTCAGGATATCTTTTGGCGCGTCTTTCTTTTTAAGCAGCAATGCTGATAGTGCCGGGCTCAGGGTCAACGAATTAATCGTTGAAATAACGGTAGCGATGGCAATTGTAAGCGCAAATTGTTTATAAAACTGACCGGTTAATCCACTGATGAAGGCAATGGGGACAAAAACGCCCGTTATCACCAGTGACGTCGCCACTATCGGGCCTGTCACTTCTTTCATGGCCGCCAATGTCGCGTCCCGGGAAGATAAGCCCCGTTCGATATTTCGTTCCACATTCTCGACAACAACGATCGCGTCATCCACAACAATGCCGATTGCCAAAATAAGGCCGAACAGGGACAGAACGTTAATTGAAAAACCCAAGACAAACATCAGTGCAAATGTACCAACGATGGAAACCGGTACAGCCAGCAACGGAATGACCGACGCCCGCCATGTTTGCAAAAAGACGATGACAACAATGACAACCAGAGCCACGGCCTCGAGCAACGTCATGATAACGGCTTTAATGGAATCCTGTACAAATACGGTTGGATCGTAAACAATACTGTAATCAACACCTTCTGGAAAACCCTCTTTGAGGTCGGCCATTGCAGCGCGAACATCCCGGGATATATCCAGTGCATTTGATCCAGGGCTGGCAAAAACTGGAATAGCAACAGCGGGTTTATTATCCAAGATGGACCGCAACGCATATTGTTGGGCATCAAGCTCGATACGAGATACATCCCCAAGGCGCGTAATAATACCGCTTTCATCCCGTTTAATGATGACATTGGCAAACTCTTCCGGAGATTTCAAACGCCCTTGAACGTTAATGGGCATCTGAACCTGCACACTGTCATCATAGGGCGGTCCCCCGATGGTTCCTGCGGCAACCTGAATATTCTGGGACCGGACAGCGTTCACGACGTCAATTGCGGACAGACCGCGCTCGGCCACTTTGTCAGGGTCGAGCCATATACGCATCGCATAATCGCCAGAACCAAAAAGACTGACCTGACCGATCCCGTTAATTCGGGCCAACCTGTCTTTCACGTTCAACGTCGCATAGTTGCGAAGATACAGCATATCATATCGTTCGTTTGGCGAGCGCAGATGAACCACCATTGTCAAATTCGGGGAACTTTTTACAACGGTTACGCCCAGCTGTCGCACGACTTCCGGTAATCGCGGTAATGCTTGCGACACGCGGTTCTGAATTTTTTGCTGGGCAAGATCCGGATCTGTTCCGATTTCAAACGTCACCGTCAAAGACAGGCCGCCATCTGTCGCCGCCAGAGAATTGATGTAGAGCATTCCCTCGACACCATTAATTTGCTCTTCAAGTGGCGCCGCCACGGTTTCGGCAATTTCAGCTGGATTAGCACCCGGAAACTGAGCCTGAACAACGATTGACGGGGGGACAACCTCTGGATATTCAGAGATCGGCAACTTCATCATTGCGATGGCCCCTGCCACAAAAATCAGGACTGAAAGAACACCCGCAAAAATGGGCCGGTCAATGAAAAAACGGGATAGATTGTGCATTCCGATACCTTTAAGATAAACGGCCGTGAGGTCGGTAACTGAAAATGAGGATGAGACGCGTCAGGAACTAGGACGGACTTTTTTGAACCGGTTTTGGCGCCACCGGCATTCCGGGCCGAAGCTTCATCAGACCTTCAACAATGACTTGATCATTGACCGACAGGCCAGATGTAACAACCCGCTTGCCATCCTGAAACGAGCCCAACACAACCTGCCGGTATTCGACCGTGCTGTCTTTGGATATGGCATACACAAATTTACGATCCTGATCGGTATTGATGACGTCTGGCGAAATCATTATCAGCGGCACGGGATCGGGATGTCCGATCTTGACTTTGGCAAACATGCCGGGCACCAGATTTTCCAGCTTATTCTGAAAAATCGCGCGCGTTCGTATCGTTCCGGTGTTCGGATCAATACGATTATCAAAACTGTGCACAACGCCTTCAATCATGACGCCATTGCCGACCTGAAGCTCTACCGGAATAACAACCTTGTTTAAATTCTTTTTGTCCGTGCTGCCAAGCAACGCCACATACCGCTGTTCGTCGATTTCAAAATCGGCATAGATGTCATCTGTGGAAACGATGGTCGTCAATACAGGCGCGTTTGGCCCTGAATTAACATAATTGCCGCGAGTGATTTCCACCCGACTAACCCGCCCGTTAATGGGAGATTTAACATAGGCATGATCCAAGGCAATCTGTGCTTGTTCCAACGCGGCAACAGACTGCCGGACCCGGCTCGCAGCAACCGTGAAAGCATTTATCCGCTCATCAAAAACGCGCTTGGAAACATTTCCTTTGTCCACGAGTTCCTGAGCCCGTACTTTTTCCTTTTTTGCCAGCGTCAGGTTTTGCCGGGCAGCATCCAGTTCCGCTTTTGCCTGCTTTACTGCTGTTTCAAAGGTACGCGGGTCAATCACGAACAGAATATCTCCGGCTTGAACTTTCTGGCCATCTTCAAACCGGACGTCTACGATTGCACCGCTCACTTGCGGGCGCAATGCCACTTCTTCTACTGCTTTCAAACGCCCGGAGTAACTACTCCACAAGCGGACCTGCTCTATCTCAACATTTTTAACAGTTACAGGCATCGCTTGCGGCGCCTTCGGCGGCGTGCCACCCTCGGCCTCGGCTGAGGAGGGGCTGAACATAATAAATTGCGTTGCAAACGCGCCAGCAACGAGCAAGGAAACACCAAATATCAGTTTTGTAAATGATAGCCGTTTCATCAGAAAGAACACCCATAATTGAAGATACCGATCGGTATGTTATTAGGGGAGATACATAACAGGAGGTCTGTTTTCAAGATTAGAATGAAACCAATTCTTTCCTCTGTGACGGGTCTTACACTTTCGATCACAAAACCGAGATGAGCATCACAAAATCGTTTGATACTCTTTTCTCAAGCCAACAACCCGGTATATGCCTTCAATCAAATCTCTTCGCAAATCAACCTCATTGTGAAACATTGGGACAAAGGTAATCACGCCTTGGATAAAGTGATAAAGCAGGCGGGCAACGAATTCAGGATCGGCGTCCCCCGCCAGCATGCCTACCCGCTGAAGGCCCCGGATCATCTGTGTATGATGCTTCATGATTTCTGCGGAAAGCTCTTCGGCACATTGTATGACTTTGGGTTCTGCAGCGTTCACATGGCTACTCGTCTTGAATATTGTGCAACTATGCGCATCCGGCGTGAAGGGGCCTTCCTCTACCAGATGGCGATCCATAATCATATCAACGAGATTCTGCAGATGCTCCTGCGGTGTAAAATTCGGAGAGGTAATCCGGTCAAAGTCTGGTTTCGAAACGTCCCAATGATGTTTTCCAGCCTGATAATACAGGTCCGCTTTAGAGTCAAAATGATGATAAAAAGCACCTTTGGTAACCCCCGCAGATCGGCAAATTTCATTGACGCCCACTTCGTGATAGCTCCTTCTACTAACCAGATGAATGGCCGTATTCAGCAATTTCTCTTTAGTCCGTTCCGGGTTTCTCATTGTGTTCCATCGCGCTGTCCTTTTGGAACATTTACATACCGCCCGGTATATTTTCAAGGGACCACCCGTCAGAAGCCTTACTTTCTTTTGTCCGTCTGTTGCAGATAAGAACATTTGCGTGAATACAAGGATCTTTCTATGCTCGTCGCAACCATGCGATACTGGTTTTGCGAACTTTAATATCCGCCCTAACAAGGTTAGCCTAACCAACTCTGCATTAAACACAGCCGGCCAAATGAAGGCCCTCGCGCATCAGGCAATTGATTTCAATGATGACTTTTTTCACCTTCTTCGGACAACAGGCAAGGCTTATCCTTGCCCTTGGTGTTCTCATTGGATTGTTTCTGCCAAATTTTGGAGAGATCGTTGCGCCTGCGATGCAGGTTCTTGTTGTTCTTTTGCTTGCAACCGCAATGATCCGGGTTGACCTGCTGCAAGTTTTATCGCATTTGAAAAACCCGATTAAATTGGGAGGACTGCTTTTTTTGCTGATGATTGCGCTACCGGTGATTATTCATCTTGCGTGTCTGTTCATTGGCCTTTCACCGGTTCTTCATATCGCCCTTGTTCTTGTAGCCTGCGCCCCGCCGCTGGCCTCTGCACCGAGCATGGCGGCACTTCTCAAACTGGATGATGCACTGGTTCTGAATATATTGGTTGTCGGCACTTTGATCGTCCCGTTTACAGTGCCTTTAATTACCCTCTACCTTCTGGAATTGCCTCTTAACCTTGACCCGTTTTCTCTTCTCTCCCGGCTTCTTCTGACCATCTCGTTGGCCATTATCCTCGCTATTTTTCTTCGAAAAACCATAGGAGAAACAAGGCTCATTCGCTATCACAAGGTGATGGATGGCGTGTCAGCGTTGATCATGTTGATTTTTGCAATCGTTATTATGAACGGCATTGGCCTTCATGCCTTTGATGATATGGACGCATTTTTTGAGAACTTGAGCGCGGCCCTTTTTGCCAACTGGGGCATCCATTTTCTGTTTCTCATTGCCTTCGTGGCCTCAAGGGGAATTTCAACACCGAGGAATAGCCTCATTTCACCAACCCAAGGTGCCGTCGCTCTGATGGCTGGTAACCGCAACGCCGCCCTCTTTCTTGCGACGCTTCCCCCTGAAACAGTGGCCTCTCTTCTGCTGTTTATTGCGCTGGCTCAGTTTCCAATATACCTAACCCCACTTGCCTCGGCTCCTTTGTATGGATGGCTGACAAAGCACAAAGACAGCCTGCCCTCTCCGTCTACATCAACCAAAATTTAAGGGTCGCTGATCCGTCCTAAAAAAGTAAAAAATGAGGGTTCAAGTCCGGCGAAGAATGTAAATATCCATCACCCACCCATTCACTTCACGCGCTCTATTTCGCTGTTCGATAATTTGATCCCCCATGTCTTTCAGCGGACCAGACAGGGTTATTTCTTTATCCATCCCCACATAGGCACCCCACCATATGGACAGCTTCTCTTCTGTCAAAAACTGAAATGAATTTTCACCGTCCAGCATGACAACAACAGTTTCAACATCCGTTGGCCAGCCCCGCTCCTTTAACTGCCGTCCAGTGGTCACCAGAAAAGGTTCTGCCAGTTCATTAAGCGGAATATTGTGAGAAGCGGTCAGGCCTTGTATTGCTGTAATGCCCGGAACCACCTCAATCTTAATCGGTGTCTGCGAGTGAAGGCGAGACGCTATTCGAAGGCTGCTGTCATACAATCCGGGATCGCCCCAGATCAAAAAGGCCGCTTTCCCGGTTGTCCCGACCTCCGCTTGAAGCACAGACAACCAGATTTTAGAAATTTCATCATGCCAGGCGTTTACTCTTTCCTGATAATCCACAATTTCCGGATTACGAACGGGCAGATCAAATTCAACAATTTTTGTAGCAGGATTATCGAGAATATCCGCAAGAATGCCTCTACGGACTTCCGCCAGCTCATCTTTTCTCTTTCCCTTACGGGGTATCAGGATTGCATCCATTTGATTTAGAACGCGCACAGCCTGAAGAGTTAGATGTTCTGGATTTCCGGTCCCAATGCCAACAAGCGATAATTCTAGCATACTGTCCCCATAAAAAAGGCGGCCTTAACGCGATAAGGCCGCCTCAACATTCAATGATGTCTTATAAATCAGGCGCCGTTGTGAAGACGATCTGTAACCATTCCGCCATTTGCAAAATTACGGCTTGCTTTTGCGATTGCCAAAACAGCCAAATCAGCAAGAGGTTCAATCAGGATCACAGTCATATAGGCAGCGCCAAAGGTTGTAACACCGGTTAAGGTTTCTGCCGTAAACCCAGATCCGTAAAGGGCCCAGAAAGTCACCCAGGCAACAATGCCGCCTTGATAGGCAGTCGACAATGCGAATGTTTGTTTATAGGTGAGGTCGACATAAGCGGTATCTGGTGCAATGATGCGTTTCGCAAGATACTGAAGACCAAATAGCGGAACCAGCAATGTTGTCAGGTTCATGCCATATTGCGGTAAATCAAACGGTGCAAAGAAGAGACCCTGTATCAACAGACCGAAGGCCAGTCCGAACGCAGCAGGAGCCGCTCCCAGGATCAGAAACAATGTTGATCCAAGAATGAAATGAACTTCCGAGACGCCAACCGGGTAATGTGGCAACACTTCGAAGAATGAGAAAACCAGCGCGGTGGCGGCGGCACTTCGACCGATCAAAGAGACGGGCCCTTGTTTTTTTATTGTGTCCCACGCGGATTTTAAGCCAACACCAATGGCGCCAACGGCAGTCGCGTAACTCAGGGCAATTTTTGTACTGTCTACTATTCCAGGTTCGATATGCATTTTTTTCTCCTCTCCGTCCACCCGACGGTATGGGTAAAGTTTCAGTTAGTGGCCGGTATCCTGACTCATGATCTTTGCTGGTCATCCCCTTCCCAGCCTTAAAAAGGCCAGTGGTATCTGAAAACCAACCATCACCTACAGTCGCGGGGGCGGTTGAGGCTTTGGATGCCTGAAATAGGTCCATCCGATCCTCATTCCCGTTTCATTCCCGAATGCTTTGCATACACTTTGGAAACCACGTGATAACTACTCTTCGTATCAACTAAAAATATGAGACGCAAGAATATTCGCACGCGCGCGAGGGTCACCAGTTGAACTCAGACGATCTCTGCCGGCCAGTTTCCTTTGAGAACATGCGGCAGCCCGGCAACCGCCAATATGGCGGCATCACTCAACTTGGCGATATCCTGATGAAGCCAACCGGCTAAATCACAATATTGACGGGTCAGTTTTTCCAATGGAATCACGCCCATATTCGTTTCGTTACTCACCAAGATAAGATGTTTACCGGCATGAGATCCTTTTAAGTCAGAAATCAGAGACAAAAATGACTGTTTTTCGGCATCCAATTGTTCGGTGTCTTCAGCGAACAACAGATTACTAAGCCATAGGGTCAGGCAGTCCACCAACACTATATCCGATAGTTCAAATCCTTGGCTTATGGCCTGCGCCAGTCTGACCGGCTCCTCAAGGCAAGCCCAATGGGAGGGCCTCTGCTCCTTATGGCGTACAATCCGGGTTCTCATTTCTTCATCAAACGCAGTTGCTGTTGCGATATAGCAGACATTTTTACCCAGAAAATCAGCAAGCCTTTCGGCCAAACCACTTTTGCCTGACCGTGCGCCTCCCAGAATAAAATGAAGTTTCATACCCGATGCCTCAAAACACAAAATGAATGCTGAAGAATGTAAAGGATATGCAGCCTGCGCAACAGGCCTTATAACAAATATGTTACGCTTCTTTTTGTTACGGAATTGAATTTATGGATATCGCCCACCTGATCGACGGCATTACTCCCGTCTCACTGAAAAATTTATCTCAGATCCAGGCAAATATTGATCAGAAGACAAAACCTCCCGGATCACTTGGAAAACTGGAAACGCTGGCGGCGACATTGGCGAAAATTCAGGGTAGCGATAAAGTAACCATCAATCATCCCATGATGCTGGTTTTTGCCGCCGATCACGGCCTTGCTGCACAGGGCGTCAGCATTGCCGGCAGTGAAGTCACGCAACAAATGGTGGCGAACTTTCTTAATGGCGGGGCAGCCATAAACGTCTTTTGCAAGGCCAACAACATGGCGTTCAAGGTTATTGATGCTGGCATCAAATTTCCGCTAAAGGGAATGGCCGACCTGATCGATCAGTCGGCCGGGCTCGGCACCAATGATATCAGCACTACAAGCGCCATGAGCGAGGACCAACTCGAATTCTGTCTGACCAAGGGCGCTCATATTGCCAGTCTTCAGATAAAAGCCGGAAGCAATATCATCGGCTTTGGTGAAATGGGAATTGGTAACACCTCGACCGCTGCGGCGATCTGTGCTGCGGCGCTGAATGAAACCGCGGACAAAATGGTGGGTCGCGGAACAGGCATCACTGACGAGCAATTACACCGAAAAACGGCCTTGGTATCAGAGGCTTTATCCCGAGTGACAAGCGAAGACCCTATGGTGATCCTGCAGGAACTGGGCGGGTTTGAAATTGCGCAGATATGCGGTGCCATGCTGGAATGTGCAAAGAACAAAACGGTGATTCTGGTAGATGGTTTCATCGTTACAGCCGCCGCCCTTCTTGCCTGTATGATGGCCCCCGCCGCACGGGACTATATGATTTTCTCGCATGCCTCGCAGGAACAGGGACATAAAATGGTTCTGGACGCGCTGAAAGCCGACCCTCTCCTTGATCTTGAACTGAGGCTGGGAGAAGGCAGCGGCGCGGCTCTTGCTTTGCCACTTTTAAGGGCGGCTGGTGCCTTCTATAATGACATGGCAACCTTTGAGAGTGCGCAGGTAACCGTTTAAAGACACCAAAGAACACAGGTACTCGACTGATGAAGCACATATTTTACCAACAGATCAATTTGTTCTTCATTGCCCTTGGGTTTTTCAGCCGCATTCCGATTCCAAAATCGGTACCCTTTAAAGCTGAGTATCTCAATCAGGCCAGTCGCTATTTCACGTTGGTGGGCTGGTGTCTGGGACTGCTTGTAACCGGCCTGTACTTGTTGCTCGACATTTTTTTTCCTCAGTCGGTGACCATATTCCTGTGTATAAGCGTTGGCCTGCTGCTCACCGGGGCCTTTCACGAAGACGGGTTGGCAGACACATTCGACGGTTTCTATGGGGGGCACACCAAGGCCGATAAATTACGGATAATGAAAGACAGTCGGCTTGGCACCTACGGTGCGGCTGCCCTTTTTATGAGTCTGCTTGGCAAATGGATTTTATTGACCGAAATAACAAATGTTCCAATGGCTCTTTTGATTGCCTACCCCGCATCCCGGGCAATTGCCTCCAGCTTTATATTTGATATGGACTATGCGCGGCTCGACGAGACCAGCAAATCCGCCCCGCTCGCCTCTCGCCAAACCGGACGGGAATTGCTTGTATCGCTCGCCTGCCTGCTTCCTCTATTTCTGTTTGTGCCGACGCTTCTAATCTTGAAACTTTTTGCTGTTCTGATTTTAGTGCGCTTCGCCCTTCAATGGTTCATGAAACGTCATCTAAGCGGCTATACCGGTGATACACTGGGCGCCTGCCAACAACTCTCTGAGCTTACAATTTATGCTCTGCTTCTGGGAATGTCTGCATCATGAACAGATATGATCATGTCATAATCGACCTGTATCGACATGGTGCAGTTGACGGGCCGCCCGCATTATATGGACATACCGATATTCTGCCATCGGCGCAGGGTGGCCGGGCTCTCGTCCGACATTTGAACAACAACACGTCTTTGCAATCTATTGTTACATCTCCGCTTCGGCGGTGTAAAAACTCCGCGACCGAATATGCAGAAACAGGGGAAGTAGCGTTAGCCACCGATCTGGACTTCATGGAAATGAATTTTGGTGACTGGGATGGCGTTCCGTTCGAGACGCTCCTTGATCAAAAAGACCAGTTGATGAATTTTTGGAGTGACCCCTCACGCGTAACGCCGCCCAATGGAGAAAAACTGGTAGAGTTTCGGTATCGTGTCCTGCGGGGTTGGGACCGGCTGATCGCCGATCCGGTGTCCGCCCATATTGGGCTGGTAGTTCATGGCGGTGTCATCCGCCTGATCCTGAGTGCCATTCTGGATATTGATTACCGCAACCCCAAAATATTCAGCCAGCTGTCGATCGATTATGCTAGTCAGACCCGCATTGAAATATCGCATTATGATGGCGACACATTCCCGATTGTAAAATTCATCAATAAACCTGCCCCCGACGAGGAAACGCCATGACAGCGGTGATCATGTTGCAAGGAACCGGCTCAGACGTGGGAAAATCCATATTGGTTGCAGGGCTTTGTCGGGCCTTAAAAAATAGGGGATATTCTGTTCGGCCCTTTAAGCCTCAGAATATGTCGAATAATGCAGCTGTTACGCCGGAGGGCGGAGAAATTGGTCGTGCCCAACAATTGCAGGCACTGGCATGTGGCACCCCAAGTAGCGTTCACATGAACCCTGTTCTGTTGAAGCCACAAGACGGAAAATCTCAGGTTATCGTTCAGGGGCAGGTTTCCGGAACGGGGGGAATGTCCTATTTTAAAAAGAAAAAAACCGACTTGCTGGGCAAAATTTTGGAAAGTTTTGAGATCCTGAAACAACAGGCGGATTTCGTTGTCGTTGAGGGTGCCGGCAGTCCGGCAGAAGTCAACTTGCGGTCAGGCGATATCGCCAATATGGGTTTTGCTACCGCTGCCAATGTCCCTGTTATCCTTGTTGGCGACATCAATCGTGGTGGGGTCATTGCCTCGATCGTCGGCACGCACAACTTATTGCCTGAGAACGAACAATCCTTGATCAAGGGGTACCTGATCAACAAATTTCGTGGCGATACACGGCTATTTGACAATGCCCTTACCCTTATGACAGATCTGACCGGATGGCGTAACATGGGGATCGTACCCTTCATTCGCGAGGTCGGGGATTTGCCTGCTGAGGATGGCATGGCCTTGGACGTCAAACAGGACCACTCACGATCGAGCAATCTTCTTATAGCTGTCCCTCGGCTCGCCCATATCGCCAATTTCGATGACCTTGATCCGTTGCAGTCTGAAGAAGATGTCGACGTTGTCTTTGTCCAGCCGGGCACCCCCCTTCCCGGCGATGCGGATCTTGTTATTTTACCGGGAAGTAAAACAACCATCGCAGATCTGCATGATTTTAGGCACCAAGGCTGGGATATTGATCTGGCCGCGCATATTCGGAGGGGCGGAAAAGTCTTGGGCCTATGTGGCGGCTACCAGATGCTTGGAACACTTTTATCTGATCCTGACGGTATCGAGGGGGCAAAAGAAACTATTTCCGGACTTGGGTTACTTGGGATAGAGACAACGCTCTGTGCCAGCAAAACAGTTAAGCTGACGGATGTTTCGGATGCAATTTTAGGTTGCCAAACATCAGGCTATGAAATCCATCTAGGGGACACACGCATAGTGGACCCAGCGTTGGTTCCCTGGCTTTTGGACGAAGAAAGACCAATCGGCTACATGTCAGAAAACGGACAGATAGCGGGAACATACCTGCATGGGCTCTTTACAGATAATGCGTTCCGCCAGAAATTTCTGAACCGTTTCAGGCCGACGGAAGGATCCTATAGCGACTATTCTTCCAAGATCGAAAAGGCTCTTGATACCCTTGCGCAGGAGTTGGAAAACTGCCTCGATATTGATGCAATAATCAGGATCGCAAAGGAAGCGGATCAATGATCCTTGAGTTCCTTGTCGGGCACTCCTTTGGTAATGTGCTTGTTTCCGTCCTATTGGCCATCATAATCGACAGCTTTTTTGGCTGGCCAGATTTTCTATTTAAAATACTCTCGCATCCGGTGGTCTGGATCGGAAGACTGATAAAGACGCTGGACACCCGGCTCAATATCCCTGAAAAAAGCCCTTCCGTCCTGCGTTTTATGGGCATACTAACATTGTTGATTACAACAACTGTCACTTTGGCGATTACTCTCTTCATCTGGTTGGTACTCCCGGCGGGCCCGTTTGGCATCTTGATCAATGCCCTTTTGATTTGGCCATTACTCGCCATTCATTCGTTACACCAGCATGTTGATAATATCCGCGCTCCATTGGCCAAGAATAATCTGGAAAAAGCCCGTATGGCCATCGCAATGATTGTCAGTCGTGACCCTAAGACGCTGGACCAGTCAGCCATTTGCCGTGCAGCCACAGAAAGTCTCGCCGAAAACACATCCGATGGGGTAATTGCGCCACTTTTCTGGGCCTGTTTATTCGGATTACCGGGCATCGGTTTTTATAAAGCGGTCAACACACTGGATTCCATGATCGGATATAAAAATGAAAAATATTTACATTTTGGGTGGGCTTCCGCCCGGTTCGATGATCTGGTCAATCTGATACCCGCCCGCCTGACGGCTTTATTGTTTTTGCTGGCATCCGGTGCCCCTCTCAAGGGACTAAAATGTATTAAAAACGATGCTGGAAAGCATCGTTCTCCAAATGCCGGATGGCCTGAATCTGCAATGGCTGGCGCCTTGGATATCAGGCTTTCCGGTCCTCGGCTCTACGACGGGGTCATGACAGAAGATCAATGGGTCAATGACGGGAAACCGGATCCGGACCACCTTTCCCTAGGTCGGGCTCTCGCTCTCTATCGCCGAACGATCATCGGAACAACAATCATCCTTTTTTTGGCAGCGGCCTCTTTAAACTACGAAAGTCTGTTTTAGTGACACTAAAAGATCATGGCGGAAATATAGATCAGGCAATGGCGCGACATGGTGGGGCCTCTTCAGATTGGCTCGACCTTTCCACAGGCATTAATCCATGCGCCTATCCAATACCAGACCTCCCTTCGCAGGCCTGGAGTGATCTGCCTACCATAAGCAATAAAGAACGCTTACACAAAGCGGCCAAGTCCGCTTGGTCCTGCCGCGGCGAGGTTCTTGCTGTTTCCGGGGCACAGGCTGCCATTCAGATGATGCCGCATTTTGCGCCTGCTGCCGGATTGCCCGGCCGCCACGCCAAAATTCTAACGCCAACCTATAACGAACATGCAAATGTTCTGCGCCTGGCAGGCTGGAATGTTGAGGAAGTCAGCCAATTGGAGCAATTGGCTGATTGCGATCTGGCAATTGTGGTCAATCCGAACAATCCTAACGGACGCCTCTACCAACCTGAACAACTGGCGGCGCTCTTACCCCATGTTGGCAGGTTGGTCGTTGATGAAAGCTTCATGGACTGTGAAACCGGATATTCACTAACAACGGACACGGATAAAGACGGACTGATAATACTTCGGTCTTTTGGAAAATTTTATGGATTGGCTGGCATAAGATTGGGATTTGTTGTCGCGTCACCGCAAGACATCCGGGTTTTTAATCAACTCGCCGGCCCATGGCCTGTTTCCGGCGCTGCCATCGAAATCGGGACCACGGCACTGTCAGATCACAAATGGCAGAATGAAACGATCCTCAGACTACGAAAAGACGCGGCCCGGCTGGATATCCTGATCCAGCTTAGCGGTGCCACACTGGTTGGTGGAACCCCACTATTTCGTCTGTACGATTGTCCAAACGCAGCAGTTTTTCAAGACCAGCTTGCCGCCCACCATATCTGGTCACGCATCTTCCCTTATTCCCAAAGCTTCATTCGCTTGGGGCTTCCCGGCTCGCAAAAAGACTGGGAAAAACTGGAAACGGCCATCAAGTCTATCCAAAAGGGTTAAAACTCAACGCCTTTTTGCGCCTTGATGCCAGATCGGAAAGGGTGTTTTACCATGGTCATTTCTGTAACCAGGTCTGCAATATCAATCAGTTCCTGCGGTGCATGACGGCCCGTCAAAACAACATGGGTCATTTCCGGTTTTTCCGTCGACAGAAATTCAACAACATCCGCGAGGTCAATATAGCCATATTTCAGAGCTATATTCACTTCATCGAGCAAGACCATCTTGTTCTTTTCGTCCCGGATCATCTCTTTGGCTTTTTCCCAAGCTTTTGTCGCAGCAGCAATATCCCGCTCTTTATCCTGCGTCTCCCAGGTAAAGCCTTCACCCATTGCATAAAACGAGCATAGATCGGAAAAACGCTCTTCAATCATGGTGCGTTCGCCTGTAGACCACGCGCCTTTGATAAACTGGATGACACCACATGGCATATCATGAGCAATGGCCCTGAAAATCATTCCAAAAGCAGATGAAGATTTACCCTTTCCATTGCCTGTATGAACAATGATCAGCCCTTTTTCGCCATCTTTGCTTTCCATTATCCGATCCCGCGCCGCTTTTTTCTTTTGCATCTTGGCGGTATGGCGTTCGTTCTCGTTCATTTCAGATTTTTCTTTTTGCATCAACTAGTTCCCTTTGCGCCCTTCAGAAATTAAATGGAAGAATGTACCGGTTGCATTTCCCCGAACCGATCCTGTTTCAGGAATGGCCTGATCGTTCGCATCCTTGACGTCCGCGAGAGGTTGATCCGGTTGCTTCAGGATAGTGGAATAATGAAACTCGTGGCCACGCAAACGCGCGCCCGGTTTATATCCTGGCATTGGTTTTGTCAGAGATGCGTGCCGATATCCTAGATGCATCTTGCGCTTTGCGTAAGACGTTTCCAGACCGAGCAAGCCCGCCATCTGATGGCCGACACCGTCTTTATCGATCAGCACGTCACCCATCGCCATATAGCCACCACACTCGCCGTGGACAGGCCGGTCCGCTGCAAACGAGACCAGCGATGTTTTAAAATGGTTGGCCGCGGCCAATGCGCCCGCATGTAGTTCTGGATATCCGCCCGGAAGCCAGCAAATATCTGCAGTTGGGTCAGGGGCTTCATCAGCCAATGGAGAAAAGGGCAGGATTTCTGACCCCGCAACTCGCCATTGATCCGCCACATGCGGATAAACAAACGAGAAGGCAGCATCCTGCGCCAATGCAATACGTTGTCCGGGGGGCTGCACGGTTGCCTCTTTATTGGGCGCGCGATAGTGATCTTGAGCCCCCGCCATTTTTAACATCATTTCGACATCAACATGCTTTTCGACAAAATCAGCCATTGCCTCAAGCACGTCATGCAAATCCCCTTTTTCCTGAGCCTGCACGAGACCGAGATGGCGTTCTGGAAGCGTAATATCCGGATTTCGTGGCAACGCACCCAACACCGTGATGCCCGCCTGCTCCATACCAACCCGGCTTAACATCTCGTGGCGCGGGCTCGCCACCCGGTTAAGCACAACGCCGGCAAACGGCATTTCCGGCCTCAATTCGGAAAAGCCCTTTGCGGTTGCCGCTGCTGATTGCGCCTGCCCCGAGACATCAATAACCAAAACTACCGGCCATCCCATACTTGTCGCAATATCCGCACTTGCACCGTTACCGACTTCACCGGCACTTGCCACGCCATCGAACAACCCCATTGAGCCTTCGGCCAGAACTAGATCGGCGCCCTCTGCGCGATGTAAAAGATTATCCAGCAATGACTGCGGCATCGCCCAACTATCCATATTAATGCCAGATCGCCCAGTTGCGGCCGTATGGAAAGCGGGGTCAATATAGTCAGGGCCCGACTTAAAAGGCTGGACCTGTAAACCTTTGCGAGATAACGCCCGTGCCAGTCCTAGCATCAAAGTTGTTTTTCCCGTTCCCGATGCCGGGGCTGAAATCAAAAGACCATTGGGGATCATACTTGTACCTATTCAGAAGGGGCTGTGTCAGGGAACCGTGGGTCTGTGCCCCGCGGCCGGAAACGTCGGTCATAATCATCCGCATATAAGCGGCTTTCATCAAATTTCTGTTCGTTGAGTGCACGGCCGACTAAAATCAGTGCCGTCCGGCCCCGGTCTTCGCCAACCTGTTGATCAATATCTGACAAACAGCCCCGAATAATTCTCTGATCCGGCCAACTCGCCCGCCATACAATCGCAACCGGGCAATCCTCCCCATAAAAAGGCTGAAGTTCTGCGACGACCTTTGGTAAGACATGAACGGAAAGGTGAATTGCAAGCGTCGCCCCAGTTGCGGCAAAATTGGCAAGTGTTTCACCGTCAGGCATTTGTGTTGCCCGCCCGGATGTCCGCGTCAGGATAACGGACTGCACGACGCCGGGAAGGGTTAGCTCTTTTCCAAGCGCCGCGGCAGCTGCGGAAAATGAGGGAACGCCCGGTGTAATTTCATAGGGAATATTTAACGCATCGAGCCTGCGCAATTGCTCTCCCATTGCGGACCAGACAGACAAATCACCAGAATGAAGCCGGGCAATATCATGGCCTTCAGTGTGGGCTGTTTGAATTTCCGCGACGATTGTATCAAGCGACATTGATGCTGTATTGATGACTTTGGCACCGTCGGGACAATGCTCCAGAATCTCCTCGGGAACCAGCGATCCTGCATACAGACATACGGGACAGGACGATATTAAATTTTGGCCCCGAACTGTGATCAAATCGGCAGCCCCCGGCCCTGCGCCGATAAAGTGAACTGTCATCAAACTTCTCCTGCTATTTTTCTTTGCATTGCGATTGCCGCAGTCGCCATACCATCTTCTGAAACCTGACGTTTTCCGCATAATTGACCCGAAGGGCCCGCCGCCGCGAGAGCAGACGCTTCGGCAACGCTGCTCACGTCGTAGACTTCAACGGATTTCACTGTAATGGACGGCGTTTTCAAGCGCGCTAAACTTTCCCGTGAATGCACACTTACCGGCACATCCAATTCATTAATAAACTGAATGAACGCCTGCGTTTTCTCTTTGCCTGACAAGGTCGCGACACCACAAATCTGAAATCCGGATTTTACTTTTTCGTACACGTCCTCAAAAGACGCGAGGGTCGCGTCAGAACGAAAGCCGATGCCAAGAAACGCCTTCATCTGGTGACCACCCATTGCAAGATCGGATTGGCCGCGACCCACCCTCTTTTGCTCCCCAGGGGTTTTGTCGATGAAACCGCAAGTCGCATCAAGTCGCCGCCTTTTTCTGCCGACCAACTGATAAGCAGCGCTTCACTTTCAAGCGTTACCGCATTTACGACAACACGGCACCCCTCCGGAATACAGGACCAGATCTGGTGCAACATGTCGGCGGTCAGCCCGCCGCCAATGAAGACCGCATCCGGCACCGGCAAACTGTCCAGTCCTGCTGGTGCTTTTTCCTTAACAATTTTCAGTCGAGACGAGACACCAAACATATCTGCGTTTTTCTGGATATTGTGCAGACGATCCTCACGGCATTCCACCGCAACCGCTTGCCCGGTTCTCGTTGCGATCAACCACTCGATTGCAATTGTGCCTGACCCGGCGCCAATATCCCAAAGGCATTCGCCCGCGCGTGGGGATAAACTGGATAAGGTTACGGCCCGCACTGCCCGCTTGGTCATTTGGCCGTCACTTGCGAAAACAGCATCGGGCAGACCTGAACTTTGCGGCAACCCTTTCTGGCCTTTGGCAATGAACGCGACTGTGACCGGATGATTGATATGCGTCATGGAAAAATCTGAAACCAGTGACGAACGACGTCGTTCCGTAGGGCTGAGCAACGCTTCGAAAACAAACAGCTCCGTGTCTGTAAATCCAGTTTCGCAAAGCCACTGCGCCAATTTTTGCACCTGCGCACCATCGCGCATCAGACAGATAAATTTTTCACCCGCATTAAGTAAAGGATACAGCTTCTCCAAAGGGGCGGCGTGCAATCCAAGGCAACGAACTGTTTCTAAACGCCATCCCATTCGCGAAGACACAATTGAAAAGCTTGAAGGTGCCGGATAGCAAAGCCATTCTGATGGGTCCAGCGAGGCCGCTAAAGTGCCCCCAACACCGTGCCAAAATGGATCCCCAGATGCCAGTACGGCCACTGGCTTTCCTTTGTGGTCAAGGACTTCTTTTACCGAAAATGGTAGTGGCCATTCTCTCCCTTTTTCTGCAATTCCTGCCAAAGCAAGATGCCGAGCAGAACCAAAAACAAGCTCTGCCTGCGCCAACGCTTTCCGGCTTGCATCTGTCAAAGCTTCAAGGCTATCTTCGCCGATACCTATTATGGACAGCCACGGATCAGGCATCATGAAAACCCTCATTCTGGGCGGGACACTGGACGCCAGCCGCCTTGCTAAAGCCGTTTCGGAAACGCAACTTGATGCTATGTTTTCCTATGCGGGACGGGTTGACACGCCACGAGAACAACCGATCCCAACCCGCATTGGCGGGTTCGGCGGTGTTGCTGGTCTGGTCGATTTTATTCTCCGCGAACGGATCCGCGCAGTTATCGATGCGACCCACCCCTTTGCGGCCCAGATGAGCCGGAATGCGATTGCAGCCTGTGCTCAAACGAACACGCCGCTTTTGGCCCTTGAGCGACCGCCCTGGCGCGAACAGCCTGACGACAATTGGATCAACGTCGCGGATATTACCAAGGCTGTCGACGCGTTGCCCGAAACGCCTGCGCATATTTTTCTTGGGATCGGACGTCAGCATCTGAGTTCTTTTTACCGAAAGCCACAGCATCACTATCTGTTGCGCATTGTCGACCAACCTGGCGGCCCGCTTGATTTTCCAAACTATGAAATTGTTGTGGACCGGGGGCCTTTTGAATTTGAAAAAGATCGGAATTTGCTTGCCGAAAAACGAATTCAATATGTGGTTGCTAAAAATGCTGGTGGCGAAGGTGCTTTTGCTAAAATCCAGGCAGCGCGCGATTTGAAGCTTCAAGTCATCATGATTGGTCGGCCCGCTTTGCCGAAGCGAAACGTTGTTGCTGATCCAAAAGATGTCCTGAACTGGCTGGCTCATTCAACCTCCGCCAAATGAGGGGTCGACCGCGGCGTATACACAAAATCAGTTCCCGAGATTTGCCGTGTTAAGGAAGACCCCACGATCACAACGGTCCGCATATCTGCCATATCCGGTGTTGCTTCACTCAAAGGCACTGTTTTGATATGCTCTTGTGCCGTTGACACTGCGCGGGCAAAGCTGATCAAGCGATCCCCCTTCGTCTGAGTTTTCAGCAAATCCAGAATTTTTTCGAACTGATGCGGGCGGGCCTTGGATCTAGGGTTATAAAACGCCATTGCAAAATCCGCCTCTACCGACAAGGAAACCCGCTTTTCAATTAAAGAAAAAGGCTTCAGATTGTCAGACAGATTGATCGCACAAAAATCATGTCCCAACGGAGCGCCTAACCGAGCAGCCGCAGCTAGCATTGCCGTCACCCCCGGCAAGATTTCCACGTCAAGCGAACGCCACAAAGGCTCTCCTTCTTCCAGCGCTTCAAACAAAGCAGATGCCATCGCGAACACTCCGGGATCACCAGAAGAGACAACAACAACCCTATGTCCGCTAGCGGCCATTTCCAAAGCATGACGCGCGCGTTCCAGTTCAACCCTGTTGTCTGTCGCATGTAAGGTCAGCCCTTCACGGGCTGGCACGCGGCTGACATATGGACCATATCCGACAACATCTGTCGCCTGATCAATGGCCTTTTGAACAGAAGGGCAGATCCAATCGTCCCGCCCCGGTCCCAGGCCTGCTACCACAACGCTGCCTTTTTGGTTTTCGTGTATCATGGGCGCCGACCCTGACCATGGACCAGAATGATTGTGAAATAGGGAATTGAACCTTCTTTAAAATCGACAAGCCGCTGGACCTTCTGCTGGGCCATGGTGCCGTGACTTACGATCCAAGCATCCGGCATCCGTCCGGCTTTATCCAGCGCCATTTTTATTTTTGGGAGGTTCCGCCCTGTTTTCATAACAACAAAGGCGTCTGTATCCTGCATCTTTTCGGTCAGTGTTTCTTCTGGCAACGTTCCCATAAGAACTGTCAGAATATCATCACCCCAGGTCATCGGAACACCGGTCGCGGTCCAGCATCCAGACATTCCGGTAATGCCGGGGATGATTTCCATGTCAACGCGCCCCTGCAAGCGAATATATAAATGCATGAAAGAGCCGTAAAAGAACGGATCTCCTTCACACAAAACAATAATGTCCGTTGCACTGGTTTCTGCCAAATCAATCAGGCGACAGGCTTGCTCTTCATAGAAAGCAGACAGCATTTCATTATATCGTGGATCAGCTACCGGAATTTCTGTGGTTACCGGATACTCCATCGGTAATTCAAGAACGTTATCCGCAAGCATCCCGGACACTATTTGCCGAGCCTGCCCTTTTCGTCCCGCTTTCCTGAAATACGCCACTTTATCAGCATTGCGAATGAGGCGATCTGATTTAACGCTCATCAATTCTGGATCCCCGGGACCCAGACCAACACAAATAACCTTCGCCATCTTTATTCCTTCCGGCTGGCCAGCGCGTTAATCGCCGCCACCGTAATCGCGGAACCGCCTAGCCGTCCTCGTACCGTCATTGAAGGCACAGGCAAATCCTGCATCAATGCCTCTTTTGATTCCATTGCCCCAACAAACCCCACAGGGCAGCCAATGATTGCAGCAGGCCGCGGACAATCGGGGTCTTCCAGCATATTTAACAAATGAAACAAAGCGGTCGGCGCGTTTCCGATGGCAACAACCGCCCCTTCCAGCCTTGAACGCCAGAGTTCGAGGGCGGCGGCTGATCGTGTGTTAGACATCTGCCGCGCCAATTCGAAAACACCGTCGTCATGCAATGTACAGATAATCTCATTTTCCGAAGGCAACCGTGTTCGGGTAATCCCTTCACTGACCATCCGAGCATCACAAAAAATCGGGGCCCCCTGTTCCAGCGCGGAACGGGCTTTTATTGCCATACCCGGCGAAAATTCGATCGACTTTTCCAATCCGACCATGCCACTTGCATGGATCATTCGAACCGCGACGATTTCCTCCTCTGGCGTAAAACGCTTAAGATCTGCTTCACGCCGGATGATTGAAAAGGACTGATTGTAAATGGCCTGACCATCTGTTTCGTAATAATGGGTCATTGGCTTTCCTTGAAAAAGAAAGTATCGCCCTTGATGTGCATCGTCGTCTTTTCCTTAAACTCTTCATGCGAGAAATGTTCGCCGGAGGAAGGTGCATTTCGTATTTTATTATGCACCGTCACACCCGACTGCGCCGCAATCATGGCATGCTTGAATGCCTCTGATTGTCCCGCACATTTTTTCGTGCAGCCACTGATATACAGACTATCGCCCAAAGGCAAACTTGTTGATAAGTCGCGGGCCAACTTTCGGGTGTCCAACCAGCCTTGCGGGCAGGCAGGTAATCCTGTGCAGGCGGTAATTCTCATGAACGGGCTATCCGGGTTGGTTATCATACCGTCAATCGCATCAAGCGATCCTGCATCCGCTGAATAGTGTTCAAGGCACAGCATACGCCAGGGTGTCAAGCGCACCGCGTCAACTTTTTCAGACAAAGCGATCAGCCCTGCTGCTGTCAATTGCCCCAATTCCAGACCCGCAAGAAACCCCGTCTGCGCCCATCCAACAGCTGGCGTCACAGTAGCTTCTGCACGGGCTTCGGAAAGCTTGAATTCAGCGTTTTCCTGCAGCAAATGTACATATTGGCGCATGCGACCACGGCCCGCTTTAATTTCCTTCAAGTCTGAGAACCATCGGGCGAGTGAAACTGCCATATCGACGGCTGTTTCCAACTGAACAGAAATGCCAAAATCAGACCCGTCCGGGCGCACAATTAGCCCGCCCTGTGCGGCTCGTTCAATTCGGATATCTGCAGGCATTCCGGATAGGACTGGAGAAGGCCCGCAATCAACGGCGAAACCGAATTTTCCCGGTAAACCGATCAAGTGCAGATTTTCATCCAGCAACACTTTTTCAAGTCTCGCGGCGATTACATCGGAGTCATCCCCATCCGTCCAGAACGGTGTGACGACCATATTCCGGCGACTTTCAACGAAAACATTGTCATCAATAAGGTTAAGAGACTGCAACCGGGCCATTAATGGAGCATGATTTTCTGGAAGAACGCCGCGCAGCTGCAAATTGGATCGGCGGGAAAAATCAACAAGACCATTTCCATATTCCCGGGCAAGTTTTCCAATTCCAGCCAACTGTTCCGCATTTAATCGACTTTTAAAGGGCCGGATCCGAACCAGCAGACCATCGCCTGACTGCATCGGCTTAAGAGCACCGGGACACCACCCCTTTACAATTGGATCACCCATCGCCGTTCATCCCGATCTGTGCGGCAATCCAATTCCGGCGTGTCACCCAAATCCCGGCTTCATGCAGCCGCTCGAAACAGGCTTCCATTGCCTCTAAGGCCTGCGGGTTATGCTCTTCAAGAAACTCTCTGATTTCGTCATCACCCAGCGTATGCTCGAAGTAGGCATCGAATAAATGTGCCGGAACGGCGTGCGCCATATGAGCAAAGGCCGCCATATGTTCCAACGTCGCTGCAATTTCAGCCCCACCCCGAAAACCGTGACGCAACATCCCTGCCAGCCAGTCCGGGTTCGTTGCCCTCGCACGAACAACTCTCGCTATTTCTTCAGAAAGCGTTCTGGCTTTCGGGTCATTACTTCGGGTGTTATCCAAATGGTAAAGGGCCGGGGATTTTCCTGCCTCTCCCGGATGGGCAGCCGTTAGCCCTGCGTGGGCTGCGGCAAAACCGGCTTCATGGGTGGCATAATCCATTGCCAGCAGCAAATCCGTTTCAGGCAAGTCCTGACTATGAACAAAAGCATCAGCTTGCAGAACTCTTTTTTCAAGGGTTTCGCGGTCTGAATGATCTGCCTGATCGCCAAAGCTGCCAGCCATAACCCACTCTGAACCAGCGAGCCAACTTTCCCCCGCAGACATCCTGGCATCAGCCGTATAGTCTGTATTTCCTGGGTCCATCTGCACCCCATACAAGCCTGGCTTCGGCCCGAAAACACGCGGATTTTCATCCTCATAGGGATTATCCGCAGTTCCTTCATCTCGTTTGGCAAGTGTCGCCGCGGCCGCATTAAACAAATCAGACAGATTGGGGAAAATGTCGCGAAACAGTCCTGACACACGCAACGTTACATCAATACGGGGACGGTCCAGCATCATTAGCGGCAAAATTTCAAAGCCCGTAACGCGATCGCTATGCTCTCCCCATTTGGGTTCAACCCCTGCCAAATGAAGTGCCATCGCAAACTCTTCACCCGCTGTCCTCATCGTCGCTGACCCCCAAAGATCAACAATCAGGGCGCGTGGATAGTCACCGTGATCCTGCAAGTGGCGCCGAACCAGTTCTTCAGCAAGCTTTACACCCTGTGCGTAAGCTGCCCGGGTCGGTACCGCCCGAGGATCTGTCGAATACAGATTGCGCCCTGTCGGCAAAACATCATCCCGTCCCTTGAACGGAGAGCCTGACGGTCCTGGGGCAACTGCCTGGCCAGAAAGTGCTTTTAACAGACCTTCCAATTCTGTGGATCCCGAGACGCCTTCCCCATATATATGTAAGCCATCTCCAAACTGGCTTTCCTTGATATCGCAAACAAACCGGTCAATCCGAACAAGGGCCTCTGCGGCCGAGTGATCGGGCTCAATGCCGATATCCTCTTCAACTCCGGCTGCCTGCGCCTCCTCGCGAATGGCCGTCACCAAACGGTCCCGACGATTTGGGTCAAGACCGTCTGCTGTTGAATACTCATCCAAAAGCCGCTCTAGGCGAACCATAGAAGATGGAACCGCGCTCTCTTTCATTGGCGGGGGCATATGCCCCAGTGTCACGGCGCCGATCCGTCGCTTGGCCTGCACCGCCTCGCCCGGATCATTCACAATAAACGGATAAATAACGGGCAATGATCCCGTTAAAACATCGGGCCAGCACTCGTCAGAGAGGGCAACAGATTTACCGGGCAACCATTCCAGAGTGCCATGAGCGCCAATGTGAACCAAGGCATCCAATTCATTGCCTGAAATCGTACCGTGATGCTGTAACCACAAATAGAAGGCCACATATCCGTGACAGGGAATTCGGGCGAGATCATGGTAATCATCGTCCCGTTCTGCCCGATGACCTCTTTCCGGCTGCAAGGCAATACTAACCTGCCCTTGGCGAAGGGCCCGAAATTCAAAGAAGCCATTTCGGCAAGTGGGATCATCTTCAGGGTCGCCCCACGCCTCGTATAAGTCCTTCCCTAACGCGGCAGGCAAGGCTTTCAGTGCTTGAAGATAGTACTCCAGCGGCCACGTCACTGTGGATTGCAAAAGCTGGTTGGCCAGCGCTTCTGTCGGACCTGTCTGATATCCTTCGTTGTTTAGGAACGACAGTATTGCGTCCATCGAGGCGAGCGCATCAAGACCAACCGCATGCGCGATCTGATGATCTTTGCCCGGATAGGTGGACAAAATAAAAGCCAGATGTTTTTCCGACGCTGTTTTTTGGGCGAGCGAAATCCAGCGACTGACTTGCTGAACAATGGCCGTAACCCGATTAAGGTCTGCACGATGATAAAATCTTGAAAACTGCAAGTCTTCATGTCGGCTAGACGGCTCTTTAAAGCTTGTGACGGCTGTAAAAATTCGCCCATCCACCTCTGGCAGGGCAACAAACATTGCAAGGTCTGCTGGCGACAAGCCCCGTTCGCTCTCTGCCCATTTCTGGCTAGGTGCTGTGGATAAGGCCGTTTGAAAAACAGGGCATCCCGCGACTTCTAACGGAGATTTTCCGTTTGCCCCTTTGGCCGAAAAAGCCGTTAGATTAACAATCGCCTCAGGCTGCAATCCGGGCAACAACGCCTCAAGCCAGACAACCGTTTCATTCGCTTTCAGAGAGGCTGCGAAAACACCAAAACAGGCGAACCCCTTCTTACGAAATGCCTGGATCAACGCGTCAACAGGCTCCAGATCGGCCGAGGTCAAATAGGACCGGTAAAAACTGATGATAATCGGACATTGCGAACCAGCGGAAAAGGCTTCAAGTGTTTCAGCATATCCATGGTCAGGGTCATAAAATCCATGCAGCGGAAGAGGCTGAACGCTCTCTTCAAAATCTGCATTTTCTGGCAGTTGACCCGCCATAATTTTTAGCGCAGTTTCGGCCGCCGGCGCCCCGCCCTGATCACATAATGACTTCAAGCGCCGTAACGTCGGGACGCTGACTGTCGACATTGCGTCAAGGCGCGGATCATCCCGGCCGTCCGCAGGCAATACCGCCAGTGCAATCTTTTCCCTCCGGGCCAATTCATTTACCGCTGACAATCCATACTGCCAATATTGCTCGCCGCCGATAAGCCGGATCAGGATAGCCTTGGCGTCCTGCAGCGTATTTTCGATATAAACATCGACCGAAAGCGGATGCTTCAGGGCCGCGAGATTGGCAAGCCGTACACTTGGCAAGTTATCACGGGCCTGTTCCCAGCCTGCCGCGAAAGCCCCAAGATCACTGTCGGAAAACGACAGGACAACAAGATCAGCAGGATCCTGTCCCAGATCCTGTGCAACCTCGTTTTCTTCCAGACCATGACTTTCGCGAAAGACTACATGCATGAATAATCCTTAACAGGCCTCAGCAAGGATCGAATTAACAGCGGGCGCATCCAAATCATGATGCTCCGCGATGACAACCAAACGACTTTCCCGCGGGCCCTGTCCCCAGGCTTTGTCATACTGCATCTGCACTCGAGAATTGACCGCCTGCAGCAATAGACGCATCGGTTTTCCCGTAACGGCAACATACCCTTTTACTCTTAGAATATGATGCTTATTGGCAAGATCAATAATCGCCGCTTCCAGACGCGCTGGGTCGGAAATTTCGGGCAGATCAACAATGATGGAATTGAAGTCATCATGCTCATGATCATCCGAACCGTCATGACAGGAAGGGCGTGCGTCCAGATCATCTTCAGCTGCCGCATTCAAGCCCAAAATAACCCGTGGATCAACATCACCATTTGCCATATCCAGTATCGGCAGGGTTTTTGTTGCAACCTCTGTAATAGCGATGCGGGCCCGAGCCTTTAGGCTGTCATCAGCAAGGTCTGCCTTCGACAATAACACCAAATCTGCACATGTAATCTGATCATTAAAAACCTCGGCAAGCGGTGTTTCGTGATCCAGACTATCATCGGCCAGACGCTGGGCATCGACGGCAGCAACATCCGGCGCAAAACGGCCCGTTCCGACTGCTTCAGCATCCGCAACTGCGATCACGCCGTCAACGGTAATCCTGCTTTTAATGGCTGGCCAGTTAAAGGCTTTCAACAACGGCTTGGGAAGTGCCAGCCCTGACGTTTCAATAACGATATGCTCAGGCTGTTCGGGCAGGGCCATCAAGGCTTCAATCGTCGGAATAAAGTCATCCGCAACTGTGCAGCAGATGCAGCCGTTAGCCAGCTCCACAATATTTTCAAGCGGACAGTTTTCGTCCGCACAGGATTTTAGGATATCCCCATCCACACCAACATCACCGAATTCGTTCACCAGAACGGCCAAGCGCTTACCTTGCGGATTTTGCATCATTTTACTGATCAGCGTTGTTTTTCCGCTTCCCAGAAAACCGGTGATTACAGTGACAGGAATTTTTGTCAAATCAGACATCTAAGAAACTCACTTTTCAGAAATAGAGGAATGCGCGCCTGTCATCGGCGGCATACGGGAAATCACTTGCTTGCGAAAGATAACCGGACGTTCTCGCCAAGGAACCAGGCCATCGTCCGTCTTATGATAGGCGGCAACACCTTTCAGGATATCTTCTACATCGGTTTCTGCGTCCATATGCCCATACACATAGGACCAGCGCCCTTCCCCCGCAAGCGCAACGGTACATCCATTTGAGCAGGCAGAAAGGCATTTAACAGGCTGAATTTTTATATTTTCAGAGTCATTCTTTTCAAGCAGGGCTTGATACAGACTTTCACCGGGCTTGGCGGTAGCGGTCTCTGCTATCGGGTTTTCTTCCGCATTGGATATGCGGTCACTTTTTTTGCAAGTGATACAGACATTTAGCACGACGCTCAATTTTTGCTCCATTCCATACAGGAACAGGGGGAGCCATCACGCAAACCGAACCTCAATCATTCGGAAAGCCCGCTGTAGAACACCCCGTCCACATTCGATCCTTCTTGGGTTGGCAGGTCTCCCGGCTTCTGAATACCCGATTCTTGCTCTCAGGCAGGCATCTGTCCTTCCCGGTATTACCCAGTGGCTAATAGATGCGTTTCCAGCTTACGGTCGCGGGGGCGGCTGATTTGGGCAAAATCCAACGGTTCAGATTTGGCCTGTTACATTCCCTTTTCACCCGGATCCAAACAATAGATCCAGACACCAACTCATTGTCGATACAGCACAAGTCTTCAAACTGTCAAGGTTATGGAGCCAAACAAACCATTATCATCGACGATTTCCTGTGTGGACCCACTCTGAAATTGCATTATGCAACTGCATCCACGGGCAGACTTTTTCGAAACCCGTTTGGTGTAATCCCAAAATGGCTTTTGAAGACCCGCGTGAAATGCGACGCGTCACAAAATCCGGTGGACAGCGCAATGTCTGTTATCGGCTGTACCGTCGATGACAAAAGAAACCGGGCATTCTCCAGCCTGATCAGCTTATCAGCTTGCGCCGGGCTCATATCCAGCGCTTTTATAAAATGGGTTTCCAATTTTCGGCGCCCAACATTCAATCGCTGGGCAATCCGTGAGATGGTTTGAGGCACTTCCATTTCCTGTTGCATAATATGCAATGCACGCCTTACAAGCTCATCCGAGGTCTGAATGCTGAGCGGGATACCCGGTTGTGTTTTCTCTCCGCCCAGCGCTGTATCTATAATCATGATATGCAGACTTTTTCTCGCCTGATTAACCCCCACATGCCTTTCGACCAGAAAAGCCGCAAGTTGGGCCGCGCTCGTTCCACCCGAACAGGTTATCCGGTCTCCATCAACAAAAAATATCTGATCTGAAACCGGTTCCAACCCATCAAACTGATCAACGAAATCAGCGCGGTGAAACCAACTTACACAACTGCGTCTGCCATCCATCAGTCCAATCTTATGCAAGATGAAGCTGCCCGTGCAAATTCCGATGATTGGCACTCCTTTTTCTGCAGCGGTTTTAAGATACCGGCAGTATTCCGCGTCAAGATTACCAACTTCATCGATTAAGCCTCCGACAACCGCGATATAATCAAATTTTGACGGATCCCCCAATCTTTCTGTCGGTGTCACGGGTATTCCGCTGCTGCATCTGATGGTATCCATGGTTGGTGACAATACGGACCACTGGCACAAAATAGGGCGACTGCCATCCCCCTCGTCAGCCGCAAGCCGCAGCACATCAACAAAATTTGCAAAAGCGCTCAAGGTGAAATTTTTCGCCAGAATAAAGCCGATTGAAAGCCTGACGCCCTGTTGTGCGAACTGCTTTTTTTGCATCCTTACTCCCTCTTGCGCAAATATACCATACAACCTTCGCATTTATACCATAGCAATCCAAATGTTTCGATCACTATTCAAGGGTTCACTTAAGGAATTGCCATGACGCACTTTTCTGGATTATCCCTGCTTACCAACGCCTTTTCCGGTCATAAAAACTGGACCGAGCAATGGCCGGACGCCACGCCTAAATCAGAATATGATGTCATCATCATTGGCGCAGGCGGTCATGGTTTGGGCGCCGCCTACTATTTAGCAAAAGAGCATGGCATAACGAATGTTGCAGTTCTGGAAAAAGGCTGGCTGGGGGGTGGTAATACGGGCCGGAACACAACCATCATCCGGTCTAATTATCTGTATGATGAAAGTGCTGGCCTTTATGATCACGCCGTCGACTTATGGGATGGGTTGAGTCAGGAACTGAACTATAATGTCATGTTTTCCCAGCGCGGCGTCATGATGCTGGCCCATAGTGTTCATGATGTCCAAAGTTTCAAACGCCATGTGCACGCAAACCGGTTAAACGGTGTTGATAATAAATGGCTGACCCCAGAGGAAGCAAAAGCCATCTGCCCGCCCCTGGATATCTCGAGCCACCGACGGTACCCAGTTATGGGCGCAACTTTCCAGCAAAGGGCGGGAACGGCCAGGCACGACGCTGTGGCCTGGGGATATGCCAGGGCCGCAGCCGCTCGCGGCGTCGATATCATTCAAAATTGTCCGGTGCTGTCCATCCGCCGCGGTCCAGACGGTGCTGTCCAAGGGGTGGAAACTGAAAAAGGCTTTATAAAAGCAAAGAAGATTGCAGTTTCAGCAGCGGGCAACACCTCGGTGATCATGCAAACCGCAGGGGTCAAGCTGCCGTTGGAAAGCTATCCATTACAGGCACTCGTATCTGAACCGGTCAAACCGATCTTTCCCTGTGTTGTTATGTCAAACAGTGTTCACGCCTACATTAGCCAATCCGACAAAGGTGAACTCGTGATCGGTTCCGGGACAGATCAGTATACGTCCTATTCCCAAAGGGGGGGCCTGCCGTTGATCGAACATACAGTAGCTGCGATCTGTGAAATATTCCCCATTTTCAGGCGTATGAGGATGCTGCGTAAATGGGGCGGTATTGTCGATGTAACACCGGATCGGTCCGCAATTCTGGGAAAAACTCCGGTCAAGGGACTTTATGTGAATTGTGGTTGGGGAACCGGTGGGTTTAAAGCCACCCCCGGCGCAGCCCATGTGTTGGCCCACACGGTCGCCCGGGATGAGCCCCACCCGATCAATGCTCCGTTTACACTGGAAAGATTTCAAACAGGCCGCCTGATTGATGAGGCCGCCGCGGCTGCGGTTGCTCATTAATCAGGGTCGGTGTCAAGGATACGCACATGCTCTTAATCCATTGTCCCTACTGCAAAGAAGACCTCCCTGAGCTGGAATTTTCCTATGCAGGAGAAGCCCATATTGCTCGTCCCGAAAACCCGGCCGAGCTAGACGATGAAGCCTGGCGGGACTTTCTGTTTATTCGCAGTAATGTTCGCGGCATTCATCTGGAACGCTGGCGTCACATTCACGGATGTGCCCGTTTCTTCAATGCGGCAAGGAATACAGTCACTGACAAATTCCTGCTCACCTATAAAAGTGGCGAGCCCCGCCCGTCCGATGATACCCTGAAAGAGTTGGCCAATGACTAACTACCGGATACAAAACAAAGGCCGCATCAATTACGAAAAACGCATTAATTTTTCATTTGATGGCAAAAATTATCAGGGATTTGAAGGCGACACGGTTGCCTCTGCATTGCTGGCAAATGGCGTTCATCTTATGGGCCGGTCTTTCAAATATCACCGCCCAAGGGGACCTGTTACAGCAGGATCTGAAGAGCCCAACGCCTTGATCGGAACCCAGCGGCCGGACCGTGCCTCTGACCGGTATGAACCCAATACACGGGCGACCTGCCAGGAAATATATGAGGGTCTGATAACCACCAGCCAAAATAATTGGCCCTCTCTGACGTTCGATGTTGGCGCCATCAATGACCGATTTTCGAAATTATTTTCCGCGGGCTTCTACTACAAAACCTTTATGTGGCCCAAAAGCTTTTGGGACAAAGTCTACGAGCCCGCGATCCGTTCCGCTGCGGGGCTTGGTGTTTCTCCAGATAAAGCTGATCCGGATCACTATGCCTCCCGCTACCTGCATTGCGACATTCTGATCATTGGCGCCGGCCCTTCCGGTATTGCCGCCGCGTTACAGGCGTCAAAAAACGATACGGTGTCAATCGTCCTTGTGGACGAAAATTCTGAAATAGGGGGCACCCTTCTCTCTGAATCACAGGTAACCATCGATCAGGATGCCGCCAGCGATTGGCTGGCCAATGCCCTAACCAAACTACAAAACAAACCGAATGTTCGAATACTGACACGGACAACAGCCATCGGGTATTACCACCAGAATATGGTGGGGTTAGCCCAGAAACTGACGGATCATCTATCTTCACCCCCACAGGATGCGCCCCGGGAACGCCTTTGGCGGGTGCGGGCGAAACAGGTCGTTCTAGCCCAGGGCGCAATGGAGCGGCCGCTTGTTTTTGACGGAAATGACAGACCGGGCGTTATGCTCAGTGGTGCGGCAAGCATCTATTTAAACCGGTATGGTGTTTTAGTCGGTAGAAAGCCGGCATTTGTAACCTCCCATGACAGCGCCTGGTATTCAGCTTTTGAACTTGCGGATGCTGGTGCGGATGTTTCAGCCGTTATTGATACCCGCTCTGATGTAAATCAGGCGCTTAGCGCAGAAGCAGACAAAAGAGGGATCCCATATTTTCTAAACCATACAGTCAGCAAAACACAAGGCCGGCTGCGTATCAGCGCGCTGACAATGAACGCGTTGAACGGCGACAATGTTAAGCCCGGGAATGTTATTCCCTGTGACGCGCTGCTCATGTGCGGTGGCTGGACCCCCTCGCTGCATCTCTTTTCTCATACAAAAGGCAGTCTGAACTGGGATGAGAAACAACAGGTTTTTCTTCCTGGCACCCTAACCGAGGACTGTCAAATTGCTGGTGCCTGCCGGGGTTTGTGGGGGATAGAAACATGTTTGGAGGATGGTATAAAAGCTGGGCTTGCGGCTTTGGAGACGCTCCAATTGACCACAGATCAAATCTCCTATTCAGTTTCAAATGATCATACCGGAGAAGGTGTCACCCATAAGGAATTGCCCTCTGACAAACCTATAAATTCCCAAAAAGCATTCATCGATTTTCAAAATGATGTTTTGGCGAAAGACATTCGACTTGCCGTCCGCGAAGGCATGCGATCTATTGAACATGTGAAACGATACACCACAAACGGTATGGCAACGGATCAGGGTAAAATGTCCAATATGAACGGCTTGACCATTGCCGCTGATGCTTTGGGCAAGGACATTCCGAAAGTTGGATTAACAACCTTCCGCCCTCCTTACACCCCTACCACCTTTGGAACCTTTGCCGGATACCATAAAGAGCAATGCTTTGAAATCACACGCAAATCACCGATCGATCGTTGGGCTGAAAAGAACGGAGCCGTTTTTGAGCCGGTGTCTTTGTGGCGCCGCGCCTGGTATTTCCCAAGATCAGGAGAGTCTATGCACGATGCTGTGGCACGTGAATGCGCATCCACCCGCAATTCGCTCGGCATTTTCGACGCGTCCACTTTGGGAAAGATAAACATTATTGGTCCTGATGCCGCTGAATTCCTGAACCGTCTATATACCAACCCCTGGACAAAGCTCGCGGTCGGTCGGTGTCGCTATGGTGTCCTTCTGGGAGAAGACGGATTTATTCGGGATGACGGCGTTATTGGCCGAATGGCGGAGGACAATTTCCATGTCACCACAACAACGGGTGGCGCAGCAAGTGTCCTCAATATGATGGAAGATTATCTGCAAACAGAATGGCCTGATTTGCAGGTGTGGCTGACATCAACGACAGAACAATGGGCGACCATTGCCATAAACGGACCAAACGCACGCAAAATGCTGGCGCCATTGGTCGAAGGGCTGGATCTTTCCGATACCGCTTTTCCTCATATGTCGGTTGCTGATTGCACTGTTGCTGGCTTGAAGGCCCGATTGTTCAGAATGTCGTTCACCGGTGAGCTAGGCTTCGAAATCAACGTTCCTGCCTCGCAAGGACTTCTTCTGTGGGATGCGCTGATGGCGGCTGGTAAACCCTACGACATATGCCCATATGGCACGGAAACCATGCATGTCTTGAGAGCAGAAAAAGGATATATTATTGTCGGTCAGGATACCGATGGAACCCTCACTCCTTTTGACGCGGGTCTTGGTTGGGCAATTGGTAAAAAGAAGCCTGATTTTGTTGGCAAGCGGTCACTTGATCGCCCCGATATGCACAAAGCCGACAGAAAACAGTTGGTGGGACTTAAAACGAAAATACCAGAACAGGTCCTCGAAGAAGGAGCACAGATTGTCAACACTCCAGATGCAGTCATTCCCGTGAAAATGGTAGGACATGTCACCTCCTCCTACTGGAGCGAAACTCTAGGGCACTCCATAGCATTGGCCGTTGTTGAAAATGGGCAAAACCGTCTAGGGGAAACCGTCTACATTCCCATGCCAAATGAGATATTGGCGGCTGAAATAGTGAATACCGTTTTTTATGATCCCGATGGTCTTCGTTTAAACGGGTAAGGAACAATTTATGAATATACAGATACCCGATACGCTCAACATATCAGCCGATACACCCCATATCGAAGCAGGCCCAAACGCCCCGGTATACCTGCGGCTTAACCCGAAAATTGTGCGGTTCAACTTCCGCACCGACAGCGCTCACCTGACAAGGTTTTCAGAAGAATTTGGCATAACAATTCCAGACACTCTTCATTCGTGGAACAGGTTAGGCATGAAAGGCGCGCTATGTCTTGGGCCGGATGAATGGCACTTACAAACAGACCCGGACGAGAAAGAAGAGATCATCAATCGCTTTGCAACACTTGGGAAAACAGTTCCTCATAGCCTGAGTGATATTTCGGACCGTCAGATATCCATCGAAATTGGTGGACCAAAAGCCATTGAGTTACTCTCCATCGGCTGCCCCAGAGACCTCTCGACCTTTTCTGAAGGAAAAGGGACAAGAACCCTTTTTGATACAGTCGAGGTTACGCTTTTTCGGCAAACCGACACCACTTTTCATCTAGAAGTATGGCGTTCATTTTTTCCGCATGTTTGGGCTTTGCTAAATACCGGCATAAAAGAAATAGCATTTGGTCTTTAATAAAAAACACCACCATAACAATATTTATTTATATTTACGTTCCACCATACTGAGAAATTGCTAAATATTCGACATTTTTATTCAAACCCATATCAGTAAATAGATCCCGAGTTCTTTGCTTTTGTTAATCCCATCTTAACTGCCAGCCCATATTAATTAACCACTAGCATTAATATAAAAAATGGAGCTGGCTTAATGTACAGAATTCCTCTCCGCGTTGGCATCCTATCAGCAGCTTTGCTCAGCCTTCCTGCCCAGCTTGCCTTTGCTGATGAAACAGCACCGTCAACGTCCCTTATTACAGAAGTAGCCATTTCAAATGCGCGCACCTGGCTTGCTAACCCGGTTGTTCGTGTCTCCATTGACTCGCAAAACAAAAAGTACAGCGCAATTGATCAGTCGACGATCGATGATCTGGATAAGCAATGGCGAAAAGAACGCACAGAAAAAGACCAACCCCTTATCGCAGCAACCCTGAGCAGTCCCCTCTCCAATTACCTCCTTCAAATACAAGCCGCCTCAGTCGGTTTATATACGGAAATGTTTGTGATGGACGCGAAAGGACTGAATGTCGGGCAAAGCTCGATCACGTCTGATTTCTGGCAAGGAGATGAGGCCAAATTTCAGAAAACATTTCCCAAAGGCAGTGGTCAGATCTTTATTGATGAGCCCGAATATCATGAAGGTTCAAAAACCTGGCGGGCACAGGTCAATATGACGATTTCAAATAATGACGACAAACCAATTGGTGCCGTTACGATTGAGTATAACCTCACTGAGCTCCAAAGACGCCACCAGATGTCGAAAGGGAGCTAAATCATGAAATACCTGCACAATCTCAAAATTCGGACGAAACTCGCGATCAGCTTTTCGACACTCATTGTCGTTGCCATCATCATGGCGGCAATCTCGTTTTGGTCAATCACAGATATTCAAAAGGCTGACGCGGAAAGCCGTGTCGCCATTGATTTAGACGAGACTTACTTAAAGTTTCAGACATCCTTCTTTGAACAAAGAGAAGGGCTTCTATATTTTTTACTCACAGGCGACCGCAATGGCCTGGAAACTTACAATAAATATCAGAAAGTCTCGGAAGGGTATTTTGACAAACTAAAAACGCTCTCGACGAATTACCCATCCGTCGCTGAAAAAATTTCCCAATTAGGGGCACTGCATAAAGAGTGGCAGGAACAGTACGCGGCGGAGCAGATTTCTCTTATGCGCAACTACCTTTCTGTCAATCAGGCCCGCGCGATTGAAGTCTCTGGCGGACCACAGGCTATTATTTTAAAGATAACCGATACTGCAGCCCTTTTGGAAACAGACCTTTCGGCAATTCTGACAGCGGTTTTTGACCAGAAATCAAATGCCATCAACCGTTTCTCAATCACGATTATTTCGTCTATTGCATTGCTGATTGTTCTTGCCGTTATTTTTGGACTGTCTTTGACGACTGCGATTGCAAACCCAATTTCAAAAATGACGAATAGAATGAGTGATCTTGCCGATGGAAACCTCAACATCGACATTGAAGGCATTAACAGAAAAGACGAGATCGGTGCCATGGCAAAAGCGGTTCAGATTTTCAAAGAGAACGCAATTGATCAGGAAGGTTTGAAAAAACGGGATATCGAAAAGCAGGAAGAGCTGGCGACACTTGTTGAGAGCCTTAAACTAAAAGAAGCTGAACAACAGGAAATGCGGGAGAAAGAACTGGCTGAACAGGAGAAAGAACGTGTCCGCCTTGAACAACTTTCCCTCCTAACATCCAATTTTGATGACAATATGAGCAGCAGCCTGGATATTGTAAGCAAGGCCGTTGGCGAAGTAACAGAATCGACCAACAGCATGTCCGCAAATGCCAGCCAAACCGAGACTTTATCGCAACAAGCTTCCCAAAGTATTTCCAGCGCTTCTGAAAATATTTCCACAGTCTCCTCAGCGACCACACAATTAACAGCCTCCATTCAGGAAATTTCACGACAGATATCGCAAACCTCTCAAATCACGCGGTCAGCGGTGGAAGAAGTGAACCAGACGAATGATCGGGTGACGGCCCTGAACGAAGTGGCGACCAGTATTGGCCAAGTCGTACAGATCATTAGCGATATTGCGAGCCAGACCAATCTGCTTGCTCTCAATGCGACGATTGAATCGGCACGCGCCGGTGAAGCTGGCAAAGGCTTTGCTGTTGTTGCCAATGAGGTTAAAAGTCTAGCCACACAAACAAGTAAGGCCACTGAGGAAATCAGTCAAAAAATTGCCGAGGTACAAAATGAAACAAAAGCGGCCGCAAGTGCGGTGACGCATATCGGCGAAACTGTCCACAGAATTGATGAATTAACAGCCATGGTGTCCAGCGCGGTTGAAGAGCAAGGGGCCGCAACAAACGAGATCAGCCAAAGCATCGCACTGGCATCGCAAGGCACGGGAGAAGTTTTGGACGCTGTTTCAAAAGTCGCAGCGGCAGCATCTGACACGCAGAAAAGAGCCCGTGATCAAAATGGCATCGTGACCGACCTCAATGATAAAAACAGTAGCCTTCGGGATGATATCAGAACGTTCTTGGAGGGCGTTCGCAACATGTGATCTTTTACCTTTTATGACCGACATTGTTTTAATGACCCAAAGAGGCTTGTTCCGTTACAGGCCTTTGCAGGTCATTAAAACATCTCAACCCGGCTAACATCCCATTGGCGTGTAATTCGGCGACTGTAGATCTGATTATAACCAATTCGGTTTTCTCGAATTCAGTTTGACGGTAGGCACAGTCCACGACTCCCGCAACCCCCAATAAAATCCGACCCGAAAGGTTGTTATTTCACAAAACCATACTAGTATTGATTAGATTGTTCACGAATACAGGAAAAGTTCCAGCGTCTAACCCACGTGCCCGTTTTCCGTTCGCCTTCAGCAGGATGTAGACACGGCCGCCTCAAGATTTGGGACTGGAGTAAAAATGAGCCTGGCAGAAGCGCATAGTCGGCAGGTACTGCTAATTGACTTGGAAGGGGCTGCACAACCGTTTGTGGTCAATGCCCTGAAAGCGGAAGGTCTCTCATACGACAGCGTTTTGACTGTCCTGCGAACAGTTTCCGAGGCTTGTAAAATATTGAATGACAGTCGCTTGGATGCCGACGTAATTCTGTTTGTTATGGACAGCGGAAATAGGGCCGCCCTGGCTGATCTGCAAACGCTCTGTCAAAGCGCTGCGGCTCCTGTCCTTGTCTTAAGCGAGAACACATCCATAGATTTTGCGATGACCGCCCTTCAACAAGGGGCCCATGACTGCCTTGCGCTGCCTGTTTTAGAGCCGACAGCCTTTATTAAAGCCGTCAGCTTCGCCGCCTGCCGACATGACCGCGAAAAAAATCTAAGAGCAGAGCTTCAGGAAAAGCAGCAAACGGAGAAAAGGCTGGAAGCTGTTCTCATGGCGTCGCCCAGCCCCATTGTGATGGTCGACTCGATGGGCGTCATTCAGTTGGTCAATTCTGCAACAACCACGCTTTTCCGATATACCCGCGGCGAGTTAATCGGCAAATCGGTGAATATCTTTATACCAGACGACGTCAAACAAAGGCATCCAAGCCTGTTTTCCAGTTATTTTTCTGACCCACAAACCCGCGCTATGGGGAAAGGTCGAGATTTGGAGGGACAACGGAAAGACGGATCACGTGTTCCTGTCGAAATTGGACTGAGCCCGGTCAGAACTGAAAAAGCGACCTATGTATTGGCGGCAATTGTTGACCTTACAGAACGCAAGATCGCCCAAAAAACACTTCACGAAAGAGCGGAGGCTTTGGCGAGAAGTAACAAAGAGCTTGATGCCTTCGCCTATGCCGCATCCCATGACCTGAAAGCACCATTGCGGGGTGTCAGCCAACTGGCTCAGTTTATAAAAGAAGATGCCGGAGACCAGCTGCCACCGGACTCCAGAAAAGACCTTGATATGCTGCAAACCCGCGTCATCCGCATGAGCCAGTTACTTGACGGCCTGTTACAGTTTTCCCGGGTTGGTCGAAAAGAGGGTCTTCCAGAGCCTCTCAATATGTCAGAAATTATTCACGATACGATCGAACTTTTTGTACCAACAGACACCTTTACGGTTCATGTTCAGGAAGATCTACCGACACTTTTCGCTCCCAGAGTTGCCATCGAACAGGTTTTTCGTAACCTTCTTATGAACTGCGTGAAACATCATGATGAACAGACCGGGTCCATATGGATCACCGGTCACAGTGACGATACTGAGGTTCATTACTTCGTGCGCGATGACGGCCCTGGCATCGATATGATGTATAAAACCAAAATTTTTGAAGTCTTTCAAACGTTAAAATCCCGCGACGAACTGGAAGCGACAGGCATCGGCTTGGCACTGGTAAAAAAGATCGTTGAACTTTACAATGGTCGTGTATTTTTAGAAGATCCCAGCGATCGCAGAGGCGCCAATTTTCATTTGGTCTGGCCAAAAAGCTGAACTAGGAGAAGAAAACCAGCATGTCCGACTCTCTGAAAGATACCGTCACACTTCTGATCATAGATGATGATACCGTCGACATCAGGGGAGTAACACGGGCCCTGCGGCGACACCGTTTTGACAATCCAATCATCACAGCGGAAAACGGTGAAGAAGGCCTGAAGATATTACGCGGAACCCCGGAAAACGCCCCTCTGTCCCGCCCTTACCTTATTCTGCTTGATCTGAATATGCCGCGCATGAACGGGCTTGAATTCCTTGATGAGCTTAGACAGGATCAAGCATTAAAAGACAGTGTTGTTTTTGTGCTGACGACATCAGAAGATGATCGCGACATGGCACTCGCCTATAACAAACAAATCGCTGGATATATTGTTAAAAGTCGTGCTGGCGTTGATTTTTTGAATTTGGTGAGCATGCTTGAAAAGTTTGTTTTGACTGTCAGGTTTCCCGAAAACCCCGTATCAAGATTGACGAGTGACGACAACACAACATAAAATAGAACTGAATTAAGATTATTAAATAAATTTGGAAATACGGAGTTAAGAAATCCATTTCACTCCTAATCTGCTTGCAGTAAACATCAACGGCAGGGAAATAACTTGGTCAGTCATCTACCTAATAAGTCTCTAAAAGTCCTTGTTGTCGATGATGATGAAGTCGATCTCAGGTTAATTTGTCGCCTTATGGGGCAATTGGAGGATAACTTCGAATTGCAAACGGCAATCTCCATAGAAGAAGCACGAACGCGGCTCAACCAGGAAAGGTTTGATTGCGTTCTCATTGACTATCTCGTACCACCTCATACGGGTCTGGAATTGCTTGCCGAATACAACAATGCCTCTGAACCACCTTATATGGGGTTCGTCATGGTAACAGGTGCGGGGAACGAGCAATTGGCGGTTCAGGCCTTGAAGACCGGAGCCCACGATTATGTCGTTAAAGACAAATTATCCAAATCAGAGCTCTATCGTGCGGTAAAAAATGCAACTGATTCTGCGAAGAATGCAGAGCGGAACTATTACCAGAAACTAGCCCTTGAAAATTTTGCAGGCTTGGTTGCACATGACTTAATATCCCCACTTAACAGCGTCATCGGATATCTCGATCTAATTTTAGAAAACGAAGCCGGTCAACTATCTCCAACCGCCCAAGAATATATCTGCAATTCACGAAGCAGCGGTAAACACATGGAAAAGGTGGTTCGCAGCCTGCTCTCCTATGCAAAAGCCGGTACAACAAACGAACAGTCCGTCAACACCGACAGTGCTGAAGTTATGCGAACGGTCCTTCAGCTTCTGCAGTCTGATATCCAGGAGAAAAAGGCCAAAATACACGTTTCAGACTTACCGACCCTCCAGGTTCGAAAGACTGAGTTTGTACAGTTATTTCAAAACCTTCTGGCCAATGCCATACGCCATAATGACAAAGCTGAACCCGTCGCTCACGTCTCAGTTGAAGAAACCGAAGAGCATATCCTTTTTAGAATTGAGGATAACGGATTGGGGATCTCTAGAGAGCAGGCTGTCGAAATTTTTAAGCCGCTCAATAGAGGGGCTGCACGAAATGGAAACGGTCTGGGTCTCGGTCTCGCGACATGCAAAAAAATCGTGAAAGCTCACAGCGGTCAAATATGGTGTGAACCTGGAGAAAAAGAGGGTACTGTTTTTTTCGTAGCGCTACCGATAGCCACGAAACGGAGCTGGCATGACAAAAAAACTGGCTAAGGTCCCGATTCCAGACAATGGTAAAATGCCCTTTCTCATCCCCCCTGTTTCTGAAACAGTCTTGCCGCGACAAAAAATTGCATAAAGCCTGTACGAAACCCTCATGATCGCAGCCCACTTGCAGATCCCCAATGTTCTTGAATAGGAAACCATTCTTATGGGCTTGCCAACGCTAGACGATATCAAAAAAGCTCAGCTTACAATTGGCTCTTCAATCCAGAAGACGCCAATAATGCCTTCTATGCCCCTATCCCGTATTACTGAGGGGAATGTTTCATTAAAACTGGAAAACCTACAGACTACGGGTAGCTTTAAACTCCGCGGTGCAACAAACGCTGTGCTTTCGCTTTCGCCTGAACAGCGTTCTGCCGGAATTGTGGGCGTATCGACAGGAAATCATGGGCGGGGCCTCGCATATGCGGCCAAAAATGCTAACGTAAAATGCGTCATCTGCATGTCAGAACTTGTACCCGAAAATAAGGTGCAGGCTATTAAGGCGCAAGGCGCAGACGTTCGGATTATTGGGCAGTCACAGGATGAAGCTCAGATCGAAGTCGACCGCTTGGTCAAAGATAAAAAGATGACCATGGTGCCACCCTTTGATCACCCCGATATTATCGCAGGCCAAGGAACGCTGGGGCTCGAAATCTTTGAACAGGTGCCGGAAGTACAAACCGTGGTGGTCCCCGTGTCAGGGGGCGGCCTGATATCGGGAACTGCCCTTGCCTTAAAGACTATAAAACCAGACATTCGAATAATTGGCGTGTCTATGGAAAAAGGGGCAGCTATGTTTGAAAGTCAAAAAGCAGGTAAACCGGTTCAAGTTCCAGAAATACCGACCCTCGCGGATTCTCTTGGAGGTGGTATCGGATTAACAAACAAATATACCTTTCAGATGGTGAAGGATCTTGTGGATGAACTTATCGTTGTCAGTGAGGCCGAAATTGCGCAGGCTATTCATCACGCCTATTGGAAAGAAAAACTGGTCATTGAAGGCGCTGGCAGCGTTGGGATCGCTGCCTTGCTTTCCGGCAAAGTGCCCTCCCCCGGACATTGCGCCCTTGTCATTAGTGGCAGTAATATTGACATGAAGCTGCATAAAAGGATCATTGACGGAGAGAATGTCAATGTGGCATTGGACCAAGGCTAAGTGAGAAACAGACAATGCCCGACATCAAAATCCTAAACGAAAATCAGTTAAGGCAGGCCGTACAACTCGATATGGAGGCGGTAACCTGTGTTGAAAAGGCGTTTGGACTATTGGCAACTAAAAACGTGTCAATGCCGCCAATCCTGAGCTTACATATTCCAGAATTCAATGGCGAGATGGATGTCAAGACAGCCTATGTGCCCGGCATCAATTCATTTGCCGTAAAAATGAGTCCCGGTTTTTTTGACAACCCCAAATTTGGGCTGCCAAGTTTAAATGGTTTGATGGTTCTATTTTCAGCAAAAACCGGAATTGTTGAAAACATTCTTTTGGACAACGGCTATTTGACGGATATTCGCACCGCGGCAGCTGGGGCTGTTGCTGCTAAATGGCTCTCCCGTAAAAATGCAACAACGGCGGGCATGATTGGAACAGGCACCCAAGCACGCCTTCAGCTGAAAGCCCTTACACTGGTTCGGGATATCAAAAGGTGCATCGTCTGGGGGCGGCATCATGAAAAAGCTGCGGATCTTGCTGAAGATTGTACCAAAGAACTGGGTATTGAAATGCAGACAGCAGACACTATTCAGGATCTGATGGACCGAAGCGATATTGTGGTTTCTACAACCCCGTCGCAAGAACCGCTTGTTCTCGCAAGTATGTTGAAGCCGGGACATCATATTACGGCAATGGGATCTGATGCTGACTATAAAACAGAACTGGATGCCGCTGTTATTCCAGCCGCGGACCTTTACGTCTGTGACCGATTGGCGCAGTGCATTAAACAGGGGGAATTGCGTCCAGCGATCACAGCCGGAACCGTTGCCCCGGATACAGTATTTCCCGAATTAGGGGAAATCATTACCGGACAGAAACCCGGTCGCCTGTCTGACGAACAAGTCACTATATGCGACCTTACCGGCACCGGTGTACAGGACACAGCCATCGCAACCTTTGCCCGAAACCGCACGGAAAGTGCGGAGGTTGGCACTCTTTTCACCAACTAGTTTTTCATGGAGAATGTCATGACGGGCATTGATCTACCCTTTTCAGTTGACGAATACCGATCCCGCCTTGCAAAAGCGCGCGTGCAAATGGCGGAAAAAGGGATTGACGTTTTAATTGTAACAGACCCTTCCAATATGGCTTGGTTAACCGGCTATGATGGGTGGTCTTTTTACGTTCACCAATGCGTTGTTCTGCCCATCGATACAGAACCATTTTGGTATGGCCGAAAACAGGATGCCAATGGCGCACGACGGACCGTTTTCATGTCAGACGAGAATGTCGAATTCTATCCCGAGAATTACATTCAAACCACAGAACGTCATCCGATGGACTATTTGAGTGGTCTTTTGAATGACCGAGGATATGGCAATAAGAGAATTGGTGTTGAGCTGGACAACTATTATTTTTCAGCCGCCGCCTATTTATCGCTCGTAAAACACCTGCCAAACGCCACGCTCATCGATGCCAACTCACTGGTTAACTGGTGCCGCGCTGTAAAATCGGAGCAAGAACTGATTTACATGCGCCGGGCCGGAAAAATTGTCGAGAAAATGCATGAGCGGATTTTTGATGTTATCGAGCCAGGCATGCGCAAAAACGATCTGGTCGCAGAAATTTACGACACTGGCATCCGTGGCACCGACGAGTTTGGCGGTGATTATCCGGCTATTGTTCCCCTGCTTCCCTCTGGAGAGGACGCGGCGGCCCCGCATCTAACCTGGGACGATAAACCCCTTAAAACAGGAGAGGGAACGTTCTTCGAAATTGCAGGTTGTTATCGGCGCTACCACGCCCCCTTATCCCGCACCATCTTCTTAGGAAAGCCGTCGCAGACCTTTATAGATGCTGACAAAGCGATCCAGGAAGGAATGGAAGCCGGGCTTGAAAAAGCCAAAGCCGGTAATTTATGTGAAGATATTGCGCATGCGTTTTTTGGAGTTCTCAAAAAGCACGGTATTTTCAAAGACAGTAGAACAGGCTATCCGATCGGTCTGAGTTACCCCCCGGATTGGGGCGAACGAACAATGAGCTTGCGGTCTGGGGAAAAAACAGAGCTTCTTCCCGGTATGACATTTCATTTCATGACCGGCCTGTGGATGGACAATTGGGGCCTGGAGACAACAGAAAGTATTGTTATCACTGAAGGCGAGGTTGAACTTCTCGCGTCGGTTCCCCGACAACTAATGATTAAAGGTTAGGCCCATGCGTGCAAATCCAATAACGGCAACCGTCGATTTTGACCAGGAAGGCACTCAGCACGGCTTCCTCAAATTACCCTATTCTCATGATGCATCTGCGTGGGGATCAATTATGATCCCCATAACCGTAGTAAAAAAGGGTGAAGGACCAACGGTTCTTTTGACCGGCGGCAATCACGGCGACGAATATGAAGGTCCCATTGCACTTTTCGATCTAGCTGGAAAGCTGGATGCAAAAGATGTAAATGGCCGCGTCATTATTATTCCTGCCATGAATTACCCTGCTTTCAAAGGGGCCCGCAGGACCTCCCCCATTGATAATCGGAATATGAACCGGGTTTTCCCCGGAAACCCTGCGGGGTCAGTAACCGAAAAAATCGCAGACTATTTTCAACGGACATTGCTCCCTTTGGCAGATTATGTTCTGGATATTCATTCAGGCGGAAAAACACTGGATTTTGTTCCTTTCTGTGCGGCTCATGTACTGGAAAGTAAAGAGTTACAGGCTCAATGCGTTGCGGCCATGCACGCCTTTAATGCACCCTATTCCGTTATGCTGTTGGAGGTCGATTCCGTTGGGATGTATGACACCGCGGCTGAGGAAATGGGAAAGGTCTTTATTTCCACAGAAGTTGGCGGCGGCGGCACGGCTTCTGCCGAAACGATTTCGATTACCAAAAAAGGCGTCTCCAATCTGCTTCGACATGCCGGTGTCCTAAAGGGCGAGCCTGAGATTTCAGAAACAGTGAACCTTGATATGCCGGATCACCGCTGCTTTATTTATTGTGAAAGCGTTGGATTGATTGAATATTGTGTCGAGCTTGGAGAGGATGTGACTTTTGGTCAGCTGATTGCCCGAGTTTATGATATAGATCGGACGAATGGCGCCGTGACAGAGTATCACAGTGAGATCGACGGGGTCTTTGCCGCACGGCACTTTCCGGGCTTAATCGCAATGGGCGATATTATCGGCGTCGTTGCTCTAAAGGTTTAGTGCCAAGATATTGAGTTGAAATGAATAAGCTAGATGATCGCGATCTAAAAATTCTGCGCGTTTTGCAAAAAGATGGTCGCATTCCAAAAAACCAGCTGGCCACACAGGTCAACCTGTCTCCAACGGCCTGTTGGGAACGGTTGAAACGGCTGGAAGAAATTGGGATCATCGAAGGCTATGGGGCGCGGCTTTGTCTGACAAAGCTTGGCCCCACAGCAACTATTTTTATGCAGGTGGAACTTTCCAGTCACCGGGCCGAAGACTTTGATCGTTTCGAACAGGCTGTCCAGGAAATAGACGAAGTGGCAGATTGCTGGGCCGTTGGCGGCGGTGTGGATTATTTCCTGAAACTGGTTTGCGCCAGTGTCGATGACTATCAACGCACAGTGGATGATATGCTAGAAGCCGATATCGGCTTGCGGCGTTATTACACATATGTCGTCACGAAACCGGTTAAAAGTGGATCGGCCAACCCCTTTTCAATCTTTGGCGCATCCTAATCCTCGTTCAATTGTCTAACTTCTTTTTAACTTCCGATAGTTTCTCTCTTTTTATCTGCCTTTAGAGAATTCTTCTCTGAATATAAGGCGGACAATAAACACATCCACTACGCAAATTCTTCTACTATCGCACAGTCGAAAACGAGCGGAGTGGACCATGAACGAATTAAGTCAGAATTTGTCGCGATCCAAAGAACTGGATCAATTAAAAGACCCGAAACTCTTGCGGGAGTTTTCTTATAGTGCCGGAAAATGGCAGTCCGCTCGCTCTGGCAATGTTATCGATGTGACCGACCCGGCAAATGGCGATTGGATCGGATCAGTCCCTGCCCTCAATGCCGCAGAGAGCGTACAGGCTATCGACTGCGCCCAACAGGCCTTCAAAGGGTGGGCCGCCCGCCTTCCACAGGAACGTGCTGAGATTTTGCGCCGATGGCATCAGCTTATTGAGGATCATAAGGAAGACCTTGCCCTCATCATGACGCTTGAGCAGGGCAAACCGATATCAGAGTCTCGCGGTGAAATCGACTATGGCCTTTCGTTCATCGAGTTTTTCGCCGAAGAGGCAAAGCGAACAGATATACTGGGGATCACCTCTCATCTTCATAATGCTGAAGTAGAAGTTTGGCTGGAGCCCGTCGGTGTTGCCGCTTTGGTCACGCCCTGGAATTTTCCAAATGCTATGATTACCCGAAAAGCAGCTGCGGCTCTTGCCGTTGGTTGCCCTGTGATCATACATCCGTCAAAAGAAACACCGTTTTCAGCGTTGGCGCTGGCGGAATTGGCAGAACGCGCCGGGTTCCCTGAAGGGGTGTTCAATGTCATTACGGGCGAGCCAGCAGAAATTGTGGGAGAATGGACCAAGGATACAAGAGTGCGGGCCCTTTCTTTTACCGGCTCAACTGAAATCGGACGGCTTCTCTACCAACAATGCGCGCCAACCATCAAACGTCTGAGTTTGGAACTCGGTGGACATGCGCCGTTTATTGTTTTTGAAGATTGTGATCTGGATAAGGCTGTCGAGGAAGGTATAAAGGCCAAGTTTGCCACGTCTGGTCAAGATTGCCTGGGGGCTAACCGGTTTTATATTCAAGCTGGCGTTTATGATGAATTCTGCGAAAAATTCACCCAGAAGGTCAAGACGCTCTCTGTCGGGCAAGGTGTTGACGATCCTGAGATTGGCCCTTTGATGAACAGCCAGGCAGTTGATAAACAACTGGATCATGTGCACGACGCCGTAAATGCCGGTGCCACTCTACTGTGCGGGGGGCATCAAATGGCACTTGGTCCCTTATTTTTTGAACCCACCGTTTTAGCCGATGTGCCCTTTAACGCAAAAATAATGCATGAAGAAACTTTCGGCCCGGTTGCCGCGATTGCCTCCTTTTCCACAGAAGAAGAAGTTATCAATCTGGCCAACGACACGGAATATGGTCTGATGGCTTACCTCCATACGAAAGATCCTTCACGGATTTACCGACTGAGCCGACAACTGGAATTTGGCATGGTCGGCGTTAATCGAACAAAAGTGACCGGCGCCCCTATTCCCTTTGGCGGAATGAAACAATCCGGACTTGGCCGGGAAGGTTCTCGCCACGGGATAGAGGCCTTTTCAAATATTAAATATGTCTGCCGCGACTGGGCGTAACCCCGTTGCCTTAAAATCAGGAGAAATCAATGCTTACAAATGATCAACTCAGTAAATGGGATCGAGAAAACTTTTTCCACCCTTCTACGCATCTGGCACAATTTGCCCGGGGTGAGCTCGCCAACCGGATTGTGACTGGCGGTTCTGGTGTTCATATCGAAGATAGAGACGGAAATAGGTTGCTTGACGCTTTTGCCGGTCTTTATTGCGTCAATGTGGGATATGGGCGCACCGAAATCTCTGATGCAATCGCCGCACAAGCAAAAGAATTGGCCTACTATCATTCTTATGTCGGGCATGGGACCGAGGCCTCTATTACGCTCTCCAAGATGATCATTGACCGGGCCCCCGACAACATGAGCAAAGTCTATTATGGCTTGTCAGGGTCCGATGCAAACGAAACAAATATCAAACTTGTCTGGTATTACAATAATGTTCTGGGGCGGCCCGAAAAGAAGAAAATCATCTCGCGTTGGAGAGGATATCACGGATCAGGCCTGATGACCGGCTCCCTGACAGGCCTGGAACTATTCCACAAGAAATTTGACTTACCGCTTTCTCAAGTTGTTCACACAGATGCCCCTTATTACTATCGCCGCGACGATTTAAGCTTAAGCGAAGAAGAATTTTCAAAGCAGTGCGCTGATAATCTGGAGGCGCTAATCCTGAAAGAGGGGCCGGACACTGTTGCTGCCTTTATCGGCGAGCCCGTTCTGGGAACAGGTGGCCTTGTTCCGCCGCCAACCGGATATTGGGATGCCATTCAGCCTGTCCTGAAAAAATATGACATCCTTCTGATTGCTGACGAAGTGGTTACAGGCTTTGGTCGGCTGGGATCCATGTTTGGCTCTGATCATTACGGTATTGAAGCAGATATCATCACCTCCGCCAAAGGCCTTACGTCCGCTTATGCCCCATTGTCAGCGTCGATTGTTTCAGACAAAGTTTGGAACGTTCTGGAGCAGGGAACTGATGAATTTGGCGCAATTGGGCATGGGTGGACTTATTCCGCCCATCCGGTTTGTGCAGCTGCGGGTGTAGCCAACCTGAAACTCATCGACAGCATGGGTCTTGTGGGTAACGCGGGCGATGTTGGACCCTATTTTAAACAGCAAATGAAAAAAGCCATCGGTGAACATGCCAATGTCGGTGATGTTCGCGGAGAAGGTCTTATGCTCGCTGTTGAATTAATTGCAGATAAGGAAAAAAGAACCTTTCTTGACCCTTCACTTATGACCGGACCCAAAATTGCTGCTGCGCTTCTAAAACGCGGCGTTATTGCGCGGGCAATGCCGCAGGGTGATATTCTCGGATTTGCCCCCCCGCTATGCCTTACAAAAGAAGAAGCGGATACCATCGTTGGGGCTATGAGCGAAGCCGTCACAGAAGTATTTAACCAAACCTGATCAAGGGTTCCCCAAAACGAAGCCCGCGAACTTACCATCGCGGGCTTTTGTTTTGTGTGGGCGCAAAGCCTTACGATCATATTTTGTCTTCTCCGGCTCCGATCACATATAAAAGGCCAGCCGTAAAAAATCGACTTGTTGCGGATACAGCTATAATGCGAGCCTAGAATACTAACGGACTTTGCCTTCTTCAAAAGCACAACACGGCGACAATAGACCGGCTGTCGACGCTCGTGTAATGGTTCATTTGTACTTCCAAAGATCAGACCCCAAAAGACCTGCATCCAGACCAAAGGACCTTCCTCGGCGGGCAAGGCATGCTCGATGAGAGTACTGCGTGTTCTGACATCGATTTTTTGAGGCCGCAAACAAAAAGCTCCAAAGCTGGATCGATTGTACATGGAGGAAATTCAACTTACCTCTATCCGTAAACAGAGAGCTGAAAAACCCCAGCCGATAATATTCCGACATTAAGGTAAGAGGTCCCCAGCGCCAAAAACTAGAATGGTTCTTTGCATCTTTGATTACAGCATTGACGGTCATTCGGAGAAACAAAAAAGGCCCGGTCGTAAAACCGGGCCTTTTTATCATTTTCAACGATGGCTCGCATCACCCCGGTGACAAGCCACGCAACCGTTCTGAACGTCTGCGGAGTAATTCAAGTGTTGTCAGCATCATCACCGAGAGCACAACCAAAATCGTGGCCACGGCAAGAATTGTGGGGCTGATTTGCTCTCGCAGGCCTGTAAACATCTGCCAAGGCAACGTTTTCTGCCCAGCGGAACCAACAAATAGCACGACCACAACTTCGTCAAAGGACGTAATGAAAGCGAACAATCCTCCCGACACAACACCAGGTAAGATCAAAGGCATTTGTACACGGAAGAAGGTTGTCACAGGATTGGCACCAAGATTAGCCGCGGCGCGTGTCAAACTGCGATCAAAGCCCACAAGGGTGGCTGTCACGGTAATAATCACAAACGGAATACCGAGTGCTGCATGGGCCAGAACAACGCCAAAATAGGTGCCCTGCAATCCAACACGGCTATAGAAGAAGTACATGCCGGCTGCAGAAATAATCAGTGGCATAATCATCGGCGAAATCATGATCGCCATGATCGCACGACGGAACGGCACGAACGGCTGACTTAACCCAATGGCGGCCAATGTTCCAAGGGACACCGACAACAAGGTCGCAACCGGCGCAATAGCGAAACTGTTTTTAATCGCACCCTGCCAGTCTGAATTCGTAAAGAAGTCTTCATAATGCTTCAATGAGTAGCCCGCAGGATCAAAATTCAACATTTCAGGCGTGAATGTAAAAAAGTTCTCTGCATTAAAACTCAAGGGCATCACTACAATAATAGGTGTGATCAGGAACAGAAAGATCGCCCAGCAGATAACCACAAATGAATGATGCCAGATGACCTGCCCTGGTGTTGCATAAGAAGGCAACCTGCGGCGATAGTCGCCGGTTCCAACCCAAAAGACAAACCAGGTGAACACCCACCCAAATAGCCCGCCCAATAAGGCTCCTGAGATTTCGGCTTGCAGATAACCAGCGACAAGACCAAGAACAACCGTTACCAGTTGCGCAATGCGCCTTGTTTTAAGGACTTTGACAATCAGGGTAGACGCGATAGCACCCAGAATGACACCCCCGGCAACCCCGATCAACGGGATTTCCTGGGTCATACCAAACAGCAAGCCAAACAGACCCGCAAAGAAGGCACCCGCGCCTGCAATCTGCTGAATAGAGGCGATAATCGGTTTTTCTTTCTTTTTTGACATACTCTTAGCCCCCCAACTTCACGTTATCAATGCCAACAATTCGGTCATACACCCAGTAGAGCAACAGAACGACCAGCAGCAATATTGTGCCCAATGCAGCCGCGAGGCCCCAGTTAAGCGAACTAGAGATATGGTAGGCAATCCGGTTCGAAATGAAGGTACCGGACGTGCCACCGACGATTTCAGGGGTAATGTAATAACCAATGGACAGAATAAACACGAGAATGGATCCAGCCCCAATTCCAGGAACAGATAATGGGAAATATATTCGCCAGAAAGCCGTCCAATTTGTCGCGCCCATCGATTTCGCGGCACGCGTATAGGTTTCCGGGATTGTTCGCATCACTGAATAAAGTGGCAGAACCATAAAGGGTAGCAGGATATGGGTCATTGCAACGATCGTACCGAACTGGTTATTGATCAACACAAGACGCCCTGCCTCATCGATGATATTAAGCCAAACCAGAGTATCGTTAATGACCCCTTGTTGTTGTAACATTACTTTCCAGGCGGAGGTCCTCACAAGCAAGGAGGTCCAGAATGGCAACAGAACCATAATCATCAGAAGGTTGGCTTCCCGCATTGGACGGTTAGACATAAGCCATGCGATCGGATAGCCCAGGAAAATGGCGCAGGCAGTAATCACAAGCGACATAAACAGTGTCCTCAGGAACAGAGTTCCATAGAGACGCTCATTTTCCGGACGGACTGAATATCCGTCAAAATCCTTTTTAAGATCCACGGCTGTCAGAAAGTAACCTTCGGTATAAGGCGGAGAGTAAACGCGGAGTGTTTTCCAGACGTCTTCACTTGCCCATTCCTTATCGAACTTGAGGAACGCTTCTTTAAAATTTACGGTCTTGAAATTTGTAGCCGCCGCGGCGCTTTTCTGAATGAGCGCATTGGAAGATGCACCCTCTAAACGCACGAGGTCATTATAAAGAGCGACAAAAACAAAATCTGCGACGGCCTCTTTTTGAGGGTCATCCCCATCTTCAATCACATATTTCCGCCAGGACGAATAGGCCCACATGGATTGCGGTAATTCTTCTTGTGCATCTGAAGAATCTGCCAGCATCTGCCAAGTTTTCACATCTTTCCAACTGGGATCAACAGCCGCAAATTGGTCTGGATAGATTTCAACATTGAGGCGGCGAACCCGTCGCCCGGATTTACGAAACAGCGAGGAAACCCCGGTTTGTTCGTAATTCAGGCGGCTCCCAAGCCGCGTATGTTCTTTGTTTTTGACCGCAACGAAGAGGTCAACATAGAGGGCGGAGAATGTTTTTTCGCCCGGCACAATCGGCGCAGATTCTGTATCCGCGTTCAACAGATTGACCGTTTGCGGAAGCGTTTCACTCACGATTTCATTTTCGACGGAGCGAAATAGCATATCTGCGATCGGCGCGATAAACGTGATCAGGATGAAAGCAAGCAGGGGCGAAATCAGCATTAAAGCTCTGAATTTTTGTAGCCGCAAAGAGCGCTGCAAACTCCGCTTCAAAGGTGTCCCGTCTGCCGCCAACACAGGACCAGTTTCGATCGTATCACTCATTCTTTAGTCGCCAGTTCAGTGTTCATTAAATTTGGCCAGAACTTTCGTCTGGTAAATGAAAAGAAGCGGGTATTTAACCCGCTTCTTCAGAGCCTTACTTGGCTAACCAAGCCTGGAATTTCGCGTCGATGTCGTCGCGATAATCTGCCCAGAATTCATAGTTATACAAGAATGTATTCTTGGCATTGGCTGGATCAGTTGGCATATGTGGACCCATATCAATTCCAAGGCTGGCATGCTTGCCAACCAATGGAGCTGATGATTTACGGGCTGGGCCATAAGAAATATATTTTGCCTGATCAGCAAGACGCTGAGTATCCGTTGCAAATTTCAAATAATCCATCACGCGGGCTTTACGCTCGTCGCTCAGACCAGCTGGAACAATCCAACCGTCAAGGTCAAATACCTGAGCGTCCCAAAGCATTGCAACAGGCTGTTTCTGTTCTTCAATAACAGAGAACAGACGACCGTTATATGTAGAACCCATTACAATTTCGCCGTCTGCCAGTAGCTGAGGCGTATCGGCGCCAGCTGACCACCAGATCACGTCATCTTTGATGGTGCCCAACTTGGCAAGAGCCTGCTCTTGTCCGGCTGGCGTGGCCAGAACGTCATAAACCTTGTCTTTAGCGACACCGTCACACAAAAGAGCCCATTCCATGTTGTTGATTGGACGCTTTTCAAGGGACCGTTTACCAGGCCATGTTTTTGTATCAAAGATCGCGCAAACACTTGTAGGCTTCTTGTCACCGACCAGATCTGTGCGATACCCGAAAGCTGTGGAGTAAACGATCTGTGGAATAAAACACTGTGATACGATCAAATCGCCAAAATCTTTACTGGCAGGGGATCCATCAGGTGCTTTTGCAAGAACCTTGTCGTGATCGATTTCTTCTGCAAGACCCTCATCGCATAAGCGAATGGCGTCAGACGCAACAACGTCAACAAGGTCCCAAGTTACATTACCGGCTTCATCCATAGCACGGAGTTTAGCAACAGCTTCGGCAGAACTTTCATCATTGATGATCTTGATGCCGGTTTTTTCCATATAAGGCTCGTGATAGGCCTTCAACTGAGATGTGGAATATGCGCCGCCCCAAGACACAATTGTCATCTCATCAGACATATCCGCAGCCGTAGCTCCAGTTGCTCCCACAGCAGCAAATACAATTGCAGTGGACAGCTTTGTAAACAATTTCATACTAATCTCCTCTGTCATGTCCCGTTCATATAAATGAGATTTGCTGCAGGGTATGGGACCACCCTATCCTTCAGATAGTCATTGCTAATCTGTTGCAGCAGGTCGTTTCAGTAAACTTAGGCGTCAAGCGCCCGACAGTCTTCTGCCAACCACCCTATCTCAATCTGTTGTCCCGGCTGAAACCGGGTTTGATTTACCGCATTTCTGGTTTTAACAATAAAGTCTTCATTTCCGGCAACCCTTAGACGGGTCCTGAAAATGTCCCCCATATAAATAAACTCAAGCACCTCTGCTTTCAGTGTATGCACTTCGTCGCCAAGCCGATCACGGTCGAACTCAACCCGCTCAGGACGAATGGAGACCTTGGTTCGTTCTCCAACTTTACTAATATTAACCGGGGTCGTATCGATCAACTCGCCATTATCGAGCCGAACGAGTGCCTGCCCACCGCTGATTTTCTCAACAACGCCTTCAAGCGTATTATTTTCGCCAATAAACTGGGCAACGAAACTGTTTTCAGGCTGTTCATAAAGCTGATCTGGTGGCGCCAGCTGCTGAATGCGGCCATCATCAAACACGGCAACCCGATCAGACATGGTCAACGCCTCGGTCTGGTCATGGGTCACATAGACAACTGTAATATCAAGATCATCGGCAATTCGTTTAATTTCAAACTGCATATGTTCTCGCAACTGCTTGTCCAGCGCGCCCAACGGCTCGTCCATCAGAACCAGCGTTGGATCAAATACCAAGGCGCGAGCAAGTGCAATACGCTGCTGCTGACCGCCCGACAATTGGGCGATACGCCGCGAACCAAACTCGCCCATTTGCACCATCTCTAGGGCGCGCTTAACCTTTGCTTCACGCTCAGACCTGCCCAGCTTTCGAATTTCGAGTGGAAAGGCGAGATTTTCATTCACCGTCATATGTGGGAAAAGAGCATAGTTCTGAAAAACCATGCCGATCCCTCTTTTGTGGGGCGGGATATTGTTAATGCCCTGCCCATCAAGACGGATATCTCCATGCGTGGCGGTCTCAAATCCTGCTAACATCATGAGACAGGTTGTTTTTCCTGACCCTGATGGTCCTAACATTGTTAAGAATTCGCCTTTTGGCATGGAAAGATTCAGATCTTTGACGACCAGGGTCTCGCCGTCATAACTTTTCTGCACGCGTTCGAATTCAACGAACGCCTGCTCCTCCGCTGTATTAGCCAAACTGGCCCCCTCTGTTCTGTAACAAATATTCGTTCGGGCTTTTTACAAACCCGTCTCCCAATTAGTTTGATTAAAACAAAATTCAACCAACAAAACAACAGCTGCTGTAAAAAATTTATTATCCACAGCCAATAGACCGCTTTGCAAATTCTAAAGAGCCTCATGATGTTTATAACTTTTACTTTACAAATTATATAACCTTGTTAGTCACTACTACAAATTAACGAATCTTTCACAATTATTCTTTTAATTATTTGTTTTTTTACTTTTAAATCTACCGTTTTTTAACAAAACTCTTCAACTGCAACTAAATTATTACCGAAATTGTCAAGTATTCATCTCTCGCTCATCTTCTTAATAAGCTTAAGATGGGTAGGTTGGGCGATACTGGCTTTTCCCATTGTTTATCGTTAGGCTAACCATGGTCTTGTGAAACAGTAGGGGGAAACATGCGGATCAATACCAATCCATACCGTCAGAAAGGGTTGCCTGATCAACCCAATTTTGAACCAGGCGACATTGTGGTCAATCCTGAAGCGGCGGTCAGGCTCATGAGTTTGTGTCCCGCCGCTCATTCGACCCCTACGGTATCTTCGTTAAAAATCGCGGAACAAATAGGAATCGCCAACTTATATGTCAAAGATGAAAGAGGCCGCATGGGACTGGGCAGCTTCAAAGCATTAGGCGCGGCCTTTGCGATTGCCAAACAGGCAGCCCCCTATCTGGAGTCCAATCCAGACAGCGCGCCAGAGAACGCACTGAGAGACAAAACATTTGTCTGTGCCAGCGCAGGAAACCATGGCCTTTCCATGGCCGCAGGTGCCCGTATTTTCGGAGCAACGGCGGTCGTCTATCTTTCGCAAACGGTACCAGAAAGCTTTGCCGAAAAGTTAAGAGGAAAAGGGGCAACCGTTATACGCGAGGGGCATGACTACGAGGCCAGTATGGTTGCTGCCCGACAAGCAGCAGACCTTAAAGGGTGGCAACTTCTTTCAGACAGCAGTTGGCTGGGATATTCTGAGCCAGCCCGCGATGTCATGGAAGGGTACCTGATCATTGGATCGGAAATGGAACACCAGATTCCTGAACCCCCGACCCATGTTTTTCTGCAGGCTGGCGTTGGTGGTTTGGCCGCTGGCGTCACCGCAATGTGCCGCCATCTCTGGCAGGAAGGTCCCAAAATTGTTATTGTTGAGCCTGAAGACGCGCCCTGCCTGATCGATAGCATTGAGGCGGGCAAGCCGAGTCGGGCGCACGGGGCCGTCTCAAATATGGGGCGGCTGGATTGTAAGGAGCCATCCCATCTTGCATTGCGGTATTTGGCCCGGGAAGCCGATTACTTCATGACAATCAGTGATACAGAAGCCAAAGCTACTTGTCAGTGGCTCGCCGAGCAGGACCTCGCCTCTACCCCATCAGGCGTTGCAGGCATCGCAGGCTTAAAAACGCTTTGCGAATCTGATGACACTATAGACGGACTTGATCAAACAGCGATTGTCCTTGCAATCCTTTCTGAAGAGGCCACATCTGATGCAACTTGAGCCGGGCATTATCGACTTCGAAACAGCTGAATTTGAGAACAGGCTTCTGAAAGCACAGGCGGCGATGCGCACGGCTAAAATAGACGCTCTGTTTTTCACGAGTGAGGCCGAAATGCGTTACTTCACAGGCTTTCGAACCTTGTTTTGGCAAAGCCCTACGCGGCCTTGGTACCTGATCATTCCGCTGAACGGGAAACCAATTGCAGTCATTCCAGAAATCGGGGCGGCTTTAATGCAAAATACTTGGGTTGAGGATATTCGCACCTGGTCGAGCCCGCATGCTCAGGATGATGGGCTTTCCCTTATTTGTGACGGGCTTAAATCATTTGGTACCATTGGAATGCTTATGGGGCGCGAAAGCGCTCTTCGAATGCCCATAAACGACTTCGGCATGTTAAAAAACATGCTACCTCACTCAGAATTTGTCGATGCAACTCCTCTTGTACAAAAGCTCAGGATGGTAAAATCAACGGCAGAGATAGAACTTATCCAGCAAATTTGTGGCATTGCTTCTTCGAGCTTCGAAAATGCCGCTACCCTATTTCACATCGGGATGCCGTTGGAGGATGTTTTTCGCGCCTTCAAAATTGATTTATTGCGCAACGGTGCCGACGATGTTCCGTATCTGGTTGGCGGAGCGGGTACAGGGGGATATGCCGATGTAATCTCACCGCCTAGCCAGGCCCCGTTAAAAGAGGGCGATATCCTGATGTTGGATACCGGCGCGACCCTCAAGGGCTATTTTTGCGATTTTGACAGAAACTACGCGTTTGGCCATGCGTCAGACACCGCAAAACATGCCTATGAAATCCTAATTTCAGCAACCCGCGCAGCGTTCGACGCGGCTCGTCCCGGATTACGCTGCAGTGACCTTTATCAGATAATAAAAAACACCATCCAGCAGGAAAGCAACGATGTTGGCCGGTTTGGGCATGGTTTGGGCATGCAATTGACGGAGGCCCCGTCCCTTATTCATTTCGATGACACTCTTCTCGCAGAAAATATGGTCATCACCCTTGAGCCCAGCATGAGCGTTGGTGAGGGCCGGATCATGGTTCACGAGGAAAACATTCTCATTCAGGACGGCCCGCCCCGTTATCTTTCACGGCCCGCGCCAGAATGTCTGCCGATAATTTCGGGATAGAACAGAAAGGGTATTGGATGAAGCTGCCATATGACATTGATGATCGCGCGGACAGAAAAACAGCTCTCGGCCTCATTGTCCTGCAGGCCGATGAAACCATTGAAAATGAAATCCGGTCGGTCCTTGATAACGATGCCGTGGGCCTGCTCCATAGCCGCATACCAAGCGGCGCAGACCTCACCCCTGAAACACTTATGCAAATGAAGGCGGACCTTCCGGCTGCCGCTGCGTTATTGCCAAAAAGCGCACAGTTCGATGTTATTGCTTATGCCTGCACATCCGGCGCTACCTATATCGGATCCAAGACAGTCAAAACACTTGTTCAAAACATTCACCCAACGGCGCAGGTTACGGACCCCATGCGCGCCGTTCTGGCTGCTTGTAAAGCGCTCAGGATAAAACGGATTGGATTTATAACCCCGTATATTGAAGAAGTTTCAGATGCCATGCGGACGTTACTGGAACAGAGCGGATTGGAAATTTCTGCCTTTGGCTCATTCTCAGAAGAGCAGGAAGCCATTGTCGCCCGGATCAGTGACCGTTCCATTCTCAAAGCCCTTATTGACCTCAGCAAGCAAAACGATGTAGACGGTCTCTTTGTTTCCTGTACGAACCTCAATAGTTTTTCAATTATCGACGAAGCCGAGCAAAGAACAGGCAAGCCAGTCGTCAGCAGCAATCAAGCCCTCTATTGGCATATGCTCACTCTGGCAGGCCTTCCAACAATCGGGAAAGGCCCAGGCCGCCTTTTTTCCAACAGTTTTTAGGTATTTCCGTTCAAAAAACGCCTTTAACAGACCTTGCAATTCACCTGTGCCTCAGCGGACGGGCTCTTTCACACAATTCCCAGAATTCTTGATCAAAGAAAGCTCTTCTCCGCACGGGCCTTCAATTATCCGATCGCCCTATACTGTTTCTGCGGTGTCTTGGTGTAAGACCGGATTTTCAAAGAAGGCCTTAGCTTGCTCAATCGGAAGAAAAACAAGGGTAACTTCTGTCCCCTCACCCAATTGACTATCCAATTGCAACTCCCCACCTTGTAATTCCATCAGGACTTTCGCGATTGATAGCCCCAACCCCAACCCATCATGTGCCATCAAGTGGCTTTGACGGATCTGTCCGAATTTCTGAAGCGCGATCTGAATATCCTTTTGGGCCATCCCAATACCCGTATCCGTAATTGAGATTGAAACAGAGCCATCAGAAGCGGCCCTGACAGAAGCCGAAATTCTTCCCCCTGCATCCGTAAATTTGATTGCGTTGTCTAACAGATTTAAAACAATTTGCTGAACCCGGATCGGATCAACAAATAACGGCGGTATCTCCTGAGAGATGTCTGTGTCGAACACGATGTTGTTTGCGTTAAATTTCTCCATCTCCATTTGGAAACAGTCTTCCAGAACTTGAGCAATATTGACCTGCTCTGGAGAGATTTGCAGCTTCCCGGTTTCAATCCGCACAACATCCAGCATATCTGTAACCAGTCGTAACAGATGATGTCCTGAGCGGTGAATATGGCCAGCATAATCCCGATATTGAACATTGATCGGCCCAAGGATACCCTTGACCATCATTTCCGAAAATCCATTGATTGCGTTAAGTGGTGTTCTCAGTTCATGGCTCATATTGGATAAAAAACTGTTCTTTGCTTCGTTGGCATCAATCAATTTTTCCAGCGCAGCCTGTAGTTCTTCTTCTTTTGCTTTTTGACTAGACAAGTTAGCCGCAAGGGTCACCCGGCCACCGTCCGGAGTACGGGCTTCCCTATATAGATGCCAACCGTTGCTTCGCTCCACCTCAAATGCCTCGGTCGGTCGGTTGTGTTTTCTCATCCGCTGCCGAATATAGTCCTCTTCCCGACCGATTGCATCGGGTAGTTCACCCGAATAGGCATCCGCTCGCACCAGCTCGAAAAATGACCGCCCCGGACTTAGGATCTTCTGCGCATCGACTGACAGATGCTGCCTGTAGGCATCGTTCCAAACGACCGCATGATCCCGACTATCAAAAATCGCAACAGCTTCGCTCAACGACCGGATTGCCTCTGCCAGCTGTTCATTGCGCGTGATACTGTCATTGACCCTGAGCGCCAGAATAACCGCATAGGAAAACAGAAGAAGAAGGATCCCATAAGGTCCGAGATATGTCGTTTTCACCAAACCGTTTGCATGTAAAATATCGTGAATAGCGAACACAACCAACGTCGTGACGCCGGATACGATCAGCCAGCTGCCGGATACGCGTCGCTTCAGTACATAACGAATTTCTACAAAGCAAGCGACGGAAACGACCAAAAGATGAAAAGAAATTATATAAATTGTCTCGAGCGGTAGTCCACCAAGCCAGAAAATAACAAAAAGTGAAATAAAAACCGTTTGGTAAAGGATATAGTAGGAAACGACCAAGCTCGCCCGTCTCGGACTGAAATGATGAATAAATTCATATGTGAACGCTATCAGAAAGGCGGCACTGACATACGACAATCTCTCTGAAACCAAATAAGGAATGGACGGGAATAGCTCCACCACCGTAGACGTCACAGTCATCATGTAGACAGCCGAACAGAAAGACATCACATAGAGAACAAAATAGATCCGTTCTCGAAAGCGTCCCAAATGAAGGATCATTAAAAACGCCCCCAGACAAAACAGGGCTCCCGACAAAAAAACGTCGCGAGACAACTCACCCATATGGTCTAAATGCTGGGCTTTTTCCGGTCCAAGGGTAAAAGAACTGAAAAATCCACCTCCGGAATAACCGATGTGGTTCGAGACATGGACGACGATATCAAGTGTTCCCGCCGCGCCCTTCAAGGATCCGACGTCCCGGGTAACAACCGCGCGCTCAGTATCTGCGGTTTTACCGGGAACACCCGACTGCATCCATTGTTCGCCATTAACATAAAGGCGATAGGCAGATTGAACCCGCTTTAAATAGAAGGCCAGATCGGCAGGTTGATCAGGCAACAAAACTTTCAGGCGGTACGTTGCATAGCCGTATTTTCCAAGAATTTCACCGTGATTTTCCAAACCCAGCCAGATGCCTGGAACCGCATGATAAATTGGAGTAGCCTTTGTTGTGCTGATTTCGGCAGGCTCGATAAATTCCTGCCAGTAAAAGGCCCATTCACCCGCAAGCTCCAGTCGTCCTTCATCCTGAAAATTCCAATTACGCAAGTCCAGCACACCTTTATTGGCGACCGGTTTATCAGGTTGCTCCTCAGCAACAACACTGAATTGGAAACCAAAAAAAAGGACCAAAACCAACCAAAGGCTTGCCGTTTGGCGCCTGAACAGAAACATAGAACCCCATCAACCAAATACTTGCAACTTCAACCAACCATGCTAATAAAGCATTTAAAAATTTATTAAAATTGCCTCTTTTATTGGTTAAATCTCGAGAATTTAGCCATTTTTTCGCGTGGGATGCATTGCTTGTTCATTGTATATTATTGTTCGCGATCTATATGTTAGATCTATTGTTTCGGGAAAAGGGACAGGGATGGATTCTGTCACACAATTTGTTCTGGGCGCGGGTATTGGTGCCGCGTTCCTTGGAAAACGCCACGGACTGCGTAAAGCCGCCTTAACAGGTGGATTGTTGGGAACCCTGCCTGACCTTGACGTCTTCTGGAACTATGGTGGTCCCCTCGAAAACTTCGTCTTTCATCGTTCTGCGACACACTCGCTGGTTCTTCAAACGATCATCACCCCTTTGCTGGCAGAAGGTCTTTGGCGGGTCTTCAAAAAACCATTGGATGGCAGGTTTACCTTCTATCTTATGGTCTGGTTGTGCCTGATCACCCATGCCCTTCTGGACGCAGTCACCATCTATGGGACCCAGTTATTCTGGCCAATAACAAACCACCCTTTTGGCATTGGCTCTGTGTTTATCATCGACCCTTTATACACGTTACCATTACTGTTCGTTGTGGTTTGGGCACTAATCCGTCCAACTTGGACAAAAGCCTATAAAAAGGCCCTGACAGTCGCATTTTGCCTGTCCACCCTCTATCTGGGATGGTCCGTTGTCGCTCAGGACTGGATGAAAAACAGAGCCATCGAACATTTTGCCAGTCGCAACATTCCAACAGATCAGGTCTTGGTCGTCCCGTTGCCCTTCTCCACCTTGGCCTGGAAAGCCATCGCCGTTCAGGGAGGCACCTATACAAACCTGTATTTACCGCTCGTAGAAACTGACGACACCCCCCTTTTTTACAGGCACAAAAGATGGCCGCAAAATCTCACCTGTGCGCAATTGGGCGGCTATCCGGCACACGAAATTCTTCGGGCATTTACCAAAGGATATTACAGCCTTACACAGGCAACAGATAAAAAATTAGTGCAAGCAGATTTGAGGATGGGTCTGACTCCAAACTATGTTTTCCGTTTTAAATTAGAAAATGGGGTAGGTGCCATTGAAGGGGTAAATAATCTTGCAGAGCGGGTAGCGTCCCGTCGGTCACAAGAAGGAGATTTCCCATGGCTGTTCAAAATGATGACAGGAGAAATCAAACCGCGCCCTGCAGAAGAGGCGAACATCTTCCCGCACCAACAAATTGCGCAGATGCAGCCACACCATAACTGCTCGAAAACAGGGTAATACTGCCCCGAGCCCTCCCTGTCAGGGCCCCGCATTACTCTAGACTTTTTCGGTTTCAGCGGACTTCATTTTATACCCGGCAACCAAAAAATCGATAAAGGCCCGAACCGAGGGCAAGAGACCACGGCGGGAGGGAAAGATCGCCTGCACGGTTCCCGCCACAGGGCGCCATGACGGCAAAACATCGACAAGTGCCCCCGTACGAAGGGCCTCTTCGGCAACCATACTTGGCAGTTGAACAACTCCAATCCCTTCGATTGCGGCATATAACAGCTGCGACATATCATCCGTCACCAACCGAGGAGTATGCGGCAACCGCATATGCGCGTCATCGGGACCGTCCAGTTCCCACACATGCTCTTGATTGGGCTGATTTAAATCAAGACTAGGAAGTGAAGACAAATCAAGAGGCCTGATCGGGCTTTCGATACTTTCGATCAATTTTGGGCTTCCTACAATCTGCTGTTTGCTTCGCCCCAATGCGCGCACTTTCAGGTCTGAGTTTTCCGCTGGCGGAAATCTTACACGGATGGCAACATCCACCCCTTCACCGATAACGTCCACACGTCTGGACGTTGATTGCAGCTCGACAGTAACAAGAGGATTAGCGGCCATATACCGCGCCACCATCTCTCCCACTTCAAAACAGACAAGTGCCGGCGGGGCGCTCACTCTAATGACACCTTGCGGGCCGGAAAGTGAGCGATCTATGACCTCTTGCGCGGCTTCTGCCTCGACCATCATTGCAACACAGTGATTGTAATAAGCCCGGCCGATTTCTGTAACTTTTAACTTGCGGGTAGACCGTTGGATCAAGCGGACATTAAGCCGCTCCTCCAAGACCATTATACGGCGGCTCAGCTTGGACCGCGGCACACCGAGTGCACGACCTGCGGCGGCGTAGCTGCCGTGGTCAACCACTTGTGCGAAATAGAATAGATCATTGAGATTTTGCATGGTTCATTGTCTTATAAATAGAACAGTCTAGTCAATTTTAGCCTACTTTTCTTTTTATTGTCTCACAATATCTTTCTAATCAAGCAATCCGGCAAATCCAACACCTGAAAGGAGACAAGCCCATGAGACAAATTCTTGCAATTCGTAGTGCGCCCCATCAGCACTGGGTGGGCGATGGCTTCCCTGTCCGAACAATGCTTTCACACCGTGAACAAGGTCAACATATTAGTCCGTTCATCATGCTCGACTATGCGGGTCCAGCACATTTTGAACCAACGGAACGACGCCGCGGCGTTGGTGCCCATCCCCACAAAGGTTTCGAGACAGTCACAATTGTTTATGACGGGGAAGTTGAACATCTGGATTCCACGGGCGCCGGTGGCACAATCGGCCCCGGCGATGTACAATGGATGACAGCGGCGTCCGGCATTGTACATGAAGAATACCATTCCCCGGCATTTGCCGAGAAAGGGGGTACTTTTGAAATGGTACAGCTCTGGGTAAATCTTCCGGCCAAAGATAAGCTGGCCAAACCCGGCTATCAAACTTTAGTCAATGAGGAAATCCCAAACGTTGATCTTCCCAATGACGCCGGAAAGTTACGCGTTATTGCAGGCAACTATCTTACCGTTTCAGGCCCTGCCCGCACATTCACACCGATCAATATGTGGGACATACGGCTCATGCGCGACAAATCGGTGACCCTCGATATTCCAAACGGACATACAGTCTCTGTACTTGTGCTTTCCGGTACAGTTGAAATTAATGGTCAAGAGATAGCCCGTGAAACCCAAATGGTCCTGCTCGGCCGGGAAGGCGGCGGCGTATCTATAGAAGCCAATAGTGACGCTAAACTCCTCGTTTTGACAGGCGAGCCGATTGATGAACCGGTCGTCGCGCATGGCCCTTTTGTTATGAACACAACGGCTGAAATCAACCAGGCGATTGCCGAATTCCAACGAGATGGTTTTGGCGCCTTACGGAAGGCAGGAACAGTATAGGTCTGGGAAGGTTGCCGCGTTTTCGCCGCAACCTTCTTCCAGTGTTTATCGGCTTTGATCAGCAGCCCTGAATGCAGATCTTCATTTGGAAAAAAGGAGACGACAATGACAAAAACCTATAACCGCCTTGACAAAGACAATGCAGCAGTTCTGCTTGTTGATCACCAGACCGGATTACTTTCGCTTGTTCGTGATTTTGATCCGGACAAATTCAAAAACAATGTTTTGGCGCTTGCAGATTTGGCTGAATATTTCAACCTGCCGACTATCCTGACAACCAGTTTTGAAGATGGTCCAAACGGCCCGATGGTCCCCGAGCTAAAAGAAAAATTCGCGGACGCACCTTACATCGCCCGTCCCGGTCAAATCAACGCGTGGGACAACAAGGATTTCGTCAATGCAATCAAGGCAACCGGGAAAAAGCAATTGATCATAGCCGGTGTCGTAACTGAAGTTTGCGTCGCCTTTCCCGCCCTTTCTGCCATCGAGGAAGGGTTCGAAGTGTTTGTTGTTACCGACGCATCTGGTACGTTTAACGAAGTAACGCGACATTCGGCGTGGAGCCGGATGGAACAGTCTGGCGCCCAACTGATGACATGGTTTGGTGTCGCTTGTGAATTACACCGAGACTGGCGCAACGATATTGAAGGTTTGGGGACACTGTTCTCGAACCATATTCCCGATTATCGAAACCTGATGAACGCTTACATTGCGATCCAAGGCAGGAAGTAAGGTTTAACTTTAACCAGGAGACGAAGAAAATGAGCTGGAACCCCTCAATTGAACCCGGATGTCCCGATGAAATTGGAGCTGACGCCATCGAAACACTTATTATACCTCGCGCCCACGATTTGGGCAGTTTCGAGGTGCGGCGGGCTCTTCCATCCAGAAAAAGACAAATGGTGGGTCCATTCATTTTCTTCGATCAAGCGGGGCCGGCAGACTTCGTGACCGGTCAGGGCGTTGATGTCCGGCCTCATCCGCATATCGGTTTGGCAACAGTAACCTATCTTTACCGAGGAGAGTTTCAGCATCGTGATAGTCTCGGCACCAACCAACTTATTCTGCCCGGCGCCGTCAACTGGATGGTTGCGGGTAAAGGGGTGACCCACTCTGAACGGACAAGCGAAGAGACCCGAAAAAATCCACATAGTCTATTCGGGATTCAAACCTGGGTTGCTCTGCCTGAAAACAAAGAAGAAACCGCCCCCAGTTTTGAACATCATGCTGAAACAACGCTTCCAGTGATTAGCGATCATGGCGTTAGCGTACGGCTCATTCTCGGGCGAGCATACGGGGAAAAGGCCCCAGTTAGCGTATTCTCTGACATGTTTTATGCAGACGTAAACTTACAGCCCAATATTCGCTTTCCCCTTCCGGACGACCACGAAGACCGGGGATTATATGTGGTTGATGGTAGCGTGACCATTGCCGGGCAAACGTTTAAAGCTGGGCAAATGATGGTGTTTCGCCCAAAAGACGCGATCACGATTGCGGCTGGATCACAAGGTGCACAGATTATGATCCTGGGAGGGGAAACTCTCGCCGGTCCCCGCTATGTGTGGTGGAATTTTGTTTCTTCCAGCAAGGAAAAGATAGAAGAAGCAAAACATCAATGGAAACTTGCAGACTGGGGCAACGGGCAATTTGATTTGCCGCCGGATGACCGAGATGAATTCATTCCATTACCAGATTTCTAATCCCTGTTTAAATGGCAGGGTATCTGCTTCGACCATACGATATCCGTCAAAATACTTATCCAAAAAAAGCGAAGGATGTCCTCCATTTGCAATTGCCCGAAGACCTATTTAAGATAACTGTGAATTGAGGATTATAGCATGAGCTCAAACGTAAAATGGCAATTGTCAGGCAGTGCTGCGGAATTATACGAGCAGTAATTGGTGCCTGTGATTTTCGTACCTTGGGCCCAACATCTTCTTAGCAAGGCTGTTCCCCAAGAAGGTGAAAACATACTAGATGTCGCCTGCGGCACTGGTATCGTCGCGAGAATGGCTAAATCCAGGGTTGGACCATCAGGAAACGTTGCCGGTGTTGATTTGAATTCTGGCATGCTGAATGTTGCAAAATCTATTGTTGGCAGCTCCCGGATAAATTGCATAGAGGCTGATGTCGGCAATATACCGCTTGAAAGCAAGTCATTTGATAAAGCCTATTGCCAACAAGGACTGCAATTCTTTCCGAATAAAGTGGGTGCCTTAAAGGAAATACACCGCCTTCTGCGTTCAGGCGGGAAATGTCTGGTCGTTGCCGCACAATCGCTCGAGCAGCACCCTTTAATGAATAGTCAGGTGGCCGCACTAACGAAGCATATTGACGCAAATGCGGCCGCAGGTATACGAGCTGTTTGCAGCTTACCGAATGGGAATGAAATCGCTGAATATTTTAAGGAAGCAGGGTTCGATAAAGTCAGTTGGGAAACTGTCGATTTGACTTTGCTGCATAAGGACGGCCGCGCATTCATACAAAACGGCATAATGTCCACGCCCTTGGCCGGCATAATAGCGACTTGGTCTGATACCGATCGCAATGCTCTCTTGGACGACATTCTTGAGGGACTTAGCACTTGCTTTGATGGCAAAGCGCTCACTTTCCCGCACATATCCAGCGTTGTCATGGGAACAAAAGCATAAGCTAGCCGGCTAAAACCGTCGCCAAGAACTTTCACAAAAACCATTTCATCCGCTTTGGGCAAACATCGATCGAAAACAACCTGAACGCAGAGCCTATCAAACGTTACCCATTTTTTTTACGCATCGCGTTGAAGTGCGCAAAATATCTGTGCCCTGCCACTTGATTAATTATTGTCTTCTAATGTTGCCCTCGCTACCATAAATCAGAATTCAGAAAGGTAATCAGCGAGGGGGAACGATCTTGAAATTTCGTGAAACCTATCGGACGGTTGTTGCGCCATCAGACTGTGACCATCTCGGACACATGAATGTTTCAAGGTATTTTGCCGCTTGTAGCGACGGCGTTATTACCTTCCAAACTGAACTAGGTCTTGGACCCGAGGATGTTCGAAGCGGAAGACAACTTTCTTTTGCAGTGGTTCGAGCCGAAAGCGATTTCAAATCTGAGGTTACGGCAGGTGAAGTCATATTCTTGAAAACCGGTGTCCAAGAAATTGGTGGGAAATCAATGATTTTCTGCCATCAACTTGTTCGCGCCGAAAATGACCAGATTGTATTTGAAACGATCTTCAGGTGCGTTCTTCTTGATCTCAACAGTCGAAAAGCCGTCCTTATACCAGACGACATACGCAAAAAAGCCGAAACATTTCTACCTTAGTTTCGATGAGATGGAGCAAGACAATGGAGGAACAGGATGGAACTATCCGGTGCATGTGCTTTCATTACTGGAGGGTCAGGCGGCCTCGGTTCTGTTATCGCCGTTGCTCTTGCCAAGGAAGGGGTAGACATCGCCATTGGATATCGCAATGGATTAGCCAGAGCCGAAAGAGTTAAAGCCGCCGCTGAAAAAACCGGACAGAAAGCGGTACTCATCAAAATTGATCAAAGCGATCCAGATTCCATTGAACAAGCTATCTTAAAGGTCTCAGAAAACTTCGCTGGATGCGATCTGTTGGTCAATAACGCCGGGATGGCGGCCGGGGGACATAGCTTGCCTTACGGCGATCTTGCCGCAATGACCCCGGAAATATGGGATGAAATGATGACAGTCAATGTACGAGGGCCTTATCTTGTTTCTCGCGCCGCGGCGCCTTTTCTACGCAAATCCAAATGGGGGCGGATTGTGAATCTAGGATCCACTATTGGGATCGGGCCGTGGGGTGCCGGCGCGCCATATGCCCCCAGCAAAGGCGCAATCGGGCCGCTAACCCGTTATTTGGCGGCCGCTCTCGCGCCGGAAGTCACCGTCAATTGTGTAGCCCCTGGACTAATGGAAGATACCATGATGAGCAGCGGTGCACCGGAGAGTTTTGTCGAAGGATGGCGGACCCGCGCAGTTTTGGAAAAGACCACTTCTTTAGAGGATGTCGCCTCACACGTAGTAGCATTTTGCAAAAGTGAAACCGTCACAGGTCAGGTACTGGTCGCCGATGGCGGCATCCATTTCAATTGACCCATTCGCAGAGGCTTAGGCCCTTTCCAACATCTCAAAAAAATACCAAACGGTGATCAGGTGAGTCTCTCCTGAATTTCAGAAGACAACCAATTAGTGAAGGCCATGACGTTTTTATTGCGTTGATTATGGGGGGGCACAACAAGGTAATAGGTCAAACCTGCAATTTCACCCGGCAAACCATCGCTAGTATAAGGAACAAGCCATTGTTCTTTCACAGCATTTCTAACCAGTATTGAGCTAACCAAGGCAATACCTTGACCTGCCAATGCGGCTTGAATAACGTGATGTTCCTGATCGAACCGCCTTACAATGAAGTTCGCTTGGTTCTCTTCGCACCTATGTTGACTGACCACCGCTTCCCAGGTAATGGACGGCAATGATTTATTCATCCACTCGGTTTCAAGAAGCTGAGCATCCTTTAGGGTCGTGACGCTATCCAGATATCTTGGCGTAGCATACATGCCAAACTTTTCGGTGACGAGTTTTGAAGCATGGGGCGATGCAGGATCGTACTGCCCATAACTGATCGCAAGGTCAATGCGACGATCGTGCAACACATCAACTTTTTGCTCTCCCGTTTGAATGGCAACCTCGATGCCAGGATTTTCTTCGTAAAACTTATCCAGGTTTGGCACCAGCCACATGGAAGCAAACGATGATGTTGTACTGATCGTCAATATCTCCGCTGAACCGACGATATTGTTAACAGTTTCAGTGAGTTGCCGAAAGACATTGAATGTCGTGTCCAGAAGGAGTTCTCCGTCTCTGGTCAACTTTACAGCACGGGTTTGGCGCTCAAACAGGCGCGTTCCAAGCCCCTCCTCCAATGCCTTGATTTGGTGAGAGATAGCCGTTGGTGTGACATTCAATTCTTCGGCGGCTTTCTTAAAGCTTTTTAGCCGTGCAGCCGCATCAAAGGTCCTAAGGACGTTAAGGGATGGAAGCTTCGGGTACATCAGTCAGCCCACCATGAATTATATAAATTCATCTATAGATAAGAAATCACCATTCGTCAAACTCGTCTTCAAGGGCAATATTACTTTCAATGGATACCAGGACCCACGAAAGGATATCAGATGAAGACCCTTTTGCATATTGACTCTAGCGCGAGAAAAACAACCAACTCGACACCTGCATATAATTCTGTATCAAAATCAATCGCCGCCACGTTTTTGAAGAAATGGCGAACCTTGAACAATGAAGATAAAATCATCCATCGGGATGTTGGCGTTAACCCACCAGATTTTATCAACCAAGACTGGATTGCCGCGGTTTTTACGCCAGATGACGCAAAAACTGACGCGCAAAAGGCCTTGCTTTCCCTATCGGATACTTTGATCAGTGAGCTGGAGCAGGCTGACATCATTGTCATGTCATCCTCCATGTACAATTACGGCATGCCAGCTGCTTTGAAGGCCTGGTTTGATCAGGTCATCCGCATCCACAAGACATTCACCTTTGACCTGGCGCGTGGGGACTTTCCATTAGAGCCTATTATGTCTGGAAAAATACTGGTTCTGATAACGTCCAGTGGCGAGTTTGGTTTCGGGGTTGGTGATATCCGCGAAAAAATGAACCATCTCGGCCCACATATACGGACACTCAGTCACTATTTGGGTGTTGGAACCGTCCATGAAATCAACGCTGAATATCAGGAATTCAACGACGACCGGCATTTGGCGTCTGTCAAAAACGCCCACAAGTCAGCAGAAGCGCTCGCTCTCAAACTGGCCAGCCGATAAGAATGAGCCAATGAATAGTAAAAGCCCCGGATTTCAGATCCGAGGCGCTTACCTTGATTAACAATGTCGCCATCGTTAACGGTTTACAAGGACCGGGGACCGGGTTTAACGTCATTCTGATCCTTAGCGTCCGGCGCACTTGGGTAAGCATTGGATCAACAATCTTTGCCTGTTCCGGCGAAAAATACAATGTTATACGACAATTGATCCCAAACCTGCTAAATACAATATTGACCAATCCACCATAAAGAAAACATGTATCAATAGAGTGATATGTGACCCCGGCATCTTGCATTGACGGTCGCCGCTCTGTCGGTGTTTATGTAGACGCTAAAGAATTCGAAGAACTTCAGCGAAGACAGAGGGAGACTTGTAATTTAGGTGCCTTCCGATTGTTATTTTGATGGGTTTTATTCCGGTTCCGACTGTAAGGTTTCCAATATTATGATTATTTGCAACCCTACCAAAACAAAGCAATGCAAATGTTCCTTATGAACCGTATCGGCCCAAGCAAAATATAATCTATAGTAATCCATCTCAAATGAATCTAGTCTTTTTGCGAAGGAGTGAATTCATGGATAAAGTAATAAACGTTAAAACACCGGAACACCTTCCGTCCTTTTTCACCGCTCCAGGGGAAACCGACGGGCTGTTTGTTGGTGTTGTAATTTTCATGATTGCTCTTCTTCTTGCATTTGGAAATATCTATTTCAAACTTCATGCGATCCCCGAGAAAATGGCGCATGGCATAAATAGTATCCAATTCCAGTTGGTCGGCATTTTATCTCTTTTGGCTCTGTTCACTCATAATAACCTCTTTTGGGTATTTGCACTGCTACTTGCAGTTATACGTATTCCAGACTTCATCTCTCCGTTAAATACGATTGCCCGCGCGGCCAAACGACTTTCAGATCGGAGAGACAACTAAATGATTGAAATATTTCTCTGCTCTTTGCTGACTGTCCTACCGGACTATCTCTACCGACGATATGTACTTGATATGCGTTGGGGGAGAGAACTGACCCTCTTTTCAGTCTGGTATCATCTTCGCTGGGGTATTACCTGTTGTGTGCTTTTGGCTTTGTCACTGATAACAATCATATTTTACTATCACCCGACAACGAACAATGTTTCGTCATTCTTTCGGACGGTTACCATCGTCTCAGAGACCGGCGGCCGGGTTAAAGAGATATTTGTTGAAAACAATCAAGACGTCAAAGCAGGGGATTTAATTTTCAAGCTCGATGACAAAATCCAAACGGCGAATGTTGAGATCGCACAGCGAAAAGTCTCTGAAATTGATTCAGCACTGATTGTCGCGACTTCCGAACTAAAAGCGGCAAAATCCGCAATCACTCAGGCTAAAAGTGCCTACGAGAAGGTTTTAGATGAGCTTAGGCGTAAAGAGGAACTGGCAAAAAGAAAGAACAGCGTTGTTTCTAGAAGTGAATTACAAAGCTTTCGTTATCAAGCAGATATTCAAAAGGCCGCTATTTCGGTCGCTGTTGCTAATGCAGAGGCTGTAGAATCTAAGTTGACAAGTCTTCTACCGGCACAACGTGAAAGCGCCCTCTCTGCGCTGGATAAAGCGAAAGAAGAATTAGCCAAAACATCAATCTATGCGGGCATCTCTGGCCGGATCCAACAGTTTGCACTTAAAGTCGGGGAGTATGTAAACCCATTCTTCCGTCCGGCAGGTATCCTAGTACCTGTGGTGGACGACGTTCAACGTTTCCAAGCCGGTTTTGACCAGATTTCGGCGCAGGTTCTTACAAGCGGCATGGCTGCAGAAATTACATGTTTTTCGGCACCGTTTGAAATCGTCCCAATGGTCATTGTCGATGTCCAAGATGTCATTGCTTCGGGACAGTTCCGCCCCTCAAACGAGCTACGAGATATTCAACAGACAGCGCGTCCCGGTACGCTGACCGTCTTAATGGAACCCATTTATCCGGAACAGGTGAAATCAATACCGCCTGGCAGCAAATGTATCGTAAATGCCTATACGAACAATCATCAACAGTTGGAAGATCCTGAAACGGGCTTTATGAAGGCTATTTTCCTTCATATTGTAGACGCAACCGCCCTTGTTCACGCCGCTATATTACGTATCCAGGCTCTGTTGCTCCCTGTCAAAATACTTGTACTCTCGGGTCACTAGAAACTCATCATTTGCAACAAGCGCTGTTTGCATCCCTCCCCTATCGGGATCAAAGCCTAATAGTTGGAACCGAGCAAGACTACATCTCCAGTTGTTGCCCGTTTGTTGACGCGTATAGTAGCAAGAAGGCTCTTGATTGAGATGTCCCCGGAATTCTAAGCATCTTACAGTTTAGAAAGGAATCCAGGGGTTTTAGGCGATGGCCGGCATTCGTCTATCTGCTTTAGATATTGTGCTGGTCAGTTAATAGCCCGGTGACAGGTAAAAACATGTGTCGCTACTAGCAAAACCGTTTTCGGTACCATCAAATCATTGGCGGATTACCTCATATTTTTCTTTCGCTAAACGCCCACACCGTTTCCGCTGTCAAATGAGCCTCTGATCGCTGGCAAGGCACTAACCCGTCCAACTTAATGACTTTGACGAATTCTTTTCTAGGGAATGGACTTGGCCTTCGCGCGATTTGGCGAGTACACAAGAGCGGCTTCGGCCAGAAACCTGCCAAAGGTGTGTTTGAATGCCACTTTTCAAAAGATCAAATCTGCAATCAAAGTAGCCCCATGGTGGCCCTTCTGTTTTGGTCTTTTTCTTCCGCCGTGCTTCCAGAACTAAATATGCGTGCAGTATTAACGCAAAAACGCTGTAATCTGTTGAAGTCACGCCGTTTGTTCGGTTTCGGGGATAAGATTTATTGTGCCCTGGGGCTTTGCCCATGACATATTCCTTCTCCGCAATAATAATGTGAATTTCAAAACGAAGATCGGGAAACGCACTTCATCGCAACGAATAGAATTGATGTAACATTTTCGGTCCGCGTTGAGCGTCGTCGCCTGGCCCATTCCACAGATGGTCCTGAAAATCATCTGAAACCATCTCATCGAGAAGTGATGTGTTCCATTCCTGGGACACTTCTTTATATAGTTGGCAAATTGCTGCCTTGTTTCTTTCGAAATCCATTACAAGCAAGGCTACAAATAGGTCTCACAAACGTCAAGTATGACGGCGCACTTTACGAAGACTAGCGTGTTTAATAACAGCAGCCCGTAAAACCTGAAATAGAGATTAAGACTGTTACTGGCGCTTTTCAGACTCTTTGAGATTGACAAATTTACGTCTGTATTTTCACCATAAGCTGAGGCTATTTGGAAAACGAATTAAAATCCATTTTCAATGCTCGTCATAAGAAGTCTAACCAGAAGTGTATTCAGGCTAGTGAAAATATCCGTTCGCGACCCGTAAGAGACATTTATTTTGTGTTATTCGTAACATTTCTCATCATTCGAAAGTTGTCATATAGTGTGATGATTATCCATACGTTCGATTTTCGTGATATAGTGAGGAAAAATTGAGGATTGCCTTGATCTGACCACTTAAGGCTTTGTGACAAAAAATACGTACTTTTTTAACAGGTTTCACTTTCCTATATTTTGGAACAGTTGGCCCCGTACTTGCCGGCAGTTCTGTATTCTTTGCCTGTAACGAGGTCCCACCCTACAAGATGGAGAACAATGCCTCCGGTCTATCTGGGTTTGATGTTGAATCTCTAGAATAGTCTTTCAAGCGGGTGGGCATTTCTTTAGATATCCAGTACATGCCCTGGAAGCGCCTTGGAAGAAGCGCGTAGCGGTAGAGTAAATGGCGTGTGCAGTTGTTCGCACACGCAAGATAGGGATAATTACCTCCTTTTTTCGTCTCCTTTAGGTAAGGCTTCCTCAGGCTTGCTCAGCCTGAAGGAACATAATTTTTTCCAGCTTGAACACGATTGAAGGATTTGGGCGTAAATCAGTTGGCGTGATCAGAGGGTATAATATACTTGATAAACTTCGCGCCGCCAAACTAGAGAATACTGTTGAACTCTCAAACGAACGACAGGGTTTGTAATTGCTTCTGAAAGGTCGGCTTGACTACTACTAGAGCTATGCAGCACCAACTCGTTTCTATCTGGGTCAACTAAAACAATCAAACAAGGTTTCTTACGGCGAAATTAACTTCTCTAACTATTATGCTTGCTTTAGTAAATCTGCAGAAGGATCGGAAGCGCTATTGGTGAAATTTAATGCCGGCTAGGTGCAAATTAATAAAGATGGAACATTTGACAAAATTCTGGACAAATATCGATAGCATGGTTTCGCTTAAGTTTTGTTGTCCACAATCATTCCTTCCCTGACTGCTGTTGGCAAATAACAAACTAATTCTAACCTTGCAAAAAGAATTCTATTTTAACGCCTTTATCCGACATTTTTCCGGATAAAGTCTGGTAAATAGTGCAAAGCGGATCAAGATTTGGGCCACTGAGAAGGCTGATATTAACCCAATACGGTCCTTAGGCTAGTTGGACCAGCTGCAGCAAGCTAATATTGCTTATCTTTCGCGGAGGTGCTAATCTTAATTCAAGCGATCTCATGAAACTCCTAATCAATTCTGAGGAATTGAAATGTCCGCCGAATATCGCATCGACCTTTCTAATGGAATAATTTTCAGCAAGGGAGAAGGCGTGCTTACAACACAGGAAATTCGGACACACAACAAGAGGCTTCGCGAAGACCCGGATTTTGACCCAAATTACAATCAACTTATCGAAATTCGTGTCACTCAATTTGCGATACCTGAGGAAGATGTGAAAAAGATTGCGGCCCAAGAAGACATATTCAGCGGCCAAAGCAAAAGGGCCTTCGTCGCAGAGACTGACTATGCATTCGGGATGTGTCGAATGTTACAGATATACAGCGATTCCTCTGGCGCCCACAGCGAGGTGTTTCGCGATATGGACGAAGCCCGCCGCTGGCTCGGGCTAGACTGAGCAGCATACTCAAACTGAACCCCATGCGCGAGCTGCCGGTGCCTCCGCCTCCCCCATCGTTTTCCTTATCTCGGCTACTGGCACATAGCAGAACTAAAGGTTTTATTAATGTGGACCGTTTTAATGTCTGCCGTTGGACGGAGAACTGACCTTGCAACATAGATGCCCCTCTTGCCAACTTTGTAGATATTCACATCAATGGGCCTCCTCTGGACCGCGCATTTGCCGCAAAAATGAAGGTAATACACCGCTGCAATCATAGTTGAACAATATTTTTGCAGATAATGAACGAAGCCGTCGAGTTTGCTTCCAGAACTGAATGTCCGGAATTATCTATTAACGAAAAAAGCCGATACTTCTTTGAGTTAATGGGATTAATTTGGTTGCGCCAGTAGTATTTGAACCTACGACCTTCATGTTATGAGCCTACTTCGCTGCCACAATAACAATTTCTACCTTATAATCAGACGTTGCTAGCGTGCTTTCGCTGCACGCCCAGGTCGCCGGGTTCTGCGGGCCGATCCAAGTGTCCCAGACCGCATTCCTTTCGGCCATGTCTGAGTGCCATATCGTTGCCTGCAGCATCTGCACTTTTCTGCTGCTAACCATCGCTAGCGATCCCCCTATCTTTGTACGGATAGCCTTGGTTGGCTCCGTAACGCGTTTTCCCGCCGCACCAACCTGGGCCACGAGATAAAAACCGTATTTCCTTGGACAATTGCCTGGCTCATTCTGGGCGTGGCGTCAAAGCACTAATTTTTTAAATGTTACCCTTCTTATTAATTTTCCTGGCGTTCTTCCCGCCAAAACCCCAGTTTCTGCTGGGCCACCCGATCGGAGAAGCTGAAAATAATAGCCTCGTCATTCGCTTCATGTGTCACCCATTTCCAGCTCGGGGCCACAAAAATATCCTTTGGCCCCCAATCAAATGTCGTTCCATCAATCTGGCTCTGCCCACACCCCTCGACAACGACGAAAATTGTTGCATCCGTTGACCGATAGGATGAGCTCTTGAACGATTTTGGCAACAGCTGCATGAAGGCGGCAATCGTCGGCATGGCAAAACCGCCATCAACCGGATTGGAATAACGCAACTTCAGGCCATGGCAAGGATCCCATTCTTCCTGAACCTCCATTTTTCGCAACGCCTCGCGGCTTCTCACATAGGGATAATTGAAGATGGGTGACGTTAGCCGTTGCTTTTCAAAGTCGACAGGCAGCATATTCGCGCCATATCTTGCCAATGAATCCCCTGTCGCACGTGCGACTGGCTGCTCGTCTATGTTAAAAGGCTCCGCGAAAGAGGCATCGAAAAACGAAAGCATCGGAATATCCAGGCCATCCAGCCAAATCATCGGATCATTGCTTTGATTACCGTGATCGTGCCAGGACATCGGCGGCGTGATAACAAAATCGCCGATATTCATAAGCGTTTTCTCGCCATCCACAGTCGTATGCGCGTTAGCACCCTCAAGAACGAACCGGAGCGCCGACTGGCTATGACGATGGGCAGGTGCCACTTCGCCCGGCAACACAAGCTGCAACCCGGCATAGATCGATGTCGTAATTTTACTCGCCCCTCGCAATCCCGGATTTTCCAGAATGAGCACGCGCCGTTCCGCTTCCTTTGCCGTAATCAGCGTGCCCGACTCTAGTAGAAATTCTCTTATTATGCTGTAACGCCAGAGGTACGGCAGACAGGCACTTTTTGGCTCCGGCGTAATGATATCCGACATGACAGCCCAAAGCGGCGTCATATGGTCTTCACCGATTTTAGCGTAAAAGGCCTCTCTCGCGGTTGTAACTGCCGGCTTGTCTGTATTGCTCATAACTGCAACCCCTCATCCCAAACCCGGTTTTCGATATAGCCCGCTGAGCCGATGATACTATTCTGCCGTTCTCCATGACTGCAAGACCTCATCTCGCACAATCGCTCTTGCACCAAAGGGATGATAGATAGTTTCCTCAATAAGGCTAGAGTTTATCTCAGCGAGCCTCTTGCACTTTGCTTCCATTATTATTTCCGGGCAACAAAAACCGCTGAGTGGCTTTTAGCAAAGCCGTTGATGTTTTGTTTTATTTGAATGAATTGACTTTGTTTGTCGCGGAGACTGGGTGATTGCCGTTTTTTAGGCGGTTGCAGAGGTTCCAATAGTGCTTAAAGCACTCGAAGCATCCCATTGGTAGCCCTTCTTTGTGCTTCCAGAGTTCTTGCAGCCGAAGAGCCCGCTAACGAGAGAACGCCGCCATATCATTGATATAACGGCGTTTAAATTTGTTTTTGTGTTTAGGATTTAGCTTTGCTGCCCTTGGGGCTGTTTCGCGATGCGAAGCATTGCAGGCCCGGCGGGTGAACCTACTCAGGATTCAAAACGCAAAAACGCCGCTAAGCGATTAACTCAGCGGCGTTTAGATTTGGTTTTGTGGTTAGGATTTTGCTCGGGACTATGCCCCTCTCTGCACCTTCGCAGCTACCGCTGCTTGTTATGAACCTTGCCTTCAAGCACTTGCTTCCGCACTTCATATATTCGTTAGAGTTGTTAACATAAAAAACGCCGTAACCTGTTGAGATTACGACGTTTAATTTGGTTGCGGGGGTAGGATTTGAACCTACGACCTTCAGGTTATGAG
>NZ_JBLHZT010000007.1:0-119489 GCF_047631475.1 Sneathiella sp. | reverse complement strand
TTTTGTTTTTGTTATTAAAGAGGACGTTGCCCATCGGACAAGGATCAAAATTGGTGAAAGAATTCCCGGCTGGGCGCAAGCCTTGCAGGGAATTTCTGGCGATGCAGTGTTGATCACAGAAGGTCTTCAAAAGGTGAGAGACGGACAACCTGTGCGGATCATGGCAGTGGGAAACCCGGCCACAGACGGAAAAAAGAAATCGGGTAAGGTTGCAACAGAATGATTATCTCTGATCTTGCCATTAAACGGCCGGTGCTGGCGATCGTCATGTCGCTGGTTTTAATTTTGTTTGGTGCCTTCTCCTATCAGTCCTTAAGTGTGCGCGAATACCCTGACGTTGACAAACCCAATGTGTCGATCAGTACGACCTATCGAGGGGCGTCTGCCGAAATTATTGAAAGCCAGATCACGCAAGTTCTGGAAGATGCTGTCGCCGGTATAGGGGGCGTTGCGCGCATAAATTCCAGTAGCCGGGAAGAATCTTCCTCTATCAATGTAGAGTTCAATCTGTCCCGAGATATTGAAAGCGCGACAAATGATGTGCGTGCACGGGTATCCCGTGTGATTTCAAAACTGCCGGATGAAGCAGATGCGCCGCGTATCTCTAAAACAGAAAGCGACGCGCGGCCGATAATGTGGCTGTCGATGGCGAGTACCGATCTCTCATCTTTGGAACTGACTGACTTTGCAGAACGAACCCTTGTTGACCCGCTTTCTACGGTCAATGGCGTTGCGAGCGTGCGGATTGGCGGTGCAAGACGGTATGCCATGCGTATTTGGGTGGATACAGAAGCGCTCGCCGCCCATAGTCTGACGGTTCAGGATGTAGAAACGGCAATCAAAGCACAAAATGTGCAATTACCCTCCGGCCGGATTGAATCTCTGGAGCGGGAATTTAATATTCAGACGGAATCAGATTTACGAACACCAGACGAATTCAACAGAGTGATCATTAAAAATGATGATCGAGGCGTAATACGGCTGGGGGATGTCGCACGGGTTGTTGTTGGCGCTGAAAATGAAAGAACAGGATTACGCGTGAATGGCCGTGATTCCATCGGCCTAGGTATCATTCGTCAATCCGGAGCCAATGTGCTTGAGGTTGCAAATAATGTGAAGGTTGTTGTTGATAACCTTCAAACGTCACTTCCTCAAGGGGTGACACTCAAGGTTTCTTACGATCAGTCTATTTTCATCAGCCAGTCAATACGTGAGGTGTTCATCGCCCTTGGTATTGCGATGGCGCTTGTCGTTCTGGTGATTTTTTTCTTTCTTAGATCTGTGCGGGCAACCTTAATTCCGGCAGTTGCGATCCCTGTATCCATTATTGCAACACTGATTATTCTAGCAGCGCTGAATTACTCCGTGAACGTACTGACCTTGCTCGCATTGGTATTGGCCATCGGGCTTGTGGTTGATGACGCCATTGTAGTGCTGGAAAATATCCACCGGCGGATTGAAATGGGGGAGCCTCCCTTGCTTGCCGCAGCTCGAGGATCGCGGCAGGTGGCTTTTGCCGTTATTGCGACGACGATCGTTCTGGTTGCTGTGTTTCTGCCAATTTCCTTTCTGGAAGGCACAACAGGCCGATTGTTTCGTGAGTTTGGTCTGGCGGTCGCTGCGGCGGTCATGTTCTCGAGTTTTGTGGCGCTCACCCTTACACCAATGATGTGTTCGAGGTTGCTTGTCAGTCAAAATAAGGAAGGGATTTTTTACCGTTCTACTGAATTTGTTTTCGACGGACTGGAGGCCCTTTATCGGCGAGGTTTGCAATTCGCTCTGAACACACCTGCGATTGTCATTGCCATTGCGATCGGTGTCTCTGCGCTGTCCTACGAGTTTTATAGTCAGTTGCCAAAAGAGTTTGCACCAACGGAAGATCGTGGATTTTTTTACATCCCCGTCAAAGCCGTTGAGGGGGCCAGCTTTGATTATACAGAACGAAATGTTCGAAAAATTGAAGCTCTGCTCAATCCACTTCTGGAAAACGGGGAGGCGGAGAGTGTTTTTGCCTTGGTGGGCAGTTTTTCGAGACCCGGGCCTGTCAATACGGCCTTTATGTTTTCCCGCCTAGTAACCTGGGAAAAACGGGAACGGTCTCAGCAGCAGATAGTCAGCTCGATTTTTCCAGGGCTGTTATCCATTCCGGGAGTGCGGGCCTTTGCGATTAACCCTGCGAGTCTCGGACAGCGATCCTTTGGTGCACCCGTTGATGTAATCGTCGGTGGACCTTCTTATGATGAAATAAATGTTTGGGTTGATCGGGTCATAGAGCGGGCTCAGGAAAATCCAAAACTGTTGAACGTGGACAAAGACTATTCTGAAAACCTCCCTCAAATTCGGCTGAATATTGATCGGGACAGGGCATCAGACCTAGGCGTTTCAATTCAAACGATTGGGCGGACGCTTGAAACACTCATGGGCGCCCGGACAGTCAGTACTTATGAAGAGGGCGGAAAACAGTATGATGTGATCATGCGCGCCCGCCAGGAAGACCGAAGCTCGAAGGGGGATCTGGACAAAGTCTATGTCCGTTCAGACCAGTCTGGCAGGCTTATTCCTCTTTCGAACTTTGTGGGTTTGACAGAAACGGCAGGATCGGCAGAACTAAAGCGTTCCGACCGCTTGCGGGCGGTTCGGATCACCGCCTCTTTGGCAGATGGCTATACACTGGACGAGGCGTTGACGTATCTGGAAACTTTGGTGCGTGAAGAAAGCGATCAGGCACGTGTCTCATTCGGGGGCGTTAGCCGAAGCTTTAAAGATTCTAACAAAGCGTTGCTTTTTACGTTCATTACGGCATTTCTTGTCGTTTTTCTGGTTCTTGCAGCCCAGTTTGAAAGTTTTATTCACCCGATTATTATTATGACTTCGGTCCCCCTTGCGGTCACCGGTGCGATGGGTGCCATGCTGGTATATGGCCTGTCTTTGAACGTTTACAGCCAAATTGGAATTATTATGCTGATTGGCCTGACGGCAAAGAATGCCATTTTGATCGTGGAATTTGCCAACCAGCTCCGGGATGAAGGGAAGGCGTTAAAAGATGCGATTATTGAAGCTGCTGTTATCCGCTTGCGTCCAATTTTGATGACCACTATTTCAACAGCGCTGGGTGCTGTGCCGCTGGCAATGGCCGTGGGCGCGGGGGCAGAAAGCCGGGAAGCGATCGGCGTTGTCATCATGGGCGGCGTTCTGTTTTCTACCTTTTTGTCTCTTGGGGTTGTTCCGGTTTTCTACCTTCTGCTTGCCCGTTTCAGCAAACCGTCAAGTTACCTTGCGGATCGTCTGACACAATTGGAAGAGACGCACAGTAGTTTGAATAAATAGCAAAATGTGATGGGAGGACAATTTCGGTTGAATTGATAACGACCAAATTGTCTCCTTAACGATATTTTAAGTCTGATTTCATAGATTTCTAATTAATTCTATCTAAAAATGAACGTATTGACAGGTATTCAACCCTATCTTTTGCGTTTGCAGACCCAATGCTTTTGAACGGATGGGCGCAGATTTAGCAGTCTGTATTTGTGAATTCATTGGTGGCTAAAGTTGATAGATCATTGGAGATGCTTGTCAGGATTAAAAGAGTTCAGTATGGGATTGCCAAAAATAAACAAAGCCTGTGTTTCCTTACTTTTCCTATCGGAAGAGAAGGATGCTTTGGCTGTTCTTAATGACCAGTTGAACGATCCGGCCGTTGATTTTTCAGTTGCTTCTCCTCGGGATGATCAAAGCATCCGGGCGCAGATCAGTTCGATGGATTTGGTATTCTTTCATGTTGGCGAGTCTGACATCAATCTGTCTCTTCGTACCTTTTCGAAGTTCCGAACGCTGGCGCCTAACGCCGGTTTTTTCTTTCTGGATTATGCCGCAACCCCTGAACGTGCTGTTCGCGCCATGAAAATGGGGGTTGATGATTATATTGTTCTCAATTCAAAATTTGAGGGGTTGGCAGAGCAGGTCGGTCAATCCTGTCTGGATTGTTTGCTAACAATGCCAGCGCCTAAATTGGCGACGGCCAATAACGCGCTGATACAATCAACCAGTCCGTTAAATTTCAAGGTTCGTGAAGTTGTAAAGGCAGCTGGCGAGTTGGCACAGTGCGGGTCTCTTCATGAGGTTTGTACAAAGCTGTTGGAAAAATTAGGATCTGTATTAGGGGCAACCGGGGGCAGTTTTTATCTGCTGGAAGGGGCTCATCTGAAGCAGGTGCATTCTTTGGATCCAGGGCATGCGCCGAGGAAATTATCTGTCCCGCTCGAAGAAGGAAGTATTTTCGAGCAGGTTTTCAGAACGGGAGAGCCCTATCTTAACACGGGAGGTCAGGCTGGGAATGTCTATAAGGCAAGCGGTTGGGACGGATACAAGGCTGATAATATGCTGGTTTATCCGCTCGCTGAGAAAAATGGTGAAATGATCGGTATCTTCTCTCTTCACGGGAAGCGGGAAATGATCTTCACAAAAGATGACCGCGATATAGTTCTTATCCTGGCGGCTTACACGCGCGAGACAATACGGGCCCTGTATGCTCAGGAAAAATCCGTACAAACCGCTGACAGCCTGCGACTTACTTTTGAGAATATTAACGAAGGAATAGTGCTGTTAAACGCCGATCTGGAGATTGTCGAATTCAATCAGAACGCTTTGACCCTGACGAATATTCCTGCGGATTTGCTCTTCACAGGTCAAAAGATTGACATCATCTACGACTATCTGTTCGAACGCGGTGATGTGGCGGATCGCATGCAGGGGAAATGTCCTTGGGTGGAAGTAACAGAGGACTTTGAATATTTACATCGGTGCGCCAGTGGTAACATGATCAGTGTTTCTGGAAATTATATCGAGAATGGCGGGTTTGTTTTAACCTTCACCGATATTACCCGTCAAAAGGAATGGGAAGTTCAGCTCTGTCTTGCAAAAGAAAGGGCAGAAGCCGCGAGCGTCAGCAAGACAAACTTTCTGGCCAGCGTGAGCCATGAGCTTCGGACACCGTTGAATGCGATTATTGGCTTTGCTGAAATGATCAATAAGTCGGTTTTCGGCAAACTTGAAAATGAACGGTATGTTGAATATGTTCATCATATTCATGACAGTGGCTCTCATTTGCTTCATTTGATCAATAATCTTCTGGATTTATCAAAGGTTGAAGCCGGAAAGTTTGAGCTACAGGAAACGGATGTCCATCTTTCAGAGCTGGTCCAGAACACTTTGAATTATTGTCAAAATCAAGCAGATGAAGCGGGCGTAACCCTGTCATTTAGCGAGATGGCTAAAGTCGGTTTGGTTCGGGCAGATGAAAACGCAGTGCGTCAGATCCTGCTTAATCTGCTCTCCAATGCCATCAAATTTACACCAAATGGCGGTGCTGTTGATGTGGTATTGAATATATCAACGAACGGCGATGTTCTTCTTCTGGTCAAGGATACTGGGATTGGTATGGAAGATAAATCGCTTGAGATTGCCATGCAACCATTTGGACAAATTGAAAATGCGTTCAACAGGAAGTATCCGGGTACAGGATTGGGCCTGCCTCTTGTCGCTTCTTTGGTTGAACTCCACGGGGGGGATTTTGATATTAGCAGTCGCCTAGGCGTCGGAACCACCTGTAGTCTTAATTTTCCGTGCAATAAAGCGGCCTGAAGCTTTTAGATTGTTGCGTCAAAATCTCTGTCTTCAAGAAAAATACGTGTACATAAGGCAAGATGTGAATGCGCGCTGAGATGCTCGAATTTCACTGCAATTTCTGGAGAAGGGGTATTGCGGACGACTGTTCCGGTAAACTGGCCCTTTCCATTGACACCAAATATGTCAATCTCACCGGAGATATCATCTCCGACTGAATAACTGCTCTCGGTATTTTCGATACAAAAGCCGGCGGGTGACCAGTCTTTGGCGAGGTAAGCCTTTTCTCCAATAATGACCACAACGCGTGGTGCCGTATTTCTGTGATACAAGCGCCTATTTTTATCGTCAGGAATATCGTTCATTTTTTTATCCTGTTTCCTGCCAATTTTGTTCAATTGGGCTATCGATATTATATTACACTAGTTGTTAATGCGTGTTACAATAATTAAATACACTATTAACGGGAAAATTTAAGATTATCTTAACTTCTGGATCCGGTGCCCCTTATATGTCAAATCCTCAAAAAGTTTTACTGCTCACAGGCGCAAGCCGCGGTATAGGCCACGCCACTGTTAAAAGATTTAGTGCTGCAGGCTGGCGGGTTCTAACTGTTTCCCGACAGACTTTTTCAGAACACTGCCCTTGGGAGGGCGGCGAAGAAAGCCATGTTCAACTTGATCTGTCAGACACAGATGGATTGGCGGCCGGGATTGAAACCATTCGCGAAAAACTGAACGGCTCCCCTTTGCATGCCCTTGTGAATAACGCAGGAATTTCACCTAAAGGACCCAATGGAGAACGGTTCAGCACGTTGAATTCCGGATATGCGGATTGGTTACATGTGTACAACGTAAACTTGTTTGCCCCGCTTTTATTGGCACAAGGATTGTTTGATGAACTAGTGGCTGCGAAAGGCGCCATTGTTAATGTGACGTCTATTGCGGGCAGCCGGGTCCATCCTTTTGCCGGTTCCGCTTATGGTACATCAAAGGCCGCGTTGTCGGCTATGACACGTGAAATGGCCGCTGATTTTGGACCATTTGGGGTTCGCGTCAATGCAATTGCACCCGGTGAAATTGACACCGCTATTCTGTCGCCTGGGACAGAAGACATGGTGAAAGAGCTTCCGCTTCGGCGTTTAGGGCGCCCTGAAGAAGTTGCGTCGACGATCTACTTTCTATGTGATGCTCCGTCTTCTTATGTTACTGGGGCTGAGGTACATATCAATGGTGGGCAACATGTTTAATGCTGCCCACATTGCGGGTTAGGCTACGCGCCAGTTATTCTCATCCACATCGGCGGCAACCCGATCCAGGCCCCGTTTAAACCGGTCGAACATCGTGTTGATTTCGTCCTCTGTTATAATAAGGGGTGGGCACAGAGCCACATTATCACCGGCAACGGCCCGGCTGATTAATCCTTCATCCTGCATGTAAGCAACAGCTTTTGCACCTAACGTCAGGCTAGGATCGAAGGAGGCTTTCGTTTTTTTGTCAGCGACAATTTCAACAGCGCCTACAAGGCCGCAGACCCTAACCTCGCCAACCAGGGGGTGATCTTGTAGGTCGTTGAAGCGTTTTTGAAACAAAGGAGCGACTTTCTGGACATGCTCCAGAATACTTCTTTCTTCCATCAGCTCCAATGTCCGAAGCGCTACTGCAGCAGGAACCGGATGACCCGAATAGGTGTATCCATGCGCAAATGCACCGTGCTTTTCGCTTTGACGAACGAGTTCACCATAAATTTCCTGTGATACTAGAACCGCCGCAATGGGCAGATATGCGCTTGATAGTGCTTTGGCGCAGCTGAGGATATCTGGTTTGATACCAAAAGTTTCCGATCCCCACATATTTCCGGTCCGGCCGAAGCCACAAATGACTTCATCCGCAATCATCAGAATGTCATATTTCTTCAAAATCGCCTGAATTTTCTCAAAGTAGCCTTTTGGCGGTACAATGACACCCCCGGCTCCCATCACTGGTTCAGCTATAAACGCGGCCACTGTTTCAGGCCCTTCGGCCAGAATTTTTTGTTCCAATTCGGCCGCCATGCGGGTTGAAAATTCTTCTTCGCTCTCGCCCTCCAGCCCAAAACGGTAGTAGTGCGGACAGCTAGTGTGGGTGATGTTTTCAATCGGAAGGTCAAAGTCATTATGTAAAGGCGGCAGGCCTGTCATGCTGGCAGCTGCCACCGTTACGCCATGATAGGCCTTTTGCCGGCTGATAATCTTCTTTTTCTCAGGGCGACCCTTTGAATTGTTATAATACCAGACCAGCTTTACGACAGTATCATTGGCTTCTGAACCGGAATTGACAAAAAAAGCTTTGGACAGATCACTTGATGGCGCCATCTCGAGTAGTTTTTCTGCAAGTAAAATACCCGGCTCTGTCGATTTGCTGGCAAAGGAATGATAATAGGGAAGCTTGTGCATCTGCTTCGTTGCGGCGTCGATCAGCTCTTTTTCACCAAAACCAAAAGACGTGCACCACAACCCTGCCAGTCCTTCGATATATTCTTTCCCATTATCATCATAAACGTAAATGCCTTTACCCGTTTCGATGATGAGCGGACCCGTTTTTTCGTGTGCAGACAGATTGGTGTAAGAATGGATTACATTTCGGACATCCCGGCTGGCTAAAGAATTGCCTTGCGTAAAATTGGAGCTGCTCATCTGGATTTCTTTCTTGGTGGGTTACTTGATGTTTTCGGTCAGGCTACTCTTCTGTCATGAGGTCGTCAATTGGGGATGAGCTGTTGCCAGAAAAATCAGAACATGTGTAAATAGTGAAAAAAGAGGGGGATTGAATGGGTGCACTTAAGCTTACTTCAGCGGATGGCTTGTCGCTTCACGTCTACGAATGGTTGCCCGAAGGAGAGACGATGGGTGTTGTTCAGATTGCGCATGGCATGGCAGAGCATGGGGCGCGATACCAGCGTCTGGCTGAATTTTTAAATGGCGCAGGCTATGCCGTATATGCAAATGATCATCGCGGCCATGGATTGACAATCCCAGAGGGTCGCGTTCCCGGGCACATGGCGGATAAAGGGGGATGGCGTTTGGCGGTGGATGATTTATCTCTGATCAATGAAGAGATCAAGCGGCGCCATGCCAATAAGAAAGTTATCCTTATGGGGCATTCCATGGGCTCATTTATGGTGCAGGACTATTTGGCTCGTTATGGGGATACCATCGCCGGTGCCGCGTTAAGTGCAACCAACGGTCCCCCAGGCGGTCTAGGAAAGCTTGCGCAGCTTGTGTCACGTATTGAAAAGCTGCGCAATGGGAATGAAGGACACAGCACGTTACTTGCCAACATGTCATTTAAGGCCTTCAATAAAGCGTTTGCACCCAACAGAACAGAATTCGACTGGCTCAGCCGTGACGAACTGGAAGTCGATATGTATGTCGAAGATCCTCTATGCGGGTTTGATTGTTCTATTGCAACATGGATCGGCCTTCTGGATGCCTTGACCCGTATTGGGTCGGATCAGGCTATGTCGCAAATGGACAAAGAAATGCCGATTTACGTTTTTTCTGGAACTGAAGATCCGGTGGGAGAGAAAACTAAAGGGGTGGAGAGACTGCTTAAAGCCTATCAAAAAAATGGCTTCAAGAATGTTGAGCATCGGTTCTATAACGGGGGTCGGCACGAAATCTTGAACGAGACCAATCGGGATGAGGTCATGAAAGATTTACTGACTTGGATCGAGAAAACGGTGCAAAGTTAGCGGCGTGTCATTTCTTTCAGGCGTTTGATCCATGTTTCGATCCGTATTTTGTTCGCGTCGAAATCGGAGCGGCCATAAACGGAACGGCTGTATATTGCGAGGCTGCTTTTCCCGTCGCCAAGCGCATAAAACTTAACGGACACGATGTCAGGATATCGGACAAGGCGGGTTCTCTGTACCAGATCCTGCTGATTGTTGGTCCCCAGTTTTGTAAGTTTTTCGATCCGTTTTTGCTCTTTCAGCATTGCCACCCAGTTTCGTTTCAATTCCTCAAGTGGGACGTCAAAAACCGGACTGGTTTGTTGCTCCTGTGCGATGCAGGCAGAGGGTGGGCAGATCAGAAACTGATTTGGGTTTTCAGATAGTTGAAGCGTTTCGAAATTAGTGGGCTCAACATCGCCAACACGGAGCAGCGCCGTCAGTGGAATCTCGCCCAACGGTGTAAAGAAAATCGGAATGCTGAAGGCACCCAATGTGACAATGCACCATAGGATTACTTTCAGGATTTTTTTAATCATACAGCTTTGTTTCCAATGCTTCCGGTTCTCGAAACTGATTTGTAATCTTCTTGTAACACAGAGCACTGTATTCGCGAACCAGAATTGTTTGCTGTAAAACGTGATTTACTAAAAGAAGAGGGGAACGTTCAGATATACGCCAAACTCTTTTCCAAAATCGCAGGAAACCCGAGCATGGACCCGACCTTGCCTGTCCAGAAAACGTTGTTCAGTTTCGATGGGGAAGATGCCTTCATGCCAGATATTCGGGTGAATATATAAGCCTTGCGAGCCATCACACCAGAAAGCCACGACTTTGTCAGGACTGATATCGTCTCCCGGAAGTGCCAGGGGAACGACAAAAGGCTGGTTGCTCAATGGAAAGAAAAGCTGGCCACCATCCGGGTGGTAATTTATATGCCAAAGAAGAACCTGATTTCGCGCAACCGTTGGAGCCTCATTCGAGGCCTGTTGCGGGTCACAAGCCCAACCGAGAACATATTCACCAGAAACGGCATCATTACGCCCCATCAGAACATCGCCTTCCCAAAGCCCGGAAAAAACGCCTTCGACAAATCCGCCTTCGTCTCCTGTATCAGGGTCGACAGGGCGCCAGCCTTGTGCCGGCCAGCGGACGATTTCGATGTTCAGATCATCAGGGTTATCGACAAGCATACCGTATCCCTGGACAGTTTTTTCTGTAGCACGGACTAACGGGACATCAAACAAGGGGAGGGAGGGCTTTTCCTGAACGTCAAATAAGTAGGTAGGGACACTATGCATCATGTTTCTTTCCATCAGATTAGCCTGACTTGATTGTCTTCGTTCAACAATTAGGTGGCGCGTGCCCCAGCCCTTTTTATTTTAATGGCAGCGTCCTTTTCCTTGATTTGCTTTGATGTTAGGCGGGACCCGTCGGGGCTCCATCCTGGCGGGCCAAAAATATACATCCAAAAAGATTTGAGACTCCGTGCAGAAAGAATGTCTTTGAAGAGGCCTGCCCATTCATGCAGCGCAATAACAATCGGATTGAAACTGGCAATCTGTTTGACGATACCATATCGGCAGGGCTCGGCGTCATCTTCAGGCACGAATGTGCCAAACATTCTGTCCCAGATAATCAGGGTTCCCGCGTAGTTAGCATCCAGATATTGCGGGTTGATCGCGTGATGGACACGGTGATGCGATGGCGTATTGAAGATATATTCAAAAGGGCGCCACATCTTTTGAATGCATTCAGTATGGATCCAGAATTGATAAACAAGATTGATACCTTGCTGAAAGGCAATAAGCGCCGTAGGGAAGCCTAAAATGGAGAGTAAAAGCCAAGGCACCCAGGTGCCAGCCAGACCGCCGGTCCAGGTTTGGCGGAGGGCTGTGCTCAGGTTATAATATTGTGAAGAATGATGGTTGATATGGGCTGCCCACCAAATACGGTGCTCGTGACTGAGCCGATGAAACCAGTAATAGCAGAAATCCTCAGCGAAAAAGATCAGAACAAAGGCATACCAGTGATACCCGATATCGAAGAAACGATATTGATAGACCCAATGCGAAACGCTGGCGACGATACCAAGATTAATCAGTCCAATTGCGAAATTACCGAGTCCCATTGCAAGAGACGCGGCACTGTCCCGGGTCTCATAATTTGACTTGCGAGGGAAAAAACGTCCCAAAATTACTTCCATGATAATAAGCAGAACGAAAGCGGGAATAGCAAAGGTAACCGGATCAGGGAGAGGCATGGCTTTGTTCCTCCAAAAGCAACTTTTTAAGAGACGGCAAGGTCTTGTCCTCAAATGAGAGTTTGAGCGCCGGATGTCCCCAGTCTTGTCGGTCGAAATGGATTGTGGTGGGAGAGGCTGCAGAAAGGCGCAGGCCATCACGTTCAACCATTTGCACGACAATTTTATTGCCAAAGCTTCTGACTAAACGGAGTGTCTTATCCTGAACGGGGACGACAAGGGCGGCATGTTTGTCCGTGCTCATTAAAATGGATTGGATCTCGAGATCCGGTTGTTCAAACCGTAAATGTGTCCTGATTGCTTTTTCACTGAGAAATAAGTTTTTAGGGCCCGAAATAAGGCGGATCAAACCGATCATTATCAGGACCGCCAGAGCGGCCGCCGGAATCAGAATATAGGGTTCAATCTGCATAAAGGCCGCCTATAAGAATGTTATCATGTTGTATTATCACCAATTTTATGGACCAGAGACAACTAGTATTTACTGAAACCGATAGGTTTGTCCGCCTGACGTAGGGGCATGCCCGTATTGCTGTGATATCGCCGTTTTCTGTGCGATTACTCTTTACCAATCTTGGCAGTTTGCCTATGTTGCGTGTAACCAAAAACCAATAAACTGATATGGGAACAAACTATGTTGGGTCTTATCCAAGATCGGCCATTGCTGATATCCTCGCTAATTGAATATGCCGGAATTTATCACGGAGATGTTGAGATCGTTTCTCGGTCTGTAGAAGGTCCTATTCACCGGACCAATTACCGTGAAGTAAATCTTCGGGCAAAGAAGCTCGCTCAGGCGCTTGAAAAGCTTGGCGTCGAAACAGGTGATCGTATTGGAACGTTGGCCTGGAACGGTTATCGCCATGTCGAGATCTACTTTGGTGTTTCGGGCATGGGATCTGTTTGCCATACGATTAATCCCCGCCTTTTTCCAGAGCAGATCGCCTATATTGTCAATCATGCAGAAGACAAATTTATCTTCGTTGATTTGACCTTTGTGCCATTGATAGAAGCCGTTGCAGAGCATCTGCCGAATGTAAAAGGCTTTATTGTCATGACGGACGAAGCCCATATGCCCGAGAGCAAGCTGGATAACCTGCTTTGTTACGAAACATTGGTGGAAGCGGAAGATGGGGACTATGAATGGCCCGTTTTCGATGAAAATACCGCTTCCAGCTTGTGTTATACCTCAGGAACAACCGGTAATCCGAAAGGTGTCTTATATTCCAACAGATCAACCGTTCTGCACAGTTTCTGTGTTTGCACCAATGATGGCTTGGGTATCTGCAATCAGGACAGCATTTTGCCGGTTGTCCCGATGTTCCACGCCAATGCGTGGGGTATTCCTTATGCCGCGGCCATGTCTGGTGCGAAAATGGTAATGCCTGGCGCCGCCATGGACGGTGCCTCCATTTATGAACTAATGGAAGCTGAAAATGTCACCCTCTCAGCAGGTGTTCCAACCGTTTGGTTGATGCTGTTGGGTCATGTAAAAGAAAATAATCTGAAGTTTTCATCCATGAACCGGACGGTTATCGGTGGGTCGGCTGCACCACGCTCTATGATCGAAACTTTTGTCAATGATTATGGGGTTAATGTTGTTCATGCGTGGGGCATGACAGAGATGAGCCCGCTGGGAACAACAGGTAACCTTCTTAAGAAGCACGAAGATTTACCAGAAAGCAAAAAAATTGACATTCGCCTCAAACAGGGACGCGCCGTTTTTGGTGTTGATCTGAAGATTGTCGATGATGAAGGGGTTGAGCAACCGCGTGATGGCGTCGCGTTCGGTCGGTTACTGGTTCGCGGTCCTTGGATCACAAGCGGGTATTTCCGGGGTGAGGGCGGTAATGTCATTGATGAGGATATGTGGTTCGATACAGGCGACGTCGCCACTTTGGATCCTGATGGCTATATGCAGATCACGGACCGATCCAAAGACGTGATCAAATCAGGTGGTGAGTGGATTTCATCCATTGATGTTGAAAACGAAGCTGTTGGTTGTCCTGGTATTGTCGAAGCCGCTGTCATTGCTGTGCCCCATCCGAAATGGGATGAGCGCCCGCTCGTGATTGCTGTAAAAGAAAGTGGACATTCTGTCACCCGTGAGGATGTTATTCATCATCTAGAAAATACACTGGCAAAATGGCAGTTGCCTGATGATGTTGTGTTCGTTGACGAACTGCCGCATACAGCAACAGGTAAGCTATTGAAAACGAAGCTGCGCGAAGATTTTAAAGATTACAAGCTTCCAACGGCATAGTCGTTGATGTTTCGTGACAAAAAAGCACGGCTGTTTAGCCGTGCTTTTTTTGGTCTTTTTTAGAAGCGCGTTAATTCGGCTTGCCACATCTGTTCTGTTTGTAGGTTTCGATAACCTGAACAACATCATTGATTGTCAGGCCATCTCTTTTCAAAACGGCGAGAAAAATAGGGTCGGAAAACATCTCATCTATTTTGGGTTCTAAATGTATGTGTCCATCGCTTTTCATCGTGTGGCTCCTTTGCCATCTAAATTCGATGGCTCTCAAGTACACATGAAATACGACGCTTTTATGAACATTTTGTTTAGAAAATATGAGGCTGGCACAGACTTTAAGTCGCCGGGTTTTTGAGCTCGTTAAGACTTGTCGGTTTCTGTCGGATCTATTTTCAGGTCATCCAGTTTTTTGCGGGCCGCTTCCTGCTTCTTTTTATCAATTTCTTTTGATTGCTTGGTTCGCCCAAAGAGTAGCCGGTTGGAAGAAGCGGTTTTTTCCTCCTCTTTTTTTGCTTTCTGTTTTCTGAATTTATTCAGATTAACAACATCACCCATTACGATTTGACCCTTGTGTGAAACGACCCCTCATTCAACATTAGAATTTTTTTAGGTAATTGCAAGCTAAGCCACAGATCGGTCACACTATTCAGACATTTCAAGGAGTTTGCGCAAAACATACAGCCTCACGGCGCTGGAGAGGTTCCCAGATCGTTCTTCATCCAGGCGACCAATCAGAGCGTTTATGCTGATTGATTGATCTTCTGCCATTTGGCAGAACAAATCCCAGAATTCTTTTTCGACAGAAATGCTGGTGCGATGGCCTGATATGCTGACTGATCGTTTGATGATTTCGTCGGGCATATCAGGCTAGTCGTCTTTATTTTTTTCGAGCAAAGAAGTCATTGCCTTTGTCATCGGTTACGATAAAGGCTGGAAAGTCTTCGATTTCAATGCGCCAGATGGCTTCCATGCCAAGTTCTTCAAATTCCTGAACTTCAACCTTTTTGATGTTGTTCTGCGCAAGAATGGCCGCTGGTCCGCCAATTGAGCCCAAATAGAAGCCCCCATGTTTGGCGCAGGCATCAACGACCAATTTGCTTCTGTTTCCTTTCGCCAGCATGATCATGCTGCCGCCATGGGACATAAACTGATCCACATACCCGTCCATCCGGCCAGCGGTTGTTGGCCCAAACGATCCAGAGGCATATCCTTTAGGCGTTTTGGCAGGACCCGCATAATAAATGATGTGGTCTTTAAAATACTGCGGCAGATCTTCTCCGGCTTCTAATCTCTCCCGAAGTTTTCGGTGTGCAAGATCGCGGGCAACGATAATCGTACCGGTCAAACTAAGGCGAGTACGGATAGGATGCTGGCTGAGTGTTTTCAGCAGTTCATCCATCGGTTGGTTCAGGTCTACTTTTACAACATTTTCGTTCAAATGCTGGCTTGAGATCTCTGGCAGATATTTGGCCGGGTCTGTTTCAAGCTGTTCAAGAAAGACACCTTCTTTAGTAATCTTGCCTTTAACCTGACGGTCCGCGGAACAGGAAACGCCAATTCCAATTGGGACACTGGCACCGTGACGCGGCATGCGAATGACCCGCACATCATGGCAGAAGTATTTTCCGCCAAACTGAGCGCCAATACCAATATTCTGGGAAATCTTGTGGATAGCAGCTTCCATCTCGACGTCTCGATAGGCACGGCCGAGTTCGTTCCCTGTGGTCGGTAGCTCGTCATAATATTTGGTTGAGGCAAGTTTCACGGTTTTCATTGTATCTTCGGCAGAGGTGCCGCCAATTACAATGGCCAAGTGGTAGGGCGGGCAGGCCGCGGTTCCCAATTCGGTTATTTTTTCTTCGATAAAGGGAAGTAGCCGATCTGGGGACAGAACGCTTGGGACGGCTTGGTGGAGGAATGACTTGTTAGCTGATCCCCCCCCTTTTACAATGAACAAAAATTCATAAATATTGCTGTCTGTCGAATAAATATCGATTTGCGCTGGCAAATTTGTGCCGGTGTTTTTTTCATCAAACATGCTAATAGGTGCAAGTTGAGAATAACGCAGATTTGTCTCGGTAAAGGTTTTGAAGACGCCTTTTGACAAAGACTCTTTATCATTGCCGCTGGTCCAGACATACTGGCCTTTTTTGCCCATAATAACCGCTGTGCCTGTATCCTGACAGCTGGGTAGAACCATTCCCGCTGCGATGTTGGCATTTTTCAGTAATTCTGTGGCGACAAATTTATCGTTTTCTGACGCCTCGTCATCTTCCAGAATGCTGGCCAGCTGAGCCAGATGCGCCGGGCGAAGAAGGTGAGAGGAATCCCGGATTGCCTCTGCACATAGAAGTTCAAGTGCTTCAGGCTCGATCTTGAGAACTTCTTTGCCGTCCACATCGATTGTGGAAACGAAGTCATCCGTGAGTTTGCGGTAGGGAGTCGCACTTTCACCGAGCTGGAACATTTCCTGATATTGAAATTCTGGCATCTCTTCTCATCCTGGCGTAACTGTTTTTGAAATTATTTGGGTTGCGCAAGCAGTTGAAAACGACAAACGGCCTTCAACGCCTTCTGTTATTTTTTACGAAAGGCGTCCAGAGTGATCACTTCACCCGCTTTTGGTTCTTCTTTTTCGTCACTTGCAGACACATCTTCTAGCGCCTCATCATTCTGTGTCGCTGTTGTGTCGGCGGTCTCAAGGGTGTCATCTGGCCCAAGATTAAATTGCAAGCCGAATTGTACGGAAGGATCGGCAAATGCGGTTACGGCATCAAACGGAATTTCAAGTAATTCCCTCTGATGGTTGAAGCTTAGTTCAAGACTGAATTTATTCTGTTCGACGGTTAGGTTCCAGAATTGGTGCTGAAGAACAATGGTCATTTCGTCCTGATATCGTTCCTGTAAATGCGCGGGCAAGTTAATACCGGGGTAATTCGTTTTGAAGGTAATGTAAAAATGCTGCTGGCCAACCAGTCCATCCTTTGCGGCACAGCGAAGGGATTCCCTGACAACTTCCATCAGAGCTTTTTCAACCAGTTGATTATAATTTATTTCGCCGTCCATCACGCTAACCTTACTCCAGCTTTATCGTGTCATCTGCGTTTCGGCGCAGTTGCGGTATGTTCTTCCCAATCAAGTGGAGGGGCTTCTGTTGCCAGGTGCCCCTCCGAACCCCGTGTAGCGGCTGTTAAGCGGCTACGGCAAATGCTTCGTTGTTATCGTTAGCATTTGTAAAATTGACCCCGGTAACGGTGGTATCATGCCGAGCGAAAATTACATCTTTACTGCGCGCGTCGAACCTATTTCGCCCCCAGCAGAAAAACAGGGCGTTACTTTCCTGTGTTTCTGGTGGAGGCGCCGGGTACCGCCCCCGGGTCCGCAACGTTTATTCCACGCAACGTTTATCGCCATAGTTGGTTGCCCAACAAGCGTAATATAGATACTTGCTCGACAGATTGAAAGGGGGCAGTTTGGAAAATTCAAATAGGCTGTAATCGGCGCTCTTTTATGAAAAAGGTATGGTCGTGATCATTTTTTTCTGACTTCTCATGGAATTCAGAAAAGATCGTTTGCCAATCTTGGTCGATTAACGGTGAAAAGTGCGTGTCACCGGAAATGTTTGTATGGACGAGAGTTAAATAATACCGGTCAATCTGGTCAGCAAAAAGTTTATAGATTTCACCGCCGCCCACAATTGTGATTTCGTCAATTCCCTTTGCTTCCGCGTCTTGTTTGGCAAGACTGAGGGCTTGATCAATGTCATGCGCAACAAGGGCGCCGTCCACTGAATAATCGGTGTCACGGGTGAGGATAACGCTGGTTCTTCCAGGAAGGAGACCGGGAAGCGATTCAAACGTCTTACGGCCCATTATCATGGGCTTTCCAAGCGTCTTGCTTTTGAACCATTTAAGATCATTGGAGAGACGCCACGGAAGGGAATTGTCCGATCCGATCACGTTATTTTCAGAAACTGCCAGGACGGCACTAATAATCATTGGGGATACCTTGCTTCTAAACAGCGATTGGTGCCGGAATGTTCGGTTCTGCTAAGTAATCACGCACCTCGAAATCGTCGAAAGTGAACGAAAACAGATCCTTTACGTCTGGATTGATATGCAAGGTTGGAAGGGGGCCGGGTTTCCTCGACAGTTGCTGTTCGGCCTGATCAACGTGGTTAGCATATAAATGGGTATCGCCAAAACTGTGAACAAACTCACCGGCTTTCAATCCGCAAACTTGCGCAATCATGCGTGTGAGCAAAGCGTAGGACGCAATGTTAAACGGTACGCCCAAAAAGACATCGGCACTGCGCTGATAAAGTTGGCAGGAAAGTTTCCCGTCGGCCACGTAAAATTGAAAAAGGCAATGGCAGGGCGGCAATGCCATGTTTTCGACTTCTGCCGGGTTCCAGGCGGAGACAATATGGCGCCGGGAATCAGGGTTGGTTTTGATTTGCGCCAACAGGTTGCTTATCTGGTCAATCGTCGTCCCGTTTGGTCCGGGCCAAGAACGCCATTGTGATCCGTAAACGGGCCCGAGGTCCCCGTTTTCATCAGCCCATTCATTCCAGATGCGAACACCATTATCGTTCAGATATTTGATGTTTGTATCGCCTGCTAAAAACCAAAGCAATTCGTGGATAATTGATTTTAAATGCAGCCGCTTGGTCGTTAGCAAAGGGAATGTTTCACTCAGATCAAAGCGCATTTGGTGACCAAAAATACTATAGGTCCCGACACCGGTTCTATCGGATTTGAAGGTCCCAGTTTCTTTTACGGTTTTAAGTAGGTCCAGATACTGTTGCATATTTCTTCTGTGCTTGAAGTTTTCGGTCAAAATTTTACTCGCAAGCAAGATAGAATACTTGCGACTTCTCTGACAGTGCATAATATCGTTTATTCAGAAAAAGTAGGGAAATTTCACAATTAATGAATTTACAGAAGCAAGGCGTCAAAGCATCAGCCCGTGCAGAAAACTGTTTAAGATTTCTGCCTCATAACGCCTTATCTGTAGGGATTATCGGCGCGGGAGCAGAACTGCTCGCACAGGAATACAGGTCGATCAATCCAGTCGGCAACGTGACATTTGCACCTGATATAGCGGTCCTGACTGATGACCCTGATCACCTTTTGGAAAGCCTTCTTTTCCTTGGCTGCTCGGCCCAAACACAGAGTCTAAAGGGGATATTGAAACAGGCAAAAACTGTTCTGTCAGGATCAGGTGTTTGTATCCTGGAAATAAAAAACCCTCTGTTTTTCAAATTGCTGCCGGGCCAAAAATGGGAATCGAGCCTCCTTGAAAAACAATGGGCCCATACGAAAAAGAATATTTTGGATGGGTTGGGGGATGGTGGTTTTTTTGTCGATCAGACCCGGATATCGCGCAGCTCGGTACAGGAATTTGAAGTATGGATGGAGGGTCACGCGATCCAGAAGGGGCTTTCTCCTCAGATGAAAAAGCTGCTTTGTGCTCCGTTTTTTCTATATCGCCTTACGTCAAACCCTGTTTCCCGCTTGCAAATTCAGGCGAAGGTTCTCAAACCTGTGGGCGGCGTCAACGATGTCCGCATAAATGAGCCGCTGCGCGCGATGGCGTCATTGCCGGGCGTGACCTGTCATGCGTCAAGGCATATTGTCTTAAAGCCGCAACCGGCGAATGTTGATAAGATCATTCTTCTCCACCGGCCTATTTTGAAAATCGAACCAGCCTTGGCTGAGATACAAAAGATGCGCGAAGCGGGGTATCTTATTGTTACTGAATTTGACGATTATCCTTCCCTATGGCCGGAAATCGAAAAAAATGGGTATCTCTCGTTTCGAGGGGTGCATGCTGTTCAGACAACCACGCCCGAATTGGCCAACTATTTTCGAGAGTTTAATCCGACCGTTAAGATATTTGCAAATCAATTGGATCGGTTGCCTTCAAAACACCAGAAGTCCAGTGAAACGCCGGTCCGGTTGTTCTTTGGGGCGATTAATCGCCAGGATGATTGGCGACCAATTATGCCATCGCTTAACAAGGCGCTATCAGAGGCGACAACGCCTTATTGGGTTGATGTTGTGATGGACAGAGAGTTTTATGAAGCGCTGGAGACAGATCGGAAGACATTTACGCCACTTTGTCAGTATGATCTTTATAAATCTCATTTAAAACAGGCAGATATTGTTCTCATTCCCTTGCAGGACACGACCTTTAACCGAATGAAGTCTGACTTGAAATTTGTCGAAGCTGCGGCGCATGGTGCTGTGCCAATAGCAAGTGCAGTGGTCTATCCCGCATGTGACCCAGGGGGGGAATTTTCGATCATCTGTCATCAGGACGAGGCGTTTGGGGAGGCTGTCGCGGAGCTCTTAAACAATACCGAAAAACGGCAGAGACTTCAGAAAAACGGAGTGCAGTATGTAGTGCAGAACAGACTGCTTTCTCTGCACCTGACTGAGCGTGAAAACTGGTATCGGGGTTTGTTAAAGGACTTTGAAAAGCTGGACGATGCGTTAGCCGAACGCTTAACCCATTTTGCCCGCTAACTTTCTACTTTTTCATCCAGAAAGTGGCGGCCCTCAGAATCTTCAATTTCTAAAACCCATAAATCTCTGTCGAAATCGATTTGTTTTTCAATATAGCGATCGGCGGTTTCTTCATCGACCCAATCGGCACCCGTTCCCTTTAACCATTTGCGAGAGCCATCTTCAAAGTTGGTTGTCGGTGTTAAAACCATACATTGATTGTTCAGTCGATTTACTTTTATGAGCGCGGATCCAGCTGTTTCATCTCCGCGTCTGGTCACAAAAACAGGGATGTTTAGAAAGCTGCATTTGCGAATATGCGCTTTTATCCAAATCTCTGCTTTCAGCCGCGGTTCCATAAGATCTCCTGTCCGATCATTTTGTAAATCCGGCAGACCCTACGGGGAAATGGCTGCTTCCTCAAGCAGGATCTGGTCGCGTACCCGAAGCAACAAATTTCGGCGTCTCAGATCATTTTGTGTTTCGCAAAACGAAGCATCCTGTTCCAGCCTTTCCAAGACATCCGGTCCGTATTTATTCTGGTAGTGCTGGCAAAGGGTAAAAGACAAGCGTTCATGACGGCTCATTAAAACTCTCCTCTATTCTGATGTGACCTCCATATGGCGAAAGCAATCAACCTGATGGTCGTTTATCATTCCCACAGCCTGCATAAAGGCATATACGATTGTCGGTCCGACAAATTTGAACCCACGTTTTTTAAGATCTTTTGAAATGCACTGGCTAAGCGCTGTCTGCGCCGGTACTTCTGCCATGTTGGTCCAGCTGTTTTGCAGGGGAACACCATCAAGATAATTCCAAAGCAGGTTAGAAAATCCGTCTTCTTTTTCTTCTATTTCCAGAAAAAGCTGTGCCCCTGTGATCGTTCCCAAAATCTTGGCCTTGTTTCTTACAATGCCCTTATCCTGCATCAGGCTTTCAATTTTTTCCGGCGTGTAGCGAGCGATGATTTCGGGATTAAATCCATCGAAGGCAGCAATAAAATTGTCTCGTTTCTTTAAAATGGTGATCCAGGAAAGACCCGCCTGAAAACCATCCAGAATGAGTTTTTCGAAAAGAGCACGGCTATCCCAAACAGGGACCCCCCATTCGGTGTCGTGATAGGCTTGGTAAAGAGGATCGTCCCCACACCATTTACAGCGTCGAATTCCGTTCGCGTCTACGTTTACATCGCCAAGCATTACGGATTAACCCTCATGTTCTTTTTTTGTTCTCAGCAAATAATTATCGTTAATTTTTGTGTTTCGCAAACAATATTTACTCAGAATGTTCCGGCAGACGAACATAAGTCGGCTTGGTAAGTGCAATATTCTCCGGACTAACGGGGGCGCCTTGTTCAATTTTCTCCCATGCATCCAGCCGGGTAAGAGCAAGACCAAAGGGGGCGGTGAAGGATAAAACAGTGGCGGCTTCCTTTCCGTCCACTTTGAAAACATCGCCAACAGAAATATTCTCATCACTCTTAAACTGGAACAGGCGCTTGCGAATTTTTGCTCTGTGCTTGGTTCTGGCTGTCAGTTCCTGTCCGACATAACACCCTTTTGAAAAGCTGACCCCGTTTAGCTCTTCAAAGTTAATCTCCAACAGGAAATTTTTCTCAGGCTCAATATCACTACCCCCTTCGGGCACACCCAAGGATAATCTGAATTTCGTATAGTCATCAAAAGGGACACGCGCGGCGCTTGAAAAAAAGTCGGGTTGTGCTGCTGTGACCGGGCAATAGAAACGATAGCCCAGTTGCGGTAGCCGGGGATCCGCAAAAAGGAGGCTGCTCTTGTCCTCCTGTGCGCCCTGCTGATCATGGTAGGACGTTGCCAAAGCCTGCGCTGTATCTCCAAACAGGGCATATAGGTCAAGGTCGGCCGTGACGTCCTGAATGTCAACCTTTGCCCGGAGCTTATACATCGTCAGACGTTTAATTAAATCATCTTTGCGACTTGCCGGGCAATCCAAGTAAAGTGCTTTTTCTTTCTTGCTGATGATAAAATCGTGAAGAAATTTACCTTGCGGCGTTAGAAGCGCTGAATAAATAGACTGCGTTTTTTCCAGCAGTTTTAAATCATTTGTCACTAGATTTTGCAGAAACGCAAAGGCATCCTCGCCAGAGAGACATACCAGACTACGGTTTTCAAGTTTTGCAATGGACGCGACAGACATAATACAGCTTCTTTTTTTGAAAGACAGGGAGTGGATATCCTAGCATCGCTTATTCAGTATGCAAGGGCTGGGGGGTTGGCATTTTGTGACGGTGGGGGTAATAAAGGGCATTCTTAATTGAAAGGCTAAACACATGCGTGCCGATCTATTGATCAAAAACGGAACCGTTGTCTCTGCTCGCGGAATTGAACAAGCAGATATCGCGATTGAAAACGAAAAAATCGTTGCAATCGGATCTTTATCCAGCTGGTCTGCCAGCGAGGAAATAGACGCATCCGGGCTGCATGTGTTTCCTGGCGTTATCGATAGTCAGGTTCATTTTCGCGAACCCGGATTGGAGCATAAAGAGGATCTGGCAACTGGCACAGCCGCCGCGGCCATGGGCGGTGTTACCGCTATTTTTGAAATGCCAAACACCAAACCCTTGACGTTGACGGCCCAGGATATGGCCGACAAAGTACGGCGCGGCCGGGAAAAGGCGTGGACTGATTTTGCATTCTTTATCGGCGCGGCCGCTGAAAATGTTCCGAATCTTCCGTCGCTGGAACGTCAGGAAGGCGTTGCTGGCGTTAAGTTGTTTATGGGATCCTCCACAGGAAGTCTTTTGGTCGATCGGGACGAAGATATTCGCAAAGTCCTTGAAAATGGTGTTCGCCGCGTCGCAATTCATGCGGAGGATGAGCCCCGGTTGCTGGCACGCCAGCATCTTGCAGTCGATACGCCCGTCAATCACCCGGTATGGCGTGATGTGGAATGTGCAAGGCTAGCAACAGAGCGGGTTTTGCGGATTGCCCGTGAAACCGGTCGCAGAATCCACGTTCTGCATATTACAACGAAAGAAGAAATGGCACTGCTTGCCAAATACAAGGATGTCGCAACAGTTGAAGTGACCCCGCAACATCTGACTTTGCAGGCTCCAGACTGTTATGAAGAACTGGGAAGTTACGCACAAATGAACCCACCAATCCGGGAAGAAGCGCATCGGTCTGGCCTATGGGAAGCGTTACAACAGGGCGTGGTGGATGTCATCGGATCGGATCACGCTCCACACACAAAAGAGGAAAAAGCAAAGCCTTATCCTCAGTCACCGTCTGGCATGCCTGGGGTGCAGACTTTGTTTCCTCTGATGCTTGATCACTGTAACAACGGCAAACTGTCCTTGCAGCATCTGATGGACCTTACGTCGGCGGGGCCAGCTCGCGTGTATGGTATCGCCGGAAAAGGCAGACTTTCCCTCGGCTTTGATGGGGACATCACGCTGGTTGATTTAAAACGAAAACAAAAAATAGAAGAAAGCTGGCTTGCATCAAAATGCGGCTGGTCACCGTTTACTGGAAAAACCGTTACCGGTTGGCCCGTAGGGACCATTATTCGGGGTCGGCAGGTAATGCGCGACGGTCAACTACTTGGCTCGTCAGCCGGCCAGCCCGTGCGCTTTCAGGAAACGCTTTAATAGATTGGTCTGCGGCCCTGATTGAAAGGGCTGCAGGCTTCTTATTTGCCTTTTGCTACGAAATCAGGGTTGTCATAGCCGTCTTTGCCATATTTCAGTGGAGCGCCTTCCAGCGTTTCAACGGATCCGCCTGCCGCTTCCAAAATAGCCTGGCCAGCACCGATGTCCCACTCCATGGTACGGCCGAGCCGCGGATAGAGATCTGCTTTGCCTTCCGCGAGTAAACACAGCTTTAAAGAGGATCCTGCCGAGACCAGCTCGGCTACCTTAAATTTTGCAATATAGTGATCTGTTTCGGGTGTGCGGTGGGATCGGCTGGCGACGACTGTCAGGCCATCCGCTGGCGTCGTCCGAGCAGAAATCCGGATTGGTGTTTCCCGCCCTTCGAACATCCAAGCTTCACCGGCAGCGAAAGCAAAATATGTAATGTCTTTCGCAGGCACATTAATGACGCCCATGGTCGGTCTACCGTTTTCGATCAATGCAATATTTACAGTAAACTCACCGCGTTTATGGACAAATTCCCTTGTCCCATCCAAAGGGTCAACTAACCAGAAGGTGCCGCCGGACAGGTCGGGAATATGGCCGCCTGCAACGCTTTCTTCTGCGAGGATCGGAATATCTGGTGTGGCTTTTAGCAATCCGTCGATGATGATCTTTTCTGCCGCCACATCTGCTTCGGTTACGGGCGATTGATCACCTTTCAACGAGACATCAAAATCCTCGTTATAAATCGACAGGATTTTTTCCCCGGCTTTCAGGGCAATATCAGTGATGGTTTCACATAATTTTTTTCGATCACTCAACATTGGGCTTCCTGCATCCATAGGCATTGCGATAAGCTGCACAATATCGATATCTGCTGATCTGTCACCTGTTGATTGTCAGATCCTTCGGCCTTTGGATTGATTAGACTATATGAAACAGTTTGAACTGACACCGGATCCAAAAAATCCCGCTTTGAGTGAGACGATCAGCGGTCTTGATCATCTGGGAAATCCCATCCAAATTCCGGTTGTTGTGGAAAAACCGCTGACGCTGTTTTTAAACAAGCAGGAAATTGTCACCATGATGACGATCGGTGATTATCCCGAATATCTGGCGCTGGGGTATCTTCTCAATCAGAATATGCTGTTAGCCGATGATGAGGTGACCGGTGTCGATTATGATGACGATCTTGGCGTTGTGATTGTCAGAACTGTCCGGCAAACGGATTTCGAAGAAAAGCTTAAGAAGAAGACACAAACCTCAGGATGTGCTCAAGGGACTGCCTTTGGCGATTTGATGGAAAAGTTTGATGAGATTTCCCTGTCCCCTGACGCCACCCTTAAAACGTCCTGGCTATATAAACTGTCGAAGAAAATAAACCTCCAGCCGTCGTTATATCTTGAAACAGGGGCCATTCATGGATGTGTCTTATGTTGCGGTGAAACACCATTGATTTATATGGAGGATGTGGGGCGTCATAACGCAATTGATAAAATCGCAGGCTATATGTGGAAACATAAAATCTCGGCCCCGGACAAGATTTTTTATACGACAGGTCGGCTGACGTCGGAAATGGTCATAAAGACGGTTCAGATGCAAATTCCGATTCTGATTTCCAGAAGTGGTTTTACGGCGTGGGGCGTTAATCTGGCCCGTCAGGCTAATCTCACGCTCATTGGTCGCGCGAAAGGAAAACGATTTACCTGTTTATCCGCCCCTGAACGTTTGCAGTATGATGAAAACCCGGATCTCATTCCCGATGAAGAAAAGAAACATAAAAGAAAGTCCAGCGTATGACTGAGTTTACGAAAATTCCTTGCCTGGTGTTAGCGGGTGGACAGTCGCGCCGGATGGGAGGGGGGGACAAATTCCTGAAACGTCTTGGGGGGCGATCAATACTGGATCATGTTCTGGATACAATTGAGCCGCAGGTTGGCGATATCCTGATCAGCAGTAATTCGGATCTGAACGGAATGCGATACCCTGTTACACCTGATTGTCTGGGAGGGCACTTGGGACCTTTGGCCGGGATATTGACAGGGTTAGAGTATTTTTTGGAAAAGGGGGAAGCCGGGACGCATATGTTAAGCATTCCAGCGGATGCTCCTTTTATTCCGAAAGATCTGGTGGCGCGCTTGTCCGCGGGACTTTCTTCATCGTCGCCCGCCATTGTCATGGCCTATTCAAAAGGGCGTATTCATCCCGTCGTTGCTTTGTGGCCATTCTCATTGGCAGGGGCCTTACGCAAAGCTATTTGTGAAGAGGATCTTCGAAAGATTTTGGTGTTTGCAGAACGGTATAGTCTTACGAAAGTGTATTGGACAGAAGAGGAAGGGGATCCGTTTTATAATATTAATAAACCCGAAGATTTTTCTGAGGCGGAAAAACTGCTGGCGCCTTGACGCGCTGAAAATTAACGAATGCCTGTTTCAAACCCCTCAGAAGAATAGCCAAGTTCAGCCAGTCCTTCTTCGAGATAGTCGCCCAATTGTGGCATTCGAACCAGATAGTCTGAAATGTGGGTATCTTCCAATTGAGTTGCCTCCTCCAGTGCATCCTCCCATTCATCAAGCGAAAAAGTTCCCCGCCCAAGCCAGGCCAGTGCAACCAGATGCTGGCGTTCTTCTTCGTTGAATTTATCAATAATCCGTTTTAGGTCGAGATATCGATCGTCTTTTGGGGGTGAAAATTCCATTGTTTCATCAATCGTTGGGATTTCACTGAAATCATCGCCGCCTGAGTCTAATGTCGCATTCAAGGCTAAAGAGTTGATAATCAGATCACAGACTTTTTCGACAGCAATTTGAAGCATTCAGCATTCCTCCCATCTGAGCTTAAAACTATATCACAAAAATCTAAAATAAAACTATTATCAAAAACGGCCTTAATTCTAATCGTTATTCGAGCACGCCGAGGAGTTTCTTCTTTTGGCGATCCACAAGTTCGGTCAAGAACTGCGTTACAGCCTTTATTCGTGCCAGATCGTGAATATCTTCCGGTGTGTTCAGCCAAAAAGTTCTATTCACCTCAATCTCTTCAGGGAGCAAACATACAAGATCGGGGTGCTCGTCTGCGACGAAGCAGTGCATGATACTGATCCCGGCACCGGCGACAGTCGCCTGAAACTGAAAAACGATGCTTGAGCTTTTCAAGGTCACATTGGGGCTTGCGACAAACTCGCTCAGATATAGCATCTGTGGATCGGGTACCAGCTCGTCTATATAGGAAATGAAGTTGTGATCCTTCAAATCTTCCACCGTCTTAATGGGGGGATGTTTCGCTAAGTATTCGCGGCTTGCATAAAGCCGAAGACTGTAATCGGTCAGTTTTTTTGAAATCAACCGGCCTGAACGTGGCCGTTCCAAGGTGATGGACAGGTCGGCTTCCCTTTTGGAAAGGCTTACAAACCGATCATTGGCAACAAATTCCAGTTCGATTTCCGGATGCAGGGCCTGAAAGGAAGGCATATCTTTGGATAAGAACTGACTACCAAATCCCTCAGGAACGCCAAGTCTAACAACACCTGTCAGGTTCCGGTTTTCGCCGCCCACATGATCCTGAATGGTTGCAGACGCGCTCTCCATTGCTTCGGCATGTGGCAGCAACCGCTCCCCCGCCTGTGTCAAAACATATCCGCGGGTTGTGCTTTCGAACAATTTGGCATCTAATTGTTTTTCTAAAGACAGGATGCGGCGGCTGACAGTAGTATGGTCCACCTTTAAGGCTTTTGCGACTTCCGTTAAACGGCCTTTACGGCAGAGTTCGAGGAAAAATCGTATGTCATTCCAGTCGAACATGGTGCCCCTCTTCAGTGTGTAAATATGCACATAGCTTGTGCAATCTTATCTAATTACTTTGCATTTTTACCCATGTAAAGTCGAAGAATCGAAATCTCTCGCGGGGAGCGAAACAAATGACAGAACAGATCAAGCATTATATTGGCGGACAGCATGTTGCCGGTACATCAGGGCGTTTTAGCCCGGTTTATAATCCAAGCACAGGCGAACAGTCTGCGGAAACACCACTGGCGACAGAAGCAGAAGTCGGCAATGCCATTCAGGACAGTCTGGAAGCATTCCCGGGCTGGGCGGCAACATCACCAATTACCCGCGCCCGTGTGATGTTCAAGTTTAAAGAACTTGTTGAAGCCAATATCGATGACCTTGCAGCGTTGCTCTCTTCCGAGCATGGTAAAGTACATTCCGACGCGAAAGGCTCCATTATTCGCGGGCTGGAAGTCGTTGAGTTTGCCTGCGGTATTCCGCATCTTCTAAAAGGCGAATTCTCTGATAATGTTTCTTCTGGCATTGATATGTACTCCATGCGCAAGCCTTTGGGCGTTGTTGCAGGTATCACACCTTTTAACTTCCCGGCTATGGTTCCAATGTGGATGTTTGCTGTGGCCATTGCCTGCGGTAACACATTCGTTCTGAAGCCTTCTGAAAAAGATCCTTCACTGCCAACACGGTTGGCTGAACTGATGCTGGAAGCGGGTGCACCAAAAGGCGTCTTGAATGTTATTCATGGTGATAAAGTTGCTGTTGATACGTTGCTTGACGATGAGCGTGTAAAGGCGATTAGCTTTGTAGGGTCCACTCCTATCGCGCGGTATGTTTACTCACGTGCAGCCGCCGCTGGTAAGCGCGTTCAGGCAATGGGCGGCGCTAAAAACCACATGCTGATCATGCCTGATGCTGATATGGATAAAGCAGCGGATGCGTTGATTGGTGCTGGTTATGGTTCTGCCGGTGAACGTTGTATGGCGATCTCTGTCGCGGTTGCTGTCGGTGATGCTGGTGATCAGCTTGTTGAGCGTCTGGCGCCGCGTGTGCGCGCATTGAAAGTTGGACCAAGTGCCGCTGATGGCGATATGGGACCATTGGTAACCGCAGAACATCTTGCCAAAGTTAAGGGCTATGTCGACCTTGGTATCGAAGAAGGTGCCGACCTTGTGGTCGACGGCCGGGATTTCTCGATGCAGGGTTATGAAAATGGCTTCTATATGGGTGGTTGCCTGTTTGACAATGTTCAGACAGATATGCGCATCTATAAAGAAGAAATTTTCGGACCGGTTCTGTCTGTTGTTCGGGCGCCAGATTTTAACGCTGGTATCGAAATGATCGACAAGCATGAATTTGGTAATGGAACGACCATTTTCACCCGGAACGGTGATGCGGCTCGGGCGTTCTCAAACAATGTTGAAGTTGGTATGGTTGGCGTGAACGTTCCGATCCCTGTTCCGTTGGCATTCCACAGCTTCGGTGGTTGGAAAGCATCTGCGTTTGGTGATCACAATCAGCATGGTCCAGAAGGTGTTCGCTTCTACACGAAAGTTAAGACTGTAACGTCTCGCTGGCCGGACTCAATTAAAGCCGGTGCAGAATTCGTGATGCCGACACATAAATAAACATCAATTGATATGCTTTACGCTCCGGGGAACCGGAGCGTAAAGTAATTCGGGAGGATATCATGGCAAAAATCGGTTTTATTGGTGTCGGTAACATGGGCGGCCCAATGGCCCTCAACTTACTGAAAGCGGGTCATTCGGTTAAGGTTTTTGATCTGTCAAAAGAAGCTGTCAAGATTTGCACGGATGCAGGTGGTATCGCCGCCGAAAGTGCGACTGACGCTGCAAAAAGCGTTAATATTGTTGTCAGTATGTTGCCAAAAGGGGATCATGTCCGGGCGGTCTATCTTGGAGACGGCGGGGCAATTGCAGCTGCAGACGAAGGCACATTATTTATTGATTGTTCAACAATTGATGTTGCTACAGCGCGCGAAGTTTCGGGCGCCGCGGCGGCAAAAGGCATGTTGATGGTCGATGCGCCTGTAAGTGGTGGTGTTGGCGGGGCTGCGGCTGGAACCCTTACCTTCATGGTGGGCGGTCCGGCAGGCGCTTTTGAAGCAGCGAAACCTATCCTTGAAGCGATGGGCAAAAATATCGTGCATACGGGCGCTTCAGGAAACGGACAGGCAGCGAAAATCTGCAATAACATGATTTTGGGTATTTCCATGATCGCAGTCTCTGAGGCGTTTGTTCTGGGCGAAAAATTGGGTCTTGAACATCAGACGCTTTTCGATATTGCCTCGACCGCATCAGGGCAATGCTGGTCACTGACAAGTTATTGCCCGGTTCCGGGTCCTGTCCCCGCCTCACCGGCAAACAATGATTATAAACCAGGATTTTCTGCGCAGAATATGTTGAAAGACCTGATGCTTTCACAAGAAGCTGCCGATGGGTTTGATGCGGAAACTGCCTTGGGTAAAGCGGCGACAGAATTGTATAAGAGTTACGTTTCTGGTGACGGCGAAGCCGCCGATTTCTCAGGTATTATCAATATGATCCGAGAATCCTGACACCTGTCAGCTATTCTGCTAAGTATCATCCCGGGCAGGCGTGGCTTGTCCGGGATTTTTATTGGAGGGGTGAATGGTAAAAAAGATCACATCTGGTTCAACGTTTGAAAAAGACATTGCCTATTCCCGTGCTGTTGTGGATGGAAATTATGTTTTCGTCTCGGGTACAACCGGGTTTGACTATGAAACAATGACCTTGCCTGAAAGCGTTGAGGAACAAACGGTGCTTTGTTTTAAGAATATAGAAGAAGCACTAAAAAAAGCCGGCTCGTCGCTAGATCATGTGATGCGGGTTCACTATATTCTGCCCAACCGGGATGATTTCCCTGCCTGCTGGCCAATTATTCGGGAAAATCTAGGCGTGGCGCAGCCTGCGGCAACCATGTTTGTCGCGGGATTGATGGATCCTAATATGAAGATAGAAATCGAAGTGACGGCTAAGCTTCAATAAGTTTCCGAACGAGGGCAGGTAACGCGCTTATAGAATCGAGTTGCCAGAAATGATGGCTGTCTTCCGGGGTCTCCGCATGCTCCAGGGCCCAGGTTTTGCTATGGGGTATATGAACGCCATAGGCACCAGCGTTGAGGGCGGGAAGGATGTCAGATTTTAGTGAATTTCCGATCATCATGCTTCGTTTTGGGCCGTCCCCATATTGATCAAAAATAGTTTGATAGGTTTCTTTTGACTTTTCGCTGACAATTTCAACGCCGTCAAAATAGTCACCGAGACCGGATTGCGCTAGCTTCTGTTCCTGATCAAAAAGATCGCCTTTTGTAATAATGATCAGCCGAAAATCGTCAGATAACTGTTTTAAAATTTTTTCTACATTGGGAAGCGGGGCCGTTGGATGGTCTTTCATTTCCCGCCCGGCCTGAATAATTTTCTGAATATCCCTCGCGGGGATTTGTCCGCCCGTCACTTCAATAGCGGTTTCGATCATGGATAAAGTAAATCCTTTGATCCCATAGCCGTAATAACCCAGATTGCGCCTTTCCGTAGCGATTAATGATTTTGACAGATCTGCCGCATCGACATGCTGCGCGATCAGGTCATGAAACCGGGCTTCCGTCAGATGGAAAATCTCTTCGTTTTCCCACAAAGTGTCGTCAGCATCAAAAGCGAGGGTGGATAACATGTTGAACCTTTACAGACGAGAAATTCATGCTTATGCGTAAGGATAGGCTTCCCCGCCTGCCAAATAAAGTTGCACTTTCATACAATCTGGCAGACTAATACAAAATGATAGAAAAAAATTCAGATAATATTCGCGGGGCCTTTTTTATGGCTGCCTGCATGGCGGCTTTTGGTATCAACGATGCGTTGATGAAGCTGGGTTCAGAGCATTTTTCTCTGGTCCAGGCAATCTTTGTCCGATCTATTTTTACAACAGTTCTGATCGGGGCATTTGCCTATTATAAGGGGGCCTTCAAGTCGGTGGTGCCGTCTAAAGACCGTAAATTAATCGCGGTGCGTGTGGCCGCGGAGGTTTGCGGAGCCTATTTCTTTTTGACCGCTATCTTTAATATGCCGCTTGCCAATGCGACCGCGATTTTGCAGTCCTTGCCGCTTGCTGTGACGCTGGGAGCAGGACTGTTTCTGGGAGAAAAAATTGGATGGCGTCGATATGGTGCGATTTTGATCGGATTTACAGGGGTCCTGATTATTGTTCGGCCGGGTGCCGAAGGCTTTAACAGCTATGCTTTTTACGCCGTTGCAGCCATTGGGTTTATCGTTGTTCGTGATCTATCTACCCGAAGAATATCATCGTCTGTTTCTTCGTTGTTGGTCTCATTTCTTACATCACTTGCGATAATGATTGTTGCCGGTGCCCTGCTTCCATTTTCAGAGTGGACGCCATTGTCTGTTCATAATGTATCGTTTTTACTGGCCGCTTCATTTTTCGTCGTTTTTGGGTATGTCTTGAGCGTGTCCTCGGTCAGGGTTGGGGAAATCGCCTTCGTGTCCCCTTTTCGGTATACGATTTTACTTTGGTCAATATTGCTTGGGATCGTTCTTTTCGGTGATTATCCCGATCAGTGGACAATTGTCGGCAGTTCAATCGTTGTTGCGATGGGTATCTATACCTTTTACCGTGAGCAAAAGCGGTCCAAAGCCTGATGATTATTTGTCCAGAGAAGCGCTGATTTTTCGCCCATATTCATCTTGATGATTAGGGTCGAGAAGGCGGGACAAAGCTTGTTCCGCGAGGTCATCGGGTAAGACTGTGCGCCGTCGTTCGGAAATCAAATCAGCAACAAAGTCGGGTGTATGTTCCGGGTGTGGCTGCAAAGAATAGCAGGTTTCTGAATATTGCAGGCCAGCAAAGGGGCAAAAATCAGACCGGTGAGTGATTTCAGCGCCGGGCGGTAATTCAACGACCTGATCCTGATGAAACGCGAGAAGCTTTACTGTTTCTCCGGAACGCACATTCACATATTCATGTGGTCCGATCCCCCAACCGCGGGTCGATTTTTCAACTTTTCCGCCCAGTGCCTGCGCCATAATTTGATGGCCGAAACAGATCCCGACAGTCGGTTGTTGGCTTGCCGCCAATTGGCGAATAAAATCCTCGAGTGGCGGTATCCAAGCATGATCTTCATAAACACCGTGTTTGGAGCCTGTGATAATCCAGGCATCGCAGTCGGTTGGCGCATCGGGAAATTCTCCGTCGACAACAGAATAGGTTCTGTAGTCAAACCGATTTTCGCCCAACATTGTAATGAACATTTCTGGATATTCGCCATGATCAGCGCCCAGAGAGCCACCGATATATCCGGTGCGTAAAATACCAACTGTTTTCTTCATTATGCTAATTTTTCAACTTTTACTGCGCAAAATTTTACTTCAGCGATTTTACCAAATGGATCAAGCGCATCGTTCGTTAAAAGATTAGCGGCTGCCTCCGTAAAACAGAAGGGGATAAAAACCATGCCACTTTGAACGGCGCTATCCATCCGTGTTTTTATTTTCAAATGACCTCGCCGTGACGATATAGCGACCTTGTCTCCGGCATTGATGCCCAATTCTTCGAACATCGATGGGGGCATCTGCACGGTAGGTTCCGGCTCAACTGCGTCCAACACATGGGACCGCCGGGTCATCGATCCGGTATGCCAATGTTCCAGCAGGCGACCCGTCGTCAGAATAACAGGATAGTCTTTGTCGGGTGTCTCATCCGGTGAAATCAGACTTGCGGGTACAAATTTACCGCGCCCTGATGCGGTCGGGAATATATCGGTGAAAATGATGGCTTGTCCAGGATCCTCAGCACTCTTGCACGGATATATAACCGCATCTTCTTTTTCAACTCGGTCCCAGCTAAGACCCTTTATACTGTTCATAATCTGGGTGAGCTCATTGAACACTTCTTTTGGATGGGTGTAGTTCCAGTTCAGGCCCATTCGCTTGGCAATTTCCTGAATGATCCACAGATCCTGCCGTGCATCCCCTGGTAAAGGAACAGCAGCGCGGCCCATCTGAACCTGACGATTGGTATTTGTGACCGTTCCATCTTTTTCAGGCCAGGCTGAAGCGGGCAGAACGACATCTGCATAGGCCGCCGTCTCTGTGATAAACAAATCTTGAACCACAAGCGTATCCAGCATGGACAATGCTTCACGGGCGTGGGTGACATTGGGATCTGACATCGCCGGATTTTCGCCCATGATATACATGCCGGTAATTTCTTTTTTGTGGATCGCTTCGGTAATTTCAACAACCGTAAGTCCACTTTTTTCCGGAATTTTGGTGCCCCAGAAGGTTTCAAACTTTCCCCGGATCGCAGGATCTTCAACGGATTGATAGTCTGGTAAGAACATCGGGATAAGCGCAACATCGGAGGCACCCTGCACATTATTCTGACCCCGCAATGGATGCAGGCCGGTTCCCGGTCTGCCTATTTGTCCTGTCATCAGGGCCAGTGAAATAAGGCAACGGGAATTATCGGTGCCATGAACATGCTGGCTGATGCCCATTCCCCAGAAAATGATGGCCGATTTTGCCGTGGCAAAGAGCCGGGCAACAGTTCGGACTTCCTCCGCTGCAATTCCGGTTCGCTCTTCCATACGAATTGGATCATAGTCTTTCAGATGATCGGCCAATGTCACAAAATCGTCTGTGTGGCGCGAGATATAATCTTCATCGGTCAGATCTTCTTCAACAATCACATGCATGATTGAATTCAGCAATGCCACATCAGATCCTGGTTTTTCTCTCAATTCGTGGGTCGCCAATTTGGATAAAGGTTGGCCGCGAGGGTCAATAACGATGAGTTTCGCCCCTCGTTTCACTGCATTTTTGAAAAAGGTTGCTGCCACTGGATGGTTGACGGCTGGATTGGCGCCAATAACCAGAATCACATCTGAATTGGCAGCCTCGTTAAACGGGGCAGATACGGCGCCAGAACCAACGGTTTCAAGCAGGGCAGCTACCGAAGATGCATGACATAGACGAGTACAATGATCGACATTGTTTGTACCAAAGCCAGTCCGGATCAGTTTCTGAAACAGGTATGCTTCTTCGTTTGATCCTTTCGCTGAGCCAAAGCCCGCCAAGGCATCTCCGTTTTTTTCGTCTCTTATTTTTTTCAGCCCGTTGGCCGCAATATCAAGCGCTTCCTCCCAACTGGCTTCGCGAAAATGTGTAAAGGGGTTGGCCGGATCAAGTGTTGAGACGTCGCTCTTTGCCACGCCTTCTTTGCGAACAAGAGGTTTGGTCAAGCGTTCTGGATTGTGAATGTAGTCGAAGCCAAACCGCCCTTTCACGCATAAACGTCCCTCGTTGGCCGGGCCATTTCTTCCTTCAACGGCTACTATTTTTTCGTCCCGCACTTTATAGGTCAATTGGCATCCAACACCGCAGAAGGGGCAGACGCTATCAATTTCTTTTTCAGTGCCAGGGCTGTCTAACATTGTTTTTTCAAGCAACGCACCGGTCGGGCAGGCTTGAACGCACTCACCGCAAGCGACACAGGTGCTTGACCCCATAGGATCATCGAAATCAAAAACGATTTTTGAATGAGCTCCGCGGTTAGCCATGCCAATAACATCATTTACCTGAACGTCTCGACAGGCGCGAACACATAAATTGCAATTGATACAGGCGTCCAGATTGACGGTCATGGCAGGATGGCTGATGTCAGCTTCTGGCGTTGTTCTAGGGGAGAACCGGCTGCCATGGGTGTTCGTAAGGTCAGCCATTTTCAAAAAATGACTACCGTTAGTATAGGCGCTTCCCTCCTTCGGTTGATCCGCGTTTAGCAGTTCAATCACCATTTTTCGGGCGTTGCTGGCGCGGTTGCTTTTTGTTGAGACGATCATGCCTTCGGAAGGTTTGCGAACGCAACTTGCGGCGAGCACACGTTCTCCCTCAATTTCAACCATACAGGCCCGGCAGTTTCCATCGGCTTCATAACCGGGTTTGTCAGCATGACAAAGATGGGGAATTAAAGTTCCTTTTTCTTTGGCGACATCCCAAATGGATTGATCAGAACGGGCGGTTACTGATTTTCCGTCTAAGGAGAAGGTTACTATATCGGTCATGCCAAATCCTCCGGGAAAAACTTGATAAGCGACAGTAGGCCGTTCGGAGCAGCCTGGCCCAGCCCACAAATGGAGGCATCCCTCATGCAATCACTTAATTCAATCAAAAGGTCCTGATCCCAATTTTCCTGTTGCATAAGGGCTAAAGCCTTTTCCGTGCCGGCCCGGCACGGTGTACATTGTCCGCAGCTTTCATCTTCAAAGAAACGCATCAGGTTTCGGCCGACCGATTTCAGGTCATCTTTATCGGATAGGACAATGACAGCGGCGGACCCGACAAAACATCCGTGGTGTTCAAGTTTGCCAAAATCCAGCGGGATATCGGCCATTGAGGCAGGCAGAATACCACCAGACGCACCGCCTGGCAGATATCCTTTAAAGCTGTGGCCGTCTTTCATTCCCCCGCCAAACTCATCGATCAGCTCCTGAGCTGTTATACCAGCGGGTGTTAAATAGACACCGGGTTTGTTGACATGTCCGGACAGAGAAAATGTTCGAAATCCGTTTGATCCGTGTCGTCCGCCCTGCTGATACCAGTTTTCGCCTTTTGCAATAATTTCAGGGAGCCAATAAAGCGTCTCCACATTGTTGATCAGGGTCGGACGGCCGAACAATCCTACATGTGCAGGGAAGGGGGGTTTATGGCGGGGGAGTGCGCGTTTTCCTTCCAGGCTTTCCAACATGGCGCTTTCCTCACCGCAAATATAGGCGCCAGCCCCTCGCCTCAAAAAGATAGGACACTCTTTGTTCAGTCCTTCGCCTTGAACGGTCTCAATTGCTTTGGATAAGATCCGGGCTGTGTCAGGATATTCATCGCGCAGGAAGATATATATAGCCTCTGCCTTGACGATTTCGGCGCCGATGAGCATCCCTTCCAAAAACTGGTAGGGATTGGTGTTCATGTAATGCCGGTCTTTAAACGTCCCGGGCTCGCTTTCATCCGCGTTCACGGCCATATATCTTGGTCCGGGGACGGATAGAACCGATTCAAGTTTAGCGCCATGGGGAAAGCCCGCCCCGCCTAAACCACGGTGACCACTGGTCTTCAACTGTTCTATGATTTCTTCGGCGGTAAGGGCAGAGGCCTGCAAATCTTTCAGAACGTTAAAGCCGCCTGATGTGCAATAGTCTGAATAAGAGACAGTCGGTTGAGGGGGATCCTGTGGTGTTCCTTCTTCGGCGAGAGCATCTTTTATTTTTGTGGTTGTCGCCGTTTCAACATACTGGTTTTTTAGTCGCACAACCGGGGCTTTGTCACAGCGTCCCATACAGGCACCATGCGTAACCTTGATTTTATCTCCATAAATCTGGTGGAGTTCTGATCTGAGTGCCTTGGAACCAGTCAGTTCACAGGTCAGGCTGTCACATACCTTAATGGTCATTTCAGGGACGTCGGTTAGGTTTCCGACAACGTTGAAATTATGATAAAAAGTTGCAACTTCATACACTTCAGCCAAGCCAAGCTTCATTTCCTGCGCAAGGGCGACCAGATGATCGTGTGTGAGCGCCCCAAAATGATCTTGCAGAAGATGAAGATGTTCTATGAGCTGATCACGCCCTGTCAGTTGATTACGCAATAGTGCCTTTACATCCGCGACAGCATCAGCCTTTGGCTGGCGCCCTTTTGCATAATGTTTGGCTTTGCGTTTTCCAAGGCCTGGCGCCTTTGAACTTAATTGAAATGAGGCAGACTTGCCCATAGACTTATTCCCTACCCAGCCGCGTAATTGTCTAATTTCGTTCTTTGCGAACGTCTTCCTCACTTACCGTGACGAGTTCAATTACGCTGGCAATAATGAGTTGCTTTCCAGCATGTTCAAAATTCACTGTAATTCTGTCGGCGACACAGGATTGAACCTGTCCAATCCCCCAGTCCGGTTGTTGAGGATGCTTGACATATTGTCCCGGCGAAAAAAAAGCTAACATAATTACATCACTCTGTTGATTGTTACATAGGGAGTGTAGCAAACTGTTGCCGAGACGACAAAAATTGTTCCATTGTGTCTCATAGGTAATGGTCATGTGTATGGTGAAAGAATGATAGATTTAAAGCTGGCAGCCTTGATGAGCTCGAAACTCTGCCATGATGTTATTGGGCCGGTTGGCGCCATTAACAATGGCGTGGAGCTTTTAAATGACGAATCTAATGCTGATATGCGAGACCAGGCAATGGATCTTGTTAGCCAAAGTGCCGGCGAAGCAGCCGCCAGGCTCCAGTTTTACCGGTTGGCATTTGGCATGGCAGGTGGATTGGGGGCAGACGTTTCCATCCGTGATGGTCGCACATTATGCCGCGAATTTATGAGTTACGGCAAAGTGACTTTAGATTGGCCCGATGATGCTGGGGCCGCAGACAGTCTGTCAAAAGATGCCGTGAAGATCGTTTGTAATCTTGTGGCAATTGCGGCGGGAGCCCTGCCACGGGGCGGAAATCTGGTGGTTGCCGGCGACGTGACATCAGACAATTGGGGTTTTTCCATTACCGCAACAGGCCCGCGGGCAGGCTTGCGGGAAGAAATTACCCGAACTTTGCTGGATGGCTATGACGAAGAACAGCTGACCGCGCAGAATGTGGCGGCCCAATATATAATGGCGCTATCTGCAAATAATGGATTTAAGGTTGCGATCGATTCTATTGAAGAAGATAAAGTCGTATTGAGTGTGGCTTCTTCTTAAGATTTTTCGCATTTACTGGTTTAAAGCCTGGCATTCTGTCAGGCTTTTTTTATGCCGATTGCGGATTGAGCCGCTAATTAGGCCCTTTAATGCCCCGCATTACGCTTCAACTCCCTTGGGATAGACAATATTTTAGATAAGTTTGATTTTTCTGCTTCTCGATCCGTTTACCGTAACTGCTTGTTAACCTCTTTCGCGCATTCTTACGCAAATTGGGAAGACTAAATTGTTTATTTGCGGACCTGCGATTAAGTAGGGAGAGAAGAGCACCATGGATGACCTGTTAAGCGAATTTTTGACCGAAACCAACGAGAATATCGGTATTGTAGATGCGGCTTTGGTTGCGCTTGAGCAAAATCCGGACGACGGTACACAGATCGATAATATTTTCCGACTGGTACATACCATTAAAGGAACCTGCGGGTTCTTGGGCCTTCCAAGATTGGAAGCTGTGGCCCACGCCGGTGAAAATGTTCTTGGTAAGATACGAGACAACGAACTGGCGGTTACCGCAGATGTGGTCACCATCATTCTCGAAGCAATGGACGTAATTAAAGACGTTCTTGAAGTTCTGGAGCAAACGGAAGCGGAACCAGAAGGGAACGATGCTGATCTTATTGCACGTTTGAACGAAGTCGCTTATGGCGGCGGCGCGACGGCGACACCTGCCGCAGCACCAGAGCCTGAACCAACACCGGAACCTGTTGTGAAGGAACGAGAGTTGAAAGTCGGTGAAGTTTCTGAAGCTGAGTTGGAGGCCGCGTTTGCATCGGCTCCAGGACCAGAGGAGCTTGCTGCAGAAAGTGAGCCTGAATTGCGTCCCGGTGAAGTTTCTGAAGCCGAATTGGAAGCCGCTTTCGCAGCCGCCCCTGGCCCAGAAGATGACATTGCAGTAGATCCGATGATTGCCGAACCTGTTGCAGAAGAAGTCGAAGTCGCGCCTGTTCCAAAGATTGTTCCAGAAAAAGCCAAAGAGGCAAAAGCTGCCCCTGAAGTGGCCCATAAAGAAACATCGCTTGCCAATCAGAGTATTCGCGTCAATGTCGAATTGCTTGAAAATCTGATGACAATGGTGAGTGAACTGGTCTTGACCCGTAATCAGCTGCTTCAGATGGTTCGTGGAATGGATGACAATGAATTTACGGTTCCTTTGCAGCGTCTAAGTCATGTTACAACGGAATTGCAGGAAGGTCTGATGAAGACCCGCATGCAGCCGATTGGAAATGCCTGGTCGAAGTTGCCGCGTATTGTACGTGATCTCAGCCATGATCTGGACAAGAAAATCGATCTGGTCATGCATGGCGCAGAAACGGAACTTGATCGTCAGGTGTTGGAGCTTATTAAAGATCCGCTGACCCACATGGTCAGGAACTCAGCTGATCACGGTCTGGAAACACCGGGCGAGCGCCTGGCTGCGGGTAAAAAAGAAACTGGTAAAATTGTTCTGGATGCGTATCACGAAGGTGGTCACATCATCATTACCATTTCTGACGATGGTCGCGGTTTGAACAGCGAAAAAATCAAAGCCAAGGTGATCGAAAATGGCTTGGCTTCTGAAGCTGAACTGGATGGAATGAACACCCAGCAAATTCAGAACTTTATCATGCGCGCTGGTTTCTCGACGGCCGAAAAAGTTACAAACGTTTCGGGTCGTGGTGTTGGTATGGACGTTGTCCGGTCCAACATTGAGAAAATTGGCGGAACAATCGAGCTTAAATCGGAAGATGGTAAGGGCTCAGTCTTTACAATCAAAATTCCGCTAACCCTCGCAATTGTCTCTGCGCTGATTGTTGAATGTTGCCATGAACGTTTTGCTATTCCTCAGATCAGTGTGGTGGAGCTTGTTCGCGCCTCTACAGATGGTCGCAGTGACAACACAATTGAAATGATCAATGATAGTCCGGTCCTGAGATTGCGGGATCGACTGCTGCCGCTGGTCCATCTTAACGATATTCTTCGCCTTGAAACAGCGGCAGACGAAGTCGCCGAACAAAGTGAAAATAAAGGATCTGAAGAGTTCATTATCGTCAGTCAGGTTGGTGCCTATACGTTCGGTATCGTTGTTGACCGTGTGTTTGACACAGAAGAGATTGTTGTGAAGCCGGTTGCCCCGATCTTGCGGGATCTGTCTATCTTCTCCGGAAATACTATTCTGGGTGATGGTAGCGTTATTATGATCCTTGATCCGAACGGTATTGCCGCCAAATCCGGAGAAAATGTTGTGGGTGATCATTCTGTCGAAGAAGAAGGTCAACACGTTTCTGCTGAAAATGACAAAGTTGCGATGCTGATTTGCCGCGCAGGCGGACAAGAGCCAAAAGCAGTTCCACTGTCTCTGGTCGCGCGTTTGGAAGAGGTCGACGTTGATACGATCGAAACGACAAACGGTCGGATGGTCGTTCAGTATCGCGGTAAAATCATGCCGCTGGTTACAATGAACGAAGATGCGAAGATTGTCGAAACTGGCAGACAGCCTATCTTGGTGTTCAGCGATAATGACCGGACGATGGGACTGGTTGTTGATGAAATCGTCGACATCGTGGACGAGCAACTGAATGTTGAAATGGCCTCAAGCGTTGAAGGTGCCATCGGTAGTGCCGTCATTCGTGGGAAGGCGACCGATATTATTGATGTCGGGTTCTATCTACAGAAATGTTTTGGCGATTGGTTCTCATCAGGTGAAACCGCCGCATATGGCAGCCAGACGTCTTCACAGCGGGTATTGCTGGTTGATGACAGTCCGTTCTTCCGTAACATGCTGGTTCCGCTTTTGTCTGTTGCTGGATATGAAGTCAGTACCGCAGAAAATCCGTTGGAAGCATTGTCAATGAGAGACGCGGGCAAGCATTTTGACGTCATCGTTAGTGACATTGAAATGCCGGAAATGGATGGTTTCCAGTTTGCTGAAGAAGTGTTGGGAGATGAACGCTGGGCCGACACCCCAATTGTTGCTTTGTCGTCTCATACAACGCCACAGGATTTCGATCGTGGGCGCAAAGTCGGGTTCTCTGATTATGTCGCGAAATTTGATCGGGATGCCTTGATGAATACATTGTCGCAGACGTTGCGCGCGAGTGGAGGTGCAAAATGAGTAACACTGAAATGCAGGAATATGTAACCGTAAGGATTGCTGATCAGAGATTTGGGATCCCCGTATTGCAGGTTCATGATGTCCTTGGCAGTGTAAAACTGACAAATATTCCTTTGGCTCCGCCTGAAGTTGCCGGCGCACTGAACCTTCGCGGTCGGATTGTGACCTGCATCGATGTTCGCAAACGCCTTGGCCTGAGCCCTTCAGAGGAACATAAAAATCCAATGAGTGTGGTCGTTGAACATCATGGAGAGCCATATAGTCTCCTGATTGATTCAGTAGGTGAGGTGTTGAGCCTGCGTCAGGATAAACTGGAAATGAATCCAGGCACGATGGATGCTCGCTGGCGCGAAGTCTCCTCCGGTATCTATCGGACGGAAGATAAACTGTTGGTAATTCTTCAAATTGACCGTCTTCTGGACTTTGCCGTCGGTGCAAATGTCGCTGCCTAACACAAAACAAGGTTGATAGTTATTATGGCTTCTTGTCTGATTGTTGATGATTCAAAAGTGGTACGAATGGTCGCCCGACGTATTCTGGAAGACCTGAAATTTGACATTCTGGAAGCAGAAGATGGCCGGGGTGCCTTAGATCAGTGCCTTGAAAAGATGCCAGATGTTATTCTGCTCGATTGGAACATGCCGGTCATGAACGGTATTGATTTTCTGCATTCTCTTAGGCAGACCGAAGGCGGTGCAGATCCGGTCGTTGTTTTTTGTACAACAGAAAATGATATGGCCCACATCCGTGAAGCCATTTCGGCCGGTGCCAACGAATATATCATGAAGCCGTTCGACCGAGCGATTATCGAAGCAAAATTCTCTCAGGTAGGGGTACTCTAGTGAGCGTTCTGGGGACACCCGCAGTAAAAGAAACAGATGGTAAAATGCAACATCCCTATCGGGTAATGATCGTTGACGATTCCGCCGTGATCAGAGGTTTTCTGACCCGATGGCTGAAAGACGAAGAGTCAATTGAAGTTGTTGCTTCTGCAAGTAATGGCGTATATGCCCTTCGTGAGTTTGAGCGGGCGCGGCCAGAAGTCGTTGTTCTGGACATTGAGATGCCAGAGATGGATGGTATGACTGCCCTGCCAAAATTGATCGAGATGGATGCTGAAGTAAAAGTGATCATGGCGTCAACCTTGACCTTACGAAATGCCAATATCAGTATGCAGGCAATGGCCAAAGGTGCGGCAGACTATATTCCAAAGCCTGAAAGCACACGCGAAGCCAAAGACAAAGACAATTTCCAACGGGAACTTGTCGAAAAGATTAAGGCGCTGGGGGCAACCCGTCGCAAAAAATCCGGTCAGGCTGCGCCTTCATCAGATGGACAGGTCAAGCGGCCTACGGCCTCTGCTGAGCCGGTTAAGAAGAGTTTATATCGAAATACAACGGTAACATTACGCCCGAATAAAGCGATTGGATTGCCGCAGGCGCTGGCAATCGGGTCATCCACAGGTGGACCGCAGGCTCTATTTTCGGTTTTCGAAAAGTTAAAAGGCAAAATTTCTTTGCCCATCTTCGTAACTCAGCATATGCCTGCCACGTTTACAGCAATTCTTGCCGAACACCTGACCAAAATCTTCGGCTTGCCTGTTGCAGAGGGCATAGATGGAGAAAAGGTTGTTGGCAATAGAGTTTATCTGGCGCCAGGAGATTGGCATATGACGGTAAAGAAAGACGGTGCGGACACGGTTCTGAGTTTGAATCAAAACCCCCCTGAAAATTTCTGCCGTCCCGCAGTGGACCCAATGTTGCGTAGCCTGATCGACGTATACGGATCTCGCGTTCTGACTGTAATTTTGACTGGAATGGGACACGATGGATTAAAGGGAAGTGAACTCCTTTCGCAGGCCGGCGGTACCCTTATTGCACAAGACGAAGCATCAAGTGTTGTCTGGGGTATGCCTGGAGCCGTCGCAACAGCCGGCTTATGCAATTCGGTTCTTCCAATACAGGATATTCCAGCAGCAATTGAAAACGCAGTTATGGGGAGGCCTCTATGAACACTCAGGACTTCCAACTTTTAAGCGGTATTGTTTTTGAACGGTCCGGCTTGGTTTTGACAGAAGAAAAAGTTTATCTTCTGGAAAGCCGCCTTGTTCCGTTAGCCCGTCAAAGAGGAATGAACACCCTTGAAGATCTGGCAAACGAACTTCGCCGGACAAATGACGAGAAGCTGAAAGAAGAAATAACTGAAGCAATGACGACGAATGAGACGTTTTTCTTCAGGGACACAAAACCGTTCGACATCTTCAAGGAAACTGTTCTGCCACGCCTATTGGAAACCCGTAGTTCAAAGAAATCCTTACGGATTTGGAATGCGGCCTGTTCTTCTGGGCAAGAGCCTTACTCGGTGGCAATGCTTCTAAAAGAGGAAGCAGCCAAAATGGCAGGTTGGCGCGTAGAAATTCTTGCCACTGATATATCCAATGAGGTTCTGGAAAAAGCCAAAGCCGGATTATATTCTCAGTTTGAGGTACAGCGGGGACTGCCGATCCAGCTGCTGATTAAATATTTTCAGCAGATGGGCGAAATGTGGCAGATTGACAGCTCTATTCGCGCGATGGTCAAGTTTCAGAAAATGAACCTGTTGGACAACCTTGCCCTTCTTGGCAGTTTCGACGTGATCTTCTGTCGTAACGTTTTGATCTATTTCGATCATGAAACCAAAGGGAAAGTACTTACCCAAATGCACAAAATTCTTGAAAAAGATGGTGCGTTGTTCTTGGGTGGGGCTGAGACTGTCTTGGGTATTTGCGATGAGCTCAAACCGATTACCGGACTGAAAGGCGTGTACACATCAGCGTCAGCCGGAATGATGGCGCAAACAGGGTAGGCGTAGAACGCGACAGACGACATTTTGATGTTTCGTTTGTTTTCGAAGTTCCGCTGGAACGCTAAAATCTAGAATTTGCACAATAAAAAACCGCATTTGACAGTGTCAGATGCGGTTTTTTGATTGAATTGGTGTTTAGCTGGCTTTCGCTTGATTGCCTTCATCCGGATCGCGCAACACGTAACCACGTCCCCAGACTGTTTCAATATAGTTGTCGCCGTTTGTGGCCGATGCAAGCTTCTTACGGAGCTTACAGACAAATACATCGATGATTTTCAGTTCAGGCTCGTCCATACCGCCATAAAGATGATTTAGAAACATCTCTTTGGTCAGGGTCGTTCCTTTGCGAAGGCTGAGTAACTCCAGCATGCCGTATTCTTTACCAGTAAGGTGAAGGCGCTGCCCATCGACCTCGACAGATTTAGAATCAAGATTAACAGTCAGTTTGCCTGTGTTAATCGTAGACTGTGCATGACCTTTCGAACGTCGGACGATGGCATGTATCCGTGCCACAAGTTCGTCTTTGTTAAAAGGTTTGGTTAGATAATCATCCGCACCAAAGCCCAGCCCCTTAACCTTATCATCCGGTTCAGACATGCCTGACAGGATTAAGATAGGTGTCGACACTTTCGCTGTTCTCAGTTTCTTTAAAACGTCGTAACCGGACATATCAGGGAGACCAAGGTCCAGAATGATAATGTCATAGTCATACAGCTTACCAAGATCCACGCCCTCTTCGCCGAGATCCGTGGAATATACGTTGAGCCCTTCTGCATTCAGCATCAATTCGATGCCTCTCGCCATTGAGCTGTCGTCTTCGATCAATAATACCCGCATTGAGATAAACCTCCTGTAAGGCGATATTGTTAACATTTTAACTTAATAAAAGGTAAATGCCATAAATAAAAATTAACTAAAATTAACAGGGGGTGCGGATTTATCCTTAACCAAACCTTAAAAATTAGATGTCAGTATGCTCTCATTCGATACCAAATCCCATTAACGGTGCTGTGGAGACGTCGTGCTAAGTGTAATTTCTGAAATTCATCGGGTGAGTCCTGAACAGTTTTATGGCCGGGTTGCGGGCATTCAGGGACTGCTTGTTGAGGTAGGCGGTATTCAGCGCCATTTAAGCATTGGCAGCCGCGTTGAATTGCTGGCTCGCGGGAATAATCTGGTGCCATGTGAGGTTGTCGGATTTCGCAATGACCGGGCTTTATTAATGCCGTTCGGATCGCTGGATGGGATCGGCATGGGGTGCAAGGCGTTGATAGCAGAGCAGGATCCCGTCATCTATCCCGATGCAAGTTGGCTTGGTCGCGTGGTGAACGCCATGGGGGAACCGGTAGACGGGGGGCCGCCCCTTCGAAAAGGAAATATTGGGGTCGCGCTCAAAAGTCTCGCGCCGCCTGCGCATTCCCGTCAACGGGTGGGCGGAAAAATCGATTTGGGCGTGCGCTCGCTAAATTCATTTGCGACTTGCTGCCGTGGCCAACGGATGGGCATTTTTGCCGGTTCTGGTGTCGGTAAATCAGTTCTTTTATCCATGCTTGCGCGGAATACAGCTGCGGATGTGAACGTGATTGGCCTGATTGGTGAACGGGGACGCGAGGTTCAGGAATTTCTTGAAGATGACTTGGGTCCTGAAGGCCTTGCCCGCAGTATTGTTGTTGTGGCTACATCTGATGAGCCTGCCCTGATGCGCCGACAGGCTGCGTATCTGACCCTTGCGCTCTCTGAATATTTCAGGGATCTGGATAAGGATGTTCTGTGTTTGATGGATAGTGTAACCCGTTTTGCCATGGCGCAGCGCGATGTTGGCCTGTCCGGGGGCGAACCGCCAGCCAGTAAAGGCTATACACCTACTGTTTTCAGTGAATTGCCCAAGCTGCTTGAAAGAGCAGGGCCTGGACCCGGAAAAGGGACCATTACAGGGTTGTTTACTGTTTTGGTCGAAGGCGATGATCATAACGAGCCGGTTGCCGATGCTGTTCGCGGCATCCTTGATGGGCATATTGTTATGGAACGGAAAATTGCAGAACGGGGCCGATATCCGGCAATTAATGTTCTGAAATCTGTGTCGCGCACAATGCCAGGCTGCAACAATGAAGAAGAGAACCAGATTGTCAGTGTCGCAAAACAGTTATTGTCCACTTATGACGACATGTCAGAAATGATTCGCCTGGGGGCGTATCGGCGTGGAACAGATCCGAATGTTGATGCCGCAATGTTCTATTTCCCCTTGCTGGAAAAATTTATGTCTCAGCAAAAAGAAGAAAATACCAGCCTTGAGGACTGCTACGCTGAACTTGCTCGCATTCTGAATACAGAAATGACGGTTGAGCAGGAAGAATTTCAACAAAACTAAAAATTATTTCCTGACTTGATAACCTTTTGGAAATCATCGTTGCGTACTGTTGGTAGTGAACAGCCCAGTGAAAAGGAATGCGAAAATGTCAGATGTTGACAAACTCGAGGGGATCATGAGACGCCACGCTAAAATTCGCAAAGCTCCCTATCGGGACATGCTTTCATTTTTTGATTATGGGCATTTGCCGACGAGTCTTCAGCAGTTCAGCAAGCCTTTTCACACGTTGGCCCATTCACTTGTTGATGCGTTGCCGGATCATCCGCAAAAAATGATTGCCTTGCAGCGTCTGCTGGAAGCAAAGGATGCCTCGGTTCGCATTGCTGTCGCCAGTTCCATAGAGAATCGGGAGCAAACAAAGCTCAAAATCGCTAAGGGATATGGAAGCGGTCAGTCGGCGGAAGAAATATATGCGGGCTTAAAAAAGGACAATCCGGATACAAAGCTGAAACTAGAGCAGGTTGAAGAATATATTCTGTTATTGCAAGGCGAAGCGGAGGCATAAGTTGGTGGCAAACGGCATTACAAATCTGATCCGCATCCATAAATGGAAACTGGACGAAAAACGTCGGGCGATTTCCGATATGGAGCACTTACTTGCCGGTTTTCAGGACCAGCTTGCTAAGCTCGATCGAGAGCAGGAAGTGGAGCAACGGATAGCATCAGAAAGTGCAGAGACGGGTTTTGCCTATGCCAATTATGCGAAAGCTGCAAAGGCGCGTCGTCAGAATTTGATTGCCAGCATTGAAGAAACAGAACAGATGGTCGCGATTGCCCAAGAAGAAGTTGCCGAAATCTTTCAGGATCTTAAAAAATACGAAATTTCTGAGGAAACCCGATTGCGTTTGCTAAAAGAGCAGCAAAACAAGCGACTACAGGAAGAAATGGACGCCCTGTCCATCGAAATGCACCGCCGGAAGATGGTCAGCGGATAGCGGGTATCACGTGCGAATGAATTCTGGCCCGGTATTTTCCCATTCTTCTGTCGGATGAACCGGGAACGGCATGATTTTCTGAAAAACAAGGCTCCCTTTAATCCCTGTTATTTCAAGGTTCGTCGTGAATATTTCGCCCACTTGTTGTTTTAAGGCGTCTTCAACAGGAAGCTGAGATCTGAAAACCAAATCAAAACGGGCTTCCTTGAATAGGCCATCCAATTGCACAGGGCCGGTTTTCGTCAAATCCAGTTCAATAACAAACCGGGTTGATTCGCGTTCATTGGTTTCCGGGTTTTCCTGATGCTGGCGGTAAAACATTTTTATCTGTCGTAACGCGTGTTCATGCAGGAAGGGAAATGAAAATAGTTTCCAGTCCTGACCACCACTATCGGTATTCAATCGCGAAAATGTTGCGAAATCATCGTCGAGCTTTTGGAGCAGGTTTCTGTTGCCTGTACTTTCAAGCGATCGTCTGAACTCCTGGCCAAGCCATTTATCCATAGATCCACCATTTAATGCAGAGATTAAAAACAGAAGACTGCTGGCGAGCTGGTTGTTGGCCGTTGGGATTCGGGTATTCATCAGGGTGGCTGCCTGCTCTGGATTTTGTAGGGCAAGCAGGTTCATTGCTGCGCGCAGATTTTCCCAATCATTCAGAATTGCCAAGTGGGGAATTTTAAAAATGCCTGTGGCTGCGGGAGGCGTTGTGAGTGGAAAGGTTTGCAAGTCTTCCCGAAAAGCGGCAGTTATCTGCGAGCCCACTTGCGGTGCGGTTTGGGCCGAATATTGAATATTACCAAGCCCTTGTACTTGCGCCGTAACATTTGACACAGCAATATTTTGGCCCATTCCTGTAATTTTTGGCGTCGTCGCGCTTGTTATAATGCCGCTTAAAGCTAGTGACGCGGCCGGCAGGGAGGCTTTTGCTGAATTCGGCGCAATGGATAACGATATTCTTTCGCCGCTGGTCAGGGCGCTAAATCGTGTAAGAGGGTTTTGATCGGTATTAAGCAGGGTTGCCCGCGCCAATATAACCGAACCTTCAGGGATCGGATCCATTCTGGTTGCCATGGGATTAACAGATGGCGGTATAAAGGGAATGCCGGGCGATTTGGTATGTGCATAGGCGGCGACGCCGGACTGAGCGGATTGTCCGCTAGGAACCTTTCCGTCGCCAGCATTCATCGATGCCAGCGGCACTGAAACATTCGTAAAGTTACTTCCGGGCGTTGGTGCTGGTACTGTTGTCTGAGCGGATGCCTGTGACGGAGCCGGAGCCGTTGTTGCCGTGGATGATGTTGCCGCGGCTCCCGTTGATGCCGCCGATGGGTGTGCTTGTGACAGCGAGGGTGTTTTGTGCCCTAAAATTTCCGCAAGATTTTTGGAAAGAGCAGGCAGGTCTGCGGTTTTTGGAATCTGGCCGGATCCATAGCCTTCCAAAGGTGTTTGCGCCGGTACAATGGACAGCAGTCTGACAGAAGGAGGTGCGGCGAGCTTTTCACCATTGATCGCAATAATCCTCGCGACGATCAATTCGTCAACCGTGTCGACCTCCAGAACGATGTGCGAGCCAACCGGTAACGGGTTTGCTGTTGTCATTCTGAAGTTGCCAATCTCTGCATGAAGCATGGTATCACCACCGGATGCCCGGGCGGTTACAATGGCTGCAATTCGCGCCCCTTCAGAAAGATCAGAAACGCTGGAGGCATGTGGGATCGTCGAACCCGTTCCTCCTCCTGTGGGGGATGTGGGTGTGACCGGGGTGATCTGCTGTTGTGTAGAAGATGCCCCTCTATTGGTGTCAACAGACGGTGTGACTGCACCACCAGGTGTCGATTTTATCCCGCTCATAGTGCCTTTCTGTCATTAAACAGAACCCCGGATTAACGAAGCCGCTATGGCTTCGATATCAGCTGCTGCCGGGCTTGTCGGATAACGACTTAACAATGCGGCCTGCGACCGAATAGCGCCTGCAACCCTATCATCCTGTTGAACAATACCGGCAAGCGGTGGGTCCAATTTCAGAAAATTGCGGCAGGCGGTAAGTAGTTTATCATAGACTTTTTGCCCGTCATTCTTTGACTTTACCATATTTACAAGAATTCTGGTATCAGAACCGGTTTGTTGCTGATGGGTCACTTTGATGAAGGCATAAGCATCAGTAAGGGAGGTCGGTTCTCCATTTGTCACGACCAGCTTTGGTCCGGAGGCCGATGCCAATGTGCGAACCGCTTCATCGATACCAGCACCAAGATCAAGAATAATAAAATCGTAAACACTTCCCAAGCGAATGAGTTCCTGATGGATAGCGGCAAGATGCTCACTATCGAGAGTACCCAGCGACCCCGAACCAGACCGTCCTGCAATAATGTCGAAATTGCCTTCCTCATAATGAAAGGCCACTTCAGATAATTTCTTGTCCCCGGCAATCACCGACGCCAGATCAAATTCCGGCATGAGTCCAAGTTGGATATCCACATTGGCCAGGCCAACATCACCGTCGAATAACAAGACTTTTTTACCGGCATTTGCCAGCGCATGTGCAAGACTGGTGGACAGGATTGTTTTACCAACGCCCCCTTTGCCGGAGGCAACGGTGATTAGATTTTTCCCGGTTCCCTGTGTCGCAGGATGCGCATCAGGGCGTTGTGTCATTGGGCTTTCTAGTTCAGTCATTTTGTTGCCTTGCTAAATTCGTTACTGATGTCAGATTGGGTCGGATCTCTGAGGATCAGTCGTGCCAGGTTGACGGGGGTAATTGCATGTAATCCTGTCGCAACTGCTGGGGACACACTCGCGTAGGAGAAACTTAAATTTGCGGTATCTGCGGCGGTAAATAATCCACCATACCGGCGGGTTGTATCTAACCGTGTTGCGATAAGGCGTTTCGCGCCAATTGAAGCAAAGCGGCTTGCCAAGTCACTCATTTCGGAGCTGTCGGTTCCAGCCGCCAGCACAGCGACGGCTTCCCCCTGTGCTGCGATGATTTTGGCAGTCAAGTCTCCAACCTCTTCTTCATCATATGGATTAATGCCGCCAGTATCGATAAGGGTGTGGGTGCCGTCCTTAAACTTGCTGTTTTGCATTAGTTTATGAAGGTCCTGAGCATTTTCAACCACGTGCAGATGCAAACCCAGAATATCGGTGAACGATTTCAGTTGGTCGACGGCACCAGCACGGCTCATGTCCGTTGTAATCACATTGACATCCCGGTTTTCCATTTTCGCGGACGCTGCCATTTTTGCAATTGTCATTGTTTTACCAACCCCGGGAGGGCCGATTAACATCAAGGGTGCTTTGCGGGCAGAAAATCGCGGTGAGTATTTAAAATGGCGATCCAATGAAGCTGCCAGCGCCAATGCCAGATCATCGGTTTCAACCGACAGGGCCGTTCTGCAAATGCGTTCTGCAAGCAGCGTTGGAATGCCGTGATACGCCATTGCGCGAACCAGCATTTCCATGTCGGGCGTGACAGCTTCGCCCTTTGGCTTTTCAGAAGCCGCTTTTGAGGCCTCGTCTCGCGATTTTTGGACAGATTTGGTTTGCTTCGCCGTAACAAAGGGCTTCGGCTCAGGTGTTGGATCAATTGGCGTAGTGGCTACTTTCTTTGCCGCCGCTTTTTTTGGCTTTTGTTGATCCGCTTCCAATTTCCAGTCGCTATCCCAACCGGAAGCCCAATTATCTTCCAGTTTTATTTTTTGCGGTGTCGGATCCGGTTGTTCAATCGCCGCCGTAACCTGAATTTCTCCGGTAGGCAGATCCTGAGTCGCCAGAATGATAGCTTCATCACCCAGAGTAAGGCGAACCTTATTCATGGCGTCTGTAACAGTTGGTCCAGTGAAGGATTTTATACGCATCCTTTAGTTTCCCTAGACTTGCGAAAGTGTTTTAAGTTTTGCTTTTGGGTGAATTTCGTTCTGCGACATAACCACAGTTGATGGCCTGAACCTTTCAACGATCGAGCGAACATAAGGGCGAATTCCTGGGCTTGTCAGAAGAACTGGATTGTGCCCCTGCTGGGCAAGGGTATCAAAAATTTCGCGCACATTGCCAATGAATTCCTGCAACAGGCTCGGGGCCATGGACAATTGTTTTTCTTCACCTTGTCCAACAAGGCTTTCTGCAAAATTCTGTTCCCATTGTGGGGACAGGGTGACAAGTGGAATAAAACCGTCCATCGCCGTGTTTGTCGCAGAAATCTGGCGGGCCAGACGTGCGCGTACATGTTCAGTAATCATATTGATATTCTGAGTGTACCCACAGGCTTCTGAAATTCCTTCAAGTATAGTTGCCAGATCCCGTACAGAGATGCGTTCCGTCAACAGGTTCTGAAGAACACGCTGAACCCCGCTTACGGAAATCATTGTCGGAATCATGTCGGCCACCAGTTTCTGATGTGCTTTGGGAAGTTCGTCCATCAACTTCTGCGTTTCTGCATAAGACAGCAGATCAGGCATATGGTCTTTCATAAGCTCGGTCAGGTGAGTGGTGATGACGGTCGCCGGATCAACGACAGTGTAGCCACGGAAGGAGGCTTCTTCGCGTTGCCCTTCGTCCACCCAGACGGCAGGAAGGCCAAAGGTTGGTTCCGTAGTCTCTTCGCCCGGTAGGTCGATTGGAAGACCTTGTGGGTCCATAACCAACAGGTGGTTCGGGCGGACGTTCCCTTCACCAGCTTCCAGTTCTTTAACGCGAATGACATAGTTATTGGCTGGCAACTGCATGTTATCCAGAATGCGGACACTGGGCATAACAAATCCCATATCGCTTGCGATCTGCCGACGAAGGGCCTTGATCTGGTCGGTCAGGCGATAACCTTCATTGTCATTGATGAGTGTGAGAAGGCCATAACCGAGCTCCAGCCTCAAGTCGTCAATGGCCAATGCCGTTGAGATCGGCTCTTCCGCAGGCACAGCTTCCTTCTGTTCTTCCAGAAGTTGCTGCTGTTCATCCTCTGCAACCTGTTCTCGTTGTCTGGACATCACGAAGGCGGCGTAGCCGGTTCCTGCGGCCAGAAGAAGGAAGGGAAGCATTGGGATGCCGGGTAACAGGGCAAGTGAAATCAATAGAAATGAACTGACACCAAGTGCCCGTGGATAGCCGCCAAGCTGCCCGATAAGCGCCTTATCCGCCGTTCCGACAACACCCCCGCGTGAAACAAGCATACCTGCGGCAACAGACACGATAAGTGCTGGGATCTGACTGACCAGACCATCACCAACGGTAAGAAGAGTATAACTTTCTGCTGCTTGAGAGAAAGTAATTCCCTGCTGTGCAACGCCGACAATGATGCCGCCAATTATGTTGATGAATGTAATCAGCAGGCCAGCAATGGCGTCACCACGAACAAATTTTGAAGCACCATCCATCGATCCGAAAAAGGCACTCTCATCTTCCAGTTCTTTCCGTCTGGCCCGGGCAGTATTTTCATCAATCATCCCTGCAGACAAATCGGCGTCGATCGCCATTTGTTTACCGGGCATTGCGTCCAGAGAAAACCGTGCTGCGACTTCGGCGATACGGCCTGAACCCTTTGTAATAACAACAAAATTTACAATCACCAGAATGGCAAAAACGATAATACCAATTACGAAGTTGCCGCCCATGACAAAGTCACCAAAGGCTTCAATAACACTACCTGCCGCTCCAGGACCTGTATGGCCTTCGGACAAAATCAAGCGTGTCGATGCAAGGTTAAGCGATAGGCGAAGCATGGTCGCAATCAATAAGACCGTCGGAAAAGATGAAAAATCCAAGGGCTTACTGATAAACAGGCAGGTCATCAAAATGATGACCGAGAAGGTGATGGAGATCGCCAGACTGAAGTCCAGAAGCCAGCTTGGCATTGGCAGAATAAGAACCACAAGGATCCCGACCACACCCAGGGCCAGGCCAATATCGCCCTGTCCCATAATCCTCGCCAGTTTTCCAAAAGATAACCCCTTTTGGTCTCCAGCAGGCTGTTGTTGGCTATCACTCATTTACATCAGGACTTTCTGTTTCCAACCGAGGGTCAGAGTTTAATAGAGTGCCCGTTGGGCAGTTCCTGCTTGAGGAACAGGGGTTCCTTCGCCGGAATACAATTTCAATTTATTGCGCAACGTCCGAATGGAAATGCCAAGGATATTAGCCGCATGTGTCCGGTTTCCAAGGCAATGCTCGAGTGTATTCAGAATTAAGTCCTTTTCCACATCCGCGACAGTTCGACCGACCAACGCGGCCTCAGAGGCCTGACCCTCAGGAGAACCAGCAGATCCGCTCGCCGATGCGACTGAAGTCGTGCCGCCCATCGCAGAAGAGGGGATGTCACTTCCGTCAGGCATCAAGATCGCTTCCGGGCCAATATCCGGACCGGTTGCCAGTAGAACGGCGCGGTGTATACTGTTTTCCAGTTCCCTGACATTGCCCTGCCACGGGTTCTTTTTCAGTTTTGCCATGGCGGCTTCACTTATTTCCCGTAATTCAATACCGTTCATTTCAGAATATTTTTTTACGAAATGTTTGGACAGCGTTACAACATCGGAAGGCCGTTGGCGCAACGGTGGAATTTTAAGGGTCACCACATTAAGGCGGAACAACAGATCTTCGCGGAACGTTTTTTCCTGCACGGCTTCCGCCAGATTGCGGTTTGACGTTGCGAGAATGCGAATATCAACAGGGACCGGCTTAGTGCCGCCGACACGATCAATTACGCGTTCCTGAATGGCCCGGAGCAATTTGGCCTGGAGCGAAATGTCCATTTCGCTGATTTCATCGAGAAGAAGCGTGCCGCCATTGGCCTCTTCAAATTTACCAATGCGCCGTGCGATTGCCCCAGTAAAAGCCCCTTTTTCATGGCCAAATAATTCTGACTCAAGCAGGTTCTCAGGAATAGCAGCACAGTTCACGCAGACAAAAGGTTTGTCCGCGCGGTTGCTTTTTGAATGTAGGTAGCTCGCCATAACCTCTTTACCGGTTCCAGTTTCTCCATTGATGAGAACAGAAGCCGCTGACGGAGCAATCTGATCCGCTAACTTGACAACTTCGGCCATTGCCGGGTCACTGAAGACAAGCTGAGAGCTTTCTTCCGCGACGGCTTCAAGGACGGCCGCAATCAGTTCTGGATCTGGGGGCAGGGGAAGAAACTCTTTTGCGCCGGCCCGAATTGCATTAGCGGCCGCAGTAGCTTCTGTATTGACCCCGCAGGCAATGATAGGAAGATTGATCCGTTCATTGATCAGGCTTTCGACAAGATGACTGATCGCTAGATTGACGTCAATCATTGCCATATCGGCCCCTTTACCAGAACGCAGGGATGATAATGCCATTTCAATATCGTCCACCTGGCTTACCTTTGCCCCGCGCGACATTGCAATCTGACTAGCAGCACCGATTTGACCGTTTAGTGATCCAATTATAAGCAAACGCATCTGCTTACTCTCCTACAACTTATTTATAAAACTGCACGCGTTCTTCAGGCGGCAGCAATGTGTTAAGTACCATTTCGAGGCGGCGTGGGTTTTCTTGACGTCCAATAGACGTCGCCCCAGCGATATAGATACGGTTCATTAGAACTTCTTCAGCGGAATTCCGCTCCAGCTTGGTGGCGAGTGGGCTGAAAAACATATTTGCCAACACAGCCCCGTAGAATGTCGTTAATAGCGCAACAGCCATCGCCGGGCCGATAGCCGACGGATCGTTCAGATTGCTCAACATTTGAACCAGACCAACCAATGTACCGATCAATCCCATTGCAGGCGCCACTTCTGCGGCTCTGTGCAGGATCCCCGCAGACGACGAGTGCCGGGCCATCATGCCGTTTAAATCGTTCATCAGGATACGGTTCACTTCTTCTGCGGGCAATCCGTCGACGACCAGTTGAAGGGCTTTATGCTGAAAGCTTTCCGTGCTCACAGACTGCAAATGGTTTTGCAGGTGCAGGACGCCTTTCCCTCGGCATTGCTCAGCAAGCTCCAGCATATTGACAGCAATGTCATTTGCTTTTCGGTTTGCAGTCAGAAGAGTTCTGAAAATCAGTTTTTGTGATCTCAAAACTTCCAGAATTGAAAAACTCATCATCGTAACCAGAAAGGTTCCCCCAATAACGATGAGGACAGAGGGCAGATTGTAGAAGGCTGTCATAGAGCCCCCAACAATAACAGCCGCTGTAACAACAGCGAAACCGCCAAAAAGTCCAAAGAGTGTTGCGAAATCAAGATTCATTTTTGTTATTTTCCTATCGGCGGTCCGATTTGATGATTTCGGTCATCGTGACACCAAGGCGATCCTCAACAACAACAACCTCACCACGGGCAACCAATCTATTATTAACGTATATATCAATCGCTTCACCGACTTTGCGGTCCAGCTCTACCACCGCGCCGCGTCCGAGCTTTAAAAGCTGACTGACCTGCATGCGTGATTTGCCCAGAACGGCGGATACATGAACGGGGATATCGAAAACGGCTTCCAGATCGGCTGCTGTCCTTGAAATTTCTGAATCATCTGATGGCATGTCCATATTGGACGTGTCAGCGTTTTCACCGCCTTCAGCGTCTGGATCCATATTTGCGGTGTCACCAGCGTTCTCCGCTGTGAGCTCGTCCAATTCTAGATCTTCATTATCTGCCACAGTTCTTCTCCTTTAAGCACCAAGTCGAATATTGGTGATTTCTCTAATTGGTGTTGCCGCCAGACCGAACAAACCGGTCAACAATTTCACTGATTTTTTCCCGGGTGTCCTCCAGGTTCTTTTCCACACCGCCGTCGGCCCATTCAACGCGGCAATCCGCATTTTGTTTGGTATCATCGGGAAGCAAGATAACGTTGCCTTGAAACCCGGTTGCCTGAGTGAGTGTCTCTACTCTTTCGGATAGGGCATTACAAACAGGCTCACTGGCGCGGACAACGATCCGCGGCTCGTCGTGTAAATCGATCAAGCAGTTTTCGATCATCTTCATTACTTCCTTTTCAGGATGAAGACTGATCAAGGCTGGTGCCAGTTTGTCTGCGATGGCATAGGCCATGCTTGCAGCTTCGCATCTCATATTTTCCAGCTGTCCAGTATGCTGTTGGCTTAATTGCTGCAACTGCTGGTTCATATTCTCCAGCACTTGCGTAATCGCGGCCTCAACACCGTTCAGAGCCTGGGCTTGACCTTCGGCAAATCCAGCTTGCTGTGCTTCCAGACACAATGCCTGTTTATCTTCTTCGGTGTACAATAAGGGCGGGGCTTCCGGTTCCGCTTCCTTCTTCTTCTTCGAAGGAATTGAAGCCGTTCCGAACTCAGTATCGAACAGAAATTTGGAGTTGCTACTCATAAACTAATGACCTTAATAAACCAGCTCATCATCACCGCCACTATCGGCGAGCATGATTTCACCTTTATCTGCCAAATCCTTCGCGACAGAGACAATTTCCATCTGTGCTTCATCTACATCTTTCAGACGAACAGGGCCCATGGCTTCCATATCTTCGCGCAGGATTTTTGCGGCACGTTCAGACATATTGGTAAAAAACAGATCCCTTACTGCATCAGAGGCACCTTTCAGGCAAATGCCAAGACGGTCTTTGTCTGCATTTCTAAGCAGTGTCTGAACACCTGCAGGATCCAGTTTCAACAGATCCTCGAAGGTGAACATCAGCGCTTTAATTTTTTCTGCGCTATCTCTGTTTCTCTCTTCCAGGGCAGCAATGAAACGGCCTTCCGTGTTGCGGTCAAAGTTATTGAAAATGTCAGCCATCATCTCATGGCTGTCAGCTTTACTGGTCTTGGCAAGGTTGCTCATGAATTCACTGCGTAAGGTGTCTTCAATTTTATCGAGAACCTCTTTTTGGACAGACTCCATCTGAAGCATCCGGTTGACCACTTCCAACGAAAAGTCCTCGGGCAGTGTCGCCAGAACCTTGGCCGCGTGATCTGGATTGATTTTGCTCATGACCACAGCAACAGTTTGCGGATATTCATTTTTCAAATAGTTGGCGAGGACGGCTTCGTTCACATTTGCCAGTTTGTCCCACATGGTTCGGCCAGCTGGTCCACGGATTTCCTCCATAATACCTTCGACCTGGTCACTTGGTAACGACTTAAGCAGAAGACGCTCCGTTGCCTCATAGTTACCGATCAGGTTACCGGTTGACGAGATGCTGCCTGCAAATTCCATAAACAGAGCTTCCATAACTTCAGCTGGAACCGTGCCTAATGAAGACATTGCCTGTGAAATTTCTTTGATTTCTTCATCATCCAACCGGTTCCAGATGGTTGCAGAATGCTCTTCACCAAGCGCCAGCATGAGGACGGCAGCTTTATCGGGACCTGAAAGTTGTTTAATATCTGAGATAGCCATAATTCTGTCCTGAATTAATTGTCTTGGTAGAGCCAGCTGCGAACAATTGTGACCGCTTCATCTGGGTGTTTTTCAATGATTTCACCGACCTTTTTAAGGGCTGATGTTTTTACCTGACCTTCAACCTTGGCCATGTCGATCATTTCGTCGAGCTCTGTCAGCGTTTCCGACTGTAGGGCGGTTTCGCCGTCGGGTCCAGTCAGCACATTGCCACCATCAACTCCTGCGACCCCACCTCCCGGGAGGGCGGCAGTACCACCGCCGGGAAGGGCGCCAGCCAAGGCTCCCATTGATCCATCGGCGCCAATAAGCGGATCAGCTGTACTGTCGATATTCAGTGCGCGATTAAGAAGCGGGCGAACAACCAGCAACAATGCAAGGACTGCGACGATTGCGAGAACAGCCATTTCCCCCATTTTGAACAGGTCTTTTTTGTTCAAACCCATGAAGATTTCTTCTTCCGCTGGGTCGCCTTCAATAATTTCGGTTGGGATCTGCACAAAGGGCATATTGACCACTTCCACCACGTCGCCGCGCTCTTCGTTAAACCCGATTGCAGATTTGACCAACGCGGAAACCTGTTCAAGCGCATCATTATCCAGCGGCTCGTAGGTCGTATTGCCGTCAGCATCGACGGCGGCGCGCCCGTTCACCAAAACAGCTACGGTAAGCCGCTGAATGAGGCCGGCTTCACGAACCTCAGTCGTTACGGTCTTAGAAATTTCGTAATTGACTGTTTCTTCTGTTCGGCTGGCTGAATTCTGGCTAGTCGTCCCGCCGCCATTTCCAGCGTCTGCTTCTGGAAGATTGTTGGCAACCGTTACGGTACCATCATTTCCGCCTTCCCCTTCATTGGCAGAGCTGGTTTCTTCGACGACCTGTGTCGAGCGAACAACCTGTCCATCAGGGTTATAGGTTTCAGACTGAACTGTTCTTTGGTCAAAGTTAATGACGGCGCTGACTTCTGCGCGCACGTTGCCTTTCCCAAGGGAGCGCTCAAGAAGTGACTCGATCTGGTCTTTCAAGCGGCTTTCATGGGTAATTCGTAAATAATCAGTCTGACTGCCCATTCCATTGCCGGGGGTATCTTTGCCATCGCCTCGCGCAAGCAGATTTCCGCGATCATCAACGATTGAAATACGGTTGGTGTTCAGCGTTGGGACGGCTGCTGCAACAAGATATTGGATGGCAGTAACCTGTTCTTCCATCAAACGGCCTTTTAGCTTAAGCGCGATTGAGGCTGATGCTTCGCGTTTTTCGCGGCTAAAGACTTCTCTTTTAGGCAAAACCAGATGTACCCGCGCAGCGGAGACATTTTTCATCGCACGAATGGTCCGGCTCAACTCGCCTTCCAAAGCGCGAATAAGATTAACATTTTGGACAAAGTTAGTCGTGCCGAACGTATCTGAACTGTCGAAGATTTCGTATCCGACTGAACCACCGTTTGGAACACCGTCCTGTGCCATTTGCAGGCGAATACGAGAAACCTGATCCGACGGAATTAAAATGCTTCGGCCGTTATTGCTTAATTCATAAGGAATATTCAATTCTTCAAGCTTACTGACAATCGCACCTGAATCTTCAGCTTCCAAATTCCCATATAATAGTTCGTAATTTGTGCTGCTGATTCTGGTTGCCATGAACATTATTAATGCGAGTAAACCAACAGCGACACCGGCAAGTATCGCTATTCGCACTGTTCCGAGGCTTTGGAGTAATTGGTTTAAACCGTTCACGCGGGCACCTATAAGCAAAAAGTATTGACGTCGAAGACTATCCTCAAGAACGGAATTTAGACTGACTTGATAAACAGAACGTTAACAAGCGGCAATATTTGCCCAGTAACAGGAAATTTTTGCCTATCTGTGTAAGTGTTTGAATTAGAAAAGTAAAATAAACGCAAAAAACCCGACGTTTGGACGCCGGGTTGTAATCTTGCGGATGAATTCGGTATGGTAATGGGCGAGGTTAATCGCCCACTACTGGAAAACCGGGGGGACGGTATTGCTGTAAACGGGTTGTCCGTAAACCGGGGAGGCCGTGCTTATCAATAGCTTTCTGCCAGGATAAGAATTCCTCAACCGATAGTTTGTACCGATTACACGCATCGTCCAGGCTGATCAAACCGCCTCGAACAGCGGCCACGACCTCTGCTTTACGACGAATGACCCACCTCTTCGTGTTCTTTGGTGGCAGATCCTCTATTGTCATGGGCTTTCCGTCCAATCCAATGATCTGGCTAATTTTTATGTCAGTTTGGGACTGCATGTTGGCGCTACCTTGCTCCGACTTAACTTCCTATGAGGCCAATGTACCGCCGTGGATTTAACAAACCGCTAAAGAGGTTGGTTAATTTTTTGTTTCGCTCCCTTTTTCTGACGTTAGGGAGCGAAACATTAATAAAATCAATAAGTTAAAAATTATCGTTTAATTCTGATCAGCTCTTCAAGCATTTCATCAGCTGTTGTAATGATTTTACTGGCCGCTGAATATGACCTTTGAGTGACGATCATTCGGGTAAATTCTTCGGCAATATCGACTGTGGAGGCCTCCGTTGCCGAGGAGATTATTCGCCCGGCACCGCCAAGCGTGGCCTCTCGAAGGGTGAAGGTTCCTGATTCTGGGGTTTCGTCATACGCATTCCCGTCCTTATTGGTCAACTCGTTAGGATTGGGGAAGGTCGCGACCGGTATTTTGTAGATATAGCGGGATGTACCATTATCGAATTTCGCGATAACGTTACCCTCTTCATCAATAAATACAGAGTTAAAGGCTCCGAAAAGCGCACCATTGACTTCTGATGAAACCAATTCTGAGTTCCCTGCAAAACTGGTGAAGCCATCTGACTGATCATCTGACCCGAAATTAAGGGTGATGTTTTGCGGGCTTGTAATACCCAATGTAGCCGCCCACGGAATTGTAATCGTATTCGTCTGGGTCGTATTACCAGAAGAAAGATCAAGAGTACCGTCTGTGTTGAAGGACACGACCTCTGTGGACAAAACATCTTCTGTGCCGTCCTCGTCAAGATCCGCGGTGATTTCCACAGTCCATTCGTTCGGTGTTGCACCTGTTCCCGTTTTTAGGAAATTAAAACTGACAGAATGAGCCGCGCCAACACTATCGTAGACCTGGAAAGAACGGACGAAATGAGGAGTCGTTGCTCCACTTGTCATGTCACCGGCAACATAGCCCGCGCCAAAGCTGGCCTGAGTTTTTGCCAGGTTCATTTTCAAACCAATTGTAGAGGTTGGTTCGGCGTTACCGGTCAAACCTGAAACATTTACCGGCTCCAATGCAGATAGATCTGACTGGTTGGTTGGAATGTTACCGTTTGGATCAATTTCCCACCCTTGCAGATAGTAACCTTGTGCATTTCTCAGGCGACCTTCACTATCCGGCTCAAACGTTCCTGCGCGGGTAAACAGATAGTTACCGCCAGACTGAGTGGTGTCGGCCAGTGTATGCACAACAAAGAACCCCTGACCCGCGAGGGCCATATTGGTACTGTTGGACGATCCGGTTACCAGCCCTTGGTGATCCACACGGGATGTCGGGTGAACTGTAACACCGCCCGGACTATACGTTGTTGCTGTTGCACTTTCTGTTACCAGGGTAGAGAAAACAGCGCGCGTATCCTTATAGCCAATTGTATTGGCGTTGGAGATATTGTCTGAGATCATTCCCATGGACATGGATTGTGCTGCCAAGCCGGATACACCGGAAAACATTGCTGCTGTAAGACTCATTTTTTTACTCCTTTAGAATACTGCTTGCCTGCCATAAGCAATTTTAAATATGTGTATGACATCAGGATGCTCCTCCTGATGAATCTGGAACCTCAACAGAGGTGATATTTGAAAGTCCGATTGGAAGACCATTGACCATCAGTACGGGAACGCCGTTGACTGTTTCTGCACTTGTTGCAAGTCCCTTGAAGTTAAAGGTGACGTCAGGAACACTGCCGCCCTCAGTCTTGGCATCGACGGTTAGGAAGTAAGTACCTTCCGGGGCCTGTCCGCCGCCGTTAATGGTACCATCCCATGTGAAGGTGTTTGGTCCTTTGCCCACACCATCCGTGTCATCGATGGTATAAACCTTGTTACCCGCTTCATCGTAAATCGAGTAAGAGACTTCGTCTGCGGTTGCGCCAAACTCCATATTCCAGGTTGCTTCACCTTCGTCGAGCCCTGCAATATTGAGGTTCGATCCGATGGTTTTACCCAGATAGTTAATAAGAATGGTTGCCTCATTATTCTGCTGGCTGATCGACTGCAGATTAATGAGTGCTTCCAGATTTTGGTTAGACGCAATGCTTTGCTCAACTTGCGTAAAGGAAACCAGCTGATTGGTAAATTCAGTTGAATCTGTTGGGTTCAGCGGATCCTGATTTTGCAGCTGTGTTGTCAACAGGGTCAGGAAGTCATCGAAGTTATCGGCAAGTTTGACCGCAGATTGGCCCGCCTTCGACTCCTCGTTATAGTATTGGGCATTTGCCTCGGAAATATTCATAAACGTTGCTCCTGTTTCCGGATCCGCATCTTAAACCGCGATATCCAAACCGCCGTCATTCAGCTGGTTTGCAATTTGTTGAGGGGTTGGATTGGTTTCGGTTTCTTCCAATGCAGGCTCCGTTCCATCTGTGTCGCTGTTTCGCGCGGTATCGAAGTCACGGTCCTGGTGTTGTTGCTGGTTCAAGCTAAAACTCAGGCTGTCTTCACTGGTTTCAAATCCAGCGTCCTGCAAAGCTTTTTCCAAGGCCTTTGAATCTTGTTGCAGTAGATCAAGGCTGTCCTGATTATCGGCTGCTATGGCCGCTAGAATTCTGCCGTCTTGTGCGATTTCCAGTTTGATATCAACGCGGCCGAGTTCTGCCGGGTTGAGCTGGATTTTAAGAGTGTCATTTCCTTCTCTCACGGCGGCGGTAATTTGTCTGGAAACCTGCTCAGCAGGGCTTCCTCCATGCATTGTCGCACGGGCACTGTTGGCCGCCTGACTATTGCTACTGCTCGACGAGGCCTCCACACCTGGAATGGCGGCGCCCTGCACGGATGAATTCCCTGTTAATGAAGGGTCCGTTGATGCCTGCTGGTTAATCGGAGCAGGGGCGGTTGTCGGAGTTTGAACGTGAATGGGGGTTTCAGCCTGCTGGGCAGCCTGCGTTACCGTGTCTATTGCCGTGGATCCGTTTGCAGTATTTTGGGTTGCGGCCGATGTTGCTGAAAAGGCTGTCTGGTTGCTTAAAAGTGAAGTAGAATTCGAACCCGCGGCTGTTTGAGGCTGCGTGCTGGTCAGGGAGACTTTTCCTTTCGCACTGTTGAGCATTTCAGTGATTTTTGCTGAAAGAACTTCCTTTTCGGACAGTTTTGCCATTTCGTCAGCGCGCAATAGTCCTAATGCGTTGGGTTGCTCTTTATTAGGTCCAGCGGGTATCTCAGCCTGTTTTGCCGGAGAAGATTGGTCAGCGGCGGCTGCTTTAACCGGGACATCGCTCTGTTTTCCTGGTGCAGATGCGGCATTCGGGTTTGTCCCTGTGTCAACACCCTTGGCTTTTGAGCTGTTTTTCTGCGCCGCAGCGGCTGCATTTCCAGCCAGCGCGTTTGTTGCGGCGTTCCCCTGGGCCGCCATACCCAGTTCAGCTGCTTTCTGCGGGCCTTTGGCTTTGTCAGTCGGTTCGCTTTGGGAAGCCGCTGCCATTTGTTCAGCGGTCTGGTCTGGTGTGCCGGTCGTCAGGCCCTGTTGCGCGGCGGGGGTGACAGATGCTTTTTCCGCCGATCCGGATGGGGCACCTTTAACGTCTGTCGCTGCTGTCTGGGCGGCTGTTTTCTCTGTCGCGCCCGTTACAGTGGCTACGACTGCAGGAGAGGTTGCTGATTTATCCGCGCTTTCCGTATTTATTGGGGCGGCTGCGGCTATGGATGAATAAGCAGGGTCGGTTTTAACATCCTGCTGGTCAGAAGCGGCGGTGGGATCTGGGTCACGATCTTCATCAGATCTATCATAATCCTGTTCGTCTTCCAACCGATCGTCATGTCTTGGCTTTTCTTTGGCTTCACGCACAGGTTCGTCTGCGTTTCGATCCTCTTTGATGTAAGAGGAGAAATCTTCAGTGTGCGAACTCTTATAGGCGATGTCCCATGCAAATTGGGTGCGTTCACTTTTTCCTGTTTGTGATACATCCATTTTCTTACTTTCTCTACAAGTTACCTATTGCGGTCTGTGTCTCGCCCTAACTAATGCAAACCGCGGGCCAGTTTTTGAAAGAAAATGAATTTGGCAGTTTTTCAGGCATCTCAGGAAAATATTGTGAAAGAAACGTGGTCCTGCTTGGGAGTTGCGGGAAAAAACTTCCGGATCATTGCCCAAAACTGCCGGGCAGGAAATGTCGCATCCGAAATCACGTTTTCACTCTTTATATATAGGGGCGTGTAAGAGCGGAAATTTGGCGTTTCCTCAAAATGGATCCATTTGGCATCTTCTTTGCATTGTAAAGGTCAAAGCGCGACATTTGTGTCGTTATCTATGGATCGGAAAATAGGTTTATTTTGAAAAAAAGATATGAAAATCAATGTGTTGATGTGGAAAGGGTCCGGTTTGTTCAGAGTGGAAAAAACTGCCGTCAGGATGACATTTTCGGTCAAACACAGATTTCGGGGATCTTTTTACCTAGCGATGATCCAATAGTCGGGAGAACCTGAAATGAGCTTGTCATCGATTATGAATTCTGGCGTCAGTGGTATGCTGTCTCATCAGCAGGCCCTGTCCGTCACATCTAACAATATTGCCAATGTCCAAACCGAAGGCTATTCCAGAAAAGAGGTTCTGTATTCCTCTGTGGTGCTGAATGGTATCGGCTCTGGTGTAAATGTTGAAGATGTCCGGCGTGTGACAGACCAGTTCATTACCAAAGAGCTTAGACTATCAACGGCTGGTTCAGAACAATATCGTGCAATGTCTGAGATTTATGGCGATTTGCAGGCGCTTATGGGGGATCCTGCGGCAAATACGTCACTGACAGGCAAGCTGGACAGCATTCACACGTCGTTTGCGGCGATGACGGTTGATCCCTCTTTGTCAGTTTCCCGCACGGCAGCACTGACTGAGATCCAAAATTTTGGAATTGAAACCAATCGATTGCAAACGCAAATCCAGAGCCTTCGAAAAGAAGCTGACAATCGCATTGAAAATGAAATCAACACAGTTAATCAGGCCATTTTAAGAATTTATGAGCTGAACCTGGAGATTGTTTCTGCAACCGTTGGAGAGCAGCCAACGGGGGAACTTGAAGATCAACGGGATCAGGCCATTGATCAAATCTCGAAAATCGTTGATGTTAAAACCTATCCGCAAGGTGATGGATCACTTGCGATCGTCACCAACGCGGGTCAGCAATTGCTTGATTTTCAGCCAAGGCAGCTTGTTTATGATGCAGCTGCGACGGTAACATCAGAAACAGTTTTTGATCAGGTTTCCCTGAACATATACGACACCATTACGCAGACGATTGAACCAACCGGGTTGCCGCTGGATCCGGAATTGACAGGTGGCTCGCTGCGTGGCTGGCTTGATATGCGCAATGTGGAGTTGCCGTCGCTGTATAATCAGATCGGTACCCTTGCTGCGGCAACGGCAGAACAGTTCAACGCGGTTCATAACGATAATATCGCCGTACCGCCACCGGCAACGTTGACCGGAAAGAATTCTGGCGTTTTGTCAACTGATGCACATGGATTTACGGGGCAGGCGACCTTTTACAGCTTTGATGCCAATAATGATATTGCGGCCTCTTACACCGTCGATTTTGATAATGTCGGGACGGTCACCGTTGCTGATGTAATGGCGGAAGTAAATGGTGCGTTGGGCGCGGGAACCTTGACCCTGACCAATGGGGTCATGGCAATGACCGCGCAAGGCGGTGCAACGGGCGTTGGAATGGCGCAAGATGCAACAACGCCCTCAGAACGTGGCGGGAAAGGCTTTTCCCATTTTTTCGGAATGAACGATCTTGTTGAAGCAACAGTAGAATCCAGTTTTGCAACCGGCCTGTCAGGCACGGATGCCCATGGTTTTACCGGTACAACTGAAATGATTGTGCGGGGTCCAAACGGCGAAAATTCATCAACTTTTACGGTGGATTTCGGCGCGATCGGTGCCACGATGAACGATGTGATTGCAGAAATAAATACGGGGCTTGGTTCCTCTGGAACTGCATCGCTTGCCGCCGACGGCTCCATTCAGATCAGTTATGCAACTGGTTACGAAAACTACACATTATCTGTTTCAAATGATTCAACTGTGCGCGGGGCTACCAATTTATCCTTCCCCGATATGTTTGGTGTTGGTCTTCGTTTTCCAGGAGATCAGGCGCTGGGCTTTACCGTGCGGTCCGATATTCTGGCGTTGCCAATGACAATGGCACTTGCCGACATCGATCCAACCGGCTCCCCGGCGATTACTCTTTCTGATAACCGTGGTGCACTGGCATTTCAAAACCTGACATCGACAAAAACAAATTTTGGGACCGTCGGTGGCCTGCCGGGATCAAATGTTACCCTGTCAGAATACGCCTCTCAAATTCTGGCCAAAGCCGGACTGGATGCTGCCCGTGCGGACAGCCTTTATTCAGATCGAGAAGCGTTAAAAGGGGTGCTGGAAAACAAGCTTGCGACGATTTCCGGCGTCAATATGGACGAGGAACTGGCAGACCTTATTGTGTATCAAAATGCGTATAACGCGGCGGCTAGAGTGATCACAACAGCGCGCGATATGTACGATATCCTGCTTAATATTGTTTAAGTGGGCCCTGTAGGAGAAAAGAAATGACACGAGTTTCAACATTTCAGCAAAGTCAGCTTCTGTTAAATGACATGTTGCAGAACCAGCAGGCCGCGAACAAGGCTCAACGACAGGTGTCCACGGGTCATGTCGCGGACTTCTACAAGGATATTTATCAGGATACGGCAAGCCTGACGGGCGCAAAATCGCTGCTTGCTCGCCTGGAGCAGCATAAAGAAAATAGCGGTGTCATAAAGTCGACCCTGTTCAGCTACGATCAGGCGTTGGGCGGCCTTGAGAAGGCGGGAACAGATGTCAAGGAGGCTGTAATCGGGGCGATTAACTCTTCGACGGCGTTGGGCTTTGATGCGGCGATAGAAGGGGCCTTTGAGGCGACGATGAATTTTCTGAACAGTCAGACCAGTGAAGGATATTTGTTCAGTGGCTCCAAACAGGATACGTCGCCGTTGAATATCACGCAGGTGAGTGACTTGCTGGCAGCGGCAGAGCCTCCAACTGATATTTTCGTAAACAACTCTTTGAAAAAGACAATCAAAATTGATGAAAATCGGTCGATCGAGCTGGGCATACTGGCGGATGATGTTGGCCTTGAAATCATGACGGCCATTCAACGCATCGTTTTATGGCAAAATGGCACTGTTCCATCGACAGCCCCGGTTCCGGCCGGCCCGGCAGGACCAGCATCAACACCGCTGAGTGCTTCTGATCAGGCTTTCCTGACCGGTGAAATCGCGAATTTGGAAGATCTGGTAAAAAATCTTGCTGAAAAACGCGGTATTAATGGTCTTAACCAGAAGATTGTTGATGAGACACTTGTTTCTTTGGATGCGCAGATCGACCAGTCAAAAGTTTTTATCAGTAATATTGAAGATGTCGATGCGGCAGAGGCTATTACGAATCTCAATCAGAAGAATTTTGCGCTGGAAGCGTCCTATAACGTACTGAGTCAGGTAAACCGGCTTAGTCTCTTAAATTTCCTCAGATAAGGGGCTTTAAGGGGCTTTAAGGGGCTTAAAATGTGATAGCGATAACGTCTGAGCTCAGAAAACTTGCATCCTGCTAAATGGGGCCTATAGTGCGCGCCATGAATTCATTAGGTTTTGATACAGCACCCGAAGAAACCCGCGTTGTCGTTGCCATGTCTGGTGGCGTGGACAGCTCGGTTACGGCTGCCCTGTTGAAAGATCAGGGCTATGATGTCGTCGGGATCACGCTACAACTGTATGATCATGGCGTTGCGGTTCAGAAAAAAGGGGCTTGTTGCGCCGGTCAGGACATTCACGATGCGCGGCGTGTTGCCGATGCAATCGGTATTCCCCATTACGTGCTGGATTATGAAAATCGCTTTCAAGACAGCGTAATGGACGAGTTTGCGGATAGCTATCTGCGCGGAGAAACCCCGGTTCCGTGTGTTCGGTGTAATCAAACTGTTAAATTCCGCGATCTGCTGGAAACCTCTCAGGATTTGGGGGCGGTTGCGTTGGCGACCGGTCATTACATTCGCCGGGAAGGCGGGCTTGAAAATGCCAAGCTTTATCGCGGGCAGAATTCGATAAAAGATCAAAGCTATTTTCTGTTCGCAACAACACAGGAACAGGCAGATTATTTGCGCTTTCCGCTCGGGGGATTGACGAAAGAAGAAACCCGGGCGCTTGCCGAAAAATACAATCTGTCTGTGGCGGCGAAGCCGGAAAGTCAGGATATCTGTTTTGTACCCAACGGAAATTATGCCAGCGTGATCGAACGGATCCGCCCTGGTGCGGGCAAAGAGGGCGACATTGTTGATCTGGCCGGCAATATACTGGGCCGGCATTCTGGTATTATTAATTACACCATTGGGCAACGGCGGGGTCTGGGCATTGCCACCGGGACACCGATCTATGTGGTTCGTCTGGATCCGGTTCAGAACCGTGTGATTGTTGGTCCGCCCGAAGCCCTTCTTGTCGCCGGGATTTCCCTGCGCGAGATGAATTGGATTGGCGACACTCCGCTTTCTGATCAGGGAACAGACGTCATGGTCAAGGTGCGCTCGACGCAAGAGCCTATGAAGGCAACTGTTTTCGGAGCGCCCGATGGATGGGCTGAAGTGCGGTTGGCGGATCCTGAAGCAGGCGTTTCTCCGGGACAGGCATGCGTCATGTATGACGGGGAGCGTCTTTTGGGCGGCGGATGGATTGCCGGAACAGAAGCACCGGTTACAGTTTCTCAGTCTGCGTAGACGCCTTCTTCCGGGCCAGCTCTGCCAGTTGTTTTTTCATGTTTATTGCGGCAAGGGCAAAACCACCATCTCCGCCATCAACAAAATGAATATGGGCGCCTTCCGCCAGGTTGAAAATCAGGCAGGTCATCAAGGCAGAGTCTGATTGATGCATACCGTAGACAATTTTCCCCTCTTCATGGAGCGCGTCTAAATACGTTTCCATTGCAGCGATCTGATTTTCGCGGCAATCCAAGACAAGTCGGATCATGTCGTCAAAACGCTGAAAGTCAGTATTGGCGATGAGCTCGGTTCGGTAAACCGTGCCGTCATAGCTGCCTGCCTTTTTACCGGAGGCATCCAGAACGTAATGGATAAAGCTTTGCCAGATCAATCCGGCAAAGACCTTCAGTACATTCTGGTTTTGCGCGGTAAGCTTTGCTTCTGCCCACAAACCGCGCGGGGGCCAGCGTAGTTTAAGATTTTGCTCGGTCGTTGGCCGAAAGGCGGCCACTCTCTGGTCCAGAATGCTGTTCAGTTTTTCAAGAATGTCACGATATAAACGGGATTTCTCGTCCGCACTACCTGACGGGCTGTTAATCATCAGGCTGACCATCCGGCCATTGCGCGAGACAATGGGCTCCCAGCGGCAGGAAAGGCCATGTAGGTCAGGCGGGGTTTCAGGTTTCGCCTCGGGAGAAATGATATAGGGGTTGTCCGGGGACTCATCCTTCAGCAGACGATCTGCTTCCAGAAGGCCACCGCCAGAGAACATGGCAAGGAATAAGTTCGGACTTACTTCATATTTAAGAACATCAACGGAATGCCCTTTATCCAGAATATCTGACACTGGGATGATCCCAACTCGCAGGCTGAGGCCGAAATTGGCAGCGGCCAACTCACGGATCTGGATCAGAAATGTTTCGGCGACCTGTCGAAAAGAGGCAGGTATCGCGAGGGTCGCGCCATCACCGCCAAAAACATAGGGCAGATCTGTTTCATCCAACAGATTAAGAATGCCCATGATACAGGCCGCGCCGACCATATTCACGTTCTTGTAAGCGCCTTCCTGAATGGCTTTGGTCGATCCTTTTACATCGGCAAGAACAATGATCCAGTCTTTAGGTAAAGGCGTATAGGCATCATTCTGGGTCACGGCAGAGAAATCTGAAACGGGCGTCAAAGACGCGAAAAAATCTTTTGACTGCTCCATGAACGCGGATTGCCTCGGTAAAATTTTGAGTTTGATTTGTATAAGGATAGGCATCCAAAAGAAATTGAGAAGTAAAAAACGGGATGCCGTCGAAATAAGCGTGCATTTTCTTGATTTACGCGCTTGACAGCGCTGTAAAAAGACCCTAAAAACCGGCTTCCAGACACACCTTCGGGTGTCCTCGTATATGTTTTCATATACCGTGTGGCGGAGTAGCTCAGCTGGTTAGAGCAGCGGAATCATAATCCGCGTGTCGGGGGTTCAAGTCCCTCCTCCGCTACCAATAATTCCTTTATATATCAATGCATTATAGATTTTGCGCTTTGCTTGACTAGACGTTAGGCTCCAGATAGGCACTTTCAAAAGTTGTGAAATTCTTTGGTTAGCACTACCAGTATGTGCTATTTTCTAGGAATGAAAAAAGGGCGATACCATTTCGATCTGCTGTATAGGCACTCCAATGAGTTGTCTTTGGAGACGCGTCGAACTTTTAAGAATGAGGTCAAGTCGATAAAGGAAGCCTTTGGGTTTCTTGACCAACACTTAGCCGAATTGGAAAAATCGCCAAAAAACCATCATCGAAACGTCAAGATGGCGCTCACGGCTAGGTTTTTAAATCATCTCTTTTCGTATGTCATTTTAACTGAACGAGGTCTGATCCTAGATGCAAGTAATTGTGGACGCAGCGCGACCGAAACAACCGCCTTCTATTGGCTAGTCTGCAAAGACCCTTCTTCTTCCAGTTTGTACGATAAGGAACAAAGTCCGCGACCGATTGACGTTCGGAAAAAATTGGAAGCGATCGGCGTAGACGTATCAGAACTTCGTGATAAGTACGGTTTTGAGAGCAATATTGCTCACGTTGGTAACAAGTATGACAACCTCCAAATTAGTTGGGAAAAACAAAAATCTGGTTCGCTACACATTGGCGGCGGTGGTGATGTAAATACCCGTCGCGAGTATTTGCAAGCTGTCTCGCATTACATTTATATGTTTGTGCTCCACGATCCGAATTATGTGGTAACCAATGATGCTGGGAACTAGTCGGATGTACTATTGAAGTTTTTCTGAGTTCTCGTAGATATTACCAATGGCTTCGATATGGCTACATGAAAACGTAAATCTGCTTTCAGAGGTTGAATGTCTGCATTCCCAAGAGTGAAAAGCTCCCCACTCTAAGACGCATACGTAAGAGATTGTATCTGGGCTGAGAATTCCGCCCGCAGCCTGCTTCCAGATGACAATATCACCCTCATATAGCTCCTTACCATTCTTGTCTTTGAGGCCGGTGTACTGAGAAATGCTAAATTTTCCATCTTCGTCATCATATCCGAACTCATGAGTGCTAAATTGAGCAGCTACGGGATAAGGGTTTTCAGCCCAGTTTTTCTTTATGTTATCCCACGCTCTAAATTTAATTTCTCTTTTCATATTATTTTGAATTATGTACCAAAAAAGGCAGACCGTGTTGCAAGTAGTCTGCCGTTTTTAGTTGCAACACTATTAACCTAATTATCGTATCACGTTATGAGAATTTGTCTAATTTTAGGCTCTTTTTTAGGCACATTATAGGCTCCAAATAATTGCTTTCAGAAAAAGTCAACATATATCAAGGGCTTAGAGTTCTATACACGCGGTAATTTACTCCGCTGTTCTATAAGAAGTGTTGTTTATCAATGCCTTAGTTGTGTACTGGGAGCATCATAATCCGCGTGTCGGGGGTTCGAGTCCCTCCTCCGCTACCAAATATCCCATTGATATTATTAATTTTTTTGCTGTTCCGAAAGATTTAAGATTTTGTAATCCGCGTGTCGTGTGCCCGCTTTTGTGCCCACCACCTCGTGAAGATGCTCGATCTCAAGGAAGGCACAGGTCCTTTGAACTTTCTCTGGATTATGGAATAGTCTTGTATCCCATGGCAGCGACAATTTCGCTGGCAAGCCACGCTCGATAGTGTGTTTGAACCTTGCGCGATCGGCCGCCGCCATCAAACTGCTTGAGAATTTTCCGTATTTTGTTCTGATTGAATTGTAGAACACTCAGTCGTGCTTATTTCTGATCACCGATAGGCCTTGGGAATATGCCCAGTATTGTGCCGCCCTGTCTAATTGCGGCTTCCATAATAGAGGACATACCGATTTTTGGCCTATCTCCTTGAAGAGAAGGGCGACCAGCGATCAAAGCAGTTTTGGTGGCGAGGCTGGTGTTGTGCCATCGTCTTCAAAGAACGGTGAGTTCTTGTATTTTTTGAGAATTTTTCCTTTCAGTAAGAACGGAAGAACTTTGAGCGTATCCAACAGGCCTATTTTGTCAGAAATCTTATAAGGTGGATTATTGTTTGCATATTGTCCCATGATCCGGGCCCGGATAGGGCCGAAATCTTCGAGAAAATTGGGATCCTCTACCGTAAATACCGAGTGCATTAAACCCGCCCACGGCAGATTGGATTTGGTGTTTGCAATGGGTGAATTGCAGCAGTTAGCCGTCCACCGGTTTAGTCCCTCCGGAGAAAGGCGATTGCACTGCAAAAATTCCTTTCCTTTTAGAATTTCAACTTCGCTCGGGTAAACTGGAATGACTTCGGTTCCGCCGTACTCATCCAAAAGATCGGTACGGTTGATTTTTTTCAGAAAATTCTGGCAGTCGTTACAATAACATACAAGCCTACCGGGTGTGTGTCTTGGAAAGCCTGTCAGTTGAGCCTGAGCCTTGCCGCACTGGCATTGAATTTTCATGGGGTATCCTGTCTGTCATCACGCTTGGATGTTCCCACTTTACCAGTGTTGTGAAAGGATGAAAGGGGCTAAGCTTATCTGATATACAATTTTTGCGAGCCCTGTGGTCTTTTTGTGACCAAGACATTTTTGGACGGGCCTTCAGCATCGAATATTGGTGCATTAATCGATGGCCGTAAGGGCGGTACGAGCCCCCGCCAGACACCATGTTCAAGCTTTGTATGTCCGGCGACGGCTGTCCGTTTGCCAGCGCCGTATTGATGGTGCCGGCAGAGAGATATTTGGTCGTTTCAGAATACCATCCAAAGCCCAACGGCAATCAAAACTGCCCCAATCGGTTTTGAAAGATGTTGGGGGCTGGGCACAATTTTCTCGATCAATACATAGGCGGTGATGGCAATGATCCAGCCAGTATTCATGATGCCGGTGACGAATAGCAATCCCATCAACGCCCAACAACAGCCAACACAGAACAAACCGTGCGAAAGTCCCATTTTCAGCCCGCCCATGCTGCCGTTTTTCCAACGGGTCATCAGGAAACTGATCGGCGATTGGCACTGACGCAAGCACGTTTGTTTGAGCGGCGTAAACTGATATATTCCAGTGATGATCACAATTGTGCCGGCAATTGGACCCGCGGCCACCTTCATCATCATCGGTGACATCGCGGAAAATTCAGTCAGGCCTGCCTGCATGACTGCCGCCACCAGACTAAAGCCTGCCCAGGCGACAACATAGCCGCCTGAGAACATAAACACCGGCAACCAGCCCGCGCCATTATTCCGATCCACCATCTGCATGCGCGTATAGGCGATGATCATCGGCGCGGCAGTTGGCAGCATCATGGCAGCCATCATGATTGCCCACATTAAAAACAACCCGAAAAGTTGCAGCGGATCGAGCATTGCGGGGTTCATCATCATTGCCGACATGCCCGGAATGGCAGACATATCGGCAATCATTATCCCTAGATAGATCCAGCTGCCGATTGCAATGGCAATCGGACCAGTTGTCATGAGGGCTAGTCTGGCGGCTGAGGAGGGCGAACCCGTGCCGGCTTTTGCTCCGTCGGTCATCATTGTTCGCTTTGATAACTGAACGGAGAGAAAAGACCGCTTTTGTCAGAAAACTCCCACGCCATGTCATGATCAGCATAAGAAAAGCTATTGGATTTTGCTACTGTCAGGGTTTGTCCCGGTGCAATACATAAAGGATGGCCGGATATTGAAATTGGTCCATCTTCCTGCCCGGTGCTGGTTTCGATTTCAGTATGTGCAATTTCGGGTATTTTTAAGGAATGCTTGCCGTTGGACGCGGTGAACTCTATGGGCACTTGTCTGACTCCAACAATTTCGCCGATATGGCTGGCAAGACGGGCCGGGTGTCCACCGCCCTGACCGCCGTAAATTTTCATGAGACTGGCATTCTGTTTTTCGTCGGCACGCGCATCAACATAGACGGCGACACTCCATTGGTTTTCAGCCATATTTCCTTGAGTGTGCACCGCAAGAGCGACATTCAAGCCGGAGAGCGAAACCCCTTCATCATGGCCTTCGTCAATATGCCAGCCAACAAGGGCGGTGCATTCACCAGTGGTTGGCGGGCCCAAGAAAATACACGGGCAGACAACGTTACAGTTACAGCTTTCAAAATAAGTACCGCTTAGTGACCAGGACATGGTTTTTTCCTTTTTTGGTAGGATTGACCATCCGACCTTAGGAGCAATCAGCAACCATTGCTTGAAGAGACGATTGAGATTACATTCAGATTCCAATGATTTCTGGTCATGATTGGGCTAAATAATGATTTACCGGTTTGGCGAATACCATTTGGATACGGTGAAAATTGAGTTCAACCGCGACGGAGAGGCACTGGACATAGAGCCCCAAGTCTTCAGTTTGCTTCAGCATCTTGTCGAAAACCGGGATCGTGTCGTGTCAAAAGATGAACTGATCGGTGCCGTCTGGGACGGGCGGGCAATTTCTGATACCACGTTGAGCAGCCGCATTTTTTCCCTCAGACGTGCCATAGGGGATACGGGGCAGGCCCAAACCCTTATTCGTACCATTCCGCGTCGCGGTTTTAGGTTTGTCGGCGAGGTAACTGTGAACGCGGCACCAAGCGAAAGCGCGGGGGCTGATCCGCTTTGGCCTCTGTCTGACGTAATGCATTGCAAAGCAACGGTTATGCTAACACTGGCGGTTCTACCGTTCAAGAAATCAAGTAACGGCCTTGATGAATATTTCTGTGAGGGTTTAACCGAAGACATTATTTTCAACCTTACTCATTTCAGCGAAATTCGTGTGATTGCCGGAGGGTCGTCCTTTCAGTTTAAAGATCGGTCATTGAGCGTCCCTGAAATTGCCAAAAGACTACAGGCCGATTTCATTGTTGATGGGAGCGTTCGGCGTGACGGAGAACGATTGCGTATTGCCGTTCAACTGGTTGAGGCCGCCAGTGGTGTTTCCATATGGGCGGATCGGTACGATCGGGAAATGTCGGACCTGTTCGCCGTTCAGGACGCCGTGACCCACATGATTGTTGCTTCCCTGGGCGTTAAAATTCAAAACGCTGCGTTGACGCGGTCGCTTGAAAAAAGTCCATCGAACCTTGACGCGTATGATTGCCTGCTACGGGCCCGGCGCTATACCGCAACCCTTAACGAGGAGATGCATGCCGAGGCGCGCGATCTTCTGGAAAAAGCCATATCAATTGATCCGAATTATGCTGATGCATATGCGTTGCTTGCCAATGTCTATCTTGCGGAATATCGGTTTGATGCTAACCCGCGGCCTGATCCTGTGAACCGTGCCTTGACGATGGCGCTTACCGCGACCCGACTTGATCCCGAAAATGCCTATGCTCATTGCTGGCTGGCGATTGTCCATTTCTTTCAAAAAGACAACGCAAAGTTCGAGGCCGAAGCTAAACGAGCGTTGGACCTCAATCCGAATGATCCTGAAATTCTAGCCGATATTGGTCATTTCCTCGCATATATGGGAGAGTTTGATCGTGGGACTGAGTTGTCAAGACGGGCGCAGGCTTTAAATCCGCTGCATCCGGGTTGGTATCATTTCGCTAGTGCCCGGTACCATTATCATGAAGGCGCCTATGAAGAGATGCTCGTCGATATTGCCCGTATCAGCATGCCTGATTTTTACTGGACGCATCTCCTGAATGCGGCTGCTTTGGGGCAATTGGGCCGAGAGGAGGCGGCGCGTTCGCTTGAGCAAATGAACAAACTGAAGCCAGATATTTCCGTTGCCGCTGAAATGCATAAATGGAACCTGGCACCGGATGATTTTGATCACATTATGGAAGGTTTACGCAAAGCCGGTCACCCCGAATAGGGAGCCATAAGTCGGCGGTGAGATCGTCTCAAGCTGGTCGAAACATGCGGGTTTTAAGTACTCCTGAAGCGGTCACATTCCCTGATTGCCGTTTGTTGTTCAAAACCTTACCGGATCGCCGAACCTTTTTAATCGAGACTGAACTTACAAAATCAGATAGCGAGCCCTAATTTGGTATTCGCGACGCATCGTCGGTTGGTCTATGCAATCACGAACTATAGCAGACACAGTTTTGTAGGCTTTGCTGATGGCGGTGTGCCGACGAAAAACAAAGTCTACGGAGATGTCTCATTCCGATCATGGCAGGCAGTTTAACAAACCAAGCGCGCCACATGACAAAGACTTTTGTTGCCGACTGGTTTTTCCAGGATCTCATATCAATAAAACACGATAACCCAGAAAGGAAAAGCCCGCTATTGAGGCGATTCCGGTAAAGGGTTTTCTCCATGATTTAAAGGAAGAAGGACTGTGGCTATTTGTTTGCGAAGCCATTGGTGCGCTGGGTTGTTATTGGCACGTTTGTGCCAGATCATGCTAATGAGCGCAGGGTCCATCGGCATTGGTGCTCTGTATATTTCAAGGCCCAGAGACGGCGCGACTGCTTCTGCATATTGCCGCGGGACCAGCGCAATATGATCGCTGTTGGAAACGGCACGGCAGACACCAGAGAAAACCGGTAATGTCATGACGACGGTCCGTTCCTGTCTAACACGAGCCAATGCGGCATCACCCATGGCTTTCAGTTTTCCTTCCGGCGAAAAGAGAATATGCCCGAGATCACAAAAGAGAGCCATTGGAATTGTCGATCCCGGCTTTATTTGAGCGGCCTCAAGAGCGGCGTGCCGGTTTCGGGCGATGACTACAAAGCTCGAGTGAAATACCGGCTGGGAATTGATCCATTCAGGGAACTGGGTTTGAGGAATCAACGCAAGATCCACTTCATATTTTTCCAACGTTCCCACATAATTATCCGGAACCAAGTCCACCAGCTGAATTCGAATGCCAGGAGCTGTATCTGATAGGAAGGCTGCAAGAGGTGGCATGAGTATTTCTGCAAAAAAATCGGAACCCGATAGCTTGAAGCACTCTTGTGCAAGGGCGGGGGCAAATCGGGCCGGCCCCGCTAGTATTTTTTCAAGTTGGTCCAGAATTTCTTTGATCGGTATTTCCAATGCGCGTGCATAGTCAGTGGGTTGCAGATGTTGACCATGCCGAACGAATAACGGATCGTTCAAGCCCTCTCGTAATCGGCGTAAAGCTGCAGATACCGCAGGTTGCGACAAGCCCAGACGCTGCCCGGCAAGCACAGTCGAACCCTCATGCAAAAGGGCATCAAGCACACGCAACAGGTTAAGGTCGAATTTGTGTATATTCATTCAATTTATATTATATATAAAAACAATTCATTATATAAATATAATAAAATAAGCAACACTGAGATGGAAGTTGTTTTTGGAGGAGGGAGATATGACAGGAATAGCGTCTCGGTTCTTTATCGTTGGGGCCATAACCGGAGTGATCGGAATGTTATGGGGGGTTCAGATGTCGGCCTCGGCCGATCATGCCCTTTATCCGGCACATGCCCATTTGAACCTTCTTGGATGGGTAAGTTTCGCCTTGTTTGGCCTTTATTATCATGTACAGCAGAAAGCGGCGGAAAGCGTTCTTTCGACTGTCCATTTTTGGATGGCGACGGCTGGGCTTGTTCTGATGATCCCGGGGATCGTCCTTGCGTTACGGGAAATAGATGAAACACTGGTGAAACTTGGCTCACTTTTGACTGTAGGGGCGATGCTGTTATTTGTATTCATAATTTTTCGGTACCGCATTCGGACAGCCGAAATGCCGTCCGTATCGACCATATCTTCCAGAAAAGTATGAGGCTCCGCATGCCTGGACGTTTGACTGTTTACCACATTCCTGTTTGCCCTTTTTCACAACGGCTCGAAATTCTACTGACCCTGAAAGGGCAAATGGAAAGTGTACGGTTTCAAGTGGTGGATATAACAAAGCCGCGGGATACGACCTTGTTAAAAAAAACCAATGGGACAACTGCACTTCCGGTTTTAGAGACCGAAGACGGATTAATCCTGAAGGAAAGCCTTGTCATCCTGCGTTACCTTGAAGAGCGGTTTCCAGAACCCCAGATCGCTCGTTCCGATCCATATGAGCGAGCAGTGGAGCGTATGCTGATTGCGCGGGAAAATGCGTTTGCCATGGCGGGGTATCTGTATGTCATGAACCAAAATCCAGACGAAAAACAGAATTTTGAAGAAAAGCTTCTCGAATTATATCGGGAGTTTGATGCTTTTCTGATGCGCTATAATCCTGAAGGGGTTTATCTATTTGACGATTTTGGATTGGCAGAGGTTGTCTTTACACCATTTTTCATGCGCTTTTGGTTTCTGGATTATTATGAGAATTTTTCCTTGCCATTTAAGCCAGAATATAATCGGGTGCGGCGCTGGCAAGAGGCGTGCCTGAACCATTCTACCGCGCAACAAGTCAGCCGTGAAGAAATTGTCAAACTCTACTTTGATTATGCCCTTGGGGCAGGAAACGGGGCTTTGCCAACGGGGCGGGAGCGGTCCAGTTTTTTGTTTGAACCTCATTGGCGGAGCCGACCCTGGCCCCCGAAAGACAAGTATACCGCTCGGCCGGATGATCAGGAACTGGGTCTTGTCTGATAAGAGTGCCACTCTCCACTGTGCGGAATCTCAGGCTTGTGGTTCTAAGGCGTCATCGTTGAATAAAACTTGCGCTGGCCGGTTAGAGATTTCAGGCATGCATTGGAGGAGGCGTCCTGGCGTGCGCGGGTACAGGTTGACATCAAAAAATCGGTTTTCCGGAATTGCCCGATGCATTTACTCTTCCAGTGCTAAGGCACAAGGTCTTTTGGTCTGCGGTTTTATCGGTCTGTTTGAACGTTGAGCGGGCCGTTCATTTCCAACAGCTTTTGATTGCCGGTTCTACCATCTGGGTCTTGGGAGTACATATCTTTAAGGCGGTCAAGAAAATACATCGACATGGGGGCTTTGTTTTTGACCTCAATCGTTCCTTGTCCTGTAAAGTCGAAGTATGGAGCCATTTGATGATAAACACGGTCAGAGACATTTATTCGACCGCTTTCACTGTGCGCTTCCAACCGCGCAGCAACATTCACCGCATCCCCCCAAATGTCGTAAGTAAACCGTTTTCGCCCGATCAGGCCGGCGATGACAGGACCGCTATTAATGCCAATACGAAATTCAAAAAAAGGTAAACGCAGTTTTTGGCGTTCCGTCTTTTTCTGTTCAGCAACCTTTTGAACGGATAAGGCTGCAAGACAGGTATTTTGGCAGTGCAACCTATCTGAAATTGGGACCCCGGCGACCGCCATATAGGCATCACCAATTGTCTTTAGCTTTTCCAGACCGAACCGCTCCATTACGGTATCGAATTCTGAGAAATAACTATTGAGCATATTAATGAGCGTGGCCGGTTCCGCTTTTTCGGCAAATGATGTAAATCCTACGATGTCTATGAAAAGAATAGTTGCATCACTGAAAAAACGGGGGGCGACTTTATCATTTTCAATCAATTCATGGGCAATGGTGTGTGGTAGAATAGTTTCCAGTAGCTGGTCGGCCCGAGCTTTTTCTTTTGCAAGCGCAAGATGTGCAGCGTCTAACTCATTAATTGTCTGATCCAGTTCGATAATCCTACGTCGGTATTCTAATTGTGCAATTGTTTGGTGGGCCAGCCGGCGCAGGGATTCTTGCTGCTCAAAATTCAATTCGCGGGGCTTCATGTCCATGACACATATTGTTCCGATAGCATAACCATCCGGAGTGACGAGCGGCATTGCACAGTAAAATGCAAAGTGAGGGGGCTCGAGAACAAAAGTAAAGTTTTTAAAATAGTCATCCTTGGTCAGATCTGGAACAATCACAATGTCTGATCCACAAACGGTTACAGAACAAAATGCTATCTCTCGAGGACATCCTTTAAATTCTTCAGGTAAACCATATTTTGATTTGAACCAGAATTGATCATCTTCAATGAAACTGACATAGGCAACGGGGCAGTCACAGATCTGTGCCGCAAGATTACTTATTTCATCAAAGGCTGTTTCAGACCGGGAGTTCATAATTTTGTAGGATCGAACTGCTTCATTTCGCTCAGTTTCGTTGTCGGGGGTTGGGTACACCACAGTCTGACCTCACGATGAAGATTTTTTAATATTCCTATTATCTTATACTATATTGTGGTGTTTGTGATTGTTATTTTAAGTCGACAAATTGGTGACATAGGGATGTGTGCATGCATGAGGGGAGCGGCATGTTCGGTCCATATCTAGGACGGATGTACCTTTTATGAGGCTGAATTATTGCCCCCACCAAGACTATAAAGCCCGTGATGATTGGAGGCCCGCCTCTCACACCTTAACTATATTCTTTAATTCTGATATAAAGAATATAGTTCGGGAAGTATAAGGCGCGATTTACTACTCTTATTATTACAGTTCCTCCGAATATACGCTTGTTCCACCTGTAAATTTCTTTCCTGTCGTCAACATTAAAGAGAAATGTCGATGTCCGATACTTTACGACAATGGCTGGCTGATCTTGACCTTGAGAAATATATTGAGGTTTTTCGGGAAAACGAGATCACCTTTGACGATGTTTCGGATCTGAACGATGCGGATTTAAAAGAACTTGGACTGCCAATGGGTCCTCGGAAAAGAATATTGCGCGCGGTAAACTCAGCAGGCCTGACACCAGATGAAAGCACAGGATCTGTTTTAAAAGAGTTGAGAGAGATCCCGCGAACCGCAGCAGAGCGCCGGCTGCTGACGGTTGTTTTCTGCGATCTTGTTGGGTCTACTGCGTTATCCCAACAACTGGATCCCGAGGATCTTCGCCACCTCATAAATCAATATGAAAATACCATCATCACTGTGGTGAAAAAGTATGGTGGGTTTGTTGCAAAGTTTCTGGGGGATGGCGCTTTAATATATTTTGGGTGGCCGCTGGCCCATGAAGATCAGGCCGTGCGGGCCATATATGCCAGCCTGGATATTCTATCAGCGGTGAAGGATTTATCGGTCATTGGAAACCTGAAACTACAAACGCGCGTTGGTATCGCTTCTGGGGAAGTGGTCGTCGGTAATCTGGACGGTGAAACAGAGCGCGGTATCGGTGAGGTCACCGGTGTGACTCCCAATTTGGCCGCTCGTCTACAAAGCGCAGCGAAACCAGATCAAATTGCAATCAGTGCCATGACAAAGGAGCTGGTTGGGCAGTCCTTCATCCTTGAAGAATTGGCTCCCGTTAATTTAAAGGGATTTGAAGAGCGTGTCCCCCTGTGGTTGGTCGTTGGAGAGGCGTCAGTGGGGAGTCGCTTTACCATTTTTCATGAAAAAATGATGTCAGAATTTGTTGGGCAGACACGGGAATTGTCGATTATCCGAGATGCCTGGAACCAGGCCTGCCATGGTCAGGGCCAATTTCTGATCATTTCGGGGGAAGCGGGAATTGGGAAGTCGAGGATTATTGAAGAGATCCGGCATGAGATACGAGGAGTGCGCCACCTTGACCTTCAGCATCAATGCTCGGCCTTTCATACAAATAGTGCATTTTTTCCCATCATTCAGCGCATTAAACTGGCGGCCAATATTACTTATGACGACACAAATGAAAATCGACTGGCTAAACTCGAGATGTTGCTAGAGGATATTTCAGTAGATCTGCCGCGAGATGTCCCTCTTTTTGCTTCGCTTCTTTCATTACCTTATCTCGGACAATACAAGCCGTTGAATTTGCCTGCTCATCAAAGGCGCGTTTTGCTGATGGACGCCATTGTAAACCAATTAAGGAAATGCGCTCAATCGCAACCGGTTCTGTTCGTGCTTGAAGACGCGCACTGGATTGATCCAACAACGGAAACATTGATCTTGGAAATCATGCCATTTCTAAAGGATCTTCCAATTCTGATGATTGTTTCCCATCGCCCGGATTATACCCCTCCTTCCAGCAGTGAAACGCCGACAACAGTAATCAATCTCAAGCGCCTTGGATTGGAACATTGCAGGAAGATAGCCAGCAGACTTGGCGGTAATGTCTTAAAGCCCAAGGTCATTGAGGAAGTTGCTAAAAGAGCGGAAGGTATTCCGCTCTATGTGGAGGAAATGACTCGTTCGTTGCTTGACAATGGATCGAAAACGGAAAAAATACCGATATCCCTGCAGGCGTCGCTGATTGCGCGCTTGGATCGTCTGGCAGAAGGGAAAATTGTTGCCCAGATTGGAGCGGTTATCGGGCGCGAATTCAGCGGAACGCTAATTGAAATGCTGGTGCCAATGTATAAAGAGGATATCCAGCACACGCTTCGCCTTTTGGTTCGCTCCGGCCTGGTGACGGAGCATCAGCATGGCGGAGACGTGCATTATGTTTTTAAGCATGCGTTAATTCAAAACGCCGCTTATGAAGCGCTTCTTAGAAGCAAAAGGCTGACTTATCATAGCCAGATTGCGGATGTGTATATCCGCGACTATCCCGAAGTAATCTCAGACTATCCACAGCAAATTGCCCATCACCTTTCTAAGGCGCACCGACCTGTTGAAGCCGCAGATTATTGGATGTTAGCGGGTAAGCGGGCGGCTGAAAGGTCAGAGCAACAAGAAGCTGTGTTCAACCTTGAAAAAGCGTTGCGTGAATTGAAATATTTTACTGTCGATGTCCAACAGGATGAATATGAGCTGGGTATCCGCCTTGCCCTAGGGGCATCCTTACTGGCGATACATGGTTGGTCAGCGTCTGACGTCAAAGAGAACTATGACAAGGCTGCAACGTTAGGGAAGAAGGTTGGAACGGTCCATCAACGGGTGGCCGCTTCGCATGGACTTGCCAACGTATTTTTCCTGAACGGAAAAATCAATGATGCCCGGACGCTTGCAGATCAGGAACTGGAAACAGCGATCGAGCAAAATGATCAGACGTTACTCATGGGGGGCCATCGATCTGTTGGCATGTGTGGATTTTTTGCCGGTGATTTTCGGTATGCGGCGGATCACTTGTCTCAGGCTATCTCACTATATGATCGGAAATTGCACAGCGTTCAGGCTTTTGATCAGGGAACGGATCCAAATGTTATTGCCGTGAGCGTAAGAAGTTGGGCAAACTGGTTTTTGGGTAAGAACGGCGAGGCCAATAAGCAAATGAAAGAAGCAGTTGCATTTGCAGATCGACTAAATCATCCGTTCAGCACGGCATATGCAAAATCGATTGCCTCCTCAGTCTGCCAAACAGATCAGAATTATCAACAAGCCCAAGAATATGCATCTGAAGCCAGAGAGATTGCAGCTGAGTTTTCGTTTCCCTATTGGTTGGGGTGGGCGTCGATTATATTCGGATGGTCTATCGCCGCGTTGGGCGATTGCGATAAGGGGCTAAAGATATTGCGCGACGGACAAGCGATGTATGAAAGTACGGGGGCTCTGCAGATTAAGCCCTATAGTTTCACGCTGGAGGCCGAGATCCATGGTTGGGCGGGCCGTTACGAGAGCGGCTTGGAATTGTTGCAACAGGCGTTGGTTGAAAACAGCGAGACCGATGTCAGCTTTTATCAAGCGGAAACCTTGCGCTTGATGAGCAAGTTTACCCATTTTATAAATCCAGGTTCTGCTCAGGTGAAGGAATATCTGAATAAAGCCATGGCTGTTGCCAGACAACAAAACGCTTTGGCGCTGGAGCAACGCACCCTGATCAACGCGGCGTATACCAACGCAATCCCAAAAGAGAACATCGCAAAGCTTACCTCTGAAATCGAAGCACATTACGGCTTTGTTTTACAGTCCCGTCTACTGAACAAGGTCGACCGACCAATTTCCGATAGGCCAACTCAGCAAGGAGGCTCCCAGACACGGCGGCCTGAGTGATTGGATATGAGTTAGGTGACGATCAAACCTTCAGTTTCAGCAAACGAATGATCTGTTAAAGTGAGTGCCACGGCGTGCGTTGCGCTGGATAGTTTACATGCCGGTATTGACGATAAGCGGGCTGGTACATCGACCCAGACAATAGAGCGGCGGTGCCATGTCTGCCAGATCCGCAGGCGGATATCCTTGAAACAGCATATCAATGCAATTGTCGTCGGCAGAAGTGTAAAGGTGCTTATAGGGAGAGGTGGACGAGCTTGAATTATCGACCCATTCCCAATTCCAGTTTCCGTTCAGCATTTCAGCATGCCAGACACCTTTGATCTTTATTTTTTTACCCTTTGCCCAAAGCTTATAGTTGTGACCCAATGCATTTGATCTTGCCACCATTTCACGCGTAAAGGGAATTGTTCCGGGAAAAGGATCATCATCCCGCCATTTATTGACAATTGTGAACCCGCCCGGCTTTACATTGACCTTCCAAATGAAGGCTTCAGCTTCGACACTTGCTTGCCCCATAGTGGGTTCGGGTTTCGGGTTGTTTGAAAAGGGATTTGTCATTGCTACAACAGGCGTTACCGTTGTGGTGAGGTAGGTTGCAGCAATTAACACGCCGCTGCCTGCCAGTTTGTCAAATTTGTAGTTTAGTATTTGTCCCGACATGGAAAGCCTGACACGCACTGCAGTATTGAATGTAACCTCCGGATTAGGACCAGTTGTTATTAATACTGCTTTTTGGGCGGCGTTATAAAACGCACGTGATGGAATACCTCCAATTCCATTATGCTGACGGAGCAAATCTTGCGTGCTGATTTGGTTCCACAGTTCCGTTAGCGAATAGGCCTGACCCTTATCGTCTGTTTTGATTGAATTATAGATTTTCAGGGCCTCAATCAAATTTTCTTCACTTGAGAGCGCCTTGTTGACAGGCATTGGCGCGCGAGGTTTCGCGGGCCTCATGGCTGCGAGGTCAAAATTTTCCGCAAGGACCAGGTTGGTCGGTGTTATTGCCTGCCATGGCTTTCCTGCTAAATTCGGAACAGACTCCTGCGCACAGGCTGTCAACGGTATAAGGATAAGCGCTAAGTAAATGGGAATTTGGCCAAAAATATTTTTCATTGTTCCCCCCCAGAACCACTAATTACTATCAACAGAGTAATAGCGTGATTCTAATATTAGAAAAATATAAAATAAAACGCAAGTCATAAGGCATATTCAAGAGGTGCTGTATGATTCAGCATCACGACAAACAGGTTGGTATCTAAGAATTTGGGGAGCTAGTCTGTCTGTTATAGCTTCAGTGCTTACTTTGAATTGAAAAAGTACAGTTTGACCAAAGCTGTTCTGCATTTCGATCGGTCTGCCTTTTGGCTCCATCCCAATCAAAGCCCGCGTTGTTGAGTACCCGATGCAACAACGCCATAATTTCAATTGTTTCACCGAGTAGTAGTTTCTCATCTCCATATTTAATTTTTTCAGGAAACTGTATGTGTCCCTCATCCAATCGAAGATTATGGGCAATGAACATGTCCCTATTTGCTTTGAGCTTTTTATTGACATAGTCGGTGTTTGCTTTTTCAATCTTGTTGATCGCATCTTCGAGCCGTTGTTTTTTTTGCCTTCTATTGTTTCTGAGGGTTGTTCCGCATCTTCGTGCTCGAGTGAGAGTTCAGCCCTGAAAACCATTGTGTCATCAGCCGAATTTGGTTTTTCCTTCCGATCATTGAGATGCCATAGACAGATGTCTTCGACGATCTTCTTTTTTATCCGGGGTGTGTTGATGAGGGCATGGACCGTTAAAATACTTTCACGGTCCATTGCCCCGCTATCCCAAATGGCGCAAAGACGCACGAGTAGAAAATAATGCACACTATATTGCAAGGTGGTGAACGCATTCGCCGCATGTGACAAGGGGATCTGGTCGGCTAATGAAGAGGAATAGACAATATGCTGGGCGTTTGCCTGAACCGGTAATAAGGCGCGAACGTGATCGACAAGTTTGTCAGTCAAATTTTTCGCTTTTTGTATCCTCTGCTCATCAGAGAGAGTTTTGAGCCATTTCGTCGTTTTGTTTTTTGTCAATTTATTGTCCTCGTCCCGCGTGCTAGTGCTCCTCTATGGCAGGTTATTCGCCTGTTGGACCATTAGTCTTCTGATTGCACCCATTTTGCTGGAGGGAGCTTGCAATAAATATTCTATATTATGGTATTTGGATGGCAAAAAACTGGAAGGAAGCTCAAATGAACTTCCTTCTGTAGGATGGGAGGTTAGCCTTGTGCGGGACCATCGCCTCCGTCGTCTTGATGATCTTCTTCTTTTCCTTCTTCTTTTTTAAATCGGGACAGATCAGCCGCTATGCGTCTTTCCGATCTCGAGGGGGCAGCCGATGATGGGACTGGAGGACATATTACAGCGGCCAATTCATCATTGATGCAATAGCCCAGGATAATGTTCATAATGTCTTCATTTAACGTCGGGTTCACATTTTCCTTTATTTCTGGTCGTGCATTCTGCCAAAGAACGAAAGGAAGACGGTGCCGTATTCGATGGACGAGCCTCTGGGTCAGTTGAAGAAGGGCAATCGGCCTTTCCTGCATTTCATTGTCAACGTCACGGGCGCGAAAGAGCCGTCTTACGGTTCTGAGTTGACCGGCGAGGTAGCCTAGATACGCAAAGTTCAGATTTTCATACGGGTTCAGTTCATCTTCATAATTGTCACCGGCTTGCCCCCTTAGGAAGGCATTGAACAGTTCCTGATCTGGCAAACTGTCACATTCTTCAAGCCAGATTTTTATACCATCCAGCATTTGTGCCAAAATACCATTGCTGTTCAGGGCGACAATGGCCTCAACACGGGATTTACCAAGACGAGGGAAGGAAGGAAGGTCCAGCTCTGCGCTGTCGATTGCATCCTCTTTTTCCTCCTGGACGGCTTCTTCTCCATTTCCAAGGCGGGCCAGTTGCTCAAGGGTTTCACCGGGTGATCTGCCGTAGCAAAGATCGCTATGAATTGTCCCGTAAGGGGCATCATCCGGATGTTTGGTTTCGATGAAAATGTTAAATAACGTGAGTGGCTTCATGGCATTCCCTTTTTGCGCTAAAGGAATGCATTTAGGTGAGTTTCAACATAACTTAAACTAGTTAATTTAAAATTCAATACACTAATATGATGTGCTTGATGTCGTTCAGATAAGTCTCGGTTCTGGGCGTATAGGCTTTAGGCCAGATGCTTTGCCAGGTTTTTTGCGGCTGATTGTAGAAGCAGCCGTGAATAAAATTCATGGAACCAAGCTGTTGCCTGAAATAAGAATCCAACCTGCTGACTTCCATTTTTACCCCCTTTTGTCGGGAGGACGGCAGAGCCAAAATAAAGGGATGTCCGTCCCTCCTGATCCGGATAGGCTGCGAGCCAACTTCTAATAGGGCCGGTACCGACCTTCATCAGTATTTCACGGTTGGATCTTTTTGCAACCTGCCAGACGGCAAACGTCTTTTCTGTGCCTGAGGCCAGTTTTTTTACCTGTATTAAGCCCGCCTGCTTGCGGGTAAGGATCCGGATCAGTAGCCGTTCCAGCCTAAAAATAGGGCTGTCAAAGAAAGCATGGATAAAATGTTCCAAACTAACGGAGAAATCGACCTTGAAGCAGAACGCATCGGTTTGGCAGCCAGGTGTTTTGTCATAAACCTGCATGTAACTGCTATCCGGGATGTTTGTTTTTTCGGCCTGTTGCAAGGGCTTCATTCCGAACTACAGTTTTTGAAACTGTTTTGGCGTGAGACCGACAGCGTTTTTGAAGCGTGCAGTAAAGTGCGCCTGTGAAGAGTATCCGCAGGCTATGGCGATTTGTGCCAACGGTGTAACTTTAGCCCTGAGCATTTCTTTTGATTTTTTTATCCTAAGTTGTTCCAGATATCGATGAGGCGGGAGGGCAAAGCTCTCTTTGAACATGCGAGCGAAATGGAAGCTGCTATATCCGGCAAGACTGGCCATGGTGTCGATACTGATGGAGTCGCCAAAATGTGAATCCAGGTAATCGGCAATTTTTTTGCAGATTGACGGCGGTAAGCCTCCCGTGACAGGGGGCATGTTTTGTTGTGTTTGTGAATAGTTTTTCAGGATATGGATGAGCAACAGGTCGCCTGCACTGGATAAAGCAAGTTTGTTTGCCCTCTCTGACCAATCAAGCGGAAGGATTACATGCTTTAATATATTTTCTGCATAGGCGTCCGCCTCAAATGTCAGGTCTTGTAAATCTACCTGCCGAGGATCCCGATCAAAAATCTGTAAGGCGAGTGATTTAATTTTCTGAGAGTCAAAATATAGGTGAAACATTTCCAGTTTTTGCGGAATATTCCAGCGAGATCTGTGGTCTTCAGGCAGCAGACAGATCTTTCCGGGTGCGCCCCCAACTTGCGCGCCATGTTTGTCGATACGCTGTACCGCTTCGCCGCCGTTCAAATAAACACTGAAGGTGTGATGGCCCGGTTGATCATAGGCCGCTTCACCATTTTGATTGAACCACTGAGCAGCAAACAGGCCGTTGCCAATATCCACGGACCGCAGGATCGTTGCGCCTGCATCCTTCAATATACCAAAGACATCTTGATGAGAAATTGGGTTGTTCATTGGGGTCCGTTTGTTGACATTTCCCTCTCTAAATACGGCGAATGGAAACCGGTGACAATAGAGGGCTCTTGGTCTGCGTCACTAAACCGCAAGAATATGTAAAAAAATGCAAGAAGGTGAAAGAATGGCGCCAAAGGTTATGGCATGACAGCAGCCCTGTTTTAAGGAGTGTATTATGTCAGGTTTTTTATACATTTTGACTGTGTTGATCTGGGGGACGACCTGGTTCGCTATTTCGCTGCAATTGGGAACGGTCCCAGTCGCGCAATCAATCGCCTATCGGTTTGCCTTGGCTTCGATTGTTTTATTCAGCGGCCTTGTGATTATGCGAAAGGGGATGCGCTTGCCTCAACAGGCTCATTTAAGGTTGTTTGGACAGGGGCTGTGCCTTTTTTCACTTAATTTCATGTGCTTCTATTATGCGACAGATCGCATCCCAAGCGGGCTTGTCTCTGTTGTATTCTCCCTTGCGACGATTTTTAACGTGCTGAATAGTCGGTTTTTTTTCAACACTGCTATTTCTTTAAAAACAGTGTTCGGCGGCGCATTGGGATTAATCGGTCTTATTTTGCTGTTACTCCCGACATTGGACGGAAGCCGGAGTTTTTTAGACATGTTTATTGGATTGCTTCTGGCATTTTGCGGAACCTATTTCTTTTCGTTGGGCAATATGATTGGAAAGTGGAACGCGGCCAATAATGTGAATACAATAACCGGCAACGCCTACGCCATGCTGTACGGCGCGTCCGTCCTCTTTGCGTTCACAATTTTCCTTGGAGACCCTCTGACAATTGATTTTTCACTCCCCTATATTGGGGCTCTGTTTTATCTGGCGATCCCGGGATCGGTGATTGGTTTTACAGCCTATTTGTCATTGGTGGGACGCATTGGTCCGGAAAAGACGGCGTATTCCACTGTGCTATTTCCTGTCATAGCGCTGGTGTTTTCTTCTTTTTTTGAGGGGTATCCCTGGAACATGGTTGCTACGTCGGGCATCATCATCGTCCTTCTAGGCAACGCGATTGTTTTTACGCCCGCAAATTTCGTTGGCCAGGTTTTATCAAAATTTTTCAAACGGTCTGAACGAGAGACGGAACATGGACGGGCAAGTTAAAATCCGCCCGCGTGAGACGAAGCGCGGGAATTTTGGTGGATATTTCATAAAATATTCTAGGCGGGCCGTAAAATGTTCGTATTCTTAAGTCAGTCATATTAACATGCCCCCGGAATATCAGAATATATAAGAATGAAAAAGGAATTTAGATGTTTAGTCATATTATGGTCGGGGCAGACGATGTCGAAAAAGCAAAGGTTTTTTACGATGCGATCCTTGGCGCGTTGGGGCATAAACCTGGTGTGATTGATGACAAAGGCCGGTGCTTTTACTTCACAAGAGAAGGTATCTTTTCCATCTCAAAGCCCATTGACGGAAAGGCCGCTAGCCACGGCAATGGCAGTACCATTGGCTTCGCAGCAGCGGATCCGGATGCTGCAGACAAATGGCACGCAGCAGGCCTTGCGAACGGTGGAACGACTTGTGAAGACCCTCCGGGCGTAAGAGAAGGCGTTAAAGGTGATTTGTATCTTGCATATTTGCGCGACCCTTCAGGAAATAAAATTTGTGCCCTTCACCGCATGGGATAGCAGATAAAAAATAAAGCAGTATCTGAACGTGATTTTTGGCTTTAAGCCCTTTTAAATATCCTGTTGGGTAAGGCTCTTTCCGTATCCCCGGTTTTAAGTCAGGCCGGGGAGCGGTTTTCAACTTGGTATGTAAAAATTTTGAGGGTGGGTCTATTGGTCGGGTGCCCTAGATTTTTGCCAGCATACTGCTTTTCATCAATGACAGTCATACAAACCGGCTGAACCGCATCTACATTTTTTAAGGAAACCCTTTCGGCTGTTCAATACCATGTTTTCGTAGGTATTTACCGAATAACCCTTCTGATCTGATTTCATCCAATGTGTTTTGAAGATGTGCGATTATCCGGTCGGGTGTTTTTGGATGAAATGCAATAGACACATTCGCATTGTCCAATTCAAAGACTTTTTCGAACTTATCGGGGTCAAGGCCAAGGGACCGTGCATCGTCCTTAAAAGCTTCCCAACCGACAACGATCATATCAACCCTTTGGCGCATTAGCATCTCCAGATTTGATTTGGTGTTATTATGGCGAGAGAAGTTCTTGGGGGCGACATCGTAACGTTTTAGATACAGTTCGCTCACATCGTTCCGGATTGTTCCAAAACGATAGTTTTTTAAAGAATGTCCGTCTTCTATTTTTATATGGCTGTCTTTGAGGGCGATCAGATAGGTCGTGTTATAAAAAATAGGGCCAACCCATTTAAACTTATTTTCGCGTTCGGGTGTTCTTGTCACGGAAAATAGAAGTGTATTTTCCGTGGTTTCCAATTCTCGGTAGGCTCGGGCCCAAGGTAGCAACTGGATATCTTTTTTTGTTTGAGAGGATCCTGTTCGTTTTAGTAATTCTGCAACAATATCAACCGCATAGCCCTTGAGTTCCTTTCCGTCTTCATACTGATACGGAGCCCAATGTTCGGTCATCAGTTGAAACTTGTTCAGAGGGCTTGCTTGAACCGTCGTCGACACTGCAAGGGCCATCAAAAAGACCATAACAACTGAAGGAATTTTATCTGTTGAGATTTCAGGCTGATTAAAAACAACGAACGCAATGGCCCCCTTTTCCCGTTGGTTATGAACTATCAAATTGAGGCGTTCAGTCTTTACTAATGATGAAGACGATAAATCTAACTTGTATTTAAATCAATAGAAGGGGCTTACTAAGGGACTGGTGAGGTTGGCAGAGCCTCGGTTCTGGAGCCGGGGAAAGAATATTCAGCATGGATAGTTTCATAGGGTGTTTAGGGTAAAATTTCCTGACCGTCCCAAGCAAAAATCTTACCGCTGTGTTGAGGAGATAGGGTGCTCAGGACTTCTAACATTTTTGTCGCGGCGAAGTCAGGTGTAAAGAGTTTCTGGGGAGGTACATTTGCCTGAAACGGTTTAGAAAGACCGCTGGCGACAGTACCGGGATGCAGGCCAACAATGATCGCATTTTTATTGCGTCGGGCGGTTTCTATCGCGGCGTTTTTGAGGATCATATTCAACGCAGATTTAGACGCGCGGTAGGCGTACCAGCCCCCTAGCCGGTTATCAGAAATACTGCCGACGCGTGCAGAAATTGCAGCGAAGGTCGATTTGTTGTCTCTGTTTAGTTCGGGAATAAAATACTTCGCGATGAGGGCGGGTGTGATGGTGTTTGCTTCAAATATTTTCTTGAATTTCTTCGCCGACAGGTCCTTGAGTGATTTTTCAGGGCTAATATCGCCCTCATGTAAAAGACCGGTTGCAACAATGACAGTGTCCAATGGGCCAGTTTCAGCGGCAAGTGAGGCTGCATTCTGTATAGACCCTTCGTCCGTATAGAAGATGGGATGGCACGCGACATTGCCCTTAGGGGGCGTCATCGGTGATTGAGAAAATGCGTGAATTTTTGAATCCGCGTGCAAAGCATACGTTCTGTGTAGAAAAGCACTCCCGATTGCGCCAGAAGCGCCAATGATGACGATGTTTTTAGGCATTTGAGTATCCTTGCTATGCAGCCGTAAGAATGGTTCGTGCAACTTGTGCGCCGCTGGTGAACGCGGCTTCCATACGACCCTGAATAAAATAGTCGCCACAGAGCGCAATTTTTCTTTGGGTATCGGCAAAATGCGTAGGCCCTGATTGCTTTTCAATGTTGGCGAAGCGCCAGCCGTGGATCGATTTGTGCACTGCCTTGCGTAGGTCGTGGCCTATAATCTCACCGGTATGTTGGCATAGATATTTTAAAACGTCTTCGCGATCGTCATCCAGATGGGCATCGGCCCATTTGTTGGTAGAATGGATCAGCAGGCTATAGCTATTTCCTCTATCGGGTTTGGTTTGGTTCGCCGAAATCCAGCTAATATTCTCGTTGACCACCACAGCGGCATCAAACGCAAGCGGCAAGGGTGTTTCAAATCCGAGCATCACCGAGAAGCACCCGCTCATTGAAGTTGACTCAAGGATTTGTTGTACAGGGGCATTGGCAGGAACTAGTTGGGCAGCCTGTTTCGGGGGGATCGTTGAAATAACCCAGTCAAAGGCCCCCAATGCTTTGCCGTATTCATCCTCAAGGTGCCATTTTTTGCCGGTTTGCTTAATGGATATTACGGTTGTGTTCAGTTTGACTCTAAGGTCTTTTGCTAAATATTTTCCAATTGCGTTCATGCCGGGGGCACCGACATAATGAGGTTTTTGGGCATCCCATTGCCATTGCTGCGTTACTTTCCTTCCATCAATCTCAGCAAATCGTGCCCGCCAAGGTTTAATGACACCGGCTTTGATCATCGGAGCGATGAAGGCTTTGAAGTCATCCGTCTTGGGAGAGAAGAATTGTGCTCCATGGTCAAAATTATAGGGCTTTGAACGCCGTGTCGCCAACCGCCCCCCGACACCTTTCGACTTGTCGAAAAGGGTAATTGAGAAATGGTCCTTTAACATATTTGCAGCGGTCAGACCTGATAGGCCTGCGCCAATGATCGCAATGTCGGTCACGCGTAAAATCCTGACGTTATGAGAGAGAGAATGGCAAGAGCGGATGCAAGACAACGGGTTTTGAAATAGCCCGGTGTAATAAGCGCCTCTTGATATAGTTTTCGGTCAATTTCCAAAGACACCAGATAGCTTAGAACGAACGCAAAAAGCATTAGCTGGGACGGTAGCAATAAGTATAGGAACCAAAGCATCAGGATATTAGTATTGCTCAACACAGGAAGATAGCGGCTCCACTTTCCAGTTAAAGACAGATGCTGTCCCCAGTGAATGCCAGTTAGAAAAGATGCAATTACGAGTGCATATGTCTTTAAAATAGTCTCGGTATTTCCAAAAACAGGAACCGTCTCTACACCGGCAAAAAGCAGAAATGCACAGAAAATAAAAGGGAGGGCGCCTGATAAGGTCAGGTAGGGATAGAAGGTTTTCATACGTCCATGCTTTGTCTGAAATTTTGACCGCTGGGACTGTATACGTAACAAGATCGGAAATGGTTTAGGTTTGGGGCTGTTATTCGGCAATAACTATTATCGATTTGCTGTGTCCAATGGTGCTGAGCAGGGCTGAAAAAGGTGGTCTGGCACCGAAGGCTGGAAGGTTAATAATGCTAACACTCTTTCCGGAGCCTTTCGTCGGGGCCATCAAGATATTCATCAGGTGTAGTATCGTTCTGACCATACCTTACCAGATGATGGAGGGCTCATTATCGGCAGATAGGCGTGCCTCATCAGAAGTATCGCGTGCTGGGATCAATAGGGAATAGATCATCAAATGTCATTCCCTCTTCAAGTTCCAAATGCGCTAGAATTACTTGCGTTACTTCATTACCGTCCATTAGTGGGAGATCAACGCCAACGACTTTCTTGTGAGGTCGGTCATGTTGATCCAGTTGTCCTTGAACAAGGCCAATAAACGGGTTTTTCACCATATTCTTGAAATATCGCCCTTCCACTGTTTCCCAGATGGCAGGCGAAAGGGATTCCTCCCCCAAAAGTTTGTTGGTGTAGTCAACACCCCACCATTCTGTCAGTTGGGTTCCCCACAGAACGAAACGGACATTAAAGGGATCTTTTTCAAACTTTACGATCGCAATCTTACCCCACCATCCTCGAAAATCCGGAAAGTCGAAATCTTTTCTATGCGGAAGTGATGTAGGAGTGCATTTGCTTTGCCAAAGAGATACCAAGCTTTCAAATGGTCCAAATAGACCCGGGTCTGATGTCAGAGGACAGAGACCGTATTGCCAGTTTATTATTTTTTTTGACTCGTCCGAATTCACGTAAACAAACTAACTTTTTTGGCAATAATAAAGGCGTTAGGGTAGCGTAATCGGCTGTTTATATCAAATAAACATTAACTGGTTGATTGGACGTATTCGGGTGATTTGACCTATTCAACCAACAGGTGCGGGTGCGCAAATTTGATCGAATGTGTATTTTTTAACATCACGGCCATTATAGGCGAATATATCCACAGTGGCATCAAATGCGTCTTGGGTGATCTCTACATGAGGTGTCCAACATCCAAGTTGTTGGTAACTTTTAATGCATTTGGCAAGAACAGGTTCTTCAATTTTAGGAAAGAACGGTTTTTCGAGTTTTGCAATCTCCGCCGCTGGGGCGTCATTTATGTAGTGACGGGCATTCCGATAGGCGCGCATAAAAGCTCCCGCCATATCACTGGCCAGCCAATCCGTTTTTGCCGCAAGGCTTGAGAAACCACACGGACCAATTAATGTACCGACCTGTCCGACGATATGGCCAACGCCATCGGCTTCCAGCTGTTGTGGGAACGGGCCTTGTTGCTGAATATATTGGCCTATCCCTGACCGGAAAGCTTTGTCCATTTCAACCGCATTGCCAACATGCAGGGCATTAATTTTTTCATAGTTTATCCCTGCTTTGTGGCAAGCATATTTAAACATCGCCAGAGGTTGTCCGCCCCCGAACAAGATGACATCAGCACCCTCCAGCTTATTCCAGCTAAAGTCTGGATCGGCGTCGCGCCCGGTTAGAAAAAATCCATCCATTTCATTGATTTGTGCAAAGTGAACGGCGGTCGGTTGCTGCCCCTGTTCTAAAACCCCAAAACCTTGACTCAATGCAGATTGAACGACATGGGCTGTGCCATTTTCTAAAGCACTAATGGCAGAAACACCGGGTGCGGCGACGGACCAATCGGGTGTCAGGCCTTCGTCTTTTAAAAAGGGGCCGGCGATCGTGCAAATTAGGGGGGAATAAAAGGCTGAGAATAACGTGAACTGAATGTTGATTTGTTCCATATGTCTTCAAATTCCCTTTTATGCATCATGTGCGTTTATTGTGTAAGTAGGACAGGGTAATATTGTCCTCTGCTTATGTAAAGGAGGCTGCCTGAGGTGTGTGCCCGCACAAATGTTCCTTCGGTTTATTGGCTTTTCATTGTGGAGGTTAAAAATTCTATTCCAGTATCAAAGTGAAAAGACTAAGCTCGTGTGGCTTGGCATATAAGAATAATAATTATGGGAGAGTTTGATGAAAAAACTCGTGATGGGTGTGGCGTTGGGAATTTTAATCGCAAATACTGGGGTGGCAGCAGATAATCGAATTGACGGATTGCGACCGGACGCGCCGGAGCTGGCCGCGCCGGGTGATCAGAAAATTGGGGTGCGGACATTGCAGTTGGTCCACAAAGAGCAGGCCGACATTCTTAATGTGAAAGCAGGAGAGCCGCATCCAACCTATGATCGTCCTTTGACCGTGGAAGTCTGGTATCCATCGGCGGAAAACCGGGAAGGGGGACAGTATGAAAATGTCTATATTCGCGACGGAAAAACAAAGGTCACCCTTTATGGTAAGGCCGTTCGCGATGCAAAGCCGGTAAAGCCTGCTTCACCGGCCCCGTTGGTTCTTATCTCGCACGGATATCCGGGAAACCGCTTTTTGATGAGCCATTTGGGCGAAAATCTGGCGTCCAAGGGATATGTCGTCGTATCAATCGATCATACGGAAAGTACCTATGATAACAAAGCCGCCTTTGGCAGCACGCTGGTTAACCGGGCATTGGACCAAAATTTCGTACTAAACGAAATCGATCGGCTCAGTAAACAGGACGGCCATTTTATGAAGGGTATCGTTGATACGTCAACAACTGGCTTGATCGGTTATTCTATGGGCGGATACGGATCGGTGATCACAGCAGGCGGCGGTGTCACAAAAGCAAGTACGGAATATAAATGGGGGGCGCCTGATGGAACCTTAACCCGGATGATGGCGGGTTCAAAGGAGCATGAGGCTTTGATGGATGATCGTTTCAAGGCGATAATATCTATTGCTCCGTGGGGTATGAATACTGGTTTCTGGGATGCCAAGGGACTAGAAGGCGTTCGTGTCCCCATCTTCTTTATGGCCGGCAGTGTAGATGATGTTTCCGGTTACGAAAAAGGAACAAAGGCTATTTTTGAAAATACTGTGAATATTGATCGGTATTTGTTGACGTTTGAGAACGCAAATCATAATGCAGCCGCACCAATCCCTGCACCGGCAGAAGCCTGGAAACCAAGCGAACATTTAGATTTCGTACCGTTTGCCCATTATGCTGACGCTGTTTGGGATACGCTTCGCATGAATAACATTACGCAGCATTTTGCGACGGCTTATTTTGGAAAATATTTGCGGGCAGATAAAGAAATGCAGTCTTATCTGGATTTAGTCGAAGACGCGCAAAAGGGTGTCTATGCCGCCGAAAAAAACGGTACTTTGAAGCCGGAGCATACCTATTGGAAAGGCTTTGCCAACCGGACTGCAAAGGGATTGAAGCTTCAGTATTTACCTAAAAAGTAATCTGTTGGAAATGGTTCAGTGGGGCCGGTGATGGCATCGGTCCTATTGAACGGATTATCTGCGGTAAGCACCTGATTAGTCATCGTTCTGTATGCACCAGCTTTGACGTTTGCCGCCCTGATAAGGCTTGCCGTGTCCTTTTTCGATGATAAGGCTTGCAACATCCTCGCCTTCATGTAGGACATCTGCTAAGGCTCGGCCGGCATACTTGCCAAGCTTAACATTTATTAAGGTAACCTTGGCCATTGGTTTTCCTAAAACGGCGCCTCGATAGGGACTATTGAAACGATTGATCAGAAAATCCGTTGCTGCTTTTCCTGCAATTTTCTCCTGATCACATTTAGGCCGCCAACTTTCCGGCGTATCTACACCTCGGATACGAATACTGACGTCAGTATTGATGCCTGGCCATAAATTGACTCGTGCGAAAAATGTATCTCCATCGGTGATATAATAAACCTCTGCTGAGTAGGGACCGGGATATTCAGGTCCTTTCGCCCATGCAGAGGAGATCATCAAAAGGAATATCGGAACACACAAGAGCCATATTTTGTTGTTGATCATGTGACCTCCTAGTTTTCCACATCCACTGCGTTGGTGCCTATCCTAAGGTGAAAAGGATTTGCAATTCAAGATTGTCTGCCAAAGCCGATCGTCTTTTAACAGGGCGGTTTGGGTATTTGTTTCGCTTGCTAGTGTCCACCCTTTTAGTGGGCATCAGGAGGTGCCAACGCCGATCTGCCAGGCAGGTTCCTTTTGGGTATATCATCCAGACAATAACTCATGATGAGAGTCATCGTTTCGTTTCCGAGTTGGTGGTGAAGGTCAATTGGAAAATGCAATGCGGTGCTTCGCCAGAAAAACAGTGTCAGCTTTTGTCTTAATCGGATGATTTTCTGATGAATGCCGGTAACCAGATCTTGCAGATGAATGAGCTGATTTAAGGCGTCATTTTCCAAGGGGTCTTTGGATAATTGTTCCATTTGGTTGAGCAACGATTGTAGATAGGAGAATGTCAATGATTGAGGTTCTTCCTGTCTCTGCACCTTATTGGAGGGACTAATTTCCTGGGGGGCATTCTGTGCGGCTATCCACAGAAGACGTTTATCCAGCCAACCATCAAGGCCCCGCAAAATCTTTTCCACAATTATTTCAATGCGCATGATAACAATTTCGTTCACGTGGCGCGGCCCAATCAGAAACGAGTCTCGTGGTGGCAAAGCTTCGCTCTTGTTGCCCGCTTCCTTTCTCTCCTCATCGGCGTTTTCTGCATTAAAGGCTTTAGCAAGGCTGATCAAATAGACAAGAACAGTGCCGGCAGGCCGTCCATTTTCAAGATCTTCTCGAATTTGGTCCATCTGATTTTCCAAAGATTGGGTTTCTGATGGGAATATGTCAGATGGGTGAAGGGGCTCCATCAATCTTGCTCCTGTTTTTTGGTCATTAACAAACATATGGGTGTATTTTTTAATTATAAAACCCCATAAAATTGTTTTTATGGCGGTTGGCGGTTCGTATTGCTCTCACTGATTTCGTGTTTTACAGTGCGGTCGTTCAGTAGAAGGATTTTGAAATGTCAAAAATGGATCAGTATATCAGTCAGATGCCAAAGGCAGAGTTGCATGTGCATATTGAGGGAACTTTAGAACCAGAGCTTAAGTTTCATCTCGCTGAACGAAATAACATCAAGCTGCCTTACCAGACGGTTGAGGATATGCGCGCGGCTTATGGATTTGATGATCTGCCCTCGTTTCTGAAAGTGTATTACGAGGGAATGAGTGTCCTTCTCACCCAAACTGATTTTTATGATCTGACACTGGCTTATTTTAAAAAATGCGTTGAACAGAATGTCATCTATGCCGAACTCTTTTTTGACCCTCAGGCCCATATGGTGCGCGGTGTATCATTTGACACCGTTATTCAAGGTATCCACCAGGCCCAATTGGAGGCTGAGGAACGCTGGGGCGTGAAGAGCCAATTGATCATGTGTTTTTTGCGGGATATGGACGCAGCGTCAGCACAGGATGCTCTGGAGGCATCAATCCCTTATAAGGACTGGATTGTCGGTGTCGGGCTGGACTCTGATGAAGCAGGTAATCCACCCATTAAATTTAAAGAAGTGTTCCGAAACGCCCGGAATGAGGGATATAAACTGACCATGCACTGTGATGTTGATCAAACGAATTCCGTTGATCATATATGGCAAACGCTGAACGAGATCGGCGTTGATCGAATTGATCATGGTGTGAATTCTCTGGAAGATGAGGCTTTGTGCCGGGAACTCGTTAAGCGGAAAATGGTACTGACCGTCTGCCCAATTTCAAATGGGTATGTGACACAAAGCCGTAAAACGACTGAGGTTAAAACAATGCTTGAAAAAGGGATGCGGGTTACGATCAATTCAGATGATCCTGCCTATTTTCCGGGTTACATGAACGAAAATCTGATTGCGACGCAACAGGAAGCGGGATTAACAAAGCAGGACGTGACAACGTTAATTGAAAATGCGTTTAGCGGTGCCTGGCTGAGCGACGCTGAAAAACAGGTGATGTTGTTGCAGTTGCATACCTACAGCGAAACCACACAGGTTTCCTGAAATGCCATTCCCCGGAATGAGGAGAGAGCCTGATGGCTGAGAGTAAAAAAATACGCACGGTGTGTGTGCGACCTGTAAATGCAACAGAAAAGGTCCTCGATACGTTTGTAAAAATCGTTCTGGAGAGCGGCGAAGTGCCCTTGGCAAATCTGAAGCGCGGGCTGCCGATGGCAGAGATGCTTTTTCTGACGGTTGATAAAAGCTCGACTATCTTGGGCGTTGGGGCCGTTCGTTTCGCACAGGAAGCCTATCATCGTCATCTGTTTGAACGGGCGGGCGCCATCGAAATGTTTAATCCTTTTAGTGTTGAATCCTGTTGGGTAGCGGTGCGGCCCGAATATCGGGGTATGGGGGTTTGGGGAAACAACCGCAAGGCCCGCCTTGATTTTCTAGGCAATCGGCCCTGTCATTCCATTCGCCGGGCAGATAACAAATTAACCGGAGGGAACAGGGAATGGGATCAAGCGGGTGAGGATTTTTACGCAGCCACCAGCAAAGACAAGCTCAGGCTTTTGGTTTATAATCACGAGCCGGTTTTTGATCCTAAGAAACGGCTGCAATATGTGTGATTGGAAATAGGCCTGTTCTGAAGATGATTTGCAGACCTTAGGTAAATAATCCGAAATTTTGACTTGTGCAGTGCGGTAATTAGTTGCACCTTTAGACTATCAGAAACACGAGCTATTTATCGACGGCCTTTGGACCGGAATTCATCTCATAAGTGATGAAGGCAAAAATGCTGGTGTAGAAAAATGAAAAAGAACGGGAGCCGAATTGTGTTAGACAAACGCAAATTTTACATCAATGGTCAGTGGGTTTCACCGGCCAAAGAAAATGATCTGGACGTTATCAACCCTTCAACAGAAGAAGTGTGTGCGGTTATTTCATTAGGAAGCCAGGCGGATACAGATGCGGCAGTTAAGGCTGCTAAAGATGCCTTTATTCCATGGAGCGAACGATCAGCAGAAGAGCGCATTGGTTATATCGAAAAGCTTGCTGAGGTATATAAAGCACGCAGTGCTGAAATGGGTGAAGCCATTTCCATGGAAATGGGGGCCCCTATCTCTCTGGCACAGACAGCCCAATCCGGGTCTGGATATGCGCATATCAAGAATTTTATCCGAGCGTTTAAATCCTTTGAATTTGACCGTGAATTAGGGGCACATGCACCAAACGATCAGATTTTATATGAACCAGTAGGGGTTTGCGGTCTGATCACACCTTGGAACTGGCCAATGAATCAGGTGACTTTGAAAGCTGTTCCGGCAATGGCGGTTGGTTGTACTGTTGTCTTGAAACCATCTGAAATTGCACCGCTGTCTTCACTGTTATTTGCAGAATTTGTAGACGAAGCGGGCATCCCTGCCGGTGTCTTCAACCTGGTGAACGGTGATGGCATGGGCGTTGGAAGCCAGCTTTCCGGCCACAAAGACGTTGATATGATTTCCTTCACCGGTTCTACACGGGCTGGTATTGCCATTTCGAAGAACGCAGCGGATACCGTCAAACGGGTGGCGTTGGAACTCGGCGGTAAAGGCGCGAACGTGGTCTTCGCCGACGCGGATGAAAAAGCGGTCAAGCGTGGTATCATCCAATGCATGAATAACACAGGCCAATCTTGTAATGCTCCGACACGTATGTTGGTCGAGCGGTCAATTTATGACAAAGCGGTTGAAACCGCAGCGGAAGTTGCGGCTGGTGTTGCTGTCGGCCCTTCTGCTGAAGAAGGTCGCCATATTGGACCGGTTGTTTCCGAAGCCCAATTCAATAAAATTCAGGGATTGATTGAAAAAGGGATCTCTGAAGGTGCAAGAGTTGTTGCAGGTGGACTAGGACGCCCAGAAGGTCTTGAAAAAGGTTATTTTGTGCGCCCCACAGTTTTTGCGGATGTCAATAACGAGATGACGATTGCGCGGGAAGAGATCTTTGGCCCGGTTCTGGCAATGATCCCGTTTGATACGGAAGAGGAAGCGGTAGAAATTGCGAATGATACTGTTTACGGTTTGACCAATTATATTCAGACAACGGATCTGGACAAAGCTCGCCGGGTGGCCCGTCGTTTGCGTTCGGGCATGGTTGAAATGAACGGACAGATGCGCGGTGCCGGAGCACCTTTTGGTGGCTACAAGCAATCCGGTAATGGCCGCGAAGGTGGCGTTTGGGGACTTGAAGATTTTCTTGAAGTGAAATCCGTTAGTGGTTGGAGCAACAACTAATCCTGAACGAAACTCATTGAGAAGAAGGCGCCGAAATTCGGCGCCTTTTTTTGGTGCCGTTAAGATAATTCAATTAAATGTATATAAACCGGTTAAATCCAATATACAGAAAAAGTTGAGTGATTGACAATGTGGGTTTGTTCATTAATGTAGTGAGTACAGAAAATAAACTCATGGAGCGTTCTTGGAATGACCAGACCTGAAATAGACCAACGGCCCCCCAAAACGACTATTCCACCACTTACCCGGATTTTGACGGCGCCCATTGTTCCGACGCTTCTAAAACTAGCTGCGCCCAATATTGCAGGATTTGTGATTATGGCGTTGGTGACGATGGCCGAATTATGGTTCGTTGGTCAGTTGGGGACTTCTGCTCTTGCTGGTTTGGCTCTCGCTTTTCCGATGGTTATATTGATGCAAATGTTGAGTGCCGGGTCGATGGGGGGTGTTGTAGCCGCCACTCTGGCAAGATCTCTTGGTGCCGGGGATCATGCGAAAGCGCAGGCCGTTGTTTGGCATGCGGGTGTCGTCGCCGTCATCGCGCCGGTTTTATTTTCATTGATATTCCTGAATTTCAGTGAGCAAATATTTGGCCTTATTGGCGGAAAAGAAGAGAGCCTCGATCAGGCGGTTCTGTATGCAGAAGCGCTGTTCTCTGGCGTGGTTTTTGTCTGGTTCTTCAATATTTTTTGTAGCCTTCTGAGGGGCGCTGGCGATATGAAATCCCCAGCTCGGGCAATGATCCTAACCGCAATTGTTCAAATTTTGTGTGGCGGGGGATTAAGCCAGGGATGGTTTGGAATACCAAATCTGGGTATCGCGGGTATCGGATGGGGGATGGTCATTGCGAACGCGATCGGCGCATTAATCGTGTTTCTAAAAATTTATTCAGGCCAATCTACAATTTCTTTTGAGCGGAAATTTTTCAAAATGAACCGGTCCATTTGGGGTGATTTTTTTAAGGTAGGAATGGTTGCCTCGCTCAATCCGTTTTTATCGGTCGCCTCAATTGTTTTTCTGACCTCGCTCGTCGCAATGTTTGGTGAACAGGCTCTTGCCGGGTTTGGTATTGGCGCACGACTTGAATTTGTTCTGGTTCCTGTTGTGTTTGGGTTAGGGGCCGCGATGATCTCCCTGGTCGGCAGTAATATTGGTGCCGGGCAGATCAAGCGCGCAGAAAAGATCGCTTGGATCGGCGGCGGAATTGCTGCGGGTGTTTGCGGGGGAATTGGTCTTTGGGTTGGATTGTTTCCAACAAGCTGGGCGGGTTTGTTTACTGAAGATATGGCCGTTTTTGGGTTTGCAGAACAGTATCTTGCGGTCGTCGGCCCCTGTTATTTTTTCTTTGGACTTGGTCTTTCTTTATATTTTGCTTCACAAGGCGCGCACGCTGTTGTTTGGCCCGTCCTTGCGGGCATTGGTCGGCTGATTATCGCCGTCGGTTTGGGCCATCTGGTTGTTGCGCAAACGTTCTCGTTTATGGCGTTGTTGTATTGTATTGCGGCCAGCTTTGTCGCCTATGGCGTTTTTTCTGCCCTTCCACTCCTTCTGGGTTCGTGGCGGCGTGCCAATCGAGCCCATTTGATCGGCGGCGCGTCAAATCCAACAATTGGATAGGGAAAGACCCTGAGTAGCCCTTATCCCTGGCGCCACCGGTTTTAATCCATGAGTGCGGCATAGACCCAATTTCTGATCAATGACCGCATGGCCCGGCGTTGATCCGGTTGTTGCATCATATACACTGCGATCATTTCTTTCTGTGGGTCAATCCAGAAATAGGTGCCAGCGTAACCACCCCACCAATAATCCCCTTTGCTACCTGCGGGTTGTCCGTCCTTGATGAGCCGAACAGAAAAGCCCAAACCGAAACCGTTTTCCTTTCCAAGCAAATCATAATTACCGGGTCTGATGGTGCCCAGTTGATTGCTGGTCATCATTTCAACTGTTTTCTCTTTGAGGTAACGGGTGCCATCATATGCGCCTTTGTTCAGCATCATTGCGGTAAACTTAAGATAGTCTTCCGATGTTGAAAATAATCCGCCGCCGCCTGAGAGGTAATTCCGATCCGCGAAAGGGTCACTTAATCCTTGATAGGTCGGTTCAACAACTCTGTTCTTCTTGGTAAGCGGGACGGAAAAGGCTGTATCTTTCATTCCAAGCGGGGATAGAATTTTCTCTGACAGATAAGTGTCCAGTTTTTGGCCCGAAACAATTTCGATAATATGACCAAGAACGTCTGTTGAGTGGCTGTATTCCCATGTTGTTCCCGGTTGGTGCTCTAACGGCAGAGAGGCAATCTCATCAATAATCTGTGCAGTCGGTTTGTTTATATCGTATAGATTTATCTTTTTATATTCTGTTCGTGCTTCTGTATCTCCAAAGAAACCATAGACAATACCGGATGTGTGACGAAGCAGGTCCTTGACGGTGATGGCCTTCTCCACGGGCAGAAGCTGACCCTGATTCAAGACTTTTGATGTGCTAAAAGCAGGAATGTATCGGGACACCGGATCGTTCAGGTTTATTTTCCCCTCTTCAACGAGCATCATGATACCGACAGAGGTGATCGGCTTGGTCATGGAATAGATCCGGTGGATGTCGTTTGCCTTCAATGGCCCTGTCGCTGCGTCGGCACCGCGGGTCCCAAAGGCTTTATGATAGACCAATTTTCCTTTACGCATGATGGAGAGAGAGGCACCGTTTATTTTTCCTTTGGCGATATGGTCTTTCAGGCCTTGGTCGATTTTTTCAAGATGCTTTGACGACAATCCAACTTGTTCGGGCGGTATTGTTTCTGTGGCAACTACGGGACCTGAAAACAGCAATAATATGGCGGCGAACGTCAGAAATCTCATGCGATGTTGTCTCCCGGATGGTGGAACAAGAAAGTATTATTATTGAGTTGTTTTACTTTAGCGGGTGCTGTTTTGTTATCAAGCGTTTTCCTGCTGAAACTTCTATGCCATAGTTTGATGATGGAATTAAATTTGCTCATTTCGATGCTCGACTTGGTGGGAGTTGCCGTTTTTGCTGCGTCCGGAAGTCTGGTCGCCAGCCGCAAGGAAATGGATATCGTCGGATTTACACTGATGGCGACATTGACCGGTATTGGCGGCGGTACTTTGCGGGATCTCATTTTGGATCGCCCAGTTTTTTGGATCACTGACCAAAGATATCTTGTCGTTTGTTTTGGGGTTGCTGTTCTTGTTTTCTTTACGGCCCATAAACTTCAAAAACGGTATGTAGCGTTGCTGTGGGCGGATGCGGTCGGACTATCCGCTTTTGGCGTGATGGGCGCCCATATTGCAATGAAGAGTGGGGCATCTCCGTTGGCCTCTATCGCCTTTGGGGTTATGACAGCAACATTTGGCGGATTGGCGCGTGACATTGCTGCTGGGGAAAAGCCGTTGCTATTACAGCCCGAAGTTTATGTAACGGCAGCTTTATTCGCTGCCGGAAGTTATCTTGGCCTTACCTATGCAGGACTTGCGCAGGTATTCGCTGTCTTTATTGCCATATTGGTCGGTTTTCTGATCCGAGCAGGCGGGATAGCCCTTGGATGGGCATTGCCAAGGTATAAAGGGCGCGCGGGGCGGGATTACGGCTGATCCTGCTTAACCGCGATGTAACAAAGTAACCCACCGATTAATCCAGCGACTGCAATACTGTTCGAAATATTGATGATATCAAAATCCGCATCCAAGGCCCATCCCAGAAGGATTGGTCCAAGGGCAGATCCAAACACCATGACAACGGTCGCAGCTGCCCGGATCGCTCCTAAATGGCGGGTGCCATATAGTTCAGGTAGCAAGGACGACATAACAGGGTTTGTCATGCCGGCACCAAAGCCCAAGGTAGACATGATAACCGCTGCCATGAACGATTGCTCGGATTGGCCGAAAAGATAGATCCCTAACGCGAGAGGGAGAAGGATGAACGGCACTAGCCGGCGTGCCCGAAAAAGATCCACCAGAATGCCCGAAAAAACACCCCCTAACAGGCTAAAGCCCGCAAAAAATGTAAAGCACAGGCTCCACCATCCAAAGGACCAGTTCTTTTCTTCGATTAAATAGACCTGATGGAAGAAAAACGCAGTGATGGCAGCGGATTGCATCATGGGTGTGATGGCGATCAGGTAAAACCGACCGTCTTTCAGAATTTGTGCCCTTGTCCAACTTGTCTGTTGATCTTTAATTTGTCCATCCGCCGCGGACGCTCCGCCGCCGTCCTGATCAGGGGTGCGTACAATCAGGTAGGGGATAAGGGGAAGTAATGTCAGGGCCATGCAAGCTGCAAGAAGATACCAGAGGGTCTGCCATTGAGTGAAGGCAAGTCCGTAAACGATCAATGGGGGCAGCAGGGCCTCTGCTAGAGGAAACCCGAGGCCGGCAATCGCAAGGGCCCGCCCTCGCTCGTTTTCATACCGGCGTGCCATTGCGGTGAGTGAGATATGATTGAGCATTCCCTGACCACAAAAGCGCAAGGCAAAGATACCAAGTAACAAGCTGATGGGTTCAAACGCGAAGGGGAATAAAGCCGTCACAACAACCATTAAGACGGCCATTTTAAAAGCGATTTGTCTGAGGGGAATACGATCGACAAGTGGACCTGCTTTCCAAAGACAAAGGGCGCTTAATAACGTGCCTGCGGTATATAAGGCGCCGTATTCACTATGGCTTAACAAAAAATCCTGGCGGATCTGTTTACCAAATAATGAGATCACAAATGTCTGCCCAGGGCCGGACCAGAAAGTAAGCAACAGGCCAAATAATAAAAATCGCCATTCCCGAATTAGAAATGGCAATGTGCTGGACGTTAAAAACATAAGAGCGATCCGAATTCCAGTAATTGGCCAGATTTTGAAATAGGTTTAGGACAGCATAAGGAGCGGGTGAGGAAAGGCTACTCTTTTTGACATACGTAAGGTGTTCGCGGCTATCGCTTGTTTTTGGCAGGCGGAAGGCAGTTTCGGATTATCTGATAACATTGTGTAATAGCAAACCCATCAGCATCGTTTTGCCGAAAGGAAATCGACGCAACTTTGTCATCCTTTAGACCAATCGTTGCAACGCATTCGCGCGTTTCGGTGCGACTTCCCCCAAAAAAGTGCCAAGTTCCATACATATTGTGGCGCCGACCCCCTAGCCCGATACTCGGATAAAATCCGGGATAGCCTGCATCTGAGGGTACTTGAACAGATTTCTTACTGGAATAACTGTAAAATTCCTGTCCGTCAGTGGCTTGCCCGACACGTTCAGGAACGCCAGCGCAGGTCATCAAGTCTGCCTTGGTCAGGCCAATCAAGGCCGTTTTTGCGCGTTCACTTTCAATGCGGGCCACATTTGTGCAGCCCGACAGGGTGAGTGTTAGGCTCGCCATACATATGAATTTTCCGGTTTTTCCAAGCAATGGGTTATTCTCCTCTTGGCTCCGTCTATGTTCACGACTTGCGCTCCGTCATTCATTTTACAAGAGGAGTTTAGCGAAATTGACCATGTCGGCCTTCTCCTTTCGCAAAACGGTCCGCACCAGATTGCGCTTCATTGAACTGTGCTTCTTGTGCAAATTCCATTTCGCGTTGAAGGGCTTCTGCTTCAGGTCTGCCTTCCTGATCCAGTAGGGCATGACGGTCGGACAGCATCGCGAGAGGAGGAAACGCCGCAATTTGATGTGCCAGTTTCTTCGCGTCGTCCAGTAGGTGGGCCGACTTACTCAAGCGTGTTACAAGACCAAGTTCTTTGGCCTCCTCTGCGGTCACGCCTTTGCCTGTGAGCATCATATCCATTGCAGGCCCAATTCCGATCAGCCGCGGCAGTCGGGTAGGCGTTCCATCACTCATCGGGACACCCCATCGTCGACAGAAAACCCCAAAAACAGCGGTTTCATCGGCTATACGAATGTCACAATATAAGGCAACACCCAGACCCCCAGCGACAGCCGCGCCAGAGACAGCGGCAATCAAAGGTTTGGATAAAGGCTTGTGCAGTGGGCCTTCAGGATGACCTGCCCAGGCTTTGTAATTAATATTCTCGGCCGCTTCCTTCAAATCGGCACCTGCGCAAAAACTTCCTTCTGAGCCCATAATAATGCCGACGCGCTGCGCATCATCTTGATTAAATTCCTGCAATGCGGCCGCAAGAAGATCAGCACTTTCGTGATCAAGGGCGTTTCTGACTTCCGGCCGATTAAGCGTGATGATGGTGATCGGGCCGTCTTTCTGGACCAGGATTTTTTGAGCCATTTTGCTCTCCTTTTCGTATCAGTATTGACGAGACGGGGCGGAAGAGCAAACTGATTTATTGCTTATGATTGATCGTCCTTGCAGGATATGACTGCGCAGGGTCACCCTTTAAAAAGGTAGGCACCAGTTCAATCGAAGGAACGGGGCAGCCCAAATTGAGACCAACAAATTATTCTTAACTTTGGGGATACGAAAACCCCCAAAGTCAGCAGGTGTGATTGCGTCACCGGCGATGCCCGTCGGTGATTAATCTGTTGGATTACGGACCCGTTCGCGTCGCAGGCGTTGTAATTCAACAATGGGATCGTTGCTGACACGCTGCGCCTTCAAGCGGTAGATGTCATTTCTGCTAATCCCGATATCCTGAAGTAGATAATCGTCATGTTCCAGCAATAAATTGAACGTCTTCTGACTGGCTCGGTTCTCACGATAATTTTTCCACGCCCGGGCTGTCCATTCCCAGATCCTCAGGGTGGGGTTCAAGGGCTCGGCATCGTGACATTCTACATAACCGTTGTCGCAGCATACTGGGGATGTCATTTTCAATCTCCTCTCATCAGAGTTTCTATAACTGGACATTTAACGATAATAATGGTTCAATCAAACGAATAGATTTGAAGGTATCGTTCAATTTTTTTGAACATGGAGCCGTTGCATGAAACCAGCCGAAATTTTTAAAGATCAATTGCTGTCAAGTTTGGATATGGAGTTTTTGAAAACTTTCATCGCCATTGCCGAGGTTGGTAGCTTCTCAAAAGCCTCCAAACAGGTCTTTAGAACACCGTCCGCCGTATCCATGCAGATAAAGAAACTGGAAGATACACTGGGAACTTCTTTATTCGTGCGCGACGCGCGATCAGTGAGATTGACAGAAGACGGGGAAATGTTGCTGGGCTATGCCAAGCAGATACTGGCATTGAACAATGAAGTCATGGCGCGTTTTCTTGAACCTGAAATGACAGGTACTGTGCGACTGGGTTCGCCTGATGACTATGGTAGTCGATTGCTGCCGGTTATTTTGCGGAAATTTGCCTGTTCTCATCCACAGGTAACCGTAGATGTGGTTATTGATACAACTGAGCGCCTCATGGAGCGGATGGAAGAGCGAGAGGTGGATGTTACGTTATTAACAGCTTCTCCAGATCAGCCGATGCATAAAGATGAAATTGTCGCATTGGAAGAGCCGTTGGTATGGGTGGGCTTGAAAGGTGGTCATGCCCATCTGCAAGACCCTCTGCCGATTGCGATGTGGGAAGCGGGGTGCGTCTGGCGGGCATCAGCGATTCAGTCCTTGCAAGGGATGAACAGAAGCTACAGATCAGCCTATATGACGTCTTCGACGGTTGCACAAAGAGCCGCCATACTGTCGGATCTGGCCGTAGCTGTCGCCCCGAGGTCCTTCATCGATGAGCCGATTGTTCGTTTAAGTGAGGTCGATGGATTTCGGGATCCCGGTGTCTATCAGATCCGGTTGCGTGCGCGTCCTGATCTTGACAAGGTCGCTCAAGCCGTGCGTGAACATGTTATCACCAGCTTTGAAGCGTTCAAGGTCGGCGAACTGGAATGTTTGTAAGGGATATCCAGAACACTGGATACCCCGGGGGTCTGGTTAGACTGCTGACAAGATGTGAATGGCTTTATCTTCGACCATGTCTTTAGTTTTCTTGCCGTATTCTTTCATATGTGGCGAAACCGCGTGAGCCATCAGGGCTTCTTTGCTTTCCCATTTTTCAATAACAGCAAAGCAGTTTTCGCCTAGTTTTGCCTGAAAGGGACCGATGTCTTCGGCATCAACGACCGCAGCATATTCGATACACCCTTTTTCTGCCAACACGGCAGGAACATTGGCATTAAAAGCTTCTAGGACTTCGGCGCGTTTCCCAGGTTTTGTGGTAATCATGGCAACAATATTCAGCATCTGCGTTCCTTTTCTTTTTCGTTTTTTTATCGTGCTGGATCACAGCTTACAGAATAATACGCAGTGAAAAAGGATTTTTTCAACAATCCTCCTTTGCCTTTGTCAAAAAACGTAACAGGTGAATACACTTGTTTCTTAACAACTCAGCAACATATTTTGTATATCTAGATTGCTGCTGTGGTATTGACAGGTCATACTGTCAAAAAAAATAACAGCAAGGTCTAAACCTCGCTCAAATAAGGAATATGTAAAACAGTGATGGTATTTGGCGAACTTGTACTGTTTTTGTGCTTATTCCTTTCCTTTGCCTATTTTATAGTTCAGCGAAGCAAGTTTTCACGGGTAAAAATTGGCCACAGTTTGTTGACCATCGGCTTGGGATTGGTGAGTTTTACGTCTGTTGTCGATTTTTTGTTTGTTGGACCCAATTTTGTAGCTCCAGTCAGTCTTTCCGGTGAGGAATTTATCGAGATATGGCGGATTTTCGGATATCTGCCGGGGTTGATTTTCATTTCCTCTGGTATCTCGGCTTTTCTGCCTGCAATAGCGTCCTTAAACGAGGAGGTGGGAAGCCGGGAGGTTACGCAACGAAAACTTCTGGCCCAAACTGCGGATTTGCAAATCGCCAAATCACGGGCTGAAAAAGCAGAAAAGGTTCTAGTGGAGGCATTGGAATCCATCTCGGATGCGTTCATTATTTTTGATGTTGATGATCGGGTTGTCGCCTTTAATCAGCGTTATGTAGAACTTTTTTCTTCTGTTGAGGATATTTTGGCACCCGGTGTCCATTTCGAAGAACTTATCCGTCATCAAGCCGCACAGTCTAATTATTTTGTTGATCTTGATGCGGCCGAACAATGGGTGCAGGCGCGACTTCATGAGCACCGTAATCCGTCTGAACCAAAAGAACAGATTTTTGAAGGCGGCCGGATTTACAGGCTGTCAGAATTTAAGACCGTCTCTGGCGGTACCGTTGCAATCCGAACAGACATTACCGAACTCAGAGAGCGGGAAAAAGCACTTCAACACTTGAACGAGCGTTTCGAAGAAGCCCAGTCAGTTGCCCATATTGGAAATTGGATTCATGAATTGGACGGGAACTTCTATGACTGGTCGCGCGAAACATCACGGATTATGGGATACGATCCGGAAGACATAAAGCCCGCGGCGGAAAGTTATCGCAGCAGGGTCCATCCGGATGATCTGGAGCGCATGGATTCCGTTGTCAAATGGGCAATTGAAAATCATGATGATTATCAGATTGAATACCGGATGGTGCGTCCGAACGGAACGATGATCTATGTTCGGGAAATTGGACGGTTGCATTATGATAAAAGCGGCAATCCCGTTTTGCTGGGGGGGACCTTGCAGGACATAACGCAGGAACATTTCGCAGAACTGGAACTGATTGATGCGAAGTTGCAGGCAGAGGAAGGCACGAAAGCCAAGTCATTGTTCCTTGCCAATATGAGCCATGAACTGCGGACGCCGTTAAATGCCATCATTGGATTTGCCGAAGTAATCGCAAAGGAAATATTTGGTCCGATCCACCACGCCAAATATCATGAATATTCTGAAAATATTTTATCGTCCGGCCAACATCTTTTGTCGCTGATCAATGATATTCTGGATTTTTCCCGTCTGGAAGCGGGAGAACAGAAACTGGATGAAGAAGAATTTTCTTTGGCCGAAATTATTGACTGGACTGTGGTCATGCTGAAAACGAAGGCCCGGGAAAAATCAATCCAAATTGACGTCTGCGAGCAAACCAATTACCGCATTCTGGCGGATAAGAGAAAAATGAAGCAGGTCATGATTAATCTGCTGAGTAATGCGGTTAAATTTACGCCTGAAAACGGGTATGTAAAGATTTCGGTTTCGGCTGATCGTGAGGATTACTTCAGTATTATTGTCGAAGACAATGGCCATGGAATAGAAGAATCAGAGATTAATTCTGTAATGCGTCCCTTTGTTCGGACATCATTTTCGACGTCCAGCTCTATTGAAGGAACGGGCCTAGGCCTACCACTGTCAAAATCCATCATTGAAATGCATGATGGCGATCTGAAACTAAAAAGCAGGGAAAATGAAGGCACTCGTGTTGAAATTCGCTTGCCCTACAAAAGACTTGTCAATTCCCCTGTTATCTTGTTGTCTGACTAGAGACAACTGATCCGGTAAAAAACCGCTTGCTTTTGAATTAGTTTAAATGCAGAAGTGCCTCGACGTTTAAGCGCACGTGCCACGACGCGTTCCTCAATTTTTGAGATTTTGTACGGGCAACGACGCAAATGTCCTTTTTTGGTTTGCCGAATTATTCGGCTGGATTGATTGAGGGGTTTGCTGACATGGTCCGACCGTCACAACCAAAGTTTGTTGCTTTTGAGAATTCTCTTCACCGTGCATCCGATCTCTGCGCGTTGACTGATCTGCGCGTTTATAGAAGCCCTTCTGATGCGATTGTCACAGAAGAATGCGATGACGCGTTGCATCTTCTTTCCCGCGAAAAAGTCAGGACGCAGGCGTCTCTTTTCAGGGACCACTTCAATGGAAGAAGCATGTATGCGGTTAAATCCAACCCGCATATGGCTGTTCTGAAATTATTGTGGGATGAAGGTATTCGTGATTTCGAGGTCGCCTCCCTTCGGGAAGTGAAATATGTTCTTGGTCTTTTTCCAGACGCGACACTCTATTTTATGCATCCGGTGAAAAGCCGTCGCGCCATTCGTGAAGCCTGTGCCATGGGTGTTCGGCATTTTGCTTTTGATGGTCTGGAAGAGCTGAAGAAAATTGAAGTTGAAACCGCTCAAGTGGAAGGGCTTCATTTGTATTTGCGGGTTCAGGTCGAACAGAAAACAGCCGTCCATCCGCTCAACGGTAAATTTGGTGCGTCCATTCATGAAGCCCCTTTATTGCTGCAAAGAGCCTCTTTGCATGCATCAAAAATAGGGGTCACTTTTCATGTGGGATCGCAGTGCATGGACCCTCAGGATTATGGGAGGTCCATTCATCAGATTGCGGCGATGCTTTCCTCCTCAGGTATCTCTATTGATCGGCTTGATGTAGGGGGGGGATTTCCTGTCTATTATCCGGGCATGGACGTGCAGCCACTCACATCTTACTTCGATGCGATTGATACTGCTATCCATACAGCAGGTCTGGCGGATGTTGATATTATTTGTGAGCCGGGTAGAGCTCTAATTGCGGAAGCCGGTAGTGTGGCTGTTCGGGTGGAACTTAGAAAAGGGCAATCGCTTTATTTGAACGATGGGACCTATGGCTCTTTGTTTGATGCGGGCATTTCCAAATGGCCCTATCCTTTGGAAGTCTATTCAAGTGAAGGGGCTTTGAAAGCGGGCGTCGGCGCTGATTTTCAATTGTATGGTCCTACCTGTGATAGCCTTGATGTGATGCACGGACCTTTCCAGCTGGATGCAACCATAAACGAAGGAGACTGGATACTGTTTCAGAATCTGGGAGCGTACGGTTACGCCATGCAGACCCAGTTTAATGGGTTTTATTCAGAAACAGTTGTTGCGATCGATTAAGGAACGCATGAGTATGACGAAAAAATCTGATTTATTAATCAAGCCCGTCGAGCATATCGATATCACAAGTTTTGACGCCCGCCCCATTGTGCAGGCCATGGAAAAAATGTCTTTTTCATCCCGGGATCTGGCGCGTGCGACACGGATCTTTGAAATGGCGGTTAAGGATCCAGATTGTGCCGTCATTTTGACCCTTGCAGGGTCGACCTCTGCTGGCGGGTGTATGGACGTATACAGGGATCTTGTAAAATTTGGAATGGTTGACGCCATCGTATCGACCGGCGCGTCTATTGTTGATATGGACTTTTTCGAGGCTCTTGGCTTCAAGCATTATCAAGGCGATCCGTTCGCGGATGATACCCAATTACGAGATCTTTATATCGACCGAATTTATGATACCTATATTGATGAAGAGCAGCTTCAGGCCTGCGATGAAGCAACAAAAGTCATTGCAGACAGCTTAGAGCGACGCCCATATTCTTCCCGGGAATTTATCTGGGAAATGGGGCGCTGGTTGAAGGAAAACGCTGTCAAGAAAGAGAGCCTCATCGAAACCTGCTATGACCATAATGTCCCGATTTTTGTACCTGCTTTTTCAGATTGTTCTGCGGGCTTTGGTCTCGTGAAACACCAGGTGGAGAATCCTGGTAATTATATGAGCATCGATAGCGTTGCTGATTTTAGGGAGCTTACGGAAATCAAAATGGCGGCGGGAACATCCGGGCTGTTGATGATTGGCGGCGGTGTTCCTAAAAACTTTGTCCAGGACACTGTTGTTTGCGCGGAAATTCTGGGTAAAGAAGTTGATATGCATAAATACGCGGTGCAGATTACTGTTGCCGATGTGCGTGATGGCGCCTGTTCGTCTTCTACACTAAAAGAGGCGTCCAGTTGGGGTAAGGTTGATACGGCCCTTGAGCAGATGGTGTATGCCGAGGCGACAACGGTTGTTCCTTTACTCGCCTCCTCGGTTTATCATGATGGCGGCGGCAAAGATCGGCCGCGGCGGAATTTTGCAAAACTTTTCGAAAAGTAACTCTTATGTCGATCACAGACCTTGCGTTTATGGCGTCAGAAGATGGATTTCTGGGGCTACCTGAAACAGACAGCCATCCCGTATCTGACGCAAAGGCTGTGATCGTTCCGTTTGGCCTGGAGGCATCTGTCAGTTATGGCGGTGGTACTTCCAAGGGGCCTGCGGCTATGATTGAAGCAAGTCATCAGGTCGAGTTGTTCGACGAGGAATTCTGGTGCGAGCCTTTTCGGAAATATGGGCTTGCAACTTTGGAAAATCAGCCCGTAGAAAGCGGAGATATAGCGGCGGCTTTAACCCGGCTTGAAAACATCACTCAAGCGATTTTAGAGACCGGGAAATTTCCGCTGGTTTTTGGCGGGGAGCATTCCATCACTCCGGGCGCAATAAGGCCCTTTCTAAAGCAGTTTGATGACTTGATCATCTTGCATTTTGATGCTCATGCTGATCTTCGGGATGGCTATGAGGGTGAACATTTTTCGCATGCGGCAGCTATTCGCCGGGTACTGGATCATCCTACGGTTCCAATTGTGTCCGTCGGCATTCGAAATATTTCTGCAGAAGAGATCCCGTTTCTGGAGGCCAACAGCCATCGTATTACAGTTCACTGGGGAAAAGATCGTGAAAGCTGGAATATTGATGAGATTGTTTCACCTTTAAAAGGCCGGCCCATCTATCTTACCTTTGATCTGGATGGTTTTGATAGCTCCCTGATGCCTGCAACCGGCACCCCGGAACCTGGCGGTTTCTTCTGGTCAGACGCGATTAATATTATTCGGGCTGCTTCTGGTATTGGAACAATTGTTGGTGCTGACATCAATGAATTGGCGCCCATTCAGAATTTCTCTGCGCCAAATTTTCTCGCCGCGAAACTCGCTTATAAAATCTTGAATTACGCGCTTGCTAAATAGCCCTGCTATGGGAGTCAGATATCGTCTGAAACGAAGCTGAATTTTTGGCGTAATTGTTCAATCAAATTGAATATGAATTGGGTACCTTCTGATTATTCAAGGAGGGTGCGCGATGAATTTCAATCTAAACGGAACCGTTGTCACAGTGCCAAATGACTGGTCAGACTATCGGTTGCTCTGGGTCTTGCGAGATCATTTTAAGCTTACAGGTCCAAAATTCGGGTGTGGGATTGGTGTTTGCGGTGCGTGCTGTGTCCACGTGGACGGCAATGTGGAACGATCCTGCTCCCTAACAGTATCCGATATCGAAAACAGTGATTTGGTCACATTGGAGGGGTTGGCCCCTCCTGACGATCTGCACCCGGTTCAGGAAGCCTGGATAAAGGACAATGTTCCGCAATGCGGATACTGCCAAAATGGGCAGGTTATGACCGCTGCGGCGTTATTGGCAGCAACCCCACCACTGACAGAAGCAGAAATCACTGAGCAAATGAGTGGGGTCCGGTGCCGATGTGGAACCCAGCCGCGCATAAAAAAGGCCCTTCGGCAGGCTCAGCTAAAAATGGGAGGGTCAAAATGACATCTGCCCTGTCCAAGTCGTCCCGAAGAGAGTTTTTAAAACTACTCGGTTGGTCTGCCGCTGGTATCTCTGCGACCTGCCTGACCGGATGTGCGTTTCCGCCGCTACCGCATAGGAATGATCCAACTGCGGAAGAGGCGAGATTATGGATCGCCTTGTTGCCAGATGGTACTGTGGAATTTGTAAGTCCGCGCGCTGAGATGGGGCAGGGTATTTCCATTGGAATTCAACAGATTATTGCTGAAGAAATTCGGATTGACCTTCATCAGGTTCGGTATATTCATCCGCGAACCGATCGTTTTCACGCAGTAAAGGCGACCGTGGGGTCTGAATCAATTCTTTCGTTCGGGCCAGTGATCGCGGCGGCTGCTGCGGCCATTCGGATGGAGCTTGTTACGCGCGCTGACGCCAAACTGGGCAGATCGGGTGACGAGGGCGTTATTCATGGCGCAACGTTCAAGTTGCCAGACAATCAATCAATTCCGTTGGCTGAGTTGCTGGCAGAGCCTTTATTGCTGAGTGAAGATCTAATTGATCAGGCAAAGCCAGTTTCTTTCAAAGCCGGGCGAACAGGGCGGTTCGTAGGTCACGCAACATCGGCGCCTCTCATAAAGTCTTTGGTGACGGCATCTCAACCAATGTTTGTCGATGATATCGATTTATCGGATATGGTCTATGCCCGCCTTTTAACACCCCCTAATTCGAACGCGGGCTTGGCCTCCATTGCGGAGAATAAAGCGCAGGACATCGCGGGGTATGTTGATTTTGTGCAGGAGGACGGATTGTTGGCTGTCGTCGCTACAAACCGAAACAGTCTTGAAAGGGTTCACGCGGAATTTCTGAGAACGGCCAGTTGGGATTTGTCCGCCCAGCCCGTGCAGAACGAAGGTTTGTCGTTATCAGGCCATACAGAACCGGGAGCATTAGAACATGTGCTGGCGCAACAGGGTGACATAGGGAAGGGTATGCCACAAATTGATATAACGCTGACCGTGCCATTGGCCGCGCACGCTGCGATGGAGCCAAGAACAGCCATAGCGCGCTATCAACAGGGTAAACATCCGCAACTCGAAATCTGGACGGGATCTCAGGATGTAACGATTGCTCATCGTCAAATCGCCGATTTTTTTGACCTCAGCGAAGATCAAATCATTATTCATAATCAGCGGATCGGCGGCGGATTTGGCGGAAAGGTTTTCAGCGGTATCGAATTGGACGCCGCGCGTTTGGCGAAACACATAAAAAAGCCGGTTAAACTTCAATGGACACGCGAGGATGAGTTTCGAAAAACATATTTCCGGCCACCTTCTCAGCATCGAATTCGGGCAACGCTCAACGATCAGGGGCGGATTGAAAGCTGGTGGCATGCGTTCAAGTCTGGCCATGTTATTTTCAGTTCTGCTTTTCTGCCAGACTGGATGCAGTCTGTGACCAGCCTGATTGCGGATAAAGGGGCCGCGCGGGGGGCGCTCCTGCCTTATGATGTTCCAAATCAGATGATCGAATTCGAAGATGTTCGATTGCCGATAGACACGGGTCCGTGGCGAGGTTTAGGGGCAATGCCAAATTGTTGGGCGATTGAAACTGTGATGGATCGTCTGGCGGTTCTCGCGGGCAAAGACCCTTTGGCTTTCAGGATGGATCAACTGTCTGGAAGGCACCCGCGATTGCAAAATCTATTGCAACGGGTTGCGGCCTTGTCCGGCTGGAATAACCGATCTGAGAGTGAAGGCACGGCCTATGGCGTTGCGTGCGGTATCTACAAAGAGATGTCGTATTCTGCAACTGTCGCAAAAGTACGCAAACGTGAAAGTGGTGAACTTTCGGTTGTCCAGCTCTGGTCTGTTCATGACTGTGGTATTGTCGTTAATCCGGATCAGGTTATGGCACAGGTCGAGGGCAATCTGATGTGGTGTCTGGGGTCCGTCTTGCATGAGGACGCTGGCAGACACGGAAATTCAGTTTCATCTGTCAATTTTGATAGTTACACTTGGGCCAGTTACGAGGAGACACCGGAAATGACAATTGATCTGATCCAGTCGAATGAACCACCGACAGGAGCCGGAGAGACAGCAATTGTTTCCGGGGCTGCGGCTATCACAAATGCGATGTCTCTTCTTACAGGTGAAACCATTCTTTCATTGCCGGTAACATGAGCCAAATGAATTCTGAAACTGAGGATTTTAGCAGCGGTATTCTGGTGCAACTGATTACCAAGTCATTTGCGCGTCAGGGAATTTTGGAAGATGTTCAAAGTGGTTTCAGCCCAGAGAACTCGTTTGGTCCCAAAGTCGGCCTTCAGTTGAAACGAACCCTTCTTGAAAACGGTTTTTCCGGTCATGGTGCGAACTGCGTGTTAGAAGCAGGCCTAAACATCTGTACGCTTTATGACAGCCCGTTTGCCTATTTTCTGTTGAGGGCCAAGTCTGTTGATGAATTGTTAGATCGTTTTTCCCGTTTTGAACGTTATTTTCATTCAAGGCATGGGACTGAAATCCTTGCAAAATCAGCCAATCAATTGACGGTAAGGCATTTTTCAAAAACGCTTGAAGCGCCTTTGTCTTCTGAAGATTTATTTATCGCGGGGCTGCTGGCAGGTCTGTTGAAGCTTTATGGCTGTCTCTCGCTTTCGTTGGCAATCGGTGGCATTCAGATCCTTGAAGACGGCCAATTGATCAAGGCAATCGAGATTAGTGAAAGAACCACGGATTTTGATTTTAGCTGGAAGGGTATTAAGAAAGTCAACCTTCCAGCATTTGATGGAGAAGAGACGCTGTTAAGCAGCCTGACCAAGGCCGGACAGGGGCCTTATTCGCGCAAGGTCGGGAGGCTGCTGCTACGTGATTTGGGCAGGCGCTGGACTGTTCGGGAGATCGCTCTTGAATTGAATATGACTGAGCGGACGTTACAGCGCCGCTTATCAGAGGAAGGCTCAGGGTTCGGCGATTGTATCATGGCTGTCCGGTGCCAAATGGCCATATTTTATATGACTGAGAAAATTGACAATCTTGCCGCAGTTGGCTTTCTTGCCGGTTTTAGTGACGCCGCCCATTTTTCCCGAGAATTTAAAA
>NZ_JBLHZT010000006.1:0-131564 GCF_047631475.1 Sneathiella sp. | reverse complement strand
GGAAGGTCCCGACATATCCCTGATCCGGGTCTTTACGTTTTTTGGAATACAGGATCGACATGGTCAGTTCGGCCAGATAGTCGCCGGTCAGCACATCAATAGGGCCTCCTTCCACCATCTCCCTGGCAGCAGATAACCGGTCACCATAAAAGCCACTGCAATTGGCCACCCTTAGAATGTCTGTGTTTTTTGCTGTCATGCTCACCCCCGGCTTGCCGCCTTTTTATCTCTTTTATTAAAAGTACTATAAATAGAACTTTTGTCCAGAGGCTTTGCATTTGCCGGGAGGCTGTATCAGAGCAGCAGGCCAAATAGAGGCGGCGGTTGATGAAATCCTCACGAAAGCCAGAGCATGTAAAACAAACCAGAGAGAAAGGATCCGCTTGCTGCGAAGAAAAGGTAAAGGGCAAACAACTTTGGCTTTGCAATGGACCAAACGGCCACTGCGGCGGGGATGCTGGTCACGCTACCCGCAAGCATAAATGTAAGGCCTGTTGCCGGGCTCATGCCTAAATCGATCAATCCTCGAATAAGGGGAATAGCAGCGAAACCGTTCAGGTAGGCCGGGACGCCCAGAATGACAGCGGCGGGGAGGGCAAAGAACGAGCTGTCGCCCAACCAGGTGGCGATCATTTCACCGGGAAGGAAGGCAATCATCAGGCTTTCCAGCAAAAATGCGAAGGCCAACCAGCGGCCCAGGAACCAAGCGGATTTTCCGGCTTCCTGAACGAATAATAGATTTCTTGGTTTTTCCTGCCAGAATGCCCATTTGATCTGAGCTTCGCTGACGCTGGGTGCGCCACATGCAGAAGTTCCGCAGGAAGGTTGCGCCATGGGTTTCAGGGCGTTTTCAAGGGCGCCAGAACGGGAGATCAATAAGGTGGTGTAACCGGTCATTAATCCCATTCCAACGGCGGCAACCGTTTTAACAATCGTGAATTCCATCCCCAGACTGGCCGCCGTTAAAACAAACATCTGTGGGTCCATAATTGGCGAGGCGATACAGAAGGCGAGAACCGGAGCGATGGGAACCCCAGCGGCCAGTAATCCCGCGACGATCGGGATTACGCCGCAGGAACAGAAAGGAGATAACGCACCAAACAGCGATGCCATAGCGATCGCCTGCAGGGGGCGTCCTTCAAAAACGCGCGCAACGATCTGATCCGCGCCTGTGGTTTTAAGGCCGGCTGCAAGACCAACGGATAAAAGCAGAAAAGGTAGAATGCCGATTAAGGCATCAAGCGTAAAATCGATACTTTCGGCGGCTTGATCCTGCTGAATGAAAGCAAGCCCGGCGAGGATCAAAAAACCGACCGAGAGCGGGAAATCCAGTTTGCGAACGCATTTTGACAGAAAGGCCAGAAAACTGAATTGTGGTTCCGTTGGCAAAGAAGAAAGAGTCATAATAATTCCACATAACTAGTTTTATAGATATATTTGGTCAAAAAAAGGGGCGGTTACGCCTCTTCATTTTCTGTTTCAAGAACAGCCATTTCTGAACAGCATTCTGCTTCCAGATCTCGAATGACAGTGGTCAAGACGGTCAGTTCCGGACGGCAAATAACCGCACGGCCCTGTTTTTCCTGACTAATTAAGCCAACAGACACCAGCCCTTTAATGTGAAAGCCCAAGGTTGACGCGGGAACGCCAAGTTTGCTGCCAATTTCGCCAATGCTCAGGCCTGCGGGCCCGGCTTTAACAAGAGTGCGAAAAATCTCAAGACGGGTCTGATGGCCTAACTCAGCCAATGTTTGTGCAATATGAACTGTATCCATGATGTTAACATAGCGGTTGTTTGGGTAAATTACAACCATAATACTAGTTATATAGAAATTATTTTTCTTCACTCCTCAAAACCTGCGTAATAATGACCTGCATTTCAGGTTGAAGGCTAGCAAAATAGGCTTTAGCTGCAAGCGCACTTTCCTGGACAATTGCCGGGGTCATAGAGCCCACTTTTTTGCCCACAGGCGTCTGGTAAAATCCGCGCAGCGCTTTCAGTTCCTCTAAGGTAAAGTATTTATGATAAATTGGATAACTGATTTCATTTATCATATTGTCTTTTTTCATGCGTGATTTTGCGAAAAGAACAAATTTGTCGGTCACTTTTTCAGCAACTCCGGGCTTTTGTAGGTTTGGTATTGCCCTTAGTATCTGCGTCAGTTGATCAGTCATTTGGTCGATGCTTTTTTCCGCGGCTTTCTGAGAATTGTTCAATGCCAAAATGCCATCAATGACGGCTTTCTTTTCACTCGTCAGCTCTTCGGCCAAAAGAGGGGACGACGCGAGGCACATCCAGAGAACACATAGATATTTGATTTTCATGGATACTTTTCCTGATCGACTGAATAATGGTTGAGGTAGAATACAATGCATTTAAATACGCGCAAGTATTCTCAGAATGTCCAAATTAGAAAAATATATTTCAAGTTTAAAATTTTAAACTTGAAATACTTTCTCTCATCTGCCACGGTTTAGGTCTAGAATAAAAAACCGAATGGGTGCTGCATGAAGATTGCGTGTTTGGGAGGCGGGCCATCTGGCCTTTATTTTGCGATCAGTATGAAACTGAGAGACCCCTCGCATGACATTACGGTTATTGAAAGAAACCGGCCTGATGATACGTTCGGCTGGGGCGTGGTTCTTTCCGATGAAACCTTGGATAACCTCCAGGAAAATGATTCTGTCAGTGCGGAAGAAATCCGAAAGCATTTTGCCTATTGGGACGATATTGCGGTTGTCCATAAGGGCGAGCGGACAGTCTCAAGCGGTCATGGTTTTTGCGGTATCGGCCGAAAACAGTTCTTAATCCTGTTGCAGGGGCGGGCTCAGGAACTGGGGATCAAGCTTCAGTTCGAAACGGAAGCCGAAGACGTTGAACACTATATGGCCAACTACGATCTTGTGATTGCGTCAGATGGGTTGAATTCCAAAGCCCGCACACGGTTTGAAGATGTTTTCAAGCCTGATATCGATGTTCGAAAATGTAAATTTGTCTGGTTGGGAACGCACCAGAAATTTGACGATGCCTTCACATTTATCTTTGAAAAAACGGATAAAGGCTGGATTTGGGTGCACGCCTATCAGTTTGACGACGATACGGCGACTTTCATTGTTGAATGTTCAGAAGAAACCTATGACAATTTTGGCTTTGCTGATTTAAGCCAGCAGGAAAGCATCGCCCTGTGTGAAAAGATCTTTGCGAAACATCTGGGCGGTCATAAGTTGATGACCAATGCCGGGCATATTCGGGGATCGGCCTGGATTAATTTCCCTCGGGTTCTATGTCAGCGCTGGTCCCACGAAAATCTGGTTCTGATGGGGGACGCGGCAGCAAGTGCGCATTTCTCAATTGGTTCTGGCAGCAAGCTCGCGGTGGAAAGTGCGATTGCGTTGGCTGATTATCTACATTCAGAACCCACCTTGCAGGCGGCATTTGCCAAATATGAAGACGACCGCCGGGTTGAGGTCTTAAAACTTCAGTCGGCCGCCAGGAATTCGCTGGAATGGTTTGAAGAGATCGAGCGGTATCTGGATCTGGATCCTGTGCAGTTCAATTATTCGCTGCTTACCCGTTCCCAGCGTATTTCCCATGAAAACTTGCGTCTGCGAGACCCGAAATGGCTGGAAGGGGCTGAACACTGGTTCCAACAGCAAGCCGGTGCTGATCGTAATTTGCCGACCCGCGCGCCGATGTTTGCGCCTTATCAACTGCGCGATATGCAGCTTAAAAACCGGATCGTTGTCTCTCCCATGGCACAATATAAAGCGGTTGAAGGCGCCCCGACTGATTGGCATTTAATCCATTATGGAGAACGGGCCAAAGGCGGTGCCGGACTGGTCTATGTAGAAATGACCTGCGTGAGTGCCGAGGGCCGTATTACACCAGGTTGTCCGGGGCTTTATCATGATGATCATATTGGTGCCTGGAAAAGAATCACAGATTTTGTTCATGCCGAAACGGACGCAAAGATATGTGTCCAGCTTGGTCATTCCGGGGCAAAAGGCTCTACCCAACTCGGGTGGGAAGAAATGGACGCGCCTTTAAAAGAGGGGAACTGGCCCCTTCTTTCTGCTTCAGACATTCCCTGGTCTCCCAATAATCAGGCCCCGAAATCCATGACGCGGGATGACATGGATATGGTGCGCGATCAATTTGTGGCTGCTGCTAAACGGGCTGAGGCCGCTGGTTTTGATATGTTGGAAATCCATGCAGCTCACGGATATCTGCTGTCTTCCTTTATTACGCCACTGACCAATAATCGGCAGGACGTGTATGGGGGATCGCTGGAAAACCGGATGCGGTATCCTTTGGAAATATTCCAGGCGGTACGGGCAGTTTGGCCGGTTGAAAAACCCATATCGGTTCGTATTTCTGCCAATGACTGGGTGGAAGAACAAGGTATTACGCCCGCAGATGCGGTTGAAATTGCGGCGCTTCTGAAAGAGGCAGGCGTTGATATTTGTGACGTTTCCGCAGGCCAAACCTCCATCAAGGCAGAACCGGTTTACGGCCGTATGTTCCAAACTCCTTTTTCAGACCGGATCCGGAACGAAGCCCATATGGCAACGATGGCAGTGGGGAATATCTACGAGCCGGATCATGTAAACTCCATCCTGTTGGCAGGGCGTGCGGACCTTGTGTGTCTGGCCCGGCCACATTTATCCAATCCATACTGGACATTGCATGCGGCCGCGGGCCTGCAGGACGAGATGACGCGTTGGCCAGACCCTTATGGGCCTGGCGCAGACCAGATGAAGCGGTTGGCAGAGCGGGGCGAAACTCCCGGCATGAAGGTCTAGAGCATGACGGACTTAACAGGAAAGCATGTTCTGATAACAGGCGGCGGCACTGGTGTGGGGCGCGAAATCGCGTTGCAGCTTGCCGCGGCAGGGGCCGCTGTAACGGTTACAGGCCGTCGGCAGGCTCCTCTGGACGAGGTTTCGGCGCAGCATTCGGCAATTCACGCGATTTCTGCCGATGTGACGGATCCTGTTTCCATGGCGGATCTGGTGCGGGAGGCCTCGAAACGTCAGGGGCCGATTGACATCACAATCGCAAATGCGGGCGCCGCCGACAGTAAACCGTTTAATAAAATGACGACTGAAGACTGGACGCAGGCCCTAATGATTAACCTCACCGGTGTTTTTAACAGTTTTCAAGCAACATTGCCGGCGATGGAGCAGTCGGGTTGGGGTCGGTTGATTTCGATTGCCTCAACAGCTGGGCTTAAAGGATATGCGTATGTGTCGGCCTATTGCGCGGCCAAACATGGCGTTGTCGGTTTGACCAAATCACTTGCCTTGGAATTGGCGACTAAGGGCATCACGGTAAATGCGGTTTGTCCGGGTTTTACAGAAACACCCATGCTGGAAAAATCCATCGAAAATATCATGAATAAAACGGGAATGGATCAGGCGGCGGCCATCAAGGCGCTGCAGGCAACCAACCCAATGGGACGGTTTATCCAACCTGAAGAAATTGCCCGAACGGTACTGTGGCTATGTGATGATAATTCGGGATCAATCACCGGTCAGGCTATTTCAGTGTCCGGAGGGGAAGTATGATTGATTTAGGATCAGAAACCTTTTCAACAGAAGATGTCCCGGACGGCGAAAAACAGCGTGTGCGGCTGTGGTTGCGGATGTTGAAAGTCTCCCGCGCCATTGAAGCGGAACTGCGGGAGCGGTTAAGGACCCGCTACAAATCGACGTTGCCGCGCTTTGATGTGATGTCGGCCCTGTATCGTCATAAAGAGGGTCTTAAGATGAGTGAGCTGTCGGCCGCCCTTATGGTGTCCAATGGAAATGTGACCGGAATAATCGAGCGGCTCGTTGGTGAGTTGCTGGTGGAACGGACCCCTATCCCAAGCGATCGCCGCGCGATGCGGGTATGTCTGACTGAAAAAGGCCGTCACGAATTCAAGGCAATGGCACGGGTCCACCAAGGCTGGATTAACGAACTTTTGCAGGATGTTAAGCCCGATGATGCCGCTCTGATCAGTACCCTTCTGGATCTTAATATTACAACAAACCGCGGGAATAACGTTGGTGGTGGAGACAAACAATGACCAAGATGGCAGACCTTAAACCAGAACATTTTCTATGGGAAATGGTAGGCGAGACAGCGGTTATTCGCCTGAATAACCCAGAGCGTAAAAACCCACTGACTTTTGAAAGCTATGCCGAACTGAGAGATACCTTTCGGGATTTGCATTATGCAGAGGATGTGAAGGCTGTGGTCTTTCTGCCCAATGGCGGGAATTTTTGTTCTGGTGGTGATGTTCATGATATTATCGGCCCGCTTACCCGGATGGATATGGCGGACCTTCTTAAATTTACCCGAATGACAGGTGACTTTGTCAAAGCCATGATCAATTGCGGAAAGCCGATTATATCCGCCGTTGATGGTGTTGCGGTGGGCGCGGGAGCAATCATCACCATGGCGTCGGATATGCGCATAGCAACGCCTGCTGCGAAAACGGCTTTTCTGTTTACCCGGGTTGGTCTGGCGGGCTGTGATATGGGGGCCTGTGCAATGCTTCCAAGAATTATCGGGCAAGGGCGCGCGGCGGATCTTCTTTATACGGGTCGGGTGATGAACGCCGAAGAAGGGGAACGCTGGGGATATTACAGTCGCCTGCTGGACGCGGATCAGTTGGAAAACACCGCGATGGAGATGGCAGGCCGGATCGTTGCCGGACCCAATTTCGCCCATTCCATTACCAAAACGCAGCTCAATCATGAATGGTCAATGAGCTTGGAGCAGGCCATCGAGGCTGAAGCGCAGGCACAGGCCATTTGTATGCAGACCCAGGATTTTCACCGGGCCTACCATGCGTTTGTCACCAAAGAAAAACCCGTTTTTGAGGGGAACTGAGCATGTCAGATCGCAGTTTTCTTGATTGGCCCTTTTTTGACGATCATCATCGCCATCTGGCAGAAGAGCTGGATGGCTGGTGCGCTAAAAACCTGCCGGTCGATCACTCCGATGTGGATCAGGCCTGTAAAGATCTGGTTGCGAAACTGGGCGCGGCGGGGTTTTTAACCTATTCGGCCATCGACCCGGATAATCCGCAGCCACTGGATGTGCGGTCCCTGTGTCTCATTCGCGAAACACTCGCCCGTCATGATGGTCTGGCTGATTTTGCGTTTGCTATGCAAGGTCTTGGAACAGGGGCGATTAGTTTCTTTGGAACACCTGAGCAGCAACAATGGTTGCATAAAACCCGGTCCGGTCAAGCGTTATCGGCCTTTGCACTGTCTGAACCGCGTTCCGGTTCCGATGTGGCCAATATGGATATGCAGGCTGTTCTGGACGGCGATCATTATCTTCTTAATGGCGAGAAAACCTGGATTTCCAACGGCGGAATTGCCGATCTTTATTGTGTTTTTGCAAGAACGGGAGAAGCCCCCGGTGCGCGCGGTCTTTCTGCCTTTCTTGTGCCAGCGGAGACGCCGGGTTTGACGGTTAAGGAGCGGCTTGAAGTAATTGCCCCGCACCCGCTTGCAACGCTGTCTTTTAAGGATGTTAAAATCCCTGCTACTGCGCTGATCGGGCAGTCGGGACAAGGATTTAAGCTGTCGATGGCCGTTCTGGATGTCTTCCGGTCGACGGTTGGTGCGGCGGCGTTGGGGTTTGCCCGCCGGGCCTTGGACGAAACAGTAAACAGGGTGCAAAATCGCGAACTGTTTGGGGCGCCGCTGTTTGATTTGCAAATGGTGCAGGGGCATGTGGCGGAAATGGCGCTGGATGTGGATGCTGCGGCATTACTGGTGTACCGGGCGGCATGGACCAAGGATAACGGCGCGGATCGGGTCACACGGGAAGCGGCGATGGCAAAATTATATGCAACCGATCGCGCCCAGGTGGTGATTGATAAAGCCGTGCAATTGCATGGCGGCGACGGTGTCCGTTCCGGATCAGTCGTGGAAGGTCTGTACCGTGAAATACGGGCGTTGCGGATTTATGAAGGGGCATCAGATGTCCAAAAAGTCGTTATTGCGCGTCAGACGCTGAACGGATAGTGAAAACCAGCGTTTGGGAGCGCTGATAAGGAGGTAAAATGCTGGGACCGAGTGCACATACGGATACCTTTACCCGGGATAGTCTGCCACCGGAAGATCAATGGCCTGAGATTAATTTGGCAATGCTGAATTATCCTGAACATCTGAATGTAGGTGTTGAACTTACCGACCGTATGGTTGAGCGGGGATTTGGGGATCATACTGCGTTGATCGGCAATGGCCGCCGCCGGACCTATAAAGAGCTATCCGACTGGACGAACCGGCTTGCCCATGCGTTGGTCGATGAATATGGGGTTAAACCGGGCAATCGGGTGTTGATCCGGTCGGCCAACAATCCAGCGATGGTCGCCTGTTGGCTGGCTGCGACAAAGGCGGGGGCTGTTGTTGTCAATACCATGCCGATGTTGCGTTCGGGAGAGTTGTCGCAAATCGTTGAAAAAGCCAAAATCTCCTTTGCGCTATGTGATACCCGTCTGATGGACGAGCTGGTTTCCTGTGCAAAAACAAGTCCGCATCTGGACAAGGTCGTGGGATTTGATGGCACCGCCAATTTTGATGCAGAACTGGATCGGATTGCATTAAACAAGCCCGTTCGTTTCGATGCGATAAAAACGGGTCGGGATGATGTGGCGCTGCTTGGATTTACCTCTGGCACGACCGGAGAGCCAAAAGCCACCATGCATTTTCACCGGGATTTATTGATCATCGCAGATGGATATGCCCGTGAAGTATTGAACGTTACTCCGGACGATATTTTTGTTGGCTCTCCGCCTTTGGCTTTTACTTTCGGTTTGGGAGGACTGGCCATTTTCCCATTGCGTTTTGGGGCAGCGGCAACCCTGCTTGAAAAAGCGGCACCGGCAGATATGATTGATATCATCGAAACCTATAAAGCAACCATCTGTTTTACAGCACCCACGGCGTATCGGGCGATGATGCAGGCGATGGATGACGGCGCGGACCTGTCGTCATTGCGGGCTGCGGTGTCGGCCGGCGAAACGCTGCCTGCCCCCGTTTATGATGCGTGGCTTGAAAAAACAGGAAAGCCGATGCTGGACGGGATCGGTTCTACGGAAATGCTGCATATCTTTATTTCAAACCGGTTCGGCGATTCCAGAGCGGCCTGCACTGGAAAGCCGGTTGTTGGTTACGAAGCGATGATTGTGGATGAACAGATGCAGGAATTGCCGCCCGGCGAGGTCGGTCGTTTGGCGGTTCGGGGCCCGACCGGGTGCCGGTATCTGGCGGATGATCGGCAGAAACACTATGTTCGAAACGGGTGGAACCTGACCGGCGATTCTTTTTCAATGGATGAAGACGGTTACTTTCATTTTGCCGCCCGCTCAGATGATATGATCATTTCGTCTGGCTATAATATCGCGGGCCCGGAGGTGGAGGCCGCACTTCTTGCCCATGATGCCGTAAGCGAATGCGCGGTTATTGGTGTGCCGGATGCGGATCGCGGACAAATTGTGGAAGCGCATATTGTATTGAACCCAGGTTTTGAAAAAAATGAAGCGCAGAAAAAACTACTTCAAAATCATGTGAAGGCAACATTGGCGCCTTATAAATATCCAAGATCTGTCATATTCAAAGAAAATCTGCCAAAAACGCAAACTGGTAAAATTCAAAGATTCCGGTTGCGAGCGGAAGAAATATGATACCATTCTGCGTATCGTATATAAAAAAGTAGACGAACAAATTGATTGTTTTGGGAGAAACAATCTCGATGGAAATAAAACAGGGAGAAGAGTAGATGAAAATAGCTAAATTAGTCGGAGCGGGTCTTGTTGGACTGAGCATGGTCGCCGGATCGGCGCTCGCAGAGCCTGTTAAAGTGGGGATGATCACCACTTTGTCCGGTGGTGGATCTGGTTTGGGAATTGATGTCCGTGATGGTTTCATGCTGGCTGTGAAACAGGCAGGCAACAAGGATCTGAGCGTTGTCATTGAAGATGATGCGCGCAAACCGGCAACGGCTGTTCAGATTGCGGACAAAATGATCCAAAGTGAAAAAGTTGATATTTTGACCGGTATTATCTGGTCAAATCTTGCCATGGCAGTTGTTCCAAATGCCGTTGCGCAAAACAAAATCTACATTTCACCAAATGCGGGCCCATCCCAATTGGCTGGTCAGGGCTGTCATCCAAACTACTTTAATGCTTCGTTCCAGAACGATATTTTGCCAGAAGGTATGGGCGCCCATGCCAATAAAGCGGGATTGAAGAAAACCTTCATCATGGCACCAAACTATCCAGCGGGCCGTGATGTTTTGAACGGCTATAAGCGCTTTTACAAAGGTGACGTGGCAAAAGAAGTTTACACAAAACTCGGTCAGAAGGATTATGCGGCTGAAATCGCACAGATCCGGGCGTCTGGTGCAGACAGTGTCTTTGTCTTCCTGCCAGGTGGTATGGGGATTGCGTTCATGAAGCAGTATGCGCAGTCAGGTGTTAATATCCCAGTAATGGGTCCAGCTTTCTCGTTTGACCAGGGCATTCTGAAAGCCGTGGGTCAGGCCGCTGTTGGTGCGATGAATACATCGCATTGGTCAAAAGATCTGGATTTTCCTGGAAACAAAAAATTTGTTGAAAGCTTCCAGAAGGAATATGGCCGGTTACCTTCTTTGTATGCTGTTCAGGGTTTCGATACTGCAAGCCTGATTTTGTCCGCCATGAGCAAAGCCAGCATTAAAGATACGGACGCGTTCCGTGCTGCGATCAAGGAAGCAGATTTTGACTCGCCACGCGGTAAGCTGAAATTTGGAAATAACCAGCACCTTATTCAGAAAATCTATGTACGTGAAGTGATCAAGGAAGGCGACATCTACACAAATAAAGTGGTCGGTGTTGCGCTTGAAGAGCATCAGGACAGCTATGCTGCAAAATGTAAAATGTAGGCTTTAACGCCAATTTCGGGATTGCAGTGGTTGCTGCAATCCCGCTTTTTTTCCTTAAATTATGTCCGATTTGGATTAAGTATGTCGTCAGCGCTTCTTATTGAGCAATTGCTCAACGGCCTGCAGTTCGGGGTGATGCTGTTTCTAATGGCAGCGGGTCTTACTCTTGTGTTTGGAGTGATGGGCCTTATCAATCTGGCTCACGGGTCCCTTTATATGGTTGGTGCATTTGCCTGTGCATGGGTTGCCAACATTACTGGATCGTTCTGGTTGGGAATAATGGCGTCTCTTGCTGCCGCCGCGGCGGCCGGGGCCATTGTGGAAATAGCCGTGATCCGTCGTTTATATGAACGCGATCATCTGGATCAGGTCTTGGCGACCTTTGCGCTTATACTGATTTTTTCGGAAGGTACGCGCTGGCTTTTTGGCTCTTTCCCTCTTTTCCTGAACGTACCGGATCTGCTGGCCGGTCCAGTTATGCTTCCCGGCGGCATCCAATATCCGCTTTATCGCCTGTCCATTATCGTCATTGGCGGCTTGGTAGCGTTAGGGCTTTATCTGCTGATTTCAAAAACCCGTTTGGGCATTCGCATTCGGGCGGGCGAGTCCGATCGGGCGATGATCGCCGCGTTGGGGATTGATATCCGGCTTCTTTATACAATCGTGTTTGCTCTGGGCGCCGCACTCGCCGGATTGGCGGGCGCTCTGGTGGGCGCGATACAGTCTGTGCAGGTGGGGATGGGCGAGCCGGTCCTGATCCTTGCCTTTGTGGTGATTGTAATCGGCGGGATCGGATCCATTAAAGGGGCGCTTGTGGGGGCCATTCTTGTCGGCATCGTCGACACAATGGGCCGGTTTTTGCTGCCCGCTTTTTTCCAGTTGTTCATGGAGGCTGTTCCGGCCACGACCATCGGATCGGCACTGGCCTCAATGCTTATTTATATTTTGATGGCCTTTATTCTTATTGTGAAGCCGCGAGGTTTATTCCCTGCCAATGGTTAAGTTGAATAAAGAAATTGGCATTAATTGCCTGTTGGCCGTTCTGTTGTTATCAGTTCCCTTTGTGGCCCTAGCTGTAAAAGAGCCATTTTATATCACGCTGGCAACGAAAGTCACCATTTTGGCCCTTGCTGGGGTGGGGTTAAACCTGGCGCTCGGATTGGGCGGCCTGGTCTCTTTCGGGCATGCCGCGTTCTTCGGAATTGGGGGATATGCGGCGGGTATTCTGGCCAGTCATGCCTTGAATTACGAACCCATTATGCTGTCACCTTTTGAGCTGAACGGCACAACCCAAATGCTGATCATTTGGCCAATAGCGATACTGGTGAGTGGTCTGGTCGCGTTGCTGATCGGGTTTTTCAGTCTTCGGACGGCGGGCGTTTATTTCATTATGATTACGCTGGCTTTTGCGCAGATGATTTATTATTTCGCGATTTCATGGCCGGCTTATGGCGGGGAAGATGGTCTTTCCATTTACGTTCGAAACAAACTCCCGGTGATCAATACACTTGATCCGATCAGTTTCTTTCTTGTCACCTTTGTGATTCTGATGTTGGTGATCGGTCTTGTTCATGTCTTGAAAAATTCACGTTTTGGTGCGGCCCTCCAAGCGGCGCGCCAGAATGAGGAACGTCTGGCGGCTGTTGGCATTGCACCGTTTAACATTCGCCTTGTGGCGTTTGTGATTTCCGCCATGATCACCGGCCTTGCCGGGGCCCTGTTTGCCGATCTGAACAGGTTTGTTGATCCCACGATGCTTTCCTGGCACATGTCTGGCGAAATCATGATTTTTGTTATTCTGGGGGGCGTTGGCCGATTGTTTGGCCCGGTCGCTGGGGCGGCGATGTTCATTTTGTTTGAATCTATTTTTGGCGGATTAACCGAACATTGGATGTTGTTTCTGGGAGCGGTCCTCTTAACCGTGGTTCTGTTCGCCCGGGGTGGCTTAATTGGGTTCTTTGCAGGGAAGGCACGCCATGACTGAAGATACTGCGCTACCGGTTCTGTCGATAAAAAACCTTTATAAATCCTTTGGCGCCCTGAAGGCGACGGATGATGTAACACTGGAATTATATCCGGGTGAAATTCACGCGTTGATCGGGCCAAACGGGGCGGGTAAATCCACCCTGATCAAACAGATTTCCGGCGACTATCAATCAGATAACGGCAGCATCCATTTCTTTGGTCAGGATATGGCTGGAATGGGGGTTGCAGAACGGGCCCGAGCCGGCCTTGGCCGGACTTTTCAGGTGTCGTCTCTGGCGCTGGAATTTTCTGCGTTGCGGAATGTGATGCTGGCTGTGCAGTCCAAAGCCGGATCCAGTTTCCGGTTTTTCAAATCTGTTATGAACGACAAGCGTCTGTTGGATCAGGCTCGGGTAATGCTGGCAAAGGTTGGTCTTGAAGACCGGGCCGATATTCCGGCAGCTGAACTCTCCCATGGGGAGCGCCGCCAGCTTGAAATTGCCATCGCGCTTGCGTTGGACCCAAAGGTTTTTCTTCTGGATGAGCCGATGGCGGGTATGGGACCGGAGGGGTCAAAAAACCTGACAAACTTCCTTGATGGGTTGCGCAAGCAGGCCCCTATCCTTTTGGTAGAGCATGACATGGACGCTGTTTTCAGTCTGGCCGACCGGATTTCCGTGTTGGTTTATGGTCGGATCATTGCCAGCGGTACGGTTGATGAAATTCGGGGGCATCCGGCCGTGCGAGAAGCATATCTGGGAGGCGAAGCCACATGACAAACCTTCTTGAAGTATCCGCAATCGAAACCTTTTATGGACCATCACAGGCGTTATTTGGTGTCGATTTGACTGTCGGTGAAGGACAGGTTGTTGCGTTGATGGGCCGGAATGGCATGGGTAAAACCACCACAATCGCGTCGATCTGCGGTCTGGAAAAATACCGCAGGGGCAGTATTCATTTTCGTGGGCAGGATCTTTGGACGCTTCCCTCTCATAAGATCGCACGGTTGGGTGTAGGGCTTGTTCCGGAAGGGCGGCGCTGTTTTCCAAATTTGACAGTCTATGAAAACCTGATCGCCGCGGCGCGGTCGGGAGACTGGACCTTGGACCGGGTTGCGGATCTATTTCCGCGCTTGAAAGAACGTTATAGTCAATATGCCAATACTTTATCTGGCGGCGAGCAACAGATGCTCGCGGTTGGCAGGGCCTTGATGACCAATCCGGAACTCTTGATCCTGGACGAAGCTACCGAAGGGCTTGCCCCGGTTATTCGTCAGGAAATCTGGCAGGCGGTGCGGAACCTGAAAGCAACCGGGCAATCCATTCTGATCGTTGATAAAACCCTGGCAGAATTGTTGCCGATTGCCGATCAATGCGTAATTCTGGAAAAAGGGACTACTGTCTGGGCGGGAACCCCTGATCAAATGACACGGGATATTGAAAACCGATATCTGGGCGTGTGATATGACACCTTTTCGGTATCAGCAGCAGGTTCTGTTCCAGCATTGTGACCCGGCGGGTATTGTATTTTACCCCCGATATTTTGAAATGGTGAACGCAACGGTTGAGAACTGGTTTGAAAAGGTTCTGAAGGTTCCCTTTGCCGATCTTCATATGAAGCGGCATTCGGCGGTTCCAACGGCGACGATCAAGACCACCTTCAAGGCCCCCAGTCGGTTGGGGGACGTGTTGATGATTGATCTGTCGGTTGAAAAAATCGGAGGCGCCAGTCTGGATCTTTCGCTGATAGCAACTGCAGAGACACAAACAAGATTTGAGACATTTTTAACCCTTGTCCATATGGATATGAACAGTGGCAAGCCAACAGGCTGGCCCACAGATATTCGGACTGTTTTGACTAAACTGATGGAAGAAGCATCATGAGCAATGACATTATTCATCCCGAAGGCTGGAAAGCCGCAAAAGGATATGCCAACGGAATGTCGGCCCCTGCTGGTGGCCGGGTTATCTATGTCGGCGGGCAGATCGGCTGGAACGCAGATCAGGTCTTTGAAGTTCATGATCTGATCGGACAAATGGAACAGACGCTGAAAAATGTTCTGGCGGTTGTTGAAGCCGGTGGCGGCAAGGCTGAGGATATTGTTCGCCTGACATGGTATCTGACAGATAAAAAGGACTATATCGCCAAGCAGCGTGAGGTTGGCGAGGTTTACCGAAAGGTAATGGGGCGTCATTTTCCGGCAATGGCAATGGTTCAGGTTGCCGACTTAATGGAAGATGAAGCCTTGGTCGAAATTGAGGCTACGGCTGTTTTGCCTGCCTAGAGAAGAAACAGGCTTGCGATTATTTCCCGGTTAATCTAGCTTTTTAGGGAACCTTTTTTCCGAGGAAATAATAATGAAAACAAGATTTACGGAAATGTTCGGGGTCGAACATCCTATCGTTCAAGGGGGCATGCAGTGGGTTGGCCGCGCAGAATTAATCGCTGCCGTTGCTAATTCAGGCGCCCTTGGTTGCCTGACAGCCTTTACTCAGCCTTCGCCAGAAGAACTCACTAAAGAGATTAATCGGGTCAAGGATCTGACGGATAAACCATTTGCCGTCAATTTCACAATTTTGCCGACACTGAAACCCGTTCCCTATGATGAATATATGGACGCAATCGTTCAATCGGGCGTCAAAATCGTCGAAACGGCGGGAAACAGCCCGAAAGTGCATATGCCAAAACTGAAAGAGGCTGGCATTAAAGTGATCCATAAATGCACCTCTGTGCGCCATGCGATTTCAGCTCAGAAAGTCGGTGTGGATGCCATCAGTATTGACGGTTTTGAATGCGCAGGACATCCGGGTGAAGATGACACACCCGGCCTGATCCTGATACCGCGTGCTGTCGATCAACTGGATATTCCTATTGTCGCCTCTGGCGGTTTTGCTGACGGCCGGGGTCTGGTCGCCGCTTTGGCACTGGGGGCCGACGGCATTAATATGGGAACGCGCTTTATGGCAACAAAAGAAGCGCCGATCCATCAGAATATCAAAGAAAAGATTGTCGCGGCCAGCGAGCTGGATACGTCTCTTATTTTCAGAACCTTGCGCAATACATCGCGGATGTTCTCAAATGGCGTGGCGGCAAAGGTCATCTCTATGGAAGCTGAAGGCAAACAGATCGAAGAGATCGGTCCGGTTGCCAGCGGGCAACGGGGACGCCTTGTCTATGAAAATGGGGATGAAGAAGCCGGTGTCTGGTCTGCCGGGATGTGCATTGGTCTGGTCAAAGACATCCCAACCGTCGAAGAATTGGTGCATCGGATAGTTGCCGAAGCTGAAGAATTAATCGAACAGCGGTTTTCTTCCATCGTGGCCTGATCGTTCAAAAAGGAATGAAAAAAAACTCGGTAGGCTGTCCTGCCGGGTTTTTTTATATCAGAAAAAGAACTCAATCCCCGCGATAATCAATCCGTAGCGGAAAAGTTTCCCGGCAGTGACAAGGATCAGGAAAAGCCAGAAAGGTGCCCGCAGAATGCCCGCGACAACTGTCAGCGGATCCCCAATAATGGGCAGCCACGCAAACAAAAGGGACCAGGTGCCATATTTATTGTACCATCGGGTGGCTTTCTCGATCTGTATTGCCGAGACCGGAAACCATTTTTTATCCTGAAACTGCATCAAAAACGTTCCGCAGATCCAGTTGAACACAGATCCCGTCACATTTCCCGCTGTTGCAAAGATCAATAATAAAGCGGCGGAATAACCGCCTTTATAAACAAGTGTTGTCAGTAGCGCTTCTGAGGATCCGGGAAGCAGGGTGGCTGACAAAAAAGCACTTAAAAACAATCCCAGATACGCGTCCACATTCCCGCCTTTTTCGAACCACTGCGTAAGATCTACCCAATAGCACAGATCCAATCTTTTTTGGTCCTGTAAAAAAAATCAAAAAAAATTTGAACGATTAACGGCGCGCCGACGACCTACTGGTATCACATTCAATTAAGGGATACTAAATTATGAAAAATATGCTTCTTGCTTCAGTCTTCGCCGTTGCCACACTTGCTACTTTTGCCACAACGGCAACAGCCGCCAATCCAAACGGTCCAAAACCAAAATGTCCGTTTGGTCAAATTCCAGTTTTGGAAATGGGATCTTATACCTGCAAGGACCTGACAATCAAAGCACCGGGCCGGGAAACAGAAAACCAGGCTGGTTCCGCCAAATTCGCGGCTGTTAAAAAACCCGCCCGTGCCAAAGCAGACTTCGTTATTCTGTCAGCCACACGGGTTGGTGGTTCCGATACGAAATTTGGTGTTCAGATCAAAAATCAGGGAACTCAGGCGACATCAGGCGGCTTGCTGCAAGGCCTGAATATGGGACAGGGCGGCGGCGGTGCCACAGCCTATATGCCGAAATTCAAAGCCGGTGAAACAAAATTTGTGTTTGTCGATTTCAAAACATCCAAATTTGAACGAAGTGACCGGATCCTGTTCGTGGCAGATTACAAAAATAATGTGCCGGAATCGAAAGAAAACAACAACAAATACGCCATGAATTACTAATTTTTGGGGCGCTTGTAAAAGCCAATAAAAAGGGTCTGGTCCTGCCAGGCTCTTTTTCTGTGTTCCCTAGAAGGGAAGCAAAAAGATACCCATAAAACCGCTTGCGACCAAAGCCACCCGCAGGATCATATTGAGCGGGGCAATCATCCCATAAGAGATCGCGCCAAGACTGATCCCCACTTTGATAAACTGGATGCCTGCTGAAACAGGATTATCAGCAATAGCGATCAAGTCGGGGTTCGCAATCAACGCCAAGGGAATAATATACAGGCCCAAACCAAGTGCCATGGCATAGATCGATACTTTCAACCAGTTCTCACCGACCATCCCCGCAGCTATGAAAACGGCACCGCAAACCGGCGGTGTAATGGTGGACAGCAAGGCAAACCAGAATACGAAAAGATGGGCTTGCAAGGGCGCGAGACCCAGTTGTTGCAACGCAGGTCCTGCAACGGAAATGCAGATCACATAGGCTGCCGTTGTTGGCACTTCCATTCCCAGAATAAGGCACGCACCGGCGGTCAGAAGCAAGGCTGGCCATAACATCTGCCCTGACCCTGACAGGATAAGGGAAGTGATCTTGATGCCAAGTCCGGTTGCCCCCAGAACACCAATGATCAACGAGGCGCAAAGAATGATCGATGCGATCATGGAAACCTGTTTCCCTGTGTTCAGGCAGGTATCTTCCAGTCGTTTCGCCGTTTTGCGAATATCAAATTTCAGCTTTCCATCAATAAGGAGCAAGAGGAAAGCGGCCAGAATGGCGACGGACGCAGCATATTGCGGTGTAAAACCACCAATGAACATCCGCTCCAGCAGGATTAAAAAGGGAACTGCAAAGAAAGCCGTGGTGATCAGTACTTCTTTGCGGGCAGGCTGCTGATCTTCAGGCAGACCTTTTAATTCAAACCGGCGGGCAAAGGCATTAATTCCAAACCAGACCGTCATAAAATACAAAATGGCCGGGAATATTGCCGCTGCCATAATGCCGGTATAGGGAATACCGGTCAGTTCGACCATAACAAACGCGCCAGCCCCCATTAAGGGGGGCATGATCTGACCGCCGGAGGAGGCGACGGCCTCGACAGCGCCGGCCAGTGCTTTGGGATAACCAAGTCGTGTCATGGCCGGTAATGTGATGGCCCCGGTTGAGGCCACATTTGCCGAGGCAGAGCCTGAAATGGATCCGAACAGGGCCGAGGATAAGGTTGAAACTTTGGCCGCTCCGCCCTTCAACCGGCCTGCGGCGGCAGTGGCAAGGTTCATAAAGCCCTGGCCGGCTTCTCCCGAGTTAAGGACGGCACCCATTATGACGAAAACCGCAACAATTGACACCGAAACGCCCGTCAATTTACCCCAAAGGCCGCCTTCAGCAATGGTTAGATTGCCCAGAAAACTTTGAAGCGGGATACCGGGGTGGCCAAATTCTCCGGGCAGGTGCTGACCAAACAAGCCGTATAAAAGGGCAAGGGCGGCAACCAGTGGGAGTGGCCAGCCAACGGCACGACGGGCCATTTCAAGGGTGACCAGCACCAGCGTGATGGCCACGCCGGTTTGCAGGGGGCTGTTCAGGAAACCGTATTGATCAGAAAGCGCGGCTTCGTTGACAGCCACATAAAGGATTGCGGCCGACCCTGCAAACGTGATGACCAGACCCCAAAGTCGATCCAGAGTGCCGCTAGTGGTAAACAGAAAAATCCACGGGAGCGCCAACAGCATGTGCAGCGGACGGGAAAGCAGATTAGGAACAAGGCCCGAAAAAATCAGGCCAAGGTGAAAGAGAATTGAGGCAGCACCGAGCGCCACCCAGAAATAACGGCCCGGTGCTGACATATTCTAAACTCCAAACAGGGATAGTTTACTGGGTAGATGCCGGAACGTCGATACCAGCTTCTTTGTAGTATTTCAGGGCACCCGGATGAATTTTGCCGGTGATATTGGTCAGCATCTTGCCAGAAACACCGTTCCACCAGGCATTATTCTCGCCGAGTTTGGCTTTTTGTTCCCAATAGGTTTTTGTAAGGGCATAGGCGGTTGCATCATCCATATTGGTCGTCGTGTAGGCGACAACCGGCAGGGATGTTGTATTGATCTCGGTGCCAACGCCTGCATAGGTATCGGCTGGGATGGTCAGCTTCGTCCGTTTTGTCTTTTTGATCTGGTCGTCGGACAGGGACAGAACTTTTACGCCTGTGCCCGCTGCGGCTTCAATGACATTGGGCGCAGGATACGAACCGGCCGTCACGAAACCATCAATCTGCTTGTTTTTAAGGGCTGGTACTGCATTGGATAATTCCACATCGGCCAGCGTTACCTTGCCTTCAAGACCAAACAGTTTCAGATATTTAGCACCTTCGCGGGCACCGAAGGAGCCTTTGCCGATCAGAATGGTTTTTCCTTCCAGATCGGAAAATTTCTCAATGCCACTGTCGCTGCGCACAACAAAATGCATGGTCAGGGACGGGATCGGGAACAAGGCACGAATATCGGCAAATTTCGGGTTCTGTTTGTCCTTGAACATTGCTTTGCCCGCATTGGCCAGTTTGACCAGTACAGGAGGCGTGGTGAAAACATAATTTCCCGGGCGAACAGTGGCTTCCATGACGTTTTGGACAGATCCTTGGCTCTCTTCAACGGTCACGATGATGTCGCCGTTAGAGCCTGCTTTCATGCCTTCGGCAATTTGAACCGCCATCTGGTAGTAGGAAGACGAGCTCTTCGCTGATTTATAGGTGACCCGCGTTTCAGCCTGCGCCGCAGTTCCAAAGGCCATGGATCCTGCGATCACAGCGAGGGACAGAGTTTTGATCATTTGAGCACGCATTATGCTTCCTCCAACAGTACGTTTCTTAGGCTTTATCGCCTTTATAATGCGGCATCATTCCCGATTTTTAGGAAAAAGACAAGCAGTTGGTGGATATCAAACAAACATAAGAACCCCTAGTCAGCTGTCTGTTTCCTGAGCAAATCCTGATATCCAAGATCTTTCAGGCTTTGGGCCAGTGCCAAGGGCAGAGGTGTTTGCTTTTTGTTACCGATTATTTTTGAGAGGCGCGTGCCATCCAGACGATGAGGCGTAAACCAAAGATAAGACATTTTGGCAATTTCCGCCCACATTTTTATGACGATGCCGCCCAGCCTCAGAACGGGCCAGGGCACTGTTTTTTGTGTCAACGATCGCTGGGTTATTCTTTCCAATGCGCCGTGCAACTGATGGCCGGTTAGCGTATGCCCTTCAAATGTAAAACAATCGAACGCCCCCAACTTTGTATCCTGATGGACCAGGCTGACAAAGGCATCGGCCAGATCTGGAAGATAGGCCCAAGCGTGATTGATCTTAGGATCGCCCGGATATTGAAGGATGTTCTTGTGCAATTTGGCAACGACGATCAGATCAAACCAGGATCCGGTTTTTTCACCCCCAAAAAAGTCGCCGGCTCGAATGATCCGTGTTCGCACGGCCCCATTTTCCGCGTACCGCCGAAAAAGCGTTTCCATTTGTAGGCGGATGATCCCCTTTTCCGTCGTCGGATGCATCGGGGTTTGATCGTTTAATACGGCCGGCATGGCCGCGCCATATCCGTAGACATTACCTGGAAATAAATGCACTGCTTTTTCAATCGCAGCCGCTTTCATGATGTTTTCTGCCATCGGTAAGGCCTGGGTCCGCCAATCTGTGTAAAGAGGGTTGAGACCGTTAAAGATGAAATCAGCCCCTTTCGCGGCTCGGATCACATCTTGCTCATTTAATGCATCGGCCTGACGATGTTCGATCGAAGCCGCAAGCCCTTCGACATGGCCGGAACGGCTGACGGCTACAACGTTAAAGCCAGCGGATGCGAAATGTTTGGTTACTGTGAAGCCCAGTCTGCCTTGGGCACCGAATATAATGATGGTTTTCATTTGTTGTCTCCTAACAAGATGAAACCAATTTATATGTTTATTAATGAATGGTATTCAGGATGTATTGGATATTTAATATGCAAAAATGAATGATATGGACTGGAATCTCGTTCGCTCTTTTCTCTCTGTCGCCGAGACAGGAACCCTTACCCATTCTGCTGACGCGCTGAAGATCAGCCAGCCCACCCTTGGTCGGCATATCAATGAGCTGGAAAGCCAGCTGGGCGTGTCGTTATTTGTCAGAGGCAGAAGTGGCATGCGACTGACCGAGGCGGGCTACACTCTGGTTGAAGATGCCCGGCAAATGGCAGAGGGCGCGAACGCGTTTATGTTGAAAGCAGCGGGAAAGTCTGAAAGTTTGAAGGGAAGTGTTCGCATTACCGCCAGTGAGGTTGTGGCGACCTATATTCTGCCACCGATCTTGGCGGATCTGAAATGTCTGGAGCCAGAGATCGAATTGGAGATTGTGGCAAGTAACAAGGTGGACAATCTTTTATCCCGGGATGCGGATATCGCCTTGCGGATGGTTCAGCCCACCCAAAATGATGTGATCGTGCGAAAAATAACGGAGATTTCTATCGGGTGCTTTGCGGCCAGATCTTATCTGGATCATTGGGGCGTTCCAAAAAATGCGGAGGATCTACTGACCCATCAGCTTGTCGGCTATGATCGAAATGATCTTATTCTTCGGCAAATGTCCAGTATGGGATATTCAGCCGCGCGCAGCGATTTTGCAATTCGTACGGATGATCAGGTGGTGAACTGGGAATTAGTTAAGGCGGGGGCGGGGATTGGTTTCGGCGGTGTCTTTCTGGCAAGCCAGAGCCCTAACCTAGTGCGCCTGCTTCCTGATTTGGCATTGCCTGAACTTCCAATGTGGCTTGCCTCTCATCAAGAGCTTCGGACCAATATGCGGATCCGTCGGGTCTCTGACTTTTTGTATGAGGCGTTAAAGGCACTGCCGTTTTAACAGTCAACGGATTAGGGGTGCCGCCGGACATTTACCGGTAAGCCGGACACCTGTAAGGGATGTTTGGGTTTCCGATCAGCCAGAGGATATTACGGAAAAGGTGAGTTTTTCTGAGTATAATTTCAGTTTATCGGTGTAAACGAAATGCTCTGATGCGCCATGGGCAGACTCAGGATAGGATATGGAGCTGTTCTACGGCCGGGATCACAGGGGTCGCCAGTTTTTGGGAGGCTGGTCGGGATTTGCAAGAAGATAAACCAGCCAGATTATAGGCTGATGGGGACGAAGAAGAGGGGGGGGGTCGTATGACGATCGATAAAAAAGTACTGGTGACCGGAGGGGCTGGTTTTCTAGGGTCTCATCTGTGCCAGCGATTGGTTGAACAGGGCAATGATGTTCTTTGTGTCGATAATTTTTTCACCGGCCGCAAAGTCAATATCCTGTCCTTGCTCGATAAACCCAATTTTGAATTAATGCGGCATGATGTGACCTTGCCCCTGTTTGTAGAAGTAGACGAAATCTACAATCTCGCCTGTCCCGCGTCTCCGGTTCATTATCAGTTTGATCCGGTGCAAACCACGAAAACAAGTGTTCATGGCGCGATCAATATGCTTGGACTCGCAAAACGTCTGAAAGCTAGAATACTTCAGGCGTCGACCAGCGAGATTTATGGAGATCCAGAAATTCATCCGCAACCTGAAGAGTATCGCGGGCGGGTAAATACTTTTGGACCCCGGGCCTGTTATGACGAAGGAAAGCGGTGTGCGGAAACGCTGTTTTACGACTATCACACGCAACATGATCTACAGATAAAGGTCATGCGTATCTTCAATACATTTGGTCCGAACATGCATCCGGATGATGGCCGTGTTGTGTCTAACTTTATTGTAAAAGCCCTTAAAAACGAACCGATCAGCATCTATGGGGATGGCCAGCAAACCCGGTCATTTTGTTATGTGGATGATCTGATTGACGGCATGGTTCGCCTGATGGCAACGCCGGACACAGTTACCGGTCCGATCAATGTTGGCAATCCAGACGAGGTAACGATCCTTGATTTAGCCCGTCTCGTTATTGATCTGACGGGATCGAAATCCGAATTGATCTATAAGCCGTTACCACAGGATGATCCTCTGCAACGATGCCCGGATATTGGCCGTGCGAAAAAATACATGAACTGGACGCCCGAAATCGCCTTGGAAGACGGTTTGAGAAAAACAATTGCGTATTTCGACCGGCTATTAGCAGACTAATCAGTGGATGATTTCGTCGTTTTTTTGAGATGGGCCTTTTCTGCCTGATAATATTGCCACAGAATGTTTGTTCGGCGCATTTTGTAATAGACAGTTGCCCGGTGGGAAGCGCCATAGCTTTTCGTTGCGCTCAGCCCATCAAAAAATCGGCGGTCGGCTCCAGCGAGATTTTGTGCCCCTTCAATTTCCATAGACCATAAATGCAGTAAATCTGCGCAGGCCAGTTTATCAATCAAAAGGGTGTTGGGGTCGCAAAATCCGCCCTGAGTTCCCTGCATAACCCCTTTATTCGGGCCCACAGAATGCCATTTATCCAACGTAATCTTGCCGCCTGTTTCTTCATCAAGCAACCATCGGTACGAATAGGCCCATTGTTTGTCCTGGATGGCGTGCATAAGAAATTTCAGGTGGTTCTGATGCCAAAGATTATCGTCGTCCAGATAGGCTACATACTGGCTGTTTGCCAGAAAGGATAGAATTGTTCGAAGGGCCCCGCCATCTTGTGCCGTATGGACACCGCCGTGACGGGTTGCCGTGGAATATCCCGGATTAAACACCGTGAGTGTCATTCTTTCCGGGATATCTTTTTCCAGCATGTCAAGGATCGCCGGGTCACCGGTCAGGCTATCAATGCCGATCAGGATTTGAACGGTTCCGTCAAAGCTTTGCTGATAAATGGAGGCCACAGCCTCTAGCAGACTGGGTCTTATAATGGTCGGCATGACCACAGCCACATCAAACACGGCTTCAATTTCCTTACTGTTCCCTGATCGCATTGGCCCCTCGGTCATTTCAAACCCAATTGCCTTATAGTCATAATCTAGTTGGGGAATTTGGAACAGTGTAAATGGTGTTATCGGTCTTCTGGCAGTATTTTTTCGATCCGCTGAACATGGTCTGCAATTTCTTCCGCCGAGAACGAACAAGTCACCCGCTTTGTTGATGCCGGATGATGGCCCAGCCCAAGCGAATATACTGTGCGCCAGGCTTTCTTGGGCCGAATGGGGCGGGGGACAAAACCGCCACCACATTTCAAACAGACATTATGTAAAATACGGTCAACGCAGGATTTGCAATAGGTACATTCATAGCTGCAGATCATGGCCTCAAGTGAGGCAGGTGGAAGGTCTTTATTGCATAGTTCACAGTTGGGTCGAAGTTCAAGCATCATGATTTCCCTTTCTGTCTCTATTGTAGACCAACGACAAATGGCGTATAATAATACCTTACCACCTTTTACGCCAAATCATTCCCAAAGTCTGCCATGAAACCTCATCTTATCTATTTCTATGTGTTTGAAGATGCCCTGATGCTGGATATATCCGGGCCGTTACAGGTTTTGAAAAGTGCAATAAACCGCGCCGATAAAACGCCGTTTTATGATCTTCGGTTTTGTTCGGCCGCTGGCGGAACTATCAGAACGGATGTGGGCATAGGGATTGAAACCGTCCCCGTGCATGCCATACCGGATCAGCAGATTGATACGGTTTTTGTGACCGGTGGTATCAGCATTTTTAAAACCTATCAGGCCCCAGAGGAAGTTGCAGCCGTCCAGCGTCTGGCTTCATTGAGCAAACGGGTGTGCAGTGTCTGTACGGGAGCCTTTATGCTGGCGCAGGCGGGGTTACTGGAAGGCCGGAATGCAGTGACCCATTGGCGCCGCTGTTCCCGATTAAGGCGTGAGTTTCCCAATATTACGATCCGCGAGGATGCGATTTTTGTTCAGGATGGGCATGTCTGGACATCTGCAGGGGTTACAACCGGCATTGATTTGGCGCTTGCTTTGGTTGAAGCGGATTTGGGTCGTGAGGCTGCGTTGGCCATCGCTCAGGAATTGGTTGTTTTCATGAAAAGGCCGGGCGGTCAGCAACAATATAGTGCCTTATTGAAGGCGCAGATCGAAGACAGGAAAGGTGAATTTGACAGGTTGCATCAATGGGTCCTAGAAAATCTGTCGGCAAGTTTGAACGTTTTGGATCTTGCGAATATAACCGGTATGAGCAGCCGAACCTTTACGCGCCGATACAAGCAGGCGACAGGGATGGGGCCTGCGGAAGCGCTGGAAAGGTTCCGCTTGGAAGCTGCGGCGCAATTACTGATGGAAACCGACCTGCCCATGAAGCGGATCGCGGATCGGTCCGGGTTTGGCCAATATGAGCGAATGCGCCGGGCATTTTTGAAGATCTTTGGGGTTTCACCAAAGATCTATCGGGAACGATTTCAATCCTGAGGCGCTGGTAGGGCGGCCGTCTGATAGAGTTTAACCTGAATACCACCATGAGAGATACTGACAGGGTCGGGAAGGAACGGAAGGGCCGTTGCTTGTGCCAGACCTGCGTTATTTGTGACTAAACCGACCCGCCATCCCGGAAATTTTTGCGTCAGAACCTGGCCCAGAGACTGGTAGAGGGGGCGCAGTTTTTTCTGGTCTCCGATGCGGATGCCGTAGGGTGGATTAATCACCACAAGGCCAGCCGGTCCGTCAGGACAGGAAAGGGTACTGATGGGCTGTGCATCAAACGTTGTCAGCATATCTACTTTGGATCGTTTCGCATTTGCGGTGCTGAATTTAATCGCCCCTTCATCGCGATCGAAACCATAAAAATGAAGGTCAGGAAGATGCTCACGGTTTTCGGCGCGCATTTCCTGCCAAACAGCGTTCTCAAAAGTTGCCAGTTTCTCAAACGCAAAGGCGCGTGTGCGGCCCGGTTTTTTACGGGCTGCGATTTCGGCAGCCTCGATTACAAAGGTGCCCGATCCGCACATGGGATCCACGACGGGCTCTTTGCCGTTAAAGCCGCATTGCCGTAAAATGAGCGCGGCCATTGTTTCCCGTAAAGGTGCTTTATTAACGGCTTCTTTATGTCCGCGCTTGTGCAGGCCTTCGCCCGACGTATCGATACTGATGGTACAGATGTCATCAAAAATGCGGATTTTCAGGCAAATGTCAGCCTCCGCTGAAATTGTGATGCCCATTTCCTCAACCAACGCCCGTTCGATCCGTTCGGCGGCAGCTTTCTGATGATAAACGCGGGATTTTTTGGAAGTAACCTCAACTTTTACCGGATGATCTTTGAGCAAATAGTCGCCCCACGGAAACTGCCGCATGCGCTTATCCACCTGAGACAGATGAACCACCCGAAAAGATCCGATGCGGACCAGCACGCGACTGGCGCCGCGCAGTTCCAGATTGGCCCGCCAGACCTCTTTCCAATCGCCCAGCACCTGAACGCCCCCGGTGATGGAAACTGGTTTTTTGAAACCTTTTTCCATGGCTTCAAGACGCAAGGCTTCTTCCAGTCCCGGAGGGGTGACAAGAAGGATTTCCATTTTGTTTTCTGATTTCATCCTGTCTGTCTATCCTGTTGTCCGTCCAAGGTCGACAGGAAATAGTGTCTCCCGCCGTAATTGGTCAAATAGCAGGGGATTACTTTTTGATCATTCTGAAATGTTTAAACTTACTATTCTCTGCGTAACTCATTATGTTATGGCCCTTATTCAAATATTAATCAGGCAACAAGCCTGAACAGGGATAAGTGATACACCGAATGAAAGCCGCTGTTCTTTTCGAGACACAAAAACCACTTCGAATTCTGGAGGATGTAACCTTGCCACCGTTGGCCGCGGGTCAGGTCGAGGTTGAGATCGCCTTTAGTGGTGTTTGCCATAGTCAATTAATGGAAGTTCAGGGAAAACGCGGTGAAGATCGGTATCTGCCCCATTTATTAGGCCATGAAGCAACTGGTATTGTGCGGGCGATTGGATCCGGCGTCACGAAAGTTGCCCCGGGCGACGCGGTTATTCTGGGCTGGATTAAGGGGGACGGGCAGGATGTCGCCGGTGCCTTGTACGACTGGCATGGCACGACCTTGAATTCTGGCGGGATTACAACGTTTAGCGAACGGTCTGTTGTTTCAGAAAATCGGCTGACAAAGTTACCCGACGGATTGCCAATGGATCTTGGTGTGCTGTTCGGGTGCGCTGTTCCGACAGGGGCGGGTATGGCGCAAAATGAATTTGATATTCAGTCCCATCATTCTGTCGTTGTTTTTGGCATTGGTGGTATTGGGGCCATTTCGTTGATGTATGCAAACTGTCAGAAGCCGAAAACCCTGATTGCGGTGGATATCAATCCAGAGAAACGAGCAACGGCGCTGGACCTTGGGGCAACCCATGCATTGGACGGGGCGTCTGACACGCTGATTGATGATATAGTACAGCTGACAGACGGTCTGGGGGCTGATCTCTGTATTGATGCGGCGGGCCGCATTTCAACCATTGAAATCGCTTTTCAGGTTACCCGGCGCAATGGCGGGCAATGTGTTTTTGCGTCTCATCCCGAAGCCGGTCAGAAGATTTCCATTGACCCTTTCGAATTGATCAATGGTAAAAACCTGAAAGGCAGCTGGGGCGGAAAAACCCGGCCTGATCAGGATCTGCCGCGTTTCTTTGAACTGTTTAAAAAGAACGATCTGCCGCTGGAAAGTATGATCACCAAACGCTATTCGCTTGATGCGATAAATGACGCCCTCGATGATCTGGCTTCAGGCCGGGTTATGCGGCCCTTGATCGAGATAAATCCTGCGCTGGCTGAAAGATAAGACAATGACACCTAAGGAGCATACAGCCCATATTAAAGCGCTGCGGAGCGAAAATGGCCCTGATTTCAAGATCGGCATGGTCAGCGGTAATTTCAATGTGGTCCATCCCGGTCACTTGAGACTGCTTAAATTTGCAGCGGATTGCTGTGACTATCTGGTTGTTGTGGTGAACGATGATCGCCACCCCGGTGTCCTTGTCCCGGCCCAGTTAAGACTTGAAAATATTGTTGCGATCAGTTTCGTCGACTATGCGTTTCTTCTGGAAGAGGATCTGACGGCGACCATTGATGCGCTGCGTCCGGATCTGGTCATCAAGGGAAAAGAGCACCAGAACGTTCCCAATCCGGAATCTGATATATTGTCTCAATATGGCGGGAAACTGCTGTTTAGTTCCGGTGATGCGATTTTCTCCTCGATTGATTTGATCCAGGCAGAGAGTGACCCGAAGAAATCGCTCCACAATTTGAAAGCCTCGCCCAATTTTTTACAACGTCATCAGATCAGCACAGAAAATTTCTCGGCCATTTTGAATAAATTCTGTGACCTTAATGTGCTTGTTGTCGGGGACCTGATTGTTGATGAATATATCACCTGCGATGTTCTTGGACTGTCACGGGAAGATCCGACTGTTGTGGTCACGCCGGTTCTGGAACAGAAATTTATCGGGGGCGCCGGTATTGTCGCCAGTCATGCCCATGGCTTAGGGGCCAATACGACCTATATCACCGTTTGCGGGGATGACCGGGAAGCGAAAGACAGTCTTGAGAAGTTCAAGGAATATGGTGTTCAGGCCTTTATCGGTCGGGATGGCAGCCGTCCGACAACGCTCAAACAACGGTATCGCTCGTCCGGGAAGACCCTGCTGCGGGTGTCCAAACTCAAACAGCATGCGATAGATCAGACTTTGCAGGACGAGATTTTTGAAACTTTTCAGGAGCGCGTGAATTCCCTGGATCTGCTGGTTTTTTCAGATTTCAATTACGGTGTGCTGCCCCAGTCGCTGGTCGACAGAATGATTGCGCTTGGAAAAGAAAAAAATCTTCTGATGGTGGCGGATAGCCAGTCGTCCTCGCAAATCGGGGATATTTCCCGCTTTCACGATATGTTGTTGTTGAAACCCACTGAAATTGAAGCCCGGTTGGCTATTCAGGACCACGATGTCGGCTTGGTTGGTGCCGCTGAGAAGCTCGCTAACAAATGTAATCCATCGCATATTTTGCTGACCATGGGCGCTGAAGGCACCCTGATACAAACGTTGCATCCAGACAAAAGCGAATGGATGACAGATCGGTTGCCGGCTTTTTGCGATGCGCCGAAAGACCCTGCCGGGGCTGGGGATGCGATGCTCGTGACAGCGTCCATGGCGCTCGCCGCGGGTGCCAGCATCTGGGAAGCCGCCTATATCGGGTCCGTTGCATCCGGTTGTCAGGTGGCCACAGTTGGAAATCGACCCTTAAGTGTTGATACGATCCGGCACGAACTTGGTATCTGGTAGGAATTCGATGGACGCATTATTGCTTGCCGCCGGCCTTGGCACCCGTTTGAGACCCCTGACGGATGTCTTGCCAAAATGTTTGATGCCTGTGCAGGGACGGCCGTTGTTGGGGATTTGGCTGGAAATGTTGAAGCAGGGGGGCGTTGATCGGGTTTTTATTAATTTGCATTATCTGTCGCCCTTGGTGCGCGCTTATGTGGAAAACAGCCCCTATCGGCAACAGGTGACGTTTCTTGATGAGCCCGAACTTTTGGGGACAGCTGGCACATTAAACCGCTTCAGGAACGAATTTTCGGATACACTGTTACTAGCCCACGCCGATAACCTGACCCTGTTTGATGTGACCGCCTTTATCCGCGCCTTTGAACAGCGCACGCCAGATTGCGCAATGACCATGATGACGTTTGAGACAGACCAGCCTCAAAGTTGCGGAATTGTGTCGTTGGACGAGGCAGGAACAGTTGTCGCTTTTACGGAGAAGCCGCAAGCGTATATTGGGAACCTGGCAAACGGTGCCGTCTATGTGATGGATTTCTCGGTGATAAGAAAGGTGTTGGATGCTGATCCTCAGATTACGGATTTCAGCACACAGATCTTGCCGGAATTTGTCGGCCGAATGAATAGCTATCATAACGGGGTTTACCATCGGGATATTGGGACGGTAGCCGCCATTGGAAATGCCCAGTTGGAGATTGAAAGCGTGGCTATGGCCGGGCCACTTCTGGCGCAGGTTGACAGTTACTGGGCACCGACGCCCGAGCGCCGCCTGATGGCGGAGAAATTTCGCGAGACGCTTGCCCTGACTGACCTTTCCCAAGAGGTTGTCGGTCGTTTGATGCTGGGTTAAAAATGATTTGAGATGGACGCTTGAGCGCCAACATTGTATTGGTGGGCATATCCGCAAAAAAGGGGGCGTACCAGATCGTTCTGGTCGGAAGATGAATGTCTAAAAAGTTTTTTGTTCTTGGAAGTAATTCCTTTTCTGGGGCCAGCTTTTGCGCCCACCTGCTGCGCGCCGGATTTCAGGTTTATGGGGGAAGCCGATCGGCCGAACCGCATTCGGCTTTTCTGCCCTATCGATGGGAAGAAAATCAGGATAAATTTTCGTTTCATCAATTGGACCTGAATGAAAATCTGCCCGAGATTATTGATCTGATCAAACAGGAAGAAATTCCGTTTGTCGTGAATTTTGCGTCCCAAAGTATGGTAGGCGAGAGTTGGGACAATCCGGGTGACTGGTTCCGTACCAATGCCCTGTCGACTGTTTTATTGCATGAAGAATTGCGAAAACTTCCCTTTTTGGAACGTTATGTCCATATTTCGACACCGGAAGTATATGGCAATACATCCGGGTTTGTGGATGAGCAGCACCCCTTTAATCCCAGCACACCCTATGCGGTTTCCCGCGCCGCTGGCGACATGAGCCTGATGAGCTATTTTAAGGCGTATAACTTTCCTGTGGTCTTCACCCGTGCGGCCAATGTGTTTGGTCCCGGTCAGCAACTTTACCGGATTATTCCGCGAACAATTCTGTATGGTTTGACCGGACAGAAATTACAGTTGCACGGCGGGGGACATTCCGAACGCTCTTTCATTCACATTGAAGATGTGTCCGCTGCGACCGTTAAGATCGCGCTCGAAGGCAAAATCGGGGAGTGTTATCATATTTCCACACCAGAGCTGATCAGTATTCGCAATCTGGTGGAGAAAATCAGTGAACGGCTGGGGATCGAGGCCTCCGATCTGGTTGAGGTTGTCGGCGAGCGTCAGGGAAAAGATCAAACCTACAGTTTGAACGATAACAAACTGCGCGAGACCCTTGGATGGTCAGACAAAATTTCGCTTGATCAGGGAATTGACGAGACAATTGATTGGGTGAAAACCAATCTGGATACCCTGAAAGGGCAACCACAATCCTATATCCATAAACCGTAATTTATACTTATATTGATGCCGATTGAGAGTGACATGGGACAAGAAATCGACTTGCTTGCGAATTACCCGAAAACAAAACGGGATTTAACGCAACGCGGAAATGAGAAAACAGAAGCCGACCGCGCCATTGCGCGTCAATTTGGCAAAGACTTCTTTGATGGAGATCGCCGCCATGGATATGGCGGTTTTTCCTATTTTCCAAGATTCTGGCAACCGGTCATTCCGACCTTTCAGTCTCATTTCGGACTGACAAATGACTCAAGTCTTCTGGATGTCGGTTGCGCAAAGGGCTTCATGCTGCACGATCTGAAAGAGCTTATCCCCGGGATCACGGTTGCGGGTGTTGATGTGTCAGAGTATGCAATTGAAAACAGCATGGAAACAGTCCGGGATCAGGTTTCAGTTGCCGATGCGCGTGACCTTCCCTTTGGCGATAACAGTTTCGATGTGGTGATTTCGATTAATACGGTTCACAATCTTGAAAAATCGGAATGTGGGCAGGCGTTACAGGAAATCGAGCGGGTGTCGAAGGGTCAGTCCTTCATCACGGTTGATGCATACCGCACAGAGGAAGAATATGAGCGCATGCAGGCATGGAATTTGACAGCGAAGACAATCCTGCATGTGGATGAATGGAAGGCCTTCTTTAAAGAGATCGGTTATACAGGGGATTACTTTTGGTTTATTCCATAGGCGCCAAACTGGCACAGGATTTGTCGCGAGGAATGCGGCGTATCCGCAGTGTTGAAGAAACGATTGCGGCCCGTTATTCAGAGCAGGAAATGAGGTGCCCGACCCATCTTTCTTCTGGACAGGAAGGGGTGTCAGCGGCAATCGGGACGTTGCTACGGCATACGGATCTGGCTGTCAGCGGTCACCGGGCGCATGCGCATTATCTGGCCAAGGGCGGCAACCTAAATGCAATGATTGCGGAAATTTACGGACGCGTGACCGGCTGTGCCCGCGGTAAAGGCGGCTCAATGCACCTGATCGACGAGACGGTTGGGTTTATGGGATCAACAGCCATTGTCGGCGGAACGGTCCCGGTTGGTGTCGGACTGGGATATAGCCAGATGATGAAGGACGGCGATGATATCGCTTGTGTTTTTCTGGGGGATGCGGTTGTCGAAACGGGCGTGTTCTTTGAATCCCTGAGCTTTGCGGCTTTAAAGAAACTTCCGGTTCTGTTTATCTGTGAAAACAATTTCTATTCTGTTTATTCCCCCTTATCCGTTCGTCAGAACGATACCGTAGAAATCCACGAAAAAGTCGCGGGATTTGGGGTCTATACGGATAACGGTGATGGCCATAATGTGATTGAGGTTCATGAAAAAACGGCGAAAGCCATTGCCCATGTCAGGGCGGGCAATGGCCCTGCCTTTCTGGAATTTGAAACCTTCCGCTGGCGGGAACATTGCGGTCCAAATTACGATGACGATTTGGGTTATCGGCCTGAAGCAATGTTGAAAGAATGGGAATTCCGGGATGCCATTCATACGTTCGAAAAAGAAGCGATCAATAGCACCCTTTTGACCCAGGGCGAAATTGACAATATGCAGGCAGAGATTGACCGGGAAGTTGACGCGGCATTTGAGTTTGCCAAAGCATCAGAGTTTCCGCCGTTGCAAGAAGCGTCGCAGCATATTCTGGCCCCGACAATGGAAGAAAGTGTATTTCTGAAATGAGAACATTTGCCAGCGAAATAAATGCGGGATTAGATCACGCATTGGAAACAGACCCCAGTGTTCTGGTTTTTGGTCTGGGTGTTCCTGATCCAAAAGGCGTTTTTGGGACCACTCTTGGTCTGCAGGAAAAATATGGCGAAAAGCGTGTTTTCGATATGCCGACCGCCGAAAATGCCATGACCGGTATTGCCATTGGCGCGGCACTTGGTGGTTTCAAACCGGTTTTGACCCATCAACGGCTTGATTTTGCGCTTCTGAGCATGGACCAGTTAGTGAATAATGCGGCCAAATGGCATTTTATGTTTGGCGGTCAGCGGTCTGTTCCCATTACGATCCGCATGATTTTGGGTCGGGGCTGGGGACAAGGGCCCACTCACTCGCAAAATCTGCAATCCTGGTTTGCCCATATTCCGGGCTTAAAGGTGGTGATGCCAGCCCTGGCATCTGACGCAAAAGGATTGCTGTTATCCAGCATTCAAGACCCTAATCCCGTTATCTTTTTGGAACATCGCTGGCTGCATAACGCCCAAACAGATGCACCGGATACGGTTGAACCCATTCCACTGGGCAAAGCCAATCAGCTTCGTAAAGGGGATGCGGTCACCGTAGTATCCGTGTCCTACATGACCATCGAGGCCTTGCATGCTGTTGATGTGCTGAAGGATCAGGGAATTGACTGTGATTTGATTGATTTGCGCACCGTATCCCCCATTGACTGGGAAAAAATTGAAATGTCCGTCAAGAAGACCGGTAAATTACTGGTGCTGGATACAGGCTTTCAATCAAATGGTATCGCTGGTGAAATCATGGCGCGTGTAACGGAACGCTGCTGGTCCGAATTAAAGGCGGCACCGGCTCGTTTGACGGCGCCTGATTACCCGGAATCAACCAGTCCGGCCCTTACCAAAGACTATCATATTCGGGCCGAACATATTGCTGCGCAAGTCGGTAAAATGGTCGGTAAAGAGGTTTCTGTCGAACCTATCCTCAGTAAAAAAGGGCCATTTCATGATGTGCCCGGCAACTGGTTTACAGGCCCTTTCTAAAGGCTTGGCTAGGACACAATTTTGATCTTTTTGCTGATAAAAATATTAATCGGGGTGGGCTGCATCTCAGCCTTGTTCTATTACGATTTTATTGACTTTGATTTGTTGCAGAACGCCGCCACCTCTCCGGTTCTGGTGGGGGTTGCTTTTGCCTGCTTGCTGTCTACAGTTTTTATCGGGGCGTTGCGCTGGAAAGTGCTGATGGGATCTTTGCACGTTCGCATCACTTTTATCCAGTCCTTGAATTATACATTTATCGGCCAGTTTTTTAACGTGTTCCTGCCGGGTGCCTACGGAGGTGATTTTGTTCGGGGTGGCTTGGCCTATCGCCAGCATAAGGACAAAATTGGCGAGATCATGATGAGCAGCCTTGTGGACCGGTTGACCGGGCTTGCGGGATTGCTGTTTATCGCGGTCACTGTTTTGGCGTTTATTCCAAACCAGTTTCAATTCTGGATCGGCGTGATCGTTGTTTCCGGTCTTGTTGTGGGGTTTTTCGCCCCAGTTATTGCGGTGCGCTTTCAATCTTTTTTCCGCGCCATTATTACCCTTTTTCCAAGGCCCGTTGCGCGTATTCTGATGGGAATTTTCGATACTATTGTTGATTGTTTCGAAACATACGGGAAAAGCAGAGGGGACCTGATTAAGGGCATTGCCCTGTCGGTTTTTCAGTATGTGCTGATCCTTGAGGCGCTTTATCTGCTGGGCAATGCCATGGGGGTCAGCGGATTATCGCCGGTCGGTTATGTTGTTTCCAGCGTTGCCGGGTTGTTTGCCAACGCAATTCCCCTGTCTCCGGGGGGGCTGGGGATTGGTGAAGCGGCTTTTGGCCAAGTCGCTCGTTTGTTAGAAAAAGAACCCACCACCATGGCCTATAGTTCGATCTTCTTATTGATGCGGACTTTAACATTATTCACCTCGGTTTTCGGGGTTATCCCTTTTCTGCTTCATCGCGAGGCTGTTCAGGCGGTTCGCGAAGAAAAAGAACACCTGCAAAAGAACGAGGGATAATGTGTTTGAAACGGCCTTTTATCTTTTATGCGCGTCTCTGGCATCCGGTTTGATCCTGCATTGGGGCGCTGCGCGCCTGACAAAGGGCAGGCGGTTATATCTGTCAGCCTTTATTTGTCTGAATGGATGCCTTTGTCTGGTGCTTGGTATCGGTTTTCTAGGAGGGATGACTTTGTCTGCCGCCGGGGTTCTTGTTATGGCCCTGTTCACGGAAAGCTTTTTTGCGGTGTATGCGCTGATCCTGATCGGGGTAGTGAATGACTCGCCGACACTGGCGATCGTAAAAGCGTTGATGAAAGCCGGTCCAACAGGATTAAGCAAAGCAGACTTTGATGCTTTTATTGTTGCTCATCCGTTTTTTCGCTCCCGCGTTGATGCTTTGCAGGCGACAGGCGATGTTATGTTAAAAAATGAGCAATTGGCCTTAACCCCCCGGTCCAAATTTATTGTGGCCGTGATCAGCGTCTATCAAAGATTTCTAAAACTTGAACGGGAAACGGGCTGAAATGACTGACTTTTTCATCGCCCTTTTCGCCACGCTTTTTGTCAGCGTCCTTGCCGACCTTATGATAAGCCGCATCACGGGGCGGCGCCTTCGGGGGTATGCAACCAGTTTTCTGCTGACGTTGATCGGGGTGCCGCTGGTCTTTGTTTTTGTCTTAAAAACAACCGATGTTTTTGAAGTGCTTTTGGGCCTTGGCCTGGGTCTGATGTGGTGGTTTATCTATCTTAATGTTGTTCAAGCCGTGGAATCGTCCCTGCGGATCCGGATGTTGCTGGAAATCCGCAAGAACGGCGGGCAGATGGCCGCCGATGAACTGCGGGCAATTTATAACGATGAAACCCTGATCCGTTTACGAATGCAGCGGCTTGTCCAAGGCGGCGCTGTTGAACAGGATCAGGATCATTGGCATTTGCGCTCAGGCAAACTGAAAACGGCAGCGCAGTTTTTCTCTGCCCTGAAACAGGGCCTGCTGGGAAAAGGCAGTCAGTTCGATTAAGGTCTGCCCTTTTTCCGTTTATCCCCAAACCATCGCGGGCTGTTTTGAAATAAACAGGCTGCCCTCTTTGTAGGAAACGGGAATATCATCGAGGCTGGCGGCTTTTTGCCAACCCGTTTTCTGAGAGAATAAATTAACGCCCAGATCAGTGAAATAGCTGTAAATCTGTTCTGCATTTTCCGCTGTTCCCACTTCCACAACGGTTTCCAACATATCCCAATAAGCAGCGGGAATGGCCTGCAAAATAACAGTTTCGTGGCCTTCTGCGTCGATTTTGGCGAAATCCACGTCTTTGAACACGTCGGCAGCGGCCTTGATGTCGACCATGTATTTTGTAAGGTTACCGTACGGGTTGCTTTTGGCACCGGCGAGGTGACTGCCTGTTGTATTGCCTTCGACCCGAACAAATTCAGCCGTACCGTTTTCAGACGAAACCGCTGCTTTTACTGGCGTTACTTTGTCCAGAACCTCGTTAAGCGCAAGCCGGTCATTGAACCAGGTGAAGTGGATATCATCGGGCTCATAACTGGTGACTGAAATGCCCAATTTTGCCATCAAAATGGAATGCAGTCCCAGATTGGCCCCAATATCGACAGCTTTTTTAATGCGGCCCTTATTGGCAAGGTAAAAGCTGAATAGGATTAACTCATCCAACCCAAACAGATCCAGCGAGGTAATGGCGCCCATTTTCTGGAACGGCATCATCAGATTTCCAAAAGGCCCAAAGGGAACAGGTGTGGGCTCTTCTGATTGGAAATCGGAATTTTTGATGAACTCCAGACAGCAGCTGTCCAGCAATTGATATAAAGCCGTGTCCCGTGCATGTAAGGAGGGGGTGCTTTGGAGAGCTTCAAAAAGACTGTTTTCAGCGATATTCATAGGTTTTACCTGTTTTCTGGACGTCTGTGTTGACCATAGGCCTGTTATCTACATTGAAAAAGGCTTGATGACCATGTGTTCTTCGATGTCGGATTGATCCAATGCGGGTAATTGATCTTCCAGCGCCGCGCCAAATTTGAGGACGGGGAAAAGTCTTTGGTCTGGATTGATTTCCACATTCACAAAAACGGGTCCCTCATAGGCGAAAATTTCTTCAAGATCCGCTTCCAGCCGATCTTTATTGTTCAAGGTGATAGTTTTCAGTCCCATGCTGTTTGCAACGGCGGCAAAATCTGTAAAGGCAAGGCCCGACGGCTCATGAACGCCGACATAGTTGGAGCCAAGCCAGGTTTCCAGGGTCTGTTTCTGGATACCGTGCCCATGATTGTTAAACAGAAAGGTTCTGATTTTCATCTTGTGTTTCACAACGGTTGCAAGCTCAGCAAGACAGATCATCAATCCGCCATCACCGATCAGGCAAGTGACCGGTTTGTCCGGCTCTGCGGCTGCGGCGCCAATCGCTGCCGGCAACGAATATCCCATCGGGGTATTATTCCACGCGGAATGCAGGCGCTGGCCGGGTTTGAACTGAAAAGCATTGCAGGTCCAGGTCAGATTTCCGCCCGTATCGGCAAAAATAGTTTCTTCAGCCGGTACATAACCAGACAGCTTTTCAATAAAGGAATAAGCGTTCAGGCAGCCGTCTTTGTCGTCTGGGTCATAAATTTCCGGACCAAACCGGGATTGCCATTTCTCCAAGACCGCGTGCCAGTCTGGTGTCTTGCAAGGGCCTGCCGTGCCGGCAAAGGCCTGTATATGCGGAACAGCATCTGACAAGCGGGCTTGAACCCGGTGCGCTATATTAATCCCAAAGCCATCAAATTTTTCCATTTCACCCGCACTGATATCGATCATGGCGATCTCGGCTTCTCGGGCAAAGGACGGTAAAATACCGCCGGTCAGATTTTGCGAAAGGCGCGTTCCAAGGCAGAGCAAAAAGTCGGCATTTTGAACAACATAGTTTCCAAGCCGCGGCGCATACACACCAAAACTCCCCATTTTTAGGGGATGATCATGCGGCAGCAGGTCAACGGCAGCCCAACTGGTGACAACGGGTGCGCCCAATGCGGTGACCAAAGACGGTAAATCAAAACCGCAGTCCGGGGTTTTCAGACCACCGCCCAGAACAACTACGGGCCGTTTCGCGGCAAAGAACGCCTTCATGACTGATGAAATTTGCGTTTCAAGCCCTTGGGCCGCCTTTTGGGTTGAAAGATCTGGGGTGAAGCCGTGCAATTTGTCCGGATCAATATCAGCGCGTTGGAAATCATCCGGGATGTCGATCAAAACACTGCCCGGGCGCCCTTCAAAAGCCATGTAATATGCTTTTTCCAGACAAAAACGGATGTCTTCCGGCTTCTCCAGTTGAACCGCATATTTCGTGACACTGCCGAAAATCGAGACAACATCGGTTTCCTGAAATCCGCGTTGGCGAATATCTAGCTGTCCCTTCAATCGGTGCGATGCGACCTGGCCTGTCAGCATCAGCGTGGGAACACTGTCATAGAAGGAGCAGCAGGTTCCGGTCAGCAGGTTCGTCGCCCCCGGACCACTTGTTGTGATTGCAACACCCAGCCGGCCTGTCGTACGGGCATAGCCATCAGCCGAGATGGCCGCGCTTTGTTCATGCTGCGAACAGACAAAATCAATTTTGTCATTTTTTGAAACTGAATCCAAAAGATGAACGGCGGCTCCGCCAGACATCCCAAAAACCTGGCTGACGCCTTTTTCAGCCAAAAAATTTATTACATAAGTCGATAGTTTCATGAATTGGTTTTCGCTTTTGTGCTGCTTTCTACCGTTTTATGCTGATTGCCGTGACGACGCAATCGGAACATGTCCTGATCATCGCAAAGAGCATTGCTGAGGGCCTCGCCCCCATCACGCCAGTCATCATGAACCACCGAGAAGTTACGCCCTGCTGTTTGGGGGCGATCGAAACACCATTGGATCAGGGCGTAAATGTCTTCGATTTTCGTTCCCTGTTCCCCGGAGGTGACAAAGTCTTTTGTTGTCTCGAAATTGTTCCCCGCCTGTGCCCCGGCGTCGAGGGTTTGCCGGTGAATTTTGCTGGCGACCCAGCCTGTTCCAATGGCGACGCAATGCAGCTGGGGATTTTCATCGCTGATCAATTCACAAAATTTAACCAGCATGACCTTGCCCAGAGAATAGGCCGAATAATTAGGAAATGCCCGGTTTATCGCCCCGCCCACAAGAAACGCAACCTTTCCGGATGCCTCTGCCCGTTTGTACGGGGTAATCGCGTGAAGGAGGGCCAATTGTTGCAATGAATTGACGGTTATGGACTGGGTCCATTCCTGCGCGGAGACGTCGGTGAATTTCCCGATCGGGCTCAACAAACCAACGGCCGAAATGAACTCGTCCCAAATCAGGCCTTTAGATTGCATCACGGCACCAATCTGTTCGATATCCTGATCCCGGTTCAAGTCACAATGCAACAAAGTTACCCGGTCCTGTTTCTTCAGGTTGTCCAACTGGGTGGATTGCCTATATGTACCGATTACCTGATACCCGGCCTGCAAATAAAGATCGGCGAGTTTCAGGCCAATATCACTTGAAATTGCGGCGATAAAAACGGTTTTTGAAGAACTCACTCTTCTGGCCTTTCCTCTGTCATCGGGCGTCGCAACAAGGGGGGTCAAAAGGCCCTGTAATAGCGAAGTTTCATATTGCTGTTTGTAATATTTTTAACCTGTGTTACACAGTTTACGGTTTTTGACAAGTGGGTACAAAGCTGGACTTTTCGACAGTCTTTCCGTCGGACAATCATAGCTAGGAAGGTTTAGAGTTTCTAATGCGATTACTCGTTACGGGAGCATGCGGCTACAAGGGATCTGTGCTGGTGCCGAAATTGCTGGCAGCGGGCCATACAGTGCTGGCGTATGACATTCAGTGGTTCGGCCAATTCCTGCCAGCGCATGAAAATCTCACGGTCGTTCAAGGCGATGTCCGGTCCTTTGATGTGGCGCTGCTGGACGGAATTGACGCGATTATTCATCTGGCATCGGTTGCCAATGACCCTTGCGGTGATCTTGATCCGAAACTCACTTGGGAAATCAGTGCGCTTGCTACAATGCAGTTGGCAGATAACGCAGCACGCGCCGGGATCAAACGCTTTATTTATGCGTCTTCTGGTAGCGTTTACGGTGTAAAAGAAGAAGAGCAGGTTACTGAGGATCTGGAGCTGCTTCCGATCTCTGAATATAACAAAACCAAAATGGTGGCCGAGCGGGTGATGCTCAGCTATGCCGATCAGATGTGCGTCCAGATTGTGCGCCCGGCGACTGTTTGTGGTGTTTCCCCGCGCATGCGTCTGGATGTGTCGGTAAATATGCTGACCATGCAGGCCATAAAAAACGGCAAGATTACCGTTTTTGGCGGCGAACAGGTACGGCCCAATATCCACATTGATGATATTGCCCGTCTGTATATGTTCCTGCTCGATAATCCACAGGTGACGGGCGTGTATAATGCCGGTTTTGAAAATCTGAAAATTATTGAAATTGCAGAACGGATTGCCGAGAAAATTCCGTGTGAAATCGAAGTAACACCGTCTAACGACCCACGCTCTTACCGGGTGAATTCAGACCGTATTCTGGCGGCCGGATTTAAACCGGAAAAATCAGTTGATGATGCCATTACAGAAGTAATTGCTGCCTACCAGCGACGCGATCTGATGGATGAGGATCGCTGGTATAATCTGCGTTGGATGGAAAATATGAACAAAAGCGCCTAACAGGTTAAGGTTACTGTAGACATTATGAAACTTTCCTTTCTGGACTATAGCGAACGCCTGAACAAAACTTTGGCCAGTGCGGATGAGCCAACCATCGAGGCCCTGTGTGAAAGCCTTCTCAGAGCCTGGAAGGATGGAAAGCAGTTCTTTTTGTGCGGAAATGGGGGCAGCGCCGGGAATGCCGTTCATATTGCCAATGACATGATCTATGGCATAGACCGTAAAACAGGCAAGGGCATGAGAGCCCATGCGCTACCCGCCAACACGTCAATTTTGACCTGCCTTGCCAATGACGAAGGGTATGACGAGATTTTTGCAAAACAGCTGTCGGTTTATGCCAGTCCAGGCGATGTGTTGCTTGTGTTATCCGGCAGCGGGAATTCGGCGAATATCCTGCGTGCGATCGATTATGCGAATGATCATGGCATCGAAACCTTTGCTATTCTGGGTTATGATGGGGGTGCGGCTAAAGAACGAGCCGCCCATTCCGTGCATTTTGCGATCGATGATATGCAGATATCGGAAGATACGCAGTTGGTGGTCATGCATTATGCTATGCAGTGGCTTGCTGACAAAGCAACGTCTGTAAACGCCTAAATGATGCGACTGAACAAAAAACCGGTGCTTTCATGATCAGCTTCATTGTACCAGCTTTTAACGAAGGCGAGGCCATTCGGCTGACTGTTGAGACCATTCGTTCGGTTGCCGCCACGTATGATCTGGTGGGCTATGAAATAATTCCGATCGATGATGGCAGCGAAGATAATTCAAAAGAAATCATGGAGCAGCTGGCACAGGAAGACAGCAGAATTCGTCCTGTGTACCATCCTGAAAATAAAGGTTTAGGCCGCTCGATTGTGGATGGGATTCACAAGGCGGTTAATCCGCAGTTTATTGTTGTGCCGGGGGATAACGACATCAGCACGGAGTCGCTCAGCCTAATGCTGCATTTTAAAGATGAGGCCGAGATTATTCTGACGGTTCCCCTGAATAAGGAAGCCCGCCCCATTGGGCGTCAGGTCATCTCGATGATTTACCAGATGATGCACAACATATTCTTTGGGACCTCCGTCGGGTATCTGAACGGCCCGGGCATCTGGCCAACGGAAAAGGTCAAGGCACTCGACTTGATGTCAAACCGGTTTTCCATAATTTCCGAAATGAACGTAAAGCTTTTGACGAAAGGGTTCGAGTTTGCCGAAGTCCCTATGTATCTGCAGGCAGATGAGCCAACCCGTGCGACCGTGACCTTGCGCAATATGCTGGAAGTGATCAAAGTGTTCATGATGCTGGTTGTTGAATTGAATTTGAAGCCGGGGAGGCCCGAGAAGAAGCCGCTTAACCGTGTGAAAATTCACTTCGGACGATAAGAAAAGCAAAAAGGAACGGACGCATGACACCCTCATTCCTTCGGGATTACAGAACGTCAAACTTCTATCTGATTATTGTCCAGCCTGTTTTTTATACAGCCCTTCGCCTTGCCCAGCTTGTTGACGAACGGCGCATCTATCTGATTCTTACTGCATTGGTGGCCTGTAGCCTGTTAGGGGGATTGGGAACGTTGTTTTCCGCCGCTCCGCCTCAATATGCGCCAGAGCATTCTTCGTTATACGGCTTTGATAACACCGGTTTTCAGCGCACCGTTTATCTGCTTTTTACGGTTTCTCTGTTTGTTCTGTCTCTCTGGCTTGGGTTGACCCGGAGAAAACTCAGTTTTCCTTATTTTCAGTCCTTTCGAAACCGCCATCCTTTGTTGTTAATGACGGTGGCAACGGGACTGGTGCTGTTTTTTGCACTCCCCCTGTTTTTCAATTTTCTGGGCAGTATTTTTGAAAAGCGCAGTTTTTTGATGGCCCTCGGGTCTCTTGCAATTGTTTATGGATTATTGCGCGGCATCGATGGTGCCAAAGGGATTGCCATCATCAGTCTGTTGACGTTGGGTGTCTTCGGATATTTCTTCGTGCTGCCCTTTTACGCTTATTTTGCAGTGGCGGATCAGACCCTGTGGGGACTGGATCATCACTGGACCGGTGTTATTGGCCACGGTATTCTGTCGGCGACCTTCGGAGATGTTTTTCAGGCTTCATTGCCGGAATATGGTATCTATCTGAACCGTCTGATTGAATGGGCGACAGCAAACCCGGAATTTGACAGTTTTGCTGGTACTGTTACGGTTTTGCAGATTATTCACGTGGTCTTCGCGGCTCTTGTTTTCGGGATCCTGGTTCAGCGGTTTGGACGATCGAATATGCCTTTGGCGATGATCGCTTTCCTGATCATTCTGGTTATTCTGGCACCGTTAATGGCCGCCTCAGGCACGTCGATTGAAGCGCCGAACCAATCCCCGATCCGGTTCCTTTTCCTGCTCATCGGATTGATTTTTGCGCCGGCCCTTGCAGGGCGGCCCTTGTTTTTTTGGTGGGGGGCGGCGGCGGTTCTGTCTGCCATTGCCGTTAGCTATAATCTGGAAACCGGACTGGTCTTAACATTGGGTCTTGGTTTTGCTTTATTCGTCCGCACCCTGCAACGCGGCCTTTTGGTTACGCTGTCGGCGGGTGTTCTCTTTGCAGCGTTCTTTTTGGGATGTGTTTATCTGTTATTAGTTTCTGGCAGTGGGTCAGGTGACAGAGATATCACCGGTCTTGGGGATTTAATGGGCTTGTTCGCCGAGGGATATGGCGGCAAGAAATTTTCCTGGTATTTGCCTTTCTTCGTCATTGCCGGGCACGTGTTTTATTTGTTCGTCGGATATATTATCCATATCCGCGAGAAAAGAACCTATACCAGTTTTGATATGCAAAGCCTGACGCTGATCGGCTTGATTGTTGCGTTCCTGCCCTATGTTGTGAACAGATTTGACGCTCAGAATTTGTGGGTTCCTATTCTTCTCTATCTGTTGCTGGTGCTACCGGCGTTGGTCTCCCGGTCTTTTGCGGCGCGTTTTGGAATAATTACGCTCATTCTTGTGACGATTGCCCCTTCCATGTTGGAGCAAACAAGTCGTTTCGTAAAAAAATCCAAATATCATTGGACGTATAAACAAGAAGACGTTTGTCTGGATGGCGTTGCGGCATCAGAACCATTATGTCGTTTTGTCGGGCAAAAAGCCGACGAATTGCGGAAGGCGGTCACGTCTGAGCAGATCAAATGGTTGAGCGGAACCCCGCTTCTTCTGTCCCGTTTGTCGAGCATACCGCCGTCATTTTCAAACGCCGATCCATTTGCCTACGCGAGAACGGCTTCAACACATTCCGCGATTGTTGAGGAAGTCCTGAAGGCCGCCCCGATGCGTATTTTAGTCGATCGCTCGGTGCCCCTTGATCCAACCGGTATTCCCACGCAGGTTACTGACTGGCAACAAAGACTGCTTGCGGATGCAGGTTACCAAATTGTCGGGCAATCAGATTATTGGCGCTACGCTGAAAAAAAATAGTCTTCGCCCCTCATTTACCGGGATCGCATATCCGTGCGTTTACCCTTTGGCAGTCTGATCGTCTGTCAGATCGGGTCTTGTCCCATTTTGGGCCAGCCGAACGCTACTCTCATGCAATATTGCCCGGCTACGGTGGGGGATTGACCGAATAAATCGTTTAAACGGACACTAAAAGAAACGGGCCTTAACGCACATCCTGCTTTTCTCGAACAGATAACCGGGCGGCCTGGATTGCACATTCGCGGTCCCCGGAAGGTTCTGGAGAAAGAGGACACGAGGTATCTTTCAGGTTTTTGGCATCAATGAAAATACCACCTGTTCTATTGGTCATTTCTAATTAAGGATTTTGGCATGGGCAAGGGTTTTGGATTGCTGTGTTCTTCATTTGATAAATTCCGTTTTTCTGAACAACCTGTCTTTTTCCGTCCTGATGGGCATAGGGGAAACAGACCTGCGGTTTTTTGAATTATAGGGGATGGTCAGGTTTTTTTTGGCAAATTTGCGGAGTAGACCGTGATCAACCCACCCTTCTTTGATCGTCAGGCTGCTCCAGTCATTTCCCGAGCTAGTTGTTTATAAGTAATCAACTTATTCGAAAATTCGATTTCAAGGCCCCGAAATCACCAAAAAAGCCAGAAAAAGGTACAGTTTTTACGGATATACGAAATCGATTCTAAAATAAGAAAAAAATATTGACTTCGAAAATGTCAGCCTTCTATATTCGGTTTTAAGAAAGAGGTTCGGTAATGCGAACCCGATAATAAAAAATATACGGGGGTGCGACGAACGGATTATTCGGGCGTTGCTGATCTAGGTGAGTGGAGTGTAGCGCTACACTCACCCTTTTTTCCTCGATAAAAATTGACATTTCGACCTTCGATCTCAGGAAGGTCTCTTCGATAAATGGACACAGGAAATGAACTTAGAAAAAGTCCTGAATTATCAAATTAAAAGCAATGAAATCTCGTTCTCTTCCAAAGACAGCGCTTTGTACGCACTGGGCGTTAATCTGGGGCAAAATCCAACCGATGAACAGGATTTGACTTACCTATATGAAGACGGGATGGAAGCGTTGCCCACCTTGGGCATGGTTCTGGCCCATCCCGGTTTTTGGTTGCAGGACCCCGACTTGAACATTGACTGGGTCAAAATACTGCATGCAGAACAATATTTGTCCCTGTCCAAGCCATTACCTGCCAATGGCGATATCAAGGCCAGTTACAAGGTTCTGGGCGTGAAGGATAAAGGCCCGGAAAAAGGCTGTATTCTGTATTATGAGAAAATTCTAAAAAATGCCAGAAGTGACGAGGAATATTGTCGAGTGATCTCTGGTGTTTTCTGCCGGGGAGATGGTGGGTGCGGCGATGCGGGGACGACGCCGCCGGATCTCCAACCCGTTCCCTCCCGGCCTGCGGATGCCTCCCATGTTCGCCAGATTGATCCCCGGGCCGCGCTGATTTATCGCTTAAGTGGGGATTATAACCCCATCCATATCTCGCCGCCGATTGCCGCCAAGGCCGGATATGACCGACCGATTTTGCATGGTTTATGCACAATGGGATTAGCCGGCTACGTCTTGCTGAACGAATGTGCAGGCGGCGATCCACAAAATTTCGCCGGCATGTCCTGTCGGTTTAGCAAGCCGGTTTTTCCAGGCGACACGGTGCGCACCGACATCTGGAAAGAAGGTCAGGAATTTCAGTTTCGGGTGGTGGTGGAAGACCGGGATGAAGTGGTGCTGGACCGCGGCCGTTTGACACTTAAACGCGCCTCTTGACCAATGATACGAGAAGAAAAGAAGATGACTGATCATTTACTCTTTACCAAGCATGAGGGTGTCGCCGAATTGGTGATGAACCGCCCAAAGGTTCGTAATGCCATGTCACTGGATATGCGTCAGGCAATGTTCGACGCCATTGGTGAAATCGAGCAGGACCCGGAAATTCGCTGTGTTGTTCTGAAGGGGGCCGGTGGGCATTTCATGGCAGGCGGTGATGTTAAAGGCTTTGCTGATTTTAAGGAGATGACGGCCAAAGAACGAGCCATTTATTTCGAGCATCGTGTCGCCGCGTTGCAACCAATGTTGCTGGCCCTGCAGCGGATGCCAAAACCGGTGATTGCCAGTGTGGAAGGTGGCGCTGTTGGCGCCGGGATGTCTTTTATGATGGCCTGTGATCTGGCGATTGCGGCGGACAATGCGTTCTTCAAATTTTCATATGCTGCTATCGGCGCCAGCCCGGATGGATCGGGCTCATATTATCTTCCACGGCTGGTGGGTTTGCGAAAAGCCATGGAAATATCGCTTATGCCTGAAATCATTAAAGCAGAGGCGGCAAAGGATCTGGGATTGGTGAACTGGGTTGTGCCGACTAAGGACCTACTGGAACAAACAAAAACCCTTGCGCAGAGGCTGGCAAACGGGCCGACCACTGGGTATGGATGCATAAAAGAACTGATGTATGCCTCTCATGCCAACAGCTTGCCCATGCAGCTATCATTGGAGGCCAAAAACTGGGGTCGGTGCGCCGCGACGCAGGACTGGCTGGAAGGGATTACCTCGTTCACCGAAAAACGACAGCCTCAGTATAAGGGCTACTGACGGCCGGTGTGGCAGAAGGTTGGTAAAAAAACGTGTTCAGTTGTTTCAATCTTGTGGAAGTTGACTGCGATTTAACGCTAGAAGGAACAGATTACGTATATCTGAACACCTTACGGAGGATGTGTTTGTGAACACAAGAACCAAATCTGAAGGACCGATGGTCTTACCTCGTGCTTTTGCGCTATTGCGGTTACTGGCGGAAGAAACACGGGGTCTTAACCTGTCCGATATTTCAGGTCGGCTGGACGTCCCGAAAAGCTCGCTGTCATCAACCTTGAAAGCTCTTACCGAACAGATGTTTCTGGAACGCGAAGGCGCTCTTTATACGTTGGGTCCGGAAGCCTATACCTTGTCTGCAAAAATTCTGGCGGGACGGTCGATCCGTCAGGTGGCACAGCCTTATTTGAAGAAAACCATGGAAGCCTGCGAAGAGACAGTTTTGCTGGCGGTTCTGGATTCTGACATGCGCCATGCAACCTATATTGATTGCATTGAATCGCCAAAAGCCGTGCGCTTTGCAGTGACCGTTGGCACCCGCCGTCCCCTGTATGCAAATGCTTGCGGCCGATTATTCCTGGCACATCAAAGTAAAGAATTTCGCGACGAATACTTCAAAGACGTCAAATTGGTCCCCGTGACCGAGAAAACAATCACCAAGCCCGACGATATGGAGGCGTTGCTGACCAAAATCCGGACAGATGGAATTTCGATTACTCTTGGGGACTACTCTCATGATGCGGGTGGGTTTGCGGCCCCCATTTTCAATTCAGATGGTGATTTAGTCGCCGCACTGACCATTGAAGTACCGATTTCACGCGCCTTGCGCGAGACAGACCGGTTTAAAGAGGCGGCCATTACATCGGCGAACGCCATTTCACGATTACTTGGACATACGGAGGAGGGCTGAGCCGGGGAGATATCGCATGTAAAACACTTTCCCTGTTGATTTGTTTGTCAACGGCGGAAAGCCATTCGGGGGGCAGCGAATTTGCAGCTGTTGGCCGGATATCCGACAAAACAAATCAATAAAAACAGGGGTGAGGAAATGAAAATTTATCAAATGGGAGTGAAGCTTCTTGCAGCAGGTGTCCTTTTTGCCGGACTGGCAGCGCCAGCGGCCGCAAAACAGGTACTAACTTATACCGATGGCAGTTCAAACCGGGGTGCGCGCGCCGAAGCGGTCATCTGGTTTGCCGATGAGTTAAGCAAACGTACAAACGGCGAGTTGACGATGGAGATGCATTGGGGCGGTAGTTTGCTAAAAGCAAAGGCCGCTGCAAAAGGCGTTGGTGCGGGTGCCGCTGATATGGGTTTTTTGATCGGCTTGTATAATCCAAAATTACAGCATGCCTATACATTAGGGGATTATCCAACCGACTATTCTGATCCTTGGGTCCTGACCCGGGCCATGCAGGAATTGGTGTTGACGAATAAGGATATGAAAAAAGAGTTCGATGCACTGAACTTGAAGCATATCGTTAATATGACATCCACGGAGATCCAGCTTGTCTGTAAGGATACTGTTGTAAAAAACTTGGAAGATATCAAAGGCAAAAAAGTCCGCGGTATTGGCGTTTATGGTAAGGTGTTCAAGGACTTGGGCGCGTCTCCTGTCCGTGTGTCCGTATACAAGGCGTATCAGGCCCTTGACACAGGGTTAATCGACTGCACGCAGACATATTCTTATGCAATTGAATCCTTCAAAATGTATGAAGTTGCGAAAGAAGTGACTGTCCTGAATTGGGGTGCGTTGATGGCTTTGTCGGTTTCCATGAATAAAAATACATGGGAAGACCTTTCCGATGAGCATAAAAAAATCATTGAAAAATTGTCGATTGATATGATCGATCATTATACGAAAACCATTTCCAGTGAGAACGCCAAGGCATTGAGTAATCTGAAGAACGGCATCGATGGGATCAAGTCGAATGTTAACGTCCTGCCGGATGCAGAACGGAACAAGTTGATTGCTGCCAGCGCCTCTTATTTGGAAGATTGGAAAGCCAAATCCAAAGACCTTGGAATTGACGGCGAACAACTAATCCGTGATTACCAAACTCTTCTGCGTAAATATGACGAAGAACGGAAAACACGGGGATATCCATGGGAGCGGTAAATGAGCCCCAGTCCATACCTGGCCCCAAGTTTTTAGGCCGTTTGGAGAGTGTTTTTGTAACACTCTCCGTTATGGCTATTTTAACAATGGGCTTGTTGATTACTGTATCCGTTGTGTCCCGGGCCTTGTTTGGTTGGTCCGTTCCGGATTCTACAATTATTGTGCGGGAATTGATGATTGGGGCTGTGGTGTTGCCTCTTGCTTATGTAACCGCAACACGCTCCCACATTATGGTGGAAGTGCTGACTTCCTTCTTTCCAGATCGGGTTCAACCCTGGCTGAATTTCTTCAGTGTCCTTATCGGGTTGGCCGCTTTGAGCCCAATTCTGTATGGCGGAGTGGTTGAACTGATGGGAACGATTGAAGATGAAGCGTATTTCTTTGGCGACTTAGAGCTACCCGAATGGCCCGGCCGGGCTGTGTTTGCGGCGGGATATGCGTTGTTCATTCTCCGGTTGATTGTTTTGGTTGGTACTGATTTCTGGAGTGCGTTCACGGGGCAACCTCTGGAAGACACGCCAGTTACGAAAGAAGGTGTGTGATGGATGCTTCTTTAATCGGGATGATTGGTTTTCCCATTGCCTTGGTTCTGATCGCCCTTCGGGTTCCGATCGGCTTTGCCATGGCGGGACTGGCCATTTCCTGCACGTTTTTGTATTTTGGATTTAAGGGCGGAGACGAGTTCACCTTTGCCCGCGCACTTTATCCCACACTGGCGTTGATTTCGTCCAATGTGTTTGAATTTTTGCATTCCTATCCGTTGAGTATGGTGCCGCTCTTCATTGCCTTAGGGCATATCGCGTATCATTCCGAGATCACAACTGAGATCTATTACGCCGTTCGCGTCTGGTTGTCCCGCCTTCCCGGTGGATTGGCCATGGCGTCAGTGATCGGATGTGGCGGTTTCTCTGCAATTACCGGGTCAAGTCTGGCTTGTGCATCCGCCATGGGCCGTATTTGTATCCCTGAAATGTTGCGCTTTGGGTATGGCAAAACGTTGGCCACCTCAACCATCGCGGTAGGCGGAACCCTCGGATCGCTGATACCGCCTAGCGTTTTGTTTATCATGTACGGCCTTTTTACAGAAACATCGGTGAGCAAACTTTTCCTGGCGGGTGTTATTCCGGGGCTTCTGTCTTTGCTGGGTTTTATGCTGGTCATTTATATCTGGTGCTGGTTCAAGCCTGAAGAAGGGCCTGTTTCTGACGAAACATATTCGTTGCGTGACAGGTTGCGGGCAACGGCGAAGGCATGGCCTGCGCTAATGCTGTTCCTGACCATCATCGGCGGCATCTATAGCGGGATATTTACGGCGACTGAAGCGGCGGCGGTCTGCATGGTTTTTGCCATTATTTACGGCGTGGTAAGCCGTAAACTGACTTGGCAGAAGTTTATTGTCGCAATGAAGGATACGGCTATTCAAAGTGCGTCCATTTTCTTTATTGCTGTCAGTGCAAAAATGTTCGTGGCTTTTGTGTCCTTAACCGGTCTGACCCGTGAGGTTTTGAGCCTGATCGAATATTTCCAGATGGCCGATTGGGGCATTCTGTTGCTGATTGTGGTGCTGTATCTGGTGATGGGCATGTTCCTTGACCCCCTCGGTATTATGCTTTTGACCTTGCCTTTTGTCGTTCCATTGGTTGAGGGAATGGGTCTGGATCTGATCTGGTTCGGTGTTGTTGTCATCAAACTGCTTGAGATTGGTCTGATTACCCCGCCTGTTGGTCTTAATGTTTTTGTGATTAGCAGTGTGGTTGGAAAGCTTTTACCGGTGCATTCGATTTTCAGGGGCGTTGTGAATTTTCTGGTGGTTGATTTGCTGGTCTTTGGCTTGATCGTGATATTCCCGATATTGTCGCTGTTCCTGCCAAATTCCAAATGGTGAATCACAAAAGGCCCGGCGTAAATCGTCGGGCCTTTTTTCTTCGCATATTCGAACCAGAACCCCTGCGGAAGCAACGCTTCCCGTGGTTTTTTTCTGTTATCCGAACAGGCTTGTAAAAGTTGCGGTATTTCGCATTTTTTGTTTGAATATTGGAATAGTTGTCTGATATTCGTACAAATAGATAATAGCTCAATAAATAAATCATAACTAAGAACAGGAGTTAAAAATGGAAAATCCGATGAACCTTGAAGGTCACAATGTGATCGTGACAGGAGCCGCGCAAGGGATCGGTGAAGCCGTTTCACGGCTGGTTGTTGGCCTGGGCGGTAAAGCCATCATGGTGGACATGCAGCGTGATAAACTGGAAGCGCTATCTGAGGATCTGGGACAGGATAAAACAGACGTTCATGTTGGATCAGTGGCAGATCCAGCCTTCGTCCAATCCATGGTGAATGACGCTGTCAGCAAAAATGGTGCAGTTCATGGTCTGGTAAATAATGCCGGGATTGTTCGGGCGGCGATGGCTGTCAAAATGCCGGTCCAGACTTGGCAGGAAGTCATCGATGTGAACCTGTCAGGAGCGTTTTACTGCCTTCAGGCTGTTGGCCGTCATATGATGGAGCGGGCGGCAGATGGGGACACGGCGCCTGCGTCGATTGTCAATATTTCATCTGATGCCGGACGGCGCGGAACAATGGGACAGATTAACTATGGCGCGGCGAAATCCGGCGTTCTTGGCCTGACCATGAGCGCAGCCCGTGAATGGGCGGCAAAACAGGTTCGGGTTAATTCCATCTGTTTTGGCGTTGTTGAAACCGAAATGACGGAAACCATTCGCTCCGACAAATTTCGTGATGGCGTGATGTCACAAGTGCCAATGAAACGTTTTTCAGATCCTGAAGAAGTGTCGCGTCCGGTGTGTTTTCTGTTGTCGCCAGCGGCCAGCTACATCACCGGCCAGCATCTGTCTGTTAATGGCGGCTACACAATCGGCGTTTAACCCGCAGAACTGAATTTAATCATAAGGATACGTGTAATGAGTGTTGTATTAACGCCTGAACAGGAACAGATCAGGGAAAGTGTTTTACGGTTGTGCCTCAAGTTCGATGATGACTATTGGCTGGCGCGGGATACGGACGGAAAGTTTCCAGAAGAGTTTTGCCGAGCCATTGTCGATGAAGGGTTCATGGGCATTGCCATGCCGGAAGAATATGGCGGAAGCGGGCTGGGGATTGCGGATGCGGCCGTTCTGGCGCAGGCGATCACGGAATCAGGGGCCGCCAACGCAGGCTTTGCGGCGTTGATTATTGGTATTTTTGGTTTGAACCCGGTGGTTGTTTTCGGCACGGACGAGCAAAAGAAAAAGTGGCTGCCGCCGATCATCAAGCGCGAGGATGTCGCCTGTTTTGCGGTGACCGAACCGAACACTGGATTGGATACCACCCGTTTGAAAACCCGCGCAACGTTGCAGGGCGACCACTATATTGTCAATGGCGAGAAAATCTGGACGTCGACGGCCCTTCGGGCCAACAAAATGTTGCTGATTGCCCGGACAAAACCGGAATCTGAGACAAAGCGGCCCATCGATGGTCTGTCTTTATTTTATACAGACCTGAATCGGGATTATGTTGATGTTCGCCCCATCGAAAAAATGGGCCGTAAATGCGTGGATTCAAATGAAATGTTCATTGACGATCTGCCAATTCCAAAATCCGACCTGATCGGTGAAGAAGGCAAAGGATTTCGGTATCTGCTGCATGGTTTGAATGCAGAACGTATTCTGATTGCGGCATCCATGGTTGGACTTGGCCGCGCGGCACTGAATAAAGGCGCGAAATATGCGCGGGAGCGGGTTGTGTTTGGACGCCCGATTGGTCAGAACCAGTCTATCCAGCACCCTCTTGCAGAATCCTGGGCAGAACTGGAAGCGGCGAACCTGATGGCCTTCACCGCGGCGCGCATGTACGACAATAAAGAAGAATGCGGATTACAGGCGAACGCGGCTAAATATTTGGCGGCGGAAGCAGCGTTTAAATCCTGCACGAATGCGGTCATGACCCATGGTGGTATGGGGTATGCCAAGGAATTCCACGTGGAACGGTATTTGCGGGAATGTCTTATTCACAGGCTCGCGCCGATCAGTCCTCAGATGATTTTGAACTATTTGGCAGAAAATGCGCTGGATCTCCCAAGATCCTACTAAACCTTGAGACCCTCATAATAATGAAAAGAAGAGAGGTATTTCATGAGTAGAAATGTCAAAGCCTATATCGCGGGGGTGTATGAGCACCCCACGCGTAAAGCAGTGGATAAGACCCTTGTGCAACTTCATGCTGAAGTTGCCATCGGTGCCCTGAAGGATGCCGGATTGAGCATGCAGGATGTGGATGGGTATTTCTGTGATGGCAGCGTTCCGGGCCTTGGGGGGATGATCATGGCCGAATATATGGGGCTTGATCTTTCCTATACGGATACAACAGAAACCGGGGGCTCGTCCTATTTGGTGCATGTGGGGCATGCTATGCGGGCGATTGCCGCGGGTAAGTGTAACGTTGCGCTGATCACACTTGCAGGCCGTCCGCGTGCGGAAGGTTTGACTGCATTGGCAGCCAGAGACGGCGGGAATGACGCGCCGGAACGGGGTTTTGAATTGCCGTATGGTCCCGCAGTTACAAATCTGTATGCCATGTCCGCCATGCGTCATATGTATGAATATGGCACGACGAGTGAACAACTTGCGTGGATCAAGGTCGCTGCTTCCCATCATGCTCAGCATAATGAAAATGCCATGTTGCGGGATGTGGTGACGGTTGAAGATGTCGTAAACTCGCCGTTGGTCGCGGATCCGTTGCACCGTCTGGATTGTTGTGTGATCAGTGATGGCGGCGGCGCGCTTGTTGTAGTGTCGCCAGAAATAGCGAAATCACTCGGTCATCGGTCAGTCAAAATTCTGGGGCAGGGAGAGGCGATCAAGCATCTGAATGCGGGTCAGATCGATTTAACCTATACGGGGGCGGTCAAGTCCGGTCCCAGTGCCTTTGAAGAAGCAGGCGTGACACCGGCGGACATCGATTATGTGTCCATCTATGACAGCTTTACCATCACGGTTCTGGAAACCCTTGAGGATCTTGGCTTTTGTGCAAAGGGAGAGGGCGGCAAGTTTGTCGCTGATGGGGCGTTGATTTCGGGGGTTGGCAGATTACCGTTCAACACGGATGGCGGCGGATTGTGTAACAACCATCCGGGCAACCGAGGCGGCATGACCAAAGTGATTGAAGCCGTTCGCCAATTGCGGGGTGAAGCCCATCCGAAGGTTCAGGTGCCAGATTGTACTTTGGCGCTGGCCCATGGCACGGGCGGGCAGATTTCACAGCGGGCCGGGAGTGCAACCTTGATTATGGGAAGGAATGACGCATGATGATTTCAGATCGGGTTTATTCTGACCCAAGCATGAACATGGAAAATGAAGCCTATTGGGCCGCCGCAAAAGAAGGGCGTCTTGTTTTGAAGCGGTGCCGGGAATGCAAAAAGTTTCATTTTTTCCCGCGCGCCATTTGTCCGCATTGTCAAAGCAGTGATACAGAATGGGTGAACGCAAAAGGCCGGGGCAGGATTTACAGCTATTCGGTTATGCGCCGTGCGAAAACACCCTATGTGATCGCCTATGTGACCCTTGAAGAAGGGGTCAGCATGCTCACCAATATCGTGGAGTGTGATGCGGATAAGCTTTCTGTTAATCAGGCGGTCGAAGTGACCTTCCATACCACTGAAAGCGGGCATGCGTTACCTGTTTTCCGGCCAATCTAAGGAGACTGCCATGAAACCGCTTGACGGTGTGAAGGTCATTGACCTTTCCAATATGCTAATGGCTCCTTATGCAACGCAGATACTGGGGGATCTGGGCGCGGACGTGATAAAAGTCGAACCACCAACGGGGGATCCCGTTCGCGGTATCACGCCGTATCGGCATCAGGGAATGGGGGCGATTTATCTGAATTGCAATCGCAGTAAACGCAGTGTGGTTCTGGACCTGAAAACACAGGATGGGTATGACATTCTGATAGAAATGCTCAAAGACGCGGATGTCCTGGTCTATAACCGCCGGCCTCAGGTCATGGCGCGGTTAAACCTGTCCTATGAAACCGTGAAGAAAATTAATCCACGTCTGATCTATGCGGGATTATTTGGCTATGGTCAGGGAGGGGCTTACGAGAAAAAGCCAGCCTTTGATGATTTGATCCAAGGAGCCGTTTCCATTCCCTGGTTGCAGCATATGGCTGATGGTCGCGAACCGACTTACGCCCCAACGGCGATTGTTGATCGGGGCGTTGGCTTGTGGGCCGTAGGCCAGATCAACGCCGCCCTGTTTCATCAATTGAAAACAGGGCGCGGGCAACAGATTGATTTACCCATGTTTGAGATGATGACAAGTTTTGTCCTGTCAGACCATCTCGCTGGAAAAACCTTCGAGCCACCAATCGGTGAAGTTGGTTACAAGCGAATGATGTCGCCTGACAGGCGGCCCTATCAGACGCTGGATGGATATGTCTGCGTGATGGTCTATACGGATCGACACTGGGCTTCTTTTTATAAAGCGCTGGGCCGGGAAGACGATCTGATTAAAGATCCAAGGCTGAAAAACATGTCGACCCGCACCGAGAATATTTCGGCCATTCTGAAAGAATTGGCGGATCTATTGAAAACCCGGACAACAGCGGACTGGCTGGCTTTATTTGATCAGGCGGATATTCCAGCCATGCCGCTTCATACCCCAGATAGTCTTTTGCAGGACCCGCATTTGAAAGAGGTTGATTTCTTTTATAATGTCGAGCATCCGACCGAAGGCCAGCTTCTGGATATGCGGGTGCCGGCTCATTGGTCTGAAACTCAGCCCGCCCCCACCCGCCATGCGCCGCAGCTTGGAGAGCATAGTCGGGAGGTTTTAAGTGAGTTAGGATATTCACTGGAGCGTATTAAAACTTTCGAGAAAGCGGGTGTTACAAACACGCTCTAACATGCTCAAAAACGAACAATAAGAACAAAAATCAAAAACAGAGAGGATTACAATGTCAGGTTTATATTATGAAGAATTTTCCGTTGGTCAGGAATTTCATCATGCGTTGACCCGCACCGTGACCGAGATGGACAATATCATGTTTTGCGCGATGACGCATAATCCACAACCGTTGCATCTGGATGAGGAATATTCCAAACAAACCATGTATGGACAGCGCATTGTCAACAGCCTGTTCACGCTGGGCCTTGTGATCGGTGTGACAGTGGCAGATACAACCTTGGGAACGACCCTTGGTAATTTGGGGATGGGCGATATCCGGTTTAAAAATCCTGTGTTTCACGGAGACACCATTCGCGTCGTTACCCGGATCAAGGACAAGCGCGAAAGCAAGTCCCGCCCGAACGAGGGCATCGTGACATTTGAGCATATTGGCTACAATCAGCGTGATGAAGAAATCACTTATGTTGTGCGCACCGGTTTGATGAAAAAGAGGCCCGCAGAATGATACGATCATGGCTTTTTGTCCCCGGGGACAGTGAAAAGAAAATGACAAAAGGTCGGGGAAACCCGGCCGATGCCCTAATTCTGGATCTGGAAGACTCCGTGTCCGATGATCGTCAGGAAATCGCGCGGGATCTGACAGCCTCTTTTTTGAAACAGGAAACGGACCGAAAGCAGCAACTCTGGGTTCGGATTAATCCGCTTGATCATGCGTTTTCATTGGAAGATCTTGCATCGGTGATGCCGGGGGCACCGGACGGCATTGTTTTGCCGAAAGTAAATTCTGCGGCTGACCTCAACCTTCTTGCCTCATACCTGAAAATTTTGGAAGTGCGGGAAGGGCTGCCTGTTGGCAGCACAAAAATCTTGTCTGTTGCGACCGAAACCGCGGCCTCTTTGTTGACCTTCCATACCTATTTGGAAAATGTGACGGATCGGCTTGTGGCCTTGACCTGGGGCGGCGAAGACCTGTCCGCTGCATTGGGCGCCAGTGATAATCGGCATCCGGTGACCGGCGAATACGATGACGTGTTCCTGTATGCTAAATCCATGTGTCTCGCCACCGCCAGAGCGATCGATGCGCAGCCCGTGGGCGTTGTGTATGTCAATTTCCGGGATTTAGCGGGGCTGGAAGCGGAATGTTTGCGCGATCGGCGGTCTGGTTTTATTGGTAAGGCCGCGATCCATCCGGATCAAACCGCCATTATCAATGATGCCTTTACTCCGACGGATGAAGAAATCGAGCATGCCCAAAATGTGATCCGGGTATTTGAAGAAAATCCGGGTTTAGGAACGGTTGGCTTGAACGGTAAAATGCTCGACATGCCGCATTTGAAACAGGCCCGGAATGTTCTGGATCTGGTGCAGAAAATCTTGGCGAAAACGCAGTCTTAATAGGGTAGGTGTGACATGGCAGGATCCTTGGATGGCATTCGCATAATTGATCTGACAACTGTTGTTCTGGGACCTTGGGCAACCCAGATGCTGGGTGATATGGGGGCAGATGTAATAAAGATTGAAACCCCTTCTGGTGATACGACGCGGCATACGGGTCCCCGTAAAACGCCGACAATGGGCCCCTTGTTCCTGTCGGCAAATCGAAATAAGCGCAGTGTTGTTCTTGATTTAACCTCCCCTGAGGACCGGCAGGCCCTGTTCAAGATTGTCGAAACAGCCGATGTTCTTGTTCATAATTTCAGGCCCAAGGTGATGGAAAAACTGAAGTTGGACTATTCGGAGTTTCGTGACCGATTTCCCAACCTGATTTACTGTGCAACTTATGGGTTTCGTAAAGACGGACCCAAGGCTAACGATCCGGCTTATGACGATATTATCCAGGCCGCTAGCGGGCTTGCAGATCTTCAGACCATAACCTCGGATCAACCCCGCTATGTCCCAACGGTCATGGCCGACAAGACAACTGCCTTTAATGTGGTGTCGGCAATTCTGGCGGCCCTTTTTGCGCGGGAAAGAGGCGCGGGCGGACAAGAGATTGAAGTGCCGATGTTTGAAAGTCTGGTGGATTTTGTGATGGTCGAGCATCTGTTCGGTGCAGTCTTTGATCCACCGATTGATCAGATGGGATACGCCCGGCTACTGAATACCATGCGCAAACCTTATGCGACAAAAGACGGATATCTGGCGGTTTTGCCTTACACGGATGATAACTGGCGCGCCATGTTCAAGATCGCCGGACGAGAAGATTTGCAAGCTGATCCCCGATTTTCCAATCTGGCATCCCGGGTCCAGCATTCCGAGGAAATCTATGGATTTTTAGAAGAAATTGTCGCGACCCGATCCAGTGATGAATGGGTGACCTTGCTGCGGCAGGCAAATATTCCTGTTCAGCCGGTGTTGACCAAAGAGGCGTTGTTGGAGGATGAACAGTTGAAGGCCTCGGATTTCTGGAAATTCAAGGATCATCCCACAGAAGGTCGCATTCGAATGACGGATCCGCCGATCCGCTTTTCAGGGACGCCGTCGACGATCCGGCGCCTCCCCCCCTTATTGGGGGAGCATACGGAAGAAATTTTGCGCGAAGTGGGCTTTGAGCGCGAGGGAAGTGAAGAGCCCACGCACTCATAAACCGGCCAGGCGGGCTAACAATTATGAAGAGGAGGGGACAGATGCCGGACTATCAGGCGATATCGGTGCAACAGGATGAGAGTGTTCTGATTTTGTCGTTAAACAAACCAGACAGTTTAAATGCATTGACCTTCCAGATGATGGATGAGGTGCGGGATGTTCTGGCGATGATCGAAAATTCGCCAGACATTCGGGCACTGGTGATCACAGGATCGGGCCGCGGTTTTTGTTCAGGGCAGGATTTGAAAGATCGTCCCAAAGGGGATGATATTATTGACCAGATTATGGACTGTTACTTTAAAGCGTTTCAGGCCATTCGCACCTGTCGGGTTCCTGTTATTATGGCGGTTAACGGGGTCGCAGCAGGCGGCGGTTTTTCACTGGCTTTAACCGGCGACATTATTCTTGCCGCGCGCACGGCCCGTTTTATCCAGATTTTCAGCCGGATTGGCCTCAGCCCCGATTTAGGATCGACATATTTGTTGCCCAAGGTGATCGGGCGGTATCGGGCGCTTCAATACATGATGACAAATGATCCGATCTCGGCGGATCAGGCGGAAGACTGGGGATTGATTTCCGCACAGTTTGAACCGGAAGATCTTATGAAGGAAGCCCGTTTGCTTGCCCATCGATTGGCCGCCGGGCCTACACGGGCCCTTGTCGCGGCCCGGTCATTGGTGGACGATCAGCAAGGCGTTGAATATGAAGCACGGTTCCGTGCAGAGCTCGCGGTCAATATGGATTTAAAAACCGGATTTGATGCCAGAGAAGGGGGGCAGGCCTTCATCGGAAAAAGGCCAGCACAGTTTCGCGGGTTTTAAGCGACGGGTGAGCCAGATTATCCCGGACCTTAAGAAGCAACAGACTGTAGGTTTTCATAAATTTGTTGTGACGAAGACTGGCACAGGGTCAGTGGGATTTTGATCCTGGCACAGGTTCCGTTATTTTTGCTGCTTTCTATTTCCAGTTTACCGCCGCGGGCTTCTATCAGGGATTTGCAGATATAAAGACCCAGGCCGGTTCCTGAGGTTTTGTTCTTTGCCGTATAGTCTGCATTTTGAAGAATGAACGGCTCTCCAATGCGCTGGAGGACTTCTTCTGGAATACCGGGGCCATTATCCTGTATGGATAAAATGATTTCTTTCTTGTCGGTGACATTCCAGTGAATGTTGATCCGGCCATTTTCGGTTGGTACAAAGCGCAGGGCATTTGAAATCAGGTTGTTCAGAATTTGCGTCAGGATAGTTTTGTCGGAATAAATGCAGTGCGGAAAACCAGGACCTTTTTCAACAGTAATTTTAGTCTGTTTGTTATCGTTCACATGTTCGAAACGTTTGGCAATTCGCGCAGAGTGTTCCACGACGTCATACCTTTCCAGAGAAAATTGATATCCCGTTGCTTCGTATCTAGAGATATCGAGAACATCATTGACCATACTCAGAAGACTTTCACCGCTTTGGTAAATGTCGTCCACATAGCTTTCATAATGTTTGTTATCGATGGGGCCCCAGATCCGTTTGCGCATCATGTCAGAAAACCCGATGATGGCGTTTAGGGGCGTTCTGAGTTCGTGGCTCATGGAAGCCAGAAACATTAATTTCGCCTGATTTGCCTCTTTTGCGCGAAGATTGGCATGCCGCAATTGTTGCTGGCTAAGCTGGTCTTCGGTTATGTCGGTTCGCATGGACACAAAGCGTGCGATCTTACCATCATTGTCCAGAACGGGAACGATTGTTGATTTCACCCAGTATATGCTTCCGTTTTTGGTTCGGTTGCATATATCGCCTTTCCAGATGTCACCGCGTGAAATGGTGCGCCACATTTCTTTAAAAAATTCAGGCGGGTGCACATTTGAATTCAGGATCCGGTGATCCTGACCTACCAGTTCTTGTTTGGTATAGCCCGATATCTCGCAAAAAAGCGGGTTGATTTCAGTAATGATGCCGTTTGCATCGGTTTCACTGAAGATGGAATGGGCGTCGATTACCGCCTGCTTGCTGGTCAGTTCCCTTTCAACTTCCAGCCGTCGATAGTTGTCCAAAAACAGAAGGCCCAGAAAGGCAACGCTAGGGGGATACACAATCAGAATAGCGATCGAAAGATCTGCAATGATGTTTTCGAAGCTTTCTGCATGCAGCAACGGAAAGAGGCTGATTAATCCCAGATGGACAACAAGACCCAGCCCGAGAAGCATCCAGACAGTCACTTTTTCGGTTTTTCCGTGCACATATACCCGTAACGCGCATCCGCACCCGGTCGCGATTATGATGGAAAGGATTCCAACCATTGCGCCGTCGCCGCCAAGCCATAGTCGGTATCCACCGGCCATAACCATGGCAATGGTACCGCCGATATAGCCACCAAATAAACCACTGAGAGCAAGGATGATTGTCCGCCCATCAAAAAAAATACCTGGAGCGACTTCGAAAGGCACCATCATACCAATAATGCTGATTGAGCCGAATAGTAGACCAAGGGCAGGCAGGATCAGATTTGATCGGTCCTGTAATTCTCTGATGACATATTTATGGATGAGTGCAAGGGTTAATAACAGCGTTACTTCTTTGACAAGGCCTACGATCAACAGTCTACTCCATACTACCTAGAAGGCACTTTAAGAAGGAATAGGCTACCAAAAAGTGCTTCACAAAACGATAACGAACTTATAAGCTGTTGCACCCTTGCACAGCCTATAGAAAATACACATCTGATATACTACCATGATATACGCCTATGGTCTTATAAAAACTGAAAATATAAAATTTAATAAATAATAAGGACTAATTCTATTCGTGCAGGTTTCAAATTATTCTTTTTTTAATTATTTGTACGCTAGAAAGCCTAATCGAGAACCCAAATACCTGCGTAACACGTACATCACCGAGGCTTCCATGCACACCACTCCTGTTGATACGGAGATCAAATTCTCCCCCGATGAAATCATTGTGTCCAAGACGGACCTGAAAGGTCGGATAACCTATGCAAATGATGTTTTCTGCCGGGTCGCGGAAATGAAAACAGCAGATGTGATCGGTAAGCCGCACAATATTATCCGCCACCCGGATATGCCCAGAGGCGTGTTCAAGCTTCTATGGGAAACGCTGCATCAGGAAAAAGAAATTTTCGCCTATGTGAAAAATATGTCTGCTACTGGGAAATATTACTGGGTTATTGCGCATGTCACGCCATCCTGGAATACAGAAGGGGCCATCATTGGGTATCATTCCAACAGACGGGCACCGGACACGGCTATGGTTCGGGAAATTTCGAAGTTATATGCGGACGTCCTTGCAGAAGAGAACAAGCATACGAACCCGAAAACGGCAGCGGATGCGGGATATGAATTTCTGAATACCAAAGTTCAGGCAGCGGCAGAAAATTATGATGAATTTGTCTGGAAGATGGTGGCCTAAATGTTTGGATTATTTGGCGGAAAAGAAAAGACTGACGAAAAAACGGCTGAGGCTTCTTCTAACGACCTTTTGAAAGCCGAACTGGAGGCGTATAAAGCAGCGTTTGCATCCTTGCAGGAGGTTACTGAACGGGTGCAGCGCGGGGATATGGAAGCCAGAATTACGGACTGGGATTGCCATGGAGACCTGTCGCCAACCCTGGCTGGTTTTAATCAGACCCTTGATCTCACAGATTCTTTTATTCGGGAATCAACGGCGTCCCTTTCTGCGGCGACAGCAGGGATTTATTATCGCAGATTTCTGGATACGGGCATGCGGGGTCGCTTTGGCGATGGCGCCCGACAGATGAATTCCACGATTGAAACCATGCAGCAAATGAACGCTGATAAAATTCGTCAACGGAATGAGCTGAGTAACTCGTTTGAGCAAAGTATAGGTGAAGTTGTTCAGATCTTAAGCGCGACCGTTTCTCAGGTCGCAAGTACGTCTTTGCAACTAAAAGAATATGCAACGGAAAATCAAAACCTTGCCTCAACCGTGGCCGCCGCGGCAGAAGAAGCAACAGTGAATGTGCAGACTGTGAGCGCCGCGTCTGAACAACTTTCCGCCTCGGTGCAGGAAATTGCCCGGCAAGTGGCAGCTTCTTCTACCAGAACCTCCTCTGCGTCAGAAGATGCAACCTTAACCTCGGAAACCATTCAACAATTGAAGGGGGCGTCTGAAAATATTGGCATGACGGTTGGCCTGATCAAAGACATAGCAGATCAAACAAACCTGTTGGCCCTGAACGCCACGATTGAAGCGGCAAGGGCCGGTGAAGCGGGCAAAGGATTTGCCGTTGTGGCGTCCGAGGTAAAAAGCCTTGCTCAGCAGACCACCAATGCAACGGGTGAAGTTGATCAGCAGGTTCAATCCATTCAGGGCAGTACAGAAAGTACGGTTTTGGCCGTCCAGAAAATTGCAGATTCTATCCTGCAACTGAATGAAATCACGTCGTCGATCGCGTCTGCTACTGAAGAGCAAACCTCGGCAACCCTTGAAATCAGCCGAAATATTCAGGAAGCCTCCCAAGGGACAAATGAAGTCGCGGTTAATATCAGTAAAGTTTATGACTCTGCGACGAGTACATTAAAATCCGCCGATGAACTGGATGCGGCCGCCTCTCAATTGAATGCGACGGTCCTGTCTTTACAAAAACAATCTGCTGAATTTTTGCAGGTGATCAAAGCAGCATAAGATGCGCTCAGCATTCCTGAAGAATAAAAAAGGCCCGTACTCATCAGTTCGGGCCTTTTTTGGTGAATTGCGTGGTCAGGCTATTGATAATTCATGCCGTAAGTGTTGTTTGTTTCATTGCTTTCCGTGATCTTTTTAAAATAATCGGCTGTGAAAAGAAGACGATCACCCCGTGTATAATTTTCAGGCGGGATGGTAATCATGACCAGTTTTGTTTGTCCTGCGGCCATGGGAGGAATAATCGCATCTGCCCCCCAAGACTGGTTATTGGCAAGAAAATGCTGACCAAACAAAACGCCTTGTGGTGCTGGGCCAGCTCCCATATTCCGGATTTTCACCTGAAAGGTATTTTGAGAGCCAGGCTTCCGTTTCGCGCCCATGATTTTAAAATCAGGCAATACGACTTTTGCTTTTACCCGTTTTGGTGCAGTCATTGACCGAGAAGGGGCTGAATTGCTTTTTATCTTCGCATCTTCGCAATGGTAAGCGCCATTTTCCAGAACGGGCAATTGACCAAGGGGACATTTTGGTTTCGGCCCGTTTGGGTTGTTAGCCATTGCGCTGGACGCGACGGTGGAAATAACGAGCGCGGTTAATAGAGTAGAAAGCGTAGATATTTTCATAACAGGTTCCTTTTCCAGAGTGTAATACCTGTTTGTCGTCGGTCCATGCGTTGCGGTTCAAAAATAAAAATACTTTTTCGACTAGCAGGCGATGACATTTTGGTACGCCTCATGGAGGACCGATGTCAATTATTTGGCAGGCCCACACGGTTGCGTCCTTCTGGGGTTTTGATCGAAAAATCACGTCCTGCGAATTCAGCACCGCCCGGCCCGCATAAAAATGCGACAGCCTCCGCCGCCCATTCGGCAGGGATGTGATGAGACGGGTCAAGGCGGCTGACGGCATTGATCTGTGCTGCTCGGATTTTTTCCATCATGCCCGTGGCGACTGTACCCGGCGAAAGCCCGACTATCCGAATATTCTGATCTGCGGTTTCCAGATGGGCAATCTCGGTCAGTTTTTGGGCGGCTGCTTTTGTAGAACAGTAATGGCTCCACCCGGTTAAGGCACTGTTTGCCGCCCCCGAACTTAGATTTACAATAATACCGCCTCCTAACGCCCGCATGACCGGAATTGCCGAACGTAATGAAAAATAGATGCCTTTCAGGTTGATATCCACAGCGGCAGACCACAACTCGGGATCGCTGTCAGCCAAATAACTTAAGGGTTCAATGACACCTGCATTATTAACAACGATATCGAGACGTCCGGTTTCTTGCTGACAATATTGAACAGCGGAGCAAACCGACTCATACTCACTGACGTCACATCTCTTGAAATGGGCTATTCCGCCTTTTGTACGAATATCCTCTGCTGCCTGCATCCCGTCGTTTTGGCTGCGCGCTGTCAGGATGACTTCGGCGCCGTATTCCGCCAGTTTAAAGGCTGTGGCTAATCCGATCCCGCGGCTCGCGCCGAAGATCAAAGCTGTTTTTCCAGTGAAATCCTGCGGGCGTATTTGTGTCATGAGGCTGTTTCCTGTGCATTGGTTGAAGAAAGCAACAGGTAGCAATTGGTCGCGGCGGAATAAAGGAGGCGATCTGCATTAGATTAATGCAAAAGAAACATTAATAGGTAACACCTTGACTGTCTGTCAGGTGCCAATACCGATTTTGCTGCGCAGGAAATCGAGCATTGCCCGTACTTTAGCGGGCACATAGTGCCGACTAGGATAAAGCGCCCAGACGGCCGTTGAAAAATTGGTTGCTGTCACAGAATAATGCGGAAAAAGATCAATCAGGGTTCCCTTTTCCAGATCGTCCCGGACAAGCCAGTCGGCCAGAAGCCCGGCACCCAGACTTTCCAGAACCGCCGTTCTGACACTGAGGGCTGATTGAACGGTCATATCGCCCTGTATGGGAACTCGGCTTACCCTATCGGGATTGTCTGTACGGCGAAATAAAAGGTCTTTTCTGTAGAACGGAAGGGCATGAGTAATGCAGTTCACGGTTCTCATCGCATCAGGCGTTTCCAGTTTGCCGATTGATGTTGAAAAACCGGGCGTGGCACATAAAAGGTAACGGGTCTGCATTAGTCGGCTTGTAATATGATCTGCATGGTCCGACGGTTGCAACCGAATGGCCAAGTCGATCCCTTCTGAAATAAGATCGACGACGGCATCGGTAAAAATGAGATCCAGCTTAATATGCGGATATTGTTTTTTGAACGTGGCCATCAAGGGCATGAGAACAACCTCACCGAAAGCGACAGAGGCAGTGAGCCGCAGGGTCCCGCTTGGACCATTGTCCGAGGGGCGTAGTTCTTCTTTCGTTTGTTCCAGTTCTTCCAGAAGGGTGGTGGCTCTTTTAAGGAAATGACTGCCTGCTTCGGTTAGCGACATGCTACGGGTTGTGCGATGGAGAAGGCGAATATCCAGGTCGTTTTCAAGCTGGCTGATTGTCCGCGAGATTGAAGATGGATTTACATCCCGATCTGCTGCCACCGCAGCAAAGTTTAATTTTCGGGCGACTTCCAGAAAGATTTGCAGGCTGTCAAAATTCATTCATGCAAAATATGCAAGTATTTAACAGGGCGCAATCTTTATTCTAATCAGACGACGCCAGAGCCTGTGACAGCGCAAGGCCGGTTCCAAATGTTTCTGTGAGCCCAAGTCCGCCATCAATGGTCAGCACCTGCCCGGTGATATAGGAGGCATCGTCAGAACAAAGAAACGAAACCGTTTTCCCAATATCAGACGCCGATGCAACCCGGCGAAGGGGAACAGTTTGCTCGACAATGCGCACATTTTCCGGAAAGTCTGTCAATTTAACGCCTTCGCTTCGATTGACCAGTCCCGGAGCGACCGCATTAACCCGAATGTTATCGGGTCCAAGTTTAACCGCCAGATACCGTGTAAGCTGTTCCAATCCGGCCTTTGAGACATGATAGGCCCAACTGGTTTGTTGATGGGCGATCCGCAGCGCGGTTACAGAGGATACATTCAGGATTGCCCCATGCCCGGATTTTTTAAGCAGTGGTGTCGCGTAATCCGCAAGATGAACGGCCGCTTCCAGAACCAGTTTGCTGTGATCATTCCAGTCTGTTCCTGCCAGTTTTCCAATATATTCTTTTTTGCGGGCCACGGCAGCGTTGTTGACGAGAATATCAAGGCCACCCAAAGAGGCTTCAACCTGCTGGATGGCTTTTTTACATCCTTCCGGTGCCATGATATCAGCCTCGATCGCAATGACCGGTGCGTCTTTCGTCGAGAGTTTTTGAGCCACCTGCTCGGCTTTGTCTTTTTGGATATCAACAATGGCAACGCTGGCGCCGTTTTGATGCAGGATTTCAACGATGCCCTGTCCAATTCCCTGGGCACCCCCGGTCACCAATGCAATTTGGCCTGTATGACGCATGATTAGCTTCCTATTGTTGATCCATTATCGCGGAAGGCCCGGGCGGATCTCGACCCAGTTTATATTGGCCCGTTTCGGGGTATTCAGGATATTCCCGATAACCAGTGCGATGTCTTCAGGCTGGATTTGCCAGTCCTGTTTTTGGACATCGGCAAATTCGGTCGCCACTGTCCCGGGCGCCACAAGGCTGACGCTGATGCCATGTTGACCCAAGTCCAGAAACAACGCTTCTGTAAAGCCCTGTATCCCTGATTTTGTTGCACTATAGGCGGTGCCGCCAGCAAACGCATACCGTCCTGAACGGCTGCCCAGATTGATGATATGGGCATTGTTTGATTTCATGAGTTCTGGCAGGGCCGCCTTGCTGCAATTGAACACGCCCGTCAGATTGGTATCAATCATGGCCTGCCAATCCTCGATCGACAGATCGATGATGGACGCAATTTTCCCAACGCCGGCATTATTGATCAGAACATCAATCTGTCCCATGGCCGATGCGGCCTGCGCCATCATTTTCGTGACATCTTCATAGCGGCGAATATCGCAGACGGCCCCATGCAAAACGGCCCCCTTCAAAGCGGCCGTCGCATGCTTATCCTGTAGCGTTTGCAATGCGTTTTCAAGGTTGGCGGCCGTGCGTGCACAGATAAAAACAGAATGCCCTTCAGCCAACAGATGGTCTGCTGTTGCAAAGCCGATCCCGGTAGAACCGCCTGTCACGACACAGTTTAATGAAGACAGATTCTGATCAGCCATGTTGGTCCTTACGCTGCTGCAACAGGCTTTCTAAACAATCGGTGAATATGAGGATAACGCATCAGCAATTTTCCTAACCCATCGAAACTATCGCCAAATTCATCTGCATAATTTTCAATAAGCTCGCGCTGAACCGAGTTGTGCGTCAGCGAATAAATCTGCGCACTGTTGATGGAAAGCTGTTCCGGCAGGATCTGAAAAGAGTTCTTCTCTGCTTTCTCCATGTCAAAGGAGAAGCTTTCATTATAGTCTGCTTTTTCGGAAAGCAGGGCCTGTTTTCTGATCCGGCTAAACCGCTGAAGTTCTTTCAAATAAGCGCTTGCGAGGTCATCCAGTTTGCCAAGATCAGCAAGCCAGTCTTCGAGGACCGAAAAAATGACCGTGTTCATTTGATCAAACAGAACAAAGAACGCCGTTGCTTTACCGGTCGACATTTCGTTCGTGCCTCGTTCATCAACCAGCATACGGTCAATATCCCGCCGCACATTATCTCCCAGCTCTTCTGCGCTGTCCCAGAGACGATCTGATGTGCCGACCCTGAAGTCATCATACATCTTCGTGATATCGTCAGAGAATTCCCGCCGGCGGTCAAAGAAACGCATGATGAAGTCGAACCAGGAAAGCCCATAGGCTTTGCAAAGCCCCTGAACCTCCGCAAAAACCTTCCCGTTATGCAGGATCTCGATGGTTAGATCCATTTCACGGCAGGTCACATAATCGTCGAACGGTAATGTGGAATTGGAGACCAGAATTTCTTCAGATTCCACTGAGACAATTTCTTCGCCGGCGAGTGCGTAACGCCCGAAGGAGCGCGGCATGATCCGGTGTTTGGTCCGCATGTCATACTTAACCCGGTTGTCAGGGGTGTTGAGGACGGTTTGCGGCAACATGATAAGTTGATACATCCGGATGTTATCGAAATCCATTTCGACCGTGTCGCGCAAAGATTGTTTATGGGCCGCGATTGAATCGCCGGGCAGGCCAAGAATAAGCTCGGAATAGGTGCCCGTGGCGTTGGTATTCGCCATTTTGCCCGCTTCTGATAATTTATCGACGGATATGTTGGACCGCGCGACATTTGCAAGTACCGTCGCATCGGTGGACTGCAAGGACGCGGCCATACTGACGGCCCCGTTCAGGCTTTTAACAATGTCGACCACGCGTTCTTTCTGGTTTTTGCCGGTCGAAACATGGACATATTTCGGATAGTTATATTTTTCCTGGCACTGCGCGATAATGCGTGCTTTTTCATAATCCTGTTTGAACATACCAAAATTGGCATCTGAAATGTACAAATCCCGCGGGCCGCGAACCCGTTCGGATATATAGGTCATTTCGGCTTCCAACTGGCCTTCCCGCTGGCTTACCAGATTATAGTATTTTGTGCCTTCCGTGCAAAAGGCGCAGGAGAAAGGGCAGCCCCGTGTTGTGTGGATCATGGGGCCCAGATTTTCATCAAAGAACTTATCCATTAATCCCATCAGATAGGGAGAGGGAACATCTTCCAGGTTCAATCGGGGCAATAGGGGGCCTTGAATAATCTCATCGCCAATGGCGTAATGGATATTCCCAATTTCTTGCCGTTGAGTCTTAATTTTGGCCACATCAAAGTCAGCCGCGACAAGGGCATCCAGAAGAAGGCAAAAGGCTTCTTCTCCCTCGCGGGCGACATGGAAATCGATATCCGGATTGCGCTTCCAGAAAGCGGCAATCTCTTCATCTGTCAGGCCATAATTTGGCCCGCCAAAAACAATCACAGTTTCAGGCCAGAGCTTTTTGATGGTTTTGGCATATTGCCGCGCCAGGTCATAATTCCAGGAATAATTGGCAAAACCCACAATATCGGGCACCTCAGTTTCAAGGGCCTGACTTAAATCTTCCGGATATTTGAACAGTTCCAGCGAGACTTCATCGGGCTTTTTATCCAGTAAATACGCACCGACGAGCCCAATGGACAGGGGAAAAACATTTGACGATAGGACAAGGCCGTTATGAGTGAGGTCAGCAAGGTATATTTTGGCTTTTGGCATCAATCAAATTCATCCAGTTTAAAGGGCGGAAACAGGCATTTTGCCAGCGTTTTAACCCGATTAATTCCCCTCGATTTTGAGGGCAAACATGACGGATGTCAAAGTCTGTGTCAATGAACGACATATCTGCACCGGAAATGACATTTTTCTGACCTGAAAAAACAGGGCTCATATGGCTTTCTTTGAGCGTACTGACCCATCATTTGCGGGCGGCAAACCACCCTTGGGATGATATCTTTTACTGGTCGAAAAAACAGAGATGTCACGTAAACCCCACGAATTCTTCGAAGGCGCTCATCGGGCTAACGACATCAGTTATTTGCCAGAACCCTTTTACGAATAAACCGATTGGAAAATGATTATCGCGGTCACATTCTGGCCACCACGCAAATTACGCACTGTTCAAAATGATCCACATTGATTTTCAAAGAAAAAATATGGCGCACCCGACACGATTCGAACGTGTGGCCTCTGCCTTCGGAGGTGCAAGACTCCTTAATAAAAACAATGAGTTACGAGAGTGCTGCACAATTAGGGCAGAGTTTCCTGTTTAAAAGGCAATGAAAACACTGGGGAAGTCAAAGCGTCTCCTGCGAATGTCATATAGGAGTCCAAAAAGAGACAAAAAATACCCCATATGATAGAATATAAATGAAGTTTTTTGACAATTGGGTAGGTAATTTACAAGGATTACTGTGCTCCCTGCATTTTGATGTACTCTTTAGTGCAGGGAGTGGCGGTAACCAATTAATCAAAAATTATGGTAATAACAATTCCAGAAGACGGCGTGAACAATATGCTAGCAGAGGCACCCAAAGATCAAACCGAAAACTTATTCACCTATCATGCTCCGACAGAGGAACAGATAGATAAGTACACAATGTTGCGAGCAGCAGCGATGGATTTTGCAAGACAGATACATAATAATTGTCCTGAAAACCCTGACTGAACAGTAACTATCAGATATGTTAGAGAAGCTGCTATGACGGCAAACGCAGCAATCGCTACAGGCGGCGGTTTCTACCGATAACAACAACACCTATCCAGTTGTCAGAGTGCGTCATCCGAAGTTTCATCTGGAATGATTGTTGCTAGCTCGTCCTCAACATCTAACCCATGCGATGCAGCGAGCCGAGCGATATGTATTCCGAACACACCGCGCATTTCGCCTACCGCTCCGTTGAACACCCAACTAGCCCAATGACCTTGGTGAGCGCCGTGCGCCACGATCTCGTTATTTTCACCAACGGTATTTAGGAATTTCCGGCATGAAGAGCGAAGTGCTCTTATTGTGTCGGTAAGATCACTTTTTGTGCTCAAGCCTGATAATTGCTCTGTAAGGAAGCTGCGTATTTTTAGTACCGACCGAACGCAGTATTCCGGCGATTCCATTTCAGAAGGCACGTACAACACTCTTCGGTCTTCCAGGAAAGTAATAATCCTGCGTGCAACAGCTATTTCCGGCTCCGGTGGGTTCCACGAAATGCCGAAGATTGGAGAGCTGAGCCCAGTCACTCTCGATGCCACTTCTTTGAATTTCATCTTTTTTACCCTCTCTAAGCGAGACAAATACGAGACAAAAATCACACTAGCAGCACGCACAACGTTTATAAACCATTGATTTTATAAGGAGAAATATGGCGCACCCGACACGATTCGAACGTGTGACCTCTGCCTTCGGAGGGCAGCGCTCTATCCAGCTGAGCTACGGGTGCTTAAGGAGAGGTATGCTATAAAGGATCATTGTTAAAAGTGCAATGGGAAAGTGAGGAAGGAGCGTGCGGTCGCATGGGTGCTTTTTGCATCAGGTCTGTCGAGACTGTTCTTCTTAAAAATAGTCTGTCTCAGTCTCGCAGAAAATGATAGTTGTGGGAAAAAAAGATCCCTACCACGTCTGATAAGTCCTTCTCATGCCCTATTTCATTTCTCGATTATCACACTTGCTTTCTATCCTAACAGTCAGCAGTGTGATGCTTTTCCTCATGCTTGCCACGGCGTCTCAGGCGCAGGCCTTCCAGATTTTCGTTAATGTTTTTGACACCAAAACAATTACTTTGGATGTGAATTCTACTGATAGCATCGACAGTGTGAGAGGTAAAATTCAGGCTAAAGAAGGATATACCCCAGACCAGCAAAGATTGACCTTCGGCGGAACAACCCTCATCGACGGCCAAACATTGCAAGATTACGGTATTGCAAAGGAAGACACCCTCCGTCTGGATTTGATCGCAACAGACGCAGGGCAAGAGGCGAAACAAGATAAACAGGAACAATCTGTTACCCAGGCGGCTTCCAATACCCAGATCGCCTTTAATGTTAAATCGGTCCGATATCGGTTTCAGAAATTCAATGCAGGGGGCGGGTTTACAAGATCCGTGGCCCCTGGCGTTCCGACCACACCGGCCAATTCAGGCATGAATAGCCCGTTTCAAGCGGTCGATTTCAACGATCCGTTCAGGTCTGAAAGTCGCGCACTTTCACCCGTGGACTTTGCCCGTATGATGTCCTTTGATACATCCGAAATTGCGCTCGCGCTGGAGGGCACGGACAGGGGCGCAGGTGATCCGTTCAACCGGTCAGGCCAGAGGGGTCGATTGCTCTCTTCGCAACCGTTGACCCTTTGGGGGCAGGGAGGCTATCTCTCGCTGGAGAATGATCGGAGTAGTGCAACTGAGGACAATCGGTTAAACGGTCACGTATGGGGCTATAATTTGGGGGTGGACTATCGTTTGAGCGATGCCTGGCTCACGGGCGTTGCTGTGGGCTATACAATAACTGACGTGGAAACTGAATTTAACAACGGCATCTATCAGGAAGACACGTTTTCTGTGTTGCCCTATTTAATGTACAAGCCGTCGGAAAATTTCTCAGTGTCTTCGGTTCTCGGATATAGCATCGGGCAGGTTGAGCGCACCAAAGACACCTCAGATACGGGTGATGCGGATAGTGAAAGCTGGTTTGCCAATATTCGCGGGTCCTACCAGCGCCGCTTTGACGGAGCGCCGCTTACTATCAAGGGGAAGCTTGAGTTTGAGGTTGGCCGGAAAACGGTCGATGCCTTTACCTATAGTGATAATACAGCCAACGAAAAATCGGTCTCAGACACCCAACGGGTGTCCCCAGGTGTTGAAATCGCCTATGGCTTTGCGCTGGATAGCCTCCGGGTTGAGCCATTTGGCGGTCTGGAATATATTTATGATTTTGGCGATGCCATTAATGGCGATGTGGACGCATATACCCTGTCGGCAGGGGTGCGCCTGAACGCTACCGATCAGGGGCTGGCTGGATCTGTGATCGCGGAAAAAACGCTCGGTCGGGATGACTATGATGAATATTCAATTTCCGGGCTGATTTCCTACGGTATTCCGATAGGGGGTTGGCGCGGTGAGAAACAGGGCATGGCTTCACCTTTCGTAAAGTTCGACTTTTCGGTCGAAGAAGGCGCCTATGTGAATACGGGGCTGGCGTTTAAAAATGCGTCTGGAAACCTGTCAGCCAAGCTGAATATGGGTCGGTCTTCCCAAAGCACATTTGCTGGCGTAGGTTTAAGCCTGACTTTTTGATGATCTTGCAGACAGCCTGCGTCTTTGGTTTTTTGGCCGCAGGTTAAGGCGCCCGGTCCTTGACCGGTTTTTTATGACCGGGAAAGCGGCCGTTTGGGCTTCTTATTTACTGGCTGGCCCGCACGTTACGGCGGGGCCCTTTAATGATGCATTGCTTTTCGTTTGGCGGCGAGGGTTTCCCTCGCGGCTTTGCGGTCTTTCAGCGTTTGAAAATCCCGGCTGAAATCCATTTTTTCTTCTTTATGCATGGACCGCTCTTTTTGTCGGCGTGCCCAAAACCGCTCTTTTCTCTCTTTTAGTCGGATCATGTCATTGCCCATGCTCATCCTCTTACCCTCCTGATGATTGGGATCCTTTCCTTTCTATAAAATAGGGCATTTTGCATAAAAATCAAAAAAGCCAGCGTTTCACCGCTGGCTTTTGGAAGGGTCTTAAGGCTGTCTTTGCTAAAGAGCTACCCGCGCCCCGTTTTTAACAACAAACCGGTGGTTTTCAGGGTTCGCAGCCATCTGGATATCCTCTGCCGGGTTTCCATTGACCACCAAAAGATCCGCTTTGAAGCCTGCTTTAATCTGCCCGCGATCTGTAAATTGCATCAGCTCATGAGCAACGGAGGTAGAGGCTTTTAACGAGTCCATATTGGTCATGCCGCACTCGACCATATAAGCCAGTTCCTGCGTGTTTTTACCATGCAGGTTAAACGGTGTTCCCGCGTCGGTACCCATGGCAATTTTTCCGCCAGCTTCATAATACATTTTGAAGCTTTCCCGGTGTTTGTCATAAACGCGCAGCGCTTTTTCGACAACGTAATCGGCAATGCCGTTTTCTTTGTTGACGATAATATTCTTGACGGCGGCCAGTGTGGGCACCAGATATGTGCCGCGTTCCAGCATGGCTTCCAGACATTGATCATCCATAAAGATACCATGCTCGATGGATGTAATGCCGCCTAGAACGGCGTTCATGATGCCCTCGGCCCCTTGCGCATGAGATGCGGTTGTCCGGCGGAACCGTTTGGCTTCGTTGATGCCGGCGGCCATTTCTTCTGCACTATAATGGGCATCTTCCGGATCGACGCCTTTGGTCATGACCCCGCCCGTTGCCATGATTTTCACAAGATCGCTGCCCGCATGAACCTGTTCGCGCACCGCTTTGACCACTTCATCGCAGCCATCTGCGACCCGGCCATGTCGGTTGCCGTGGCCCCCGGTCATGCAAATCATCCGGCCGGATGCCATGATATTGGGGCCTGTGAAGCGACCGCTGTTACAGGCATCGCGTACCGGGAATTCCAGATATTTGTGACCGCCGCAATCGCGAACTGCCGTCACGCCGGTTTTCAGACTGGACTGCGCATTTTCAAGAGCACAAAGCGTAATTTCGGCAGGATTTTGTCCTTCAACTTCTTCGGAAGGGCGGGCCCCGCCTTTATAGACAAGGTGAACATGGCAATCACCGATACCGGGCATGATGGTGCCCCCTGAAATATCGACTGTCTGACCATCAAATCCCGCAAAATTACCCACAGGGGCGACTTCTGTAATTGTGTCACCTTCGACCATGACGGCATGATCGGTCAGCATTGTTTCCTGTCCGTCGAAAACCTGACCACCTGTATAGAGAACTCTTGTCATTTAATTTCTACCTTTGGCAATTAAAGATGCACCCATTGTTTGCGCCCCAACAGTATGGCAATTGGTGAGATTTGAAAAGTGACGGCGGGTATTTATTTCTTTTTGGACGATGTCATTTGCAAAAACGCATCTTCCAGATCTGGCTCGTGGGTTGTCAGATCTACGATCGACAGGCCACTTGCAGAGACCTCCGACAGGATCTGGCTGATCCCAACTTCGCTGGGTTTGTAATCAATTGTCAGATGGCGCCCCAATTTCAAGGACGGGTTAAAACGCGCAAGACAGTTCGGTATTTCGGGGATGTCCGTTTCCAGTACCAACGTTATGGTTTTGGCATCCAGCTTGGACAGAAGTTTTTCTGTTGGCTCGCAGGCCACCACTTCCCCATGATTGATAATGGCGATCTGGTCGCATAGCTCCTCGGCTTCTTCCAGATAGTGGGTTGTCAGAATGATGGTTGTACCTGCTTCGTTCAGCAGGCGGATATGATGCCAAAGTTGCTGACGAAGTTCGATATCCACACCGGCTGTCGGTTCGTCCAGAATAAGAACTTCGGGTTGGTGAACCATCGCTTTGGCGACCAGAAGACGACGGCGCATACCGCCTGAAAGGGTGCGGGCATAGGAATCGGCTTTATCTGTCAGTCCCATTGCGGCCAGAATTTCGTCAGTCCGGCGGGCGGATTTTGGAACGCCGTATAATCCGGCCTGAAATTCCATAACTTCACGGGCCGAGAAAAAGGCATCCAGGTTCAGTTCTTGAGGCACAACACCTAAGGATCGACGCGCGGCGCGCATGTCCTTCTCGATATCAAATCCACAGACCCGCGCATGACCGGAGCTTTTATTCACGAGACCGGCGAGAATGTTGATCAGCGTTGATTTTCCGGCGCCATTGGGGCCCAGAAGGGCAAAGAAAGAACCACGGGGCACATCCAGATTAATCCCTTTCAGGGCTTCTTTGTCTGGTGCGCCGCCTTTTCCTTTATAGATTTTTCTAAGGTCCCGAACTTCCAGAGCGTTTTCGGTTCCGATTTCGTGAGCTGCAACAGCGGACATGAAGTGATACTCTTTCTTGGTGAAGAGCGGTTTTACGCATTTCAAACTTGCGAAAGCAACCGCAATCGATATCATCCGACCCCATACTGGTCATTCTGTGCAAAGACTTAATCACATTGGAACCGGTATGCAAGTCTGGCATATGAATTAGTGGAAATGGAACGGGTCATGGACGCACCTGAAAAAAGTGAAGTTGAAAGCCTTAAAGTGCATTGCGATGGAGGGAAAGGCGCCTTGGGGCACCCTCGTGTTTACCTCAATCTTGGCAATGACAACAAAGTTGAATGTCCTTATTGCGGGCATTTGTTTGTTCTAAAAGAAGGCGCAAAAGTTTCGGGTGATCACTGATCGTCTGATCAGCAGGACACGCGAACACTTAATCCAAATAAAGATGCCTTTCAGGGGCATGTAAAAGCGAGGCAGTATGCAAGAAAAAGACGTAACCGGCGATCCGAACCAGAAACATCGTGTCTATCTGGTGGATGGATCCGGTTATATTTTTCGTGCCTATTTTGCCATGATCCGAGGACGCGGGCCGATTTCGCGTTCGGACGGCACACCGACGGGGGCGGTGCTGGGTTTTTCGAACATGCTGTTCAAATTGATACAGGATACCCAGCGTGATGGGCGTATCAGTCATTTGGCGGTGATCTTTGATACAAGCCGAAAAACGTTTCGTACTGAAATATACCCCGAGTATAAAGCCAACCGGGACGCCCCGCCTGAAGATCTTATCCCGCAATTTCCGCTGGTGCGGGAAGCAACCCGGGCCTTTAACGTCCCGGCCATCGAAAAGCAGGGGTTTGAAGCGGATGATATCATTGCGACCTACGCGCGTCAGGCCCGTGAAAAAGACATGGAATGTGTCATCGTATCATCCGACAAGGATTTGATGCAGTTGGTTGGCGGCCTGGTGACCATGCTCGATCCGATGAAGGGTAAAGACATCGGCGTTGAAGAAGTGCATGAAAAATTTGGCGTTGGTCCGGATAAGGTGGTCGATATTCAGTCGCTGGCGGGGGATAGTGTGGACAATGTTCCGGGCGTGCCCGGGATTGGCATCAAAACGGCAGCCTTGCTGATTAACGAATATGGCGATCTGGATACCCTGTTGGAGCGGGCCGGCGAAATCAAGCAAAAAGGCAGACGGGAAAAACTGCTTGAGCATGCCGAAATGGCGCGTGTCAGCCGGGAACTGGTGCGCTTGAAAGATGATGTTGAACTGGACCTGGCGGTCGAAGATCTGAACCTTAACGAACCTGTAGCGGACGATCTGGGTGCGTTTTTGGCTGAAAACGAGTTTCGTCAATTAAGCAGCCGTGTTTCTGCTTTTTATGGCAGTGAGTTTAAAATAAATATCCCCAAAATAGAAACCGCGAAACCGAGGGAAGATGAACGGCCAACAAGTGATCTGAACCTGTCCGCAGTCGAAACGGAATATGAAACAGTTACGACCATGGCTGATCTTCAGCGTTGGATTGATCTTGCAACCTATAAAGGGCATGTGGCGGTGGATACAGAAACCACCAGTCTGAACGCCATGCAAGCCAAGTTGGTTGGGGTGTCGCTGGCCGTTGAGCCGGGAAAAGCCTGCTATATTCCGCTTGGTCACACAAAACCGGCGGCTCAGGGTGGTTTTGATTTCGGCGATGACGCGGCCTCTGATCAAGACGGCGAGGCGCTGGACCAGTTGCCGAAAGGGGAAGCGCTGGCGGCCCTGAAACCGTTATTGGAAGACCCATCCGTGCTTAAAATCGGGCAGAATATTAAATATGACCTTGTTATTCTTGCCAACGAAGGGGTTCATGTCAGTCCCGTTGATGACACGATGCTGATCTCTTATTGTCAGGAAGCAGGATTGCACGGGCATGGCATGGATGAACTCTCCAAGCTGCATTTTGGTATTTCGCCGATCCCGTTTAAAGAAGTCTGCGGAACAGGAAAATCCCAGATCACCTTTGCGGAAGTTCCGATCGATAAAGCAACGGCCTATGCGGCAGAGGACGCCGATTTGACATTGCGCCTGCATATGCAGCTTAAACCTGGCATTGCCGCGCAAAATGTAACCCGGCTGTATGAGCGAATTGAACGGCCGCTTGTGCCTGTCGTCGCCCAGATGGAACGGGAAGGGATTAAAGTTGATGTGCCGTTTCTGAGCAACCTGTCCGAAGATTTTGGCGCCCGAATGGCAGATTTTGTGACGGAAATTCATGAACTTGCCGGGGAAGAGTTTAATGTTGCGTCTCCGAAACAATTAGGAGAAATCCTGTTTGATAAAATGGGGATTAAGGGCGGCAAAAAAGGTAAAAACGGCGCGTATACAACGGATGTCGGAGTGTTGGAGGGATTGGCGGCAGACGGTGTTGAGCTTGCCCGTAAAGTGCTGGACTGGCGGCAGCTGTCGAAACTGAAAAGCACCTATACGGATGCCTTGCAGGCACAGGTCAATCCAAGCACCAACCGAATTCATACCTCTTTTAGCTTAGCGGCGGCGGCCACCGGGCGTCTGGCGTCCTCTGAACCAAATCTGCAAAATATCCCCATTCGGACGGAAGAAGGCCGGAAACTGCGGCAGGCTTTTATTGCTGAGCCCGGCCATAAGCTGATCAGTGCAGACTATTCACAGATTGAATTGCGTATTCTGGCCCATATGGCGAATATCGAAAGCCTGAAAGAGGCGTTTGCGAACGGACAGGATATCCATGCCAAAACAGCGTCTCAGGTCTTTGGTATTCCCATGGAAGGCATGGATCCGATGCAACGCCGGGCAGCGAAGGCGATTAACTTTGGCATCATTTATGGGATCAGTGCTTTTGGTCTGGCCCGTCAGCTGGGTGTTTCACGGACCGAGGCGCAAGGCTATATTGAAGCCTATTTTGAGCAATATCCCGGTATTCGAAAATATATGGACGAAACCAAAGCGTATTGCCATGAGCATGAATATGTCGAAACCATTTTTGGCCGCAAAGTTCATCTGCCGGGCATAAATGACAAGAACGGGGCGCGGCGCGGCTTTTCAGAACGGGCAGCGATTAATGCCCCTATTCAGGGATCCGCGGCGGATATAATCAAACGGGCGATGATCCGCCTGCCAGATGCACTGACGGCAGCCAAGCTGAACGGTCGGATGCTGCTGCAGGTCCATGATGAATTGATTTTTGAAGTTCCGGAAAGTGAAACTGAACAAACGGCCGCCGTGATCAAGGACGTTATGGAAAATGCGGCCTTGCCGGCTGTTGAAATTTCCGTGCCGCTGATTGTTGATGCCGGGATCGGGGATAACTGGGGCGAGGCTCATTAAAGCCAATGCTTGAGGTTTTATCCGTTGTCGGCCCGATTTTTGGATTGGTTGCCATTGGGTATCTAAGCGTTCGCTTTTCGCTTTATCCAGCCGCAGGTGTGCAGGGCCTGATTAGTTTCGTCAATAATTTTGCGACCCCGTGCCTGTTGTTTCAGGCCATGTTAAAAATCGACTTTGCGAAATTGTTCAACCCGCACTATTTGTCATCCTTTTATATTGGGGCCTTCGCCTGCTTTGCGGTTGCTTTTCTAATTGCCCGATGGGCGTTCCGGCGCCGGCCGGGTGAGTCTGTGGCGGTTGGCTTTTCGGCCTATTTTTCAAATACGATTTTGCTGGGGTTGCCGATCATTCAGCGGGCCTATGGCGACGAGGCATTGCCCTATCTGTTCGCAATTGTTGGATTTCATGCACCTGTATTGATGAGCTCGGGCATGGTAGCGATGGAAATCGCCCGGCGGGATGGAGCACCCCTTAAGAGCACGATAAAGGAAGCGCTAAGCCGCATTTTAAGCAATCCGTTGCTGATCGGTATCAGTCTTGGAATTTTCGCAAACCTGACCAGTCTGCCGGTTCCCGGGCTGATCAATGATGTGACCAAAATGCTGGCGCTGGCAGTATTGCCGGCTGCATTGTTCGGATTGGGCGGAGCCCTTAATCAATATCAGTTGCGAGATAGTTGGGAACAGGCGCTTGTCTCCTCGCTTATCAAGTTGGTTCTGCACCCGTTTATTGCGTTGGTTCTTAGTCATTATGTGTTCGGGCTGGATTGGAATATGACACGGGTTGCCGTCATTACTGCCGCCATGCCATCGGGACTGAATGTCTATATCTTCGCGACTTTCTATAATCGATCAGTTGATATCGCGGCGAATACGGTTTTGCAAAGCACCCTGTTAGGGGTCGTGACAATTTCAAGTTGGCTTCTGGTTTTGAGTTGGCTCGCCCCTTAATCCATCAGGGGTTTTAGCAAAGACGCGATCTTTCTTTGCTGGTCTAGTGACAATCGGCGGCCAACGGCCTGCTCTAATGCTTCCTGATAGATCGGCCACATGGCAAGCCGGGTTTTCTGACCGGCTGGCGTCAGGAAAAGCTGTTGCGCCCGCCTGTCTTCCTCGCAGGGTCTTCGGCGAATATACCCAGCTTTTTCAAGACGATCGAGAATACGCGATACCCCATATTGCGGGAGCAAAAGAGCATCGTTTAACTCGCTTGGACGCAGCCCTGCTTCGCCCGCCTGTTCAAGCTCCCAAAGGCAGTCATACCAGGCAAGAGGCGGAAATCCTGCCTTCTTTAACGCTGTCTCGATGGTGCTTAGCGCCCGCTCATGGGCACGCACCAAACGGATCCAAACCTGAACGGTTTCTTCATTCATTGATTTCATAAACACAATTTACATGCAAGTGCATTGAATTTCCAGCAATAAAGAACTAAATATATGCAACTGCATGTATAAGGAGAAATAACCATGAACGACCTGCATCTGATAAGCCACCATCTTTGTCCATATGTCCAAAGAGCCGTTATTGTATTGGACGAGAAAAAGATCCCTCATGAACGGACCTATATTGATTTGGCGAATAAACCGGATTGGTTTTCAACCCTGTCCCCGCTGGGACGGGTCCCGCTTCTACAGCATCAGGAGGCTGTGATCTTTGAAAGTCAGGTGATCGCTGAATATCTGGATGAAATAACAGCGGGGTCCCTGCATCCTTCGAACCCTTTGGAAAAAGCGCGGCATAGATCCTGGATCGAATTTGGGTCCGAAACCCTGAAAGAGATCGGGCGTTTTTATTCGGCGAAAACCCGGGCGGAGTTTGAGTTGAGTAGAACAGACCTCATTGCCAAATTACAGCGGATCAGTTCAGAGATTGACGGTCCTTTTTTTGGAGGGGCGACCTTTCATATGATTGATGGTGTCTATGGGACCATTTTCAGATATTTTGATGTCTTTGAGACCGAGTTCAATCAGTCTTTGACTGAGACACGGACCACACTTCATAACTGGCGCACAAGCATTGCCCAACGTCCGTCTGTGATCAATGCAGTGCCTGCGGGATATGAGGACAGGCTGAAAAACTTTCTAATCCAACGCGCTTCGTATTTATCAGGCTGCAGGACAGGCGTATCCTGAGGTGGTTCAGGCACGGGGGTCTCGTTTGGGGGTCTTTTTAGCGCGGCTTTTGCTAGGAAAATGCGGTGATTACATGTCCCCTGATTTTACTGTTGACCGGGCCGTCACCAAATCGTGCGGCAATTGCCTTTGTGGCAATGTCCGTTACATGGCCAAGTTTTTCAGGATCTCTTTGCTCAATCTCGTTTCGAAGCGGGGTGCCCTGACAATAGGCAATTGCAGGGATGCTGGCATTTAAAGCGCTGCTTTGTTTTTCCAGTGTTTCGATCTTGATCTTAGAGAAGCCCGCTTCTCTCAGTTCTTCCTCGATTTGAGAGATGTCATGATATCCGTGGGGCGTGCGCGCCAGGAAACGAGGAGGTGCCTCCGGGAACACTTCGGCCGCGGCTTGGGTCACAACATCGGCAAACTCGTTGACCGATATTTCGTCCCACACATTGAAAGCAAGCGCACCGTCTGGTGTAAGAACGCGTCTGGCTTCTTTATACCCGGCCACTCGATCGGGGAAAAACATGACGCCAAACTGGCAAATTGCGACGTCAAAACTTGACGAATTGTAAGGAAGGTTCAAAGCATCAGCCTGTTGCCAGATTATACGAGCATCGGCCGTTTGTTTGGTTTTCGCGTGGTCCAGCATGGCTTGATTAAGATCGGTCACACAATAATGTGACCCGGCCTTCAGCTTGGGAGCTAGGGCACGGGTGACAACACCACTTCCGGCTGCGATCTCCAGTATTCTGCTGGGTGACAGGTCACAAACGCGTTGTGCCAGATCATTGGCAAATTCTTCAAAGATCAGGGGGACCAAATAGGTATCATAGAATTCCGGTATAGATCCGCTGAATATTTTGTCGGTGTTAGACATGGCGCCTTCCAACTCTAATGAAATTCTAGGGACGCCCACTATATTCAATTTTTTTTATATTAGATAGGTCAAGTTGCCCGTCTCACCTTTGACGGTCAGTTGATCAATAATCGGACCGTGAAACCCGGCCGCGGTTTTTCTTGATAGCCCCGCGCTGGGTTTTCTTTTCCATGCGTTTTTGTTTGGACGAGTAGGTGGGTTTTGTCGGGCGTCTGTATTTGGGAACGACCGTGGCTTCACGGATCAATGATACAAGCCGTTCCAACGCCGCTTTGCGGTTTCGGTCCTGACTGCGAAACTCGCTGGCAGTCAGGATAAGAACACCTTCTTTGGTCATTTTCTGGCCGGCGATCCTGACCAGCCGATTATACACAGCGTGGGGCAGGTTAGGGCTTTCTTTTGCTTTGAAACGGAGCTGAACAGCCGTTTCGACTTTGTTCACATTCTGGCCACCAGGACCGGATGACCGAATAAAGCTCTCTTCAATTTCATCTTCGTGAATAAATATCTGTGGCGTAATCTGGATCATGCCAAATCATACCGGTTGAACGGTTTTTGAAAAGCGCTATGTTGCAACAGTCGCAGATAAAAAAGGGCGCGTGATGTCACGGGCACGTGCCACATAGTCTTCTTTTTCTCCGACCGGAGCTACATAGTGCAGGGCGTTCTCTGCGGCCTTTAGCCCCTCTGTCCGCGCAAGCACCCAAAAAGCCAGATATTGGGAGGCCAAGCACCCGCCGGCAGTTGCGATATTCCCAGAGGCATGAAACGCCTGATCAAGCACCTCTATCCCCGCCTCTTCCACCCATGGCCGGGTTGTAAGATCCGTACAGGCCGGTATATCGCTGAGGAGCCCCAGCTTAGCCAACAGAAGGGTTCCAGAACATTGTGCCCCGATAAGATGATGACGCGGGTTAAGGTCGATCTGGCCCATCAGGGAATGATCATTGGCAATTTCCCGCGTTTTTGACCCACTACCAACAAGAACAACCTCTGTCTTGCAGGCTTCTTCCAGTGAAATGTGACGTTCTAGGACTACACCGTTCATAGAGCGGACTGTGCGCGTTGGGCTTGCTATGGACACCCGCCAGTTCTGTTTTTTGACACGATTGAGAATGCCCAGAGCAATAAGGGTGTCCAGTTCGTTAAAGCCGTCGAAGGTCAAAAGGGAAATATGCATCGGAAATAAGCCTTGTTGTTTAGGGTTGTTGAGTGTCAGCATAGCCGCTAAAATCATGACAATAAAATTATTGTCATGGATACAATTGATATGCCGCAAGCCCGCTATAAACAGGTAGTCGACCGAATTGCTGCTGATATCCGAGCCGGCAACATAGCGCCCGGGACCCGATTACCCACCCATCGGCAATTATCTGCAATGAAAGGAATTGCGCTGGTTACAGCAACCCGGGTATACGCTGAGCTGGAACAAATGGGCCTTGTCAGCGGGGAGCGAGGGCGCGGGACATTTGTCCGCGAAAGCGCAGTTCCAGATGGCCACGGTGCGGACCAGCATCCTGTCGCTCCCGATATGATCGATTTGACGTTTAACTATGGGGTTCTTCCTCAGCAATCGGATCATTTGAGAAATGCCTTGAGGCAGTTGGCGGGGGGCGGTGAGGTGGAGACACTGCTTCGTTATCAACCTCATGAAGGGCGCCTTCATGAACGCCGTGTGATTACCGACTATCTTGCGTCGCAGGGTGTTAATACGTCGTCAGAACAGGTTATGATTGTCAGCGGCGCCCAGCACGGGTTGTCTCTGGCTGTAATGTCACTGTTGCGTCCGGGGGATGTGATTGCCGTCGATGCTTTGACTTATCCGGGAATAAAGGTGGTTGCTGATGCGTTTCGGGTAGAACTTGTGCCAATCCCTGCGTTGGATCACGGTCCGGACCTGTCGGCGTTAAATGAAATTTGTCAGGCGCGAACAGTTCGGGCCCTTTATGTCATTCCAACGCTTCATAATCCGTTAGGCTGGGTTCTGGATCTGGCCCAAAGAAAAGAATTGGTGTCGATTGCCCGAAAATACGATCTTTGCATTATCGAAGATGCGGCCTATGCATTTTTGGCCGAAAACTCCCCTGTTCCGCTTGCCGCCCTTGCCCCTGAAAGAACGGTTTATGTTTCAGGTGTATCCAAAAGCATAGCGACAGGATTGCGAGTTGGATTCTTGTCCGCGCCCTCTGAGTGGGTTCCCGCAATAAGAAGATCTATCCGTGCGACCACCTGGAACACACCACCGGTAATGACAGCGATTGTGTGCAAGTGGCTGACGGATGGCAGTATCCAGTGGTTGGAAGAGGAAAAACGCAAAGACGCGGAAAAACGGCAGGCTATTGCCCGTAAGGCGCTGAAAGGGTTGAACTATAAAGCCCATCCGGCCTCATATTTTGTGTGGATCTCGTTGCCTCAAAATGTGCGGGCCGATCAGCTTGTTATGGATTTGGCGCGTCAGAATATTTCTATTTCAACGGCCGAGCCGTTTGCGGTTTCCAAAGATGTGCCCCATGCTATCCGGCTGGCGCTTGGCTCTGTTGATTTGAGCCTGTTGCCGGACGCGTTGATCAAAGTCCGCAAAGCGATTGAGGAACGGGCACTCTATTAGCCGTCCCCCACAAAGGGTATTTGCACGGTAAAAAGAAAAGGCCCGGATTTCCGGGCCTTTTAATTCAAAGCATAGCTGCCAGCACCCGGTCTGTCGGGGTATGACCATCAATGAAGGTTTTAATGTTGATCAAAACCTTTTCACCCATATCGATCCGGCCTTCTATGGTCGCAGAACCCATATGGGGCAGAAGGATAACGTTATCCAGTTCTAGCAGTTTCGGATTGACAGCCGGTTCATGTTCAAACACGTCCAGGCCAGCACCAGCGATGTCGCCATTGCGCAGCATACGGGTCAGTGCATTTTCATCAACCACCTCACCGCGGGATGTATTCACGATATAGGCATGCTTCTGCATCAGCTGCAAACGACGGGAATTCAACAGATGGAAGGTTCCGGGTGTATGCGGACAGTTGATGGAAATGATATCCATCCGGGCTAGCATCTGATCCAGACTTTCCCAATAGGTTGCCTCCAGCTCATCCTCGATATAATCGGGAAGCTTGTTGCGATTGTGGTAATGAATAGACAGGCCAAAGGCTTTCGCCCGGCGGGCAACCGCTTGACCGATCCGGCCCATGCCCACAATTCCAAGACGTTTGCCCCAGATGCGATGTCCCAGCATGCTGGTCGGCGACCATCCGGTCCAGTCACCACTTCGCATCAGGCGTTCACCTTCCGTCAGGCGGCGAGGAACAGCCATAATAAGCGCCATCGTCATATCTGCGGTGTCTTCTGTCAGAACGCCGGGTGTATTTGTCACCGTGATGTTGCGTTGCCGGGCTGTCGCCAGATCAATATGATCGACACCGGTTCCGAAACTGGCAATCAGTTTAAGATCTGGATTGGCTTGTGACAGGACGCCAAGATCGATTTTATCCGTCACTGTTGGTACTAATACATCAGCGACTTTTACCGCTTCGACAAGTTCTGCTTGTGACATGGGTTTGTCGTTGTGGTTGAGACGTGTATCAAATAGCTCCATCATGCGGGTTTCAATCGCATCCGGAAGCTTTCGGGTAACAACGACAACAGGTTTTTTCTTTGACATTCGAAGCCTCTCTGGTCCCGGTCTCTTTTTAAAGTTGACCACTCATTTTCTAGCAGATCATCCGGGATCAGACAATTCCGCCTTGTGCGTTTGCGAAATTTTTTTGCTTTCTTGACCCGGAACAGGGTTGCACGGCATAAAGATGAGGACTTTTTCCAATTGAGGCCAGTTGTAATGTTCCGTGCGCTTTCTCTTTGCGTTCCGTTTTTCGTAAGTCTGATTCTGATGGGCAGCACTTTTGTTGCCACTGCGCAGACCGGGCTGCCTGTTCCGCGTTTTGTGTCCCTTTCTGTTGATGAGGTCAATGTGCGTGTCGGGCCCGGACGCCGGTATCCGATTGCCTGGACATTTGTTCGGGTTGGCTGGCCTGTGGAAGTGATCGCGGAATATGAACACTGGCGTCAAATAAGGGACATCGAAGGAGCCACCGGCTGGGTTCACAAAAGCCTCTTATCGGGGCGCCGGACCATATTGATTACAGGGGATCGCCGACCCGTTTATGAAGAACCCGATACAGACAGCGAGGTCGTGTTGCTGGCCGAGCCGGGTGTTCAGGGAACTCTGGCAGAATGCGATGGTTTATGGTGTGAGGTTGATATCGCGGGCAATCGCGGCTGGCTCAAAGCCAGCCACTTTTACGGGGTGTATGAAAACGAGAAAATCCGTTAAGCCGATTTAAAGATCGGTTGCAAGAGCGCTGCGTGTCGCTTCGTTCAGACGGGCCATATGGCCGTATTCCGGATGTTCAATGCTAATGATAACTTCGGCGTCCGGTGCTTTCATGGCGGTTGCCATTGTGTCACTCAAGGGAAAATGCAGAAAATGAATGGCGGACGTTTTACCGTCTTCTGTCGTCCGCTCCACATCCTGTTCCGGAACGGCCAGACATTTTTCACCGCCGATAGACAAATAGATCTTGTCTTCGATATGGCCTAGCTGACGCAGGGTAAAGTCCCGTCGCACCGGATCATCGATTTCGATCATGAATGTTGCGACAAGTTCATTTCCCTGCGGGATAAGCGGATTATAGGCAGAAAGTTCATCCGCGATCTGGTCTTCACCGCCCCGTTCGATATACAGCATCTCATGGATCTGCGACCACATGGTATCGTAATTTTCGAAGTAGAAGGTTGCGAAAGGGCCAACTGCGACCCGACGATCTTTTTTGATGGCAATCAGCTTCTGCTTGTTTTCTTTTCGGATCTTTCCATAATCAGAAATGTCCAGAATATCACTGCGTGAAATGTTCCGTTTTACTGTCATAATAAATATGCCTTATTCAAAACCGTAGGCTTTTGCGATCAATTCAATAGGGTGGGCGGTCGTCTTTTCCTTTGCGGCTTCCGCGTCCTGCTTTTCAATGCCTTGCAACAGATGTTCTGCGGCGAGGGGACATTCAGAAGCGATGAAGGGTGCGCCGGATTTTAGAGCATTTTTGGCCGCTGTCTTGCCGACTTTCAAGGCTGTTTCGTAATTGCCTTTCATAATCCCCCAGGATCCACCATGCCCTGAACAGCGTTCCACGATAGCGACGCGGGTTTTCGGGATCAGCCGTAGCATTTCGGCGCCTTTAGCCCCCATATTTTGCGCGCGGGCATGGCAGGCCAAATGCATGGAAACAGGGCCTTCAAGAGCCTCCATCCCCTCGGCAATGCCTTCTTTTTTTGCAATATCGACGATATATTCGGACACATCATAGGTTGCCTTGGCAAGTTTCGCCAGATTTTCATTTTCCGGATCAATCAAGGGCCATTCAAATTTCAGCATCAGGGCACAGGATGACACCAGTGCAATGACGTCATAGCCTTTGTCGATCCATGTGCATAATTCGGCAGAAACCATTTTTGCATTTTTGGCAACGCCTTCAATGTCGCCCTGTTCCAGCAGTGGCATACCGCAACAACCGGGATAAACCACTTCAGTTTCAACACCGTTTTTGGCCAGCACCTTGCGGGTGGCTTCACCAATGTCGGGGTTGTTGTAGTTTCCAAAGCAGGTGGCATATAAAACGACTTTTCGGCCAAAGCCCGGGGCTTCCTGGTTCAGGGTCAGTGTGTTTGCCTTGGTCCGATCCAAAAGGGTCTTGCTATTATATTCTGGTAACGCTGCTTCCCGGTGAATACCGAGTGTTTTTTCCATAATGCCGCGGGTTGTTGTGTTCTTTGTGTCGGTTGCCCAATTGGCAAGGCCGGCCACCGGTTTAGCAAGCTTACCGTTTCGGTCCGTTTTGGACAGTTGCCGCGAAACAAAACTGTCTTCACCTTTTTTCTTTTCCACCGCCCGGTAGCGAAGCATCAAATGGGGAAAATCCAAATTAAATTCATGGGGTGGGACATACGGACATTTAGTCATGTAGCACATGTCGCAGAGCGTACAGGCATCGACCACAGGTTTAAAATCATCGGACGAGACGGAGTCAAGTTCTTCCGTTTCTGAGGCGTCAATCAGGTCAAACAGCCGGGGGAATGAGTCACATAGATTAAAACATCGGCGACATCCGTGGCAAATATCAAAGATGCGTCTAAGTTCTTCGTCTAACAGTTTTTCGTCGTAGAAATCTGGACTGTTCCAGTCAATCGGATGCCGTGTAGGGGCATCAAGGCTGCCTTCGCGCATGATTTATATCCCGTTTTTTGTGAGGGGAAACGGGCGGCGGTGTCGCCGCCCGAAAATCAGGTAATGGTCCTGATATTAGTCCAAATCGTCCAGTGCTTTCTGGAAACGACCTGCATGGCTTTTTTCAGCTTTTGCAAGGGTTTCGAACCAATCAGCAATTTCGTCATGGCCTTCTTCGCGTGCAGTTTTAGCCATTCCTGGATACATGTCTGTATATTCGTGGGTTTCACCAGCAACAGCGGCTTTCAGGTTGTCGCTTGTACCACCGATTGGCAGACCGGTTGCCGGATCGCCAACTTCTTCAAGATATTCAAGATGGCCGTGCGCGTGACCTGTTTCACCTTCTGCGGTTGAGCGGAAAACAGCAGCAACATCGTTGTAGCCCTCAATATCCGCTTTCTGGGCGAAATATAGGTAACGACGGTTGGCTTGAGATTCACCAGCAAAGGCATCTTTTAGATTTTGTTCTGTTTTACTTCCCTGTAGAGACATTGAAGACCTCCTCAATCGGGGTTGGCGGGTTCACATTCTTCACCATTAAAGAATTGCGAAGAGTATAAAACCGCCAAGACAGGCTGTCAATAAACTAGAATGTTTCTAAAGAGGAAAAAATTGTTTTTAAAACAGGTTGTTAGGAATTGTTCGCATTAGAAACACGAACAATGACATCAATGCTGGAGATCTTGGTTCCATCCGGAAGATCCGGCAGGTTGGTAACCGCCATTTTTTCGCAGCAAATGTCTTCCAGTAACCCCTTATCTTCATGGAAGAAATGGTGATGGGGCGTAACATTTGTATCAAAGTATGATTTGCTGGCATCGACGACAACTTCGCGCAGCAGCCCGGCTTCTGTAAACTGGTGCAGGTTGTTGTAGATGGTTGCGAGAGAAATGCGGACACCCGCATCCAAGGCTTCGCCGTGCAATTTTTCGGCTGTAATATGCCGGTTTCCGGAAGCAAACAGAAGTTCGGCCAACGCTATACGTTGTTTGGTCGGCCGAAGCTGAGCAGTCCTGATTTTGTCTTCAAGCTCTGCTTTCATCGGCGAAATATTTCTGTCGATCGGGTTCATAATACCGGCACTCACTTTATTACTGCTGAATTATTCCTACTTTATATAGTGTATTATTTGGAATAATTCAAATCAGCAATTAAGAAAACGATAAAATATTTATTTCCCGGTCATTATTCGGTCAATCAACTCTTTTACGGTTGGAACAAAGCCATCCGCATAGAAAGGGTCTGTCGCAAACCGGTAGGCGCCGTGTCCGGCGAACATCAGGTTATTGTCTACGTTTTCCGAATGAATAACATCCTGCAGTGTTTTTTGAATGCAGAAACTTCTTGGGTCTGCCTTGCGTCCGGTATTTCCGGTTTCGCCTTCAGCCCAGTTGGAGAACGAACATTGTGACAAACAACCCATGCAATCAACCTGATCTTTCCGAATTTCAGCCATTTTCTCTGGCTCAACAAAGATCATGGTGGAATCTGGCGTTTTCAGACCGGATGTATAGCCTTGAGCAACCCATTTCTCTGCATTGGCCTTGTCCGCCGGTGTCAGATAAATCTCGCGCTTGCGGGCCCCGAAGCTGAACGCTTCACTATGTTCACCGATTGGCGATGTCACAAACGCAACCTGACGGTCGGAGCGGCCTTTTAATTCTTCCAGAAACTCGTTGCGGACCGCAGAGGACCAGAAGCCAGTTGGACTGAATTTATTGAGGAACACGTCACCCTTTTTCAGCGTCAGAAGTTTTTTCTTCCAAGCGTCGGAGATCGGGCTTTCTTTCGTCAAAAGCGGGCGGGTGCCAAACTGGAATGTAATGGGGCCAATTTCCGGATTGTCCAGCCAATGCTCCCAGTCCTGAATATGCCAGACACCGCCGGCCATGATGATCGGGACATTATGCAATCCCATTTCGTTCATCAACGTCCGCAGAGACGCGACTCGTGGATACGGATCTTCCGGCACCATGGCATCTTCAGAATTGCTGAGGCCGTTATGACCACCCGCGAGCCACGGATCTTCGTAGACCACGCCGCCCAGCCAGTCAGCAAATTTGTGATAGGCCCGTTTCCAAAGGGCACGAAACGCGCGCGCAGAAGAAATGATCGGGTAATAATGAATTTGATAATCTGCTGCGATCTGCGCAACACGGTAAGGCATACCGGCGCCGCATGTGATGCCGTCAATCAGGCCACGAGCACCTTCCAGCACACCATGCAGAATTCGCTCTGCACCGCCCATTTCCCACAACACATTCATGTGGATGGCACCTTGGCCATTGGAAATTTCGTGCGCTATCTGAGCCTGAGCGATACCCCCCTGGATACCATATGCAACAAGCTCGTCGTGGCGTTCACGACGGGTACGGCCATGATAGACTTGTGGAATGATCTGCCCATTCTCGTCATAGCTGTCTGCATTTACACCGGAAAAGGTGGCGACACCGCCGGCCGCAGCCCACGCACCAGAGCTTTCGCCAGAGGAGACAGCGATACCTTTACCGCCTTCGATGAGGGGAAGAACTTCTTTTCCCGACATAACAATGGAGTTCAGTGACTTCACGAGACAATCCCTACAGCAGAGTTACTTTGTACCTTACCACTTAGAGCAAGTTTGGCTTAGCTTCAAGCGGTGAACAGTATATGGAGCGGCCCAGCCACGCTGAGCCGCCCCCATTTTCTTGAAAAATCAGCCTTATTCGGCGTCTTCTTCGGTTGTTCCTTCTTCGGCCTGTACAGCCTTGATGGACAGGCGAACCTTACCTTTACCATCAATTTCCAGAACCTTAACACGAACTTCGTCACCTTCGTTGACAATATCTGTCACTTTAGCAACACGTTTCGGTGCGAGTTCAGAAATATGAACCAGACCATCGCGGTTACCAAAGAAATTCACAAAGGCACCGAAGTCGACAACTTTAACAACCTTACCAGTATAGATAACGCCTACTTCAGGATCATCAACAATTGACTTGATCCAGGCAACAGCGGCATCTGCGCTTTCGGTTGTTGTCGCAGCAACTTTAACAGTTCCGTCATCTTCAATATCGATTTTGGCGCCAGTTGTTTCGCAGATTTCGCGAATAACCTTACCACCAGTACCGATGATATCACGGATCTTGTCTTTCTTGACCTGAAGCTGTGTGATGCGCGGGGCACCGTCACGAACGCCTTCACGGGCGGCATCAATGGCTTTTGCCATTTCGTCCAGAATGTGAAGACGGCCTTCAGTCGCCTGAGCCAATGCAATACGCATGATCTCTTCAGTAATGCCGGCGATTTTAATATCCATCTGTAATGATGTAATACCTTTATCTGTACCTGCAACCTTAAAGTCCATATCACCCAGATGATCTTCATCACCGAGGATGTCTGAAAGAACAGCAAACTGGCCGTCTTCTTCCAGAATAAGACCCATTGCGATACCAGCACATGGCCGTTTCAAAGGCACACCTGCATCCATCAAAGCCAAAGACGTACCGCAAACAGTCGCCATGGACGATGAACCATTGGATTCAGTGACTTCAGAAACAACACGCAATGTGTAAGGGAACTGATCTTTACCCGGTAGCAGTGGGTGCAATGCCCGCCAGGCAAGCTTACCATGCCCGACTTCGCGGCGGCCAGTAAAGCCAACACGGCCAGCTTCACCTACTGAGTAAGGAGGGAAGTTGTAATGTAGCATGAAGTTTTCGCGATATTCGCCTTCAAGGGCGTCAACGATCTGTTCATCCTGGCCCGTACCCAATGTCGTAACGACCAGCGCCTGAGTTTCACCGCGTGTGAACAGGGCAGAACCGTGTGCGCGAGGCAGGGCGCCAACTTCAGCAACGATTGGGCGGACAGTTTTTGTGTCACGTCCGTCGATACGAGTGCCGTTGGAAATGATGTTTCCGCGAACGATGTTTTTCTCAATTTTCTTGAGGATCCCACCAGCGGCTTCAACTTCATCTTCTTCAAGCGCTTCAAGAGCAGCGGCTTTCGCCTCTGAAATCTTGTCCGTCCGTGTCTGTTTGACCTGTTCTTTGTAAGCGTCAGTCAAAGCAGCTTCGGCAGCTGATTTTACTTTGGCTTCAAGAGCAGCATCCACTTCTGGTGGCTGGAAGTCCCAAGGTTCTTTTGCACAATCTTCGGCCAGATCAATGATCGCATCGATAACAGCCTGTGTTTCTTTGTGACCGAACATAACGGCGCCCAGCATCTGTTCTTCAGACAGTTCGCTCGCTTCAGACTCGATCATCAAAACCGCTTCGTCTGTACCAGCAATGACCAGATCCAGATCTGTATCAGCCATCTGTTCAGATGTTGGGTTAAGAACATATTCGCCATCGATGAAACCAACGCGGGCTGCACCAACCGGGCCAAGGAACGGAATACCTGAGATTGTCAGGGCCGCAGAGGCACCAACCAAGGCAACAACATCCGGATCATTTTCAAGATCGTGGGCCAAAACAGTACAGATAATCTGTGTTTCGTGTTTAAAACCGCTGACGAATGATGGGCGCAATGGGCGGTCGATCAGACGGGAAACCAGTGTTTCCTTTTCTGTCGGGCGTCCTTCACGCTTGAAAAAGCCGCCCGGGATTTTACCGGCAGCATAGGCTTTTTCCTGATAATTTACTGTGAGCGGGAAAAAGTCGATTCCCGGCTTTGGGGTCTTTGCAGCAACTGCTGTACAAAGGACCTGAGTACCACCGTAGGTGATCATGACAGCACCGTCAGCCTGACGGGCAACTTTCCCTGTTTCCATTACGAGCGGACGTCCGCCCCACATCACTTCTTTGCGATGTACTTCAAACATTTTCTTTCCTTCCAATGCAAACAATGCCCTATGCCTGTTTGCCAATTCCCATCGCCCTATGCGACGGTATTTCAATCTCTTTTACTTCCTGACTGGAGAGAACTCCAGAATCACCGAACGCCGGAACGCCAGAGGCTATTGCCTAAAGCGGAACCGGCGCCGGAATTTCAGTCTTTGGCTTAGAATATACGCCAAAGATACACGTTACTTACGGATGCCAAGACGTTTGATGACAGTCTGGTAACGGCTTTCATCATTCTTTTTAAGATAGTCCAGCAACCGACGACGCTTGCTCACCATCTTAAGGAGACCACGACGGGAATGCTTGTCCTTTTTGTGGCCTTTAAAATGTTCTGTAAGGTTTACGATGCGCTCTGATAGAATGGCAATCTGAACCTCAGGGGATCCTGTATCGCCTTCTTTAGTCGCGAAATCCTTGATCAGGTCTGCTTTTTTTTCTGCAGTGATCGACATCAATATACTCCATAAGTCAAATATTAAACACACGGACAGGAAACAGGTTGTTGTCTTCTATACGACAAATAGCAACCGGGATATTTCCCTCCATTGCGCAGACAACACCGTCTGCTTGATTTGGGATCACCACGTCATTGCCGTGCCTCACGCGATTAGCCTGAGTTTCCGAAATGGCCACCGCCGGGATGTCGTCCAGCGCGGTCGTCAAGGGAAGTAAATCCTCAAATTCCGCCGGACACTGCCACAGCTTTTCCAATTTATCCAGTGAAATCGCATCTTTATCGGAAAAAGGCCCGACTCTAGTGCGGCGTAGTTGCGTCAAGTGCGCAACAGTGCCTAAAGAGACCGCAATATCCCTAGCCAATGCCCGTATGTAGGTGCCTTTCCCGCAGGAAACCCGGAAGATCGCATGGTCGGGATCAACGATATTTTCGAGTGTCAGCGAGAGAATCGATACCTCCCGTTCCGGAATAACAACATCCTGACCATCCCGCGCCAGTTTGTAGGCCCGTTTACCGTCTATTTTAATCGCTGAATAAGCGGGAGGTGTCTGCCGGATGGTTCCGATGAATTGCGAAAGAATGGCGGTGATGGCGTCACGGTCCGGACGGTGTACCGACGTTTCGACAACCTCTCCTTCAATATCGTCTGTATTGCGGCTTTCGCCCCAGCGGGCGGTAAACGTATATTCTTTCGTTCCGTCCATCATATAGGGTGTGGTTTTTGTCGCTTCTCCCAGCGCGAGAGGGAGAACACCGGTCGCGAAAGGATCCAGCGTCCCTGCATGGCCTGCCTTCTGGGCGTTGGTGACCCGCTTGACGATGGCCACCGCAGTGGCTGAACTCATATCAGCCGGTTTATCGATGTTGAGCCACCCGTGTATTGGACTCCCTTTACGTCGCCGTGCCATTAGTCGTCCTGTGGCTTGTTCCGCCGGATCAGGTCTTCAATATGATCCCCGTAATCAAAGGATTCGTCTTTTTTAAACACCAGCTTGGGGGTGAACTTCATGCTAAGCTGTCTTGCCATCTCGCTTTGAATAAAGCCAGCGGAGCGGTTTAAGCCTGCCAGGATGGTGTCTTCGTTCATTCCGCCCAAAGGGATCACATAAACGGTGGCATGGCGCATGTCGGGGCTCGCCTGGACTTCTGTAACGGTGACAGAATTTCCGGCAACATCCGGATCGTGAATATTTCCTTCGGCGAGAACCTCCGCCAGAATATGGCGCAGCTGTTCGCCAACGCGAAGCTGTCGTTTGCTTGCTGTTTTGCTAGGGTGTTTTCGGGATGCCATGGGATCCTCATAAAGCAAAAAAGGCAGGGGTCTGAACCCCTGCACTCTTAATTAGACTTAGTGGCCGGTCTGAACCGGAAATCAGAGTTCGCGGGCGACTTCCACCACGTCGAAACATTCGATGAAATCACCGACTTTCAAATCATGGTAGTTTTCAAACGCCATACCACATTCCATACCGGATTTAACCTCTTTCACTTCGTCCTTGAAGCGTTTCAAGGTTGAGAGGGTTCCTTCATGGATAACCACGTTATCGCGCAGCAGACGAACTTTGGCACCGCGTTTCACAACGCCTTCTGTTACCATACAACCACCGATGTTACCCACTTTCGTGATGTTAAACACTTCACGAATTTCAGCATATCCGAGGAAGTCTTCCCGCAATGTCGGTGCCAGCATTCCAGACAGCATCGCTTTAATGTCGTCGATGACATTGTAGATGACGGAATAATACTGGATATCAATGCCCTGAGCTTCAGCCTCTTCACGCGCCTGTTTATTGGCACGTGTATTGAAGGCGACGATCATGGCCTGAGAGGCTGCTGCCAGCGAAATATCGGATTCTGTAATCCCGCCCACGCCGGACAGAAGAACATTTACCTTCACTTCGTCAGTTGCCAGTTTCTCCAAGGAGGTAACAATTGCTTCGGCAGAGCCTTGAACGTCCGCTTTCACGACGATCGGAAGTTCATCCGCTGTACCTTCTTTAATTGCAGAGAACATCTGCTCGATGGTACCACGTGCCTTCGCTGTTACTTTCTTCTCTTTGGCGACCCGCTGGCGATATTCGGCAATTTCTTTTGCCTGACCTTCGGTTTCGGTTACGACAAAATCGTCACCGGCAATCGGCGATCCCTGAATACCCAGAACTTCTACTGGAACAGAAGGACCGGCTTCCTCTACCTGGTTGCCGCGATAGTCGAGAAGGGCCCGAACTTTACCGTAGGCAGGACCGGATACGAAGTTGTCTCCAACCCGCAAGGTTCCTTTCTTAACCAGAACTGTTGCCACCATGCCGCGACCGGTTTCGATCTTGGCTTCAACCACTGAACCATGGGCTGAGCGGTTCGGATTGGCTTTAAGTTCCAGAATTTCAGCCTGAAGAAGCACGGCTTCCTGAAGGGCGTCGAGACCTGTGCCTTTCAATGCAGAAACTTCAACCGTTTGAATGTCACCACCCATTTCTTCAACGAACACTTCGTGCTGAAGAAGTTGCTGGCGCACTTTATCCGGATTGGCATCTGGTTTGTCACATTTATTGATCGCGACAATCATCGGTACCTGAGCTGCTTTCGCGTGCTTAATCGCCTCAATGGTTTGCGGCATGACGCTATCGTCTGCGGCCACCACCAAAATCACAATATCCGTTACCTCAGCGCCCCGCATCCGCATTGCCGTAAAGGCTTCGTGGCCCGGTGTATCAAGGAACGTGATGAGATCGCCTGATGCCAGATTAACCTGATAGGCGCCGATATGCTGCGTAATACCGCCTGCCTCACCAGAGACAATGTCAGTTTTCCGCAACGCGTCGAGAAGCGATGTCTTACCATGGTCAACATGGCCCATAACAGCGACAACAGGTGCGCGTGGCTGCAATGTGTCAGGTGAATCCATATCATCGCCACCCAGCCCGATTTCAACGTCAGACTCGGCAATACGTTTTGGCGTATGGCCCAGCTCTTCCACAACCAGTTCAGCCGTGTCGGCATCGATGGTTTGGCTGGCGGTCGCCATAATACCCAATTTCATAAGGGACTTAATCACGTCAACAGACCGCTCTGTCATCCTGTTCGCCAGTTCCTGTACGGAAATAACTTCAGGAATGGTAACTTCACGGAACACTTTTTGCGGGCTGTCCGCAGGCTGTGCCATCTGTTTTCTACGGGCGCGTTTGACGGCTGCAAGAGACCGTTGCTTAGGACCGCGATCATCAAGGGCTTCCCCGATGGTCAAGCGACCAGAGCGACGACGTGGTTGAGCATCACGGCGTGTGGCTGTTGCCGCACGGTCGTCAGCAGCGCCACGTTTGACGGTTTTCTTCCGTCCAGCAGGGCCAGTTGTCGCTGGCTTGTCTGTGCCCGGTGCATCGTTTGTTTTAGGGCGCGCGGGCTGACCTGCGCGGTCCTGGGTTGGCTTTGCCGTGCGTTGGCGCGGCTCTTCCTGTTGCGGTGCTGTTTTCTTTTTCTCGCGGTGAACGGCAGCCTGTGCTTCTTTCGTTGCATTGACTTCTTCAAGCAAGCGGCGCGCTTCTTCCTCTTCGGCCTTGCGGCGTTCTTCAGGAGAGCGTCGTTTGGAAACTTTTTCCGCTTCTTTCTGTTCTTTGCTGCTTACTTTCTCGGCAGCGGCCTGTTCTTCAGCGAGGCGCTGTTCCTGCTCTGCTCTCAGGCGGGCATTTTCAGCGTCAATTTCTTTCTGTTTAACAGCCTGCTCCCGGGCACCCTGAAGGGCGGCAGCGCGGGCAGCCATTTCATCGCGTGTCAGAATGCTACCGTCTTTTTTACCGCGGGATTTTGATCCCTGGCCTGATCCGGCATTCTTTGAAACACTTAAGGTGCGTTTCGGGGATTTCGGTGCAGGTTGCGCAGCCGAAGGGGTTGCCACAGATTTCTGTGAACTTGGTGCGGCGCCAGCTGGGGCACCTCGTTTTTTGCGCACTTCTACTTGCACCGTTTTAGTGCGACCTACAAGGTTCTGGTGAACCTTACCGCTGTCACCGGTGCCCTTTTTTACTTCCAGCGGTTTGTTCAGGCTAAGCGATTTGCGCCCACCCTTGTCGTTTGATTCAGTCATTCTTACTCCGACCCGGTCTTTAACCTTCATAGTTGGCGTTTCTCAGACCTGCCAGCCTGGAAACTTCAACCAAAAACTTTTCTGTTGGTCCCGCTCGGACCATTGACACATGGATGGCATTTTCAAGCCCCAGTGCCTTGCTTAGTTCATCGCTGTCAAACAGCTCTACTAACGGGAGCGAACCCGCCAGTCGTCTCAATTTTTGTCTGCCGTCATCCGCACCATCTGAAGCCGCCAGCAAAATAGCTGCTTTGCCGTTCTTCAATGATGCCTCGACTTTGGCAAACCCCGTTACAACAAGCCCGCCTTTTCGCCCGAGGCCCAGAAGATCCAGACATCTTTTCGCCAAACCCGCTTCAACAATATCGCAAAGATCGTCTGCGACAGAAACCGGTTGTTTGGCAGAACGCGCAAACAAGCCTTTTTTTCGGGCTAATTCAATATTCTCTTTTTTACTCTCAATCCATATACCGCGCCCGGGCAGTTTTTTATGGACATCGTGAACCAGTACACCGTCAGGTGAGACAACAAAGCGCAAAAGGCCACTTGTCTTCAAAACCTGTCCAGTCGCTATACATCGCCGGACTGGTTCACTCAAGTCTTGTTGTTGACGCCTTGACGCTGATTTATGCGTCTTCCTCGTCACCGTCTTCCGCCTCCGCTGGTGTTTCTTCGTCATCAAACCAGTGAGCGCGGGCTGCCATGACAATATCATTGGCAGTATCCATATCAAGACCAAACCCTTTAAGGATTCCGTCTTCTTCACTGATCAGCTCATCGCCAGACAAATCGGCAAGATCATCGAGCTCTTTAACACCCGCTTCACCTAGAGCAACCACCATTGGTGGTGTCAGAACTTCAATCGCAACAATATCGTCGCTGACACCAAGCTCAAGACGTTTTTCTTCCATCTCAGCATGGTAGTTTTGAATATATTCCTGCGCACGACGGATCAGCTCTTCAGCAATCTCTTCGTCGAAACCTTCGATTTCTGCAATTGAAGAAGCTTCTTCATACATGATTTCTTCGATTGTTGCGAACCCTTCTGCAGCTAAAAGCTGAGCAATTGTCTCATCAACGTCCAAAGCCCGCATGAATTCATTCGTCCGGTCTGTAAATTCAGCCTGACGGCGGTTTGATTCTTCTTCTTCTGTCAGAATATCGATGTCCCACTTGGACAACTGCGTTGCCAGTCGAACGTTCTGTCCGCGCCGACCAATTGCCAGTGAAAGCTGGTCATCCGGAACAACAACCTCGATACGGCTGGCGTCCTCATCCAGAACCACCTTGGCCACTTCAGCCGGAGCCAACGCGTTCACAATAAAGCTGGCTTGGTCTGGCGACCATTGAATGATATCGATTTTTTCGCCTTGCAGTTCGTTCACAACTGCCTGTACGCGGGAGCCCCGCATACCAACACAGGCGCCGACTGGGTCGATGCTTGGGTCGCTGGAGATAACCGCAATTTTTGCCCGGCTGCCCGGATCCCGTGCAACGGCCTTGATTTCGATAATACCATCATAAATTTCAGGGACTTCCTGACCAAATAGTTTGGCCATGAAATCCGGGTGGGTCCGCGATAGAAAAATCTGCGGTCCGCGCTGTTCGCGCCGAACATCAAAAATGTAGGCCCGGATGCGATCGCCCTGACGGAAGCTTTCCCGTGGAAGCAGGTTGTCGCGTCGAACAACGGCGTCTGCTTTACCAAGGTCAACCGTTACATTGCCAAACTCAACCCGTTTCACGATGCCGTTGATGACATCCCCGATACGGTCTTTATATTCGATATACTGGCGCTCACGCTCAGCTTCCCGAACTTTCTGAACAATAACCTGCTTCGCAGTCTGAGCCGCGATCCGGCCAAAATCAATGGGCGGTAATGGCTCAGAAAGGAGGGTGCCGATTTCAGCATCTTCTGCCACATCACGAGCTTGCTCCAATGTCATTTGGGCCGCTTCGTTCTCGACTTCTTCGACAACTTCGATCACGCGGGCAAGGCGAATTTCGCCGGTGCCCCGATCAATGTTAGCCCGAATGTCATTTTCGTGACCATATTTTGCTCGGGCTGCTTTCTGGATCGCTTCTTCCATTGCTTCCAGAACAATATCCCGGTCAATCAGTTTTTCTCGGGCAACCGTATCAGCGACCTGTAGTAATTCCAGTCGATTTAAACTCGCGGCTGATTCCATGACTCTCTATCCGTCCAATATCTGATCAGGACCTGTTGCCGTCTTGACTAGCGGCAATCAGCTCATCTGTTAATACCAGCTTTGCTTTTCGCAACTCAGCGAAAGGCAGCAATATTTTTTCTCCAGCGTCATTCAGAAGAACAATTTCTTCATCCTGTAGACCAAGTAATTTACCACGGTATCTGCGCTGGCCATCTACCGCTTCGTCCAACTCCACTTTCGCTTCGAATCCGGACCACCTATCAAAATCTTTAAGGCGTGTCAGCGGGCGATCGATACCCGGTGAAGAAACCTCAAGTTCATAGGCTTCGCTGATTGGGTCTTCCACATCCAGCAAGGCAGAAACTGTTCTGCTTACTTCTTCGCAGCCTTCAATTGTCATTGTACCATCTTCACGTTCGGCCATGATCTGCAAAATCTGCCGATCGCCTCCTGTAAAGGTCACTCTGACAAGCTCATACCCCAAATCTGATAAAGACGGTGTAATCAACTCTGCAATCTTAGCGGTTGGATCCAATCAATCCTCTTTCCGGCCTTTTTTTCGGTACGAAACCAAAAGCAAAAGGCCCATAAACAAAAACAGTGGACCATCGGCCCACTGTCCAGAAGCTCATCCGGACGGTGAGCGAACAGTAATAATTTCCTGTATAATAGTCCGAATGCCGCCAATGCCAAGCCTTTTCTTGCTTGGAGAAGATCAAATTTAGCGGGGCCGCCGGATGAAACGGTAGTAAACAGATTGACGTCCTTCGCGCAACGCTTTTGCTTCATACCGGGTTTGAGGCCAGTCATCGCCGCGAATGCGCCAATCTTTTGGCGACTCAGCGATCCAGACAAAGTCTTCAGATTGTAACATATGCCACAAAATCCAGGCTCCGTAATTGGTATGATCTGTACCAATCCTCAGTTCTGCATTATCTTCCAGAACCCGCGCGAGGGCTGCGATATTCTTTTCTGAAACGAATCGCCGCTTGTGATGAGACGATTTTGGCCATGGATCGGCGAATAACAGAAAGCCCTTATTGATTGACGCTTCGGGGAGCTTTTCCATTAATAATTCGGCGGCTTCGTTATGAATCCGCACATTGTTACACCCTTTTTCCTCAAGTTTGAGGATCAGAGCAGCGACACCATTGATGAAGGGTTCGCAGCCAATAATTCCCACATCCGGGTGATGGTCTGCCTGCCACGCCAGATGTTCGCCGGCGCCAAAACCGATTTCCAGCCAGGTGGTTTCAAAATTGCCGCCGAACAGGGCGTTCAGGTCAATCGTTTCTGCCCCCAGCGGTACCTGGAGGGTCGGAAAGATATCATCGATGGCATGCCGTTGGCCTTTGCGCAGGGTTTTACCCCTGCGCCGCCCATACAGAATACGCTTTCTGTCCGGTCTGTCGTCGGCCATTAATGGATTATCCGAACGCTGATTTCAGGCTATCGACAAGATCCAGTCTCTCCCATGAGAAACCGCCATCGTCTTCTGCGTCCCGTCCAAAGTGACCATAGGCCGCTGTTCTGGCATAGACAGGCTTGTTCAGGTTCAAATGTTCCCGAATCCCGCGAGGGCTCAGATCCATTACGTCCATCAGAACTTCAGACAGACGGCTTTCGTCCACCTGACCTGTGCCATACAGATCAACATACAAAGACAATGGTTTGGAAACACCAATGGCATAAGAAACCTGAATGCAGCATTTATCTGCAAGGCCGGCAGCCACAACATTCTTTGCCAGATATCGGGAGGCATAGGCTGCAGAGCGGTCCACCTTGGTCGGATCTTTGCCGGAAAAGGCGCCGCCACCGTGCGGGGCTGCCCCGCCGTAGGTGTCTACGATGATTTTACGTCCGGTCAGGCCGGCATCACCGTCCGGGCCGCCAATGACGAATTTACCGGTTGGGTTGACATAAAACTCTTCTTCCGGGCACATCCAGCCATCTGGCATGACATCGGTTACATATTTGCGCACAATCTCACGGACTTCGTCTGTTTCGACATCGTCTGTATGCTGTGTGGAAACCACAATGGATGACGCGCGGACAGGCCGACCATTTTCATAAACCAGCGTGACCTGACTTTTCGAATCCGGGCCCAGTGCTTTTTCCTGACCGGAATGGCGTGCGGCCGCCAGTGATTTCAGGATTTCATGTGAATAATAAATCGGGGCTGGCATCAGCACGTCTGTTTCATTGACGGCAAAGCCAAACATGATGCCCTGATCCCCCGCACCTTCATCCTTATTGCCAGTGGCATCGACGCCCTGTGCAATATCAACGGATTGCTCATGCAGGAAAATATCGACCGCAGCATTTTCCCAATGGAAACCATCCTGCTCATAGCCAATATCCCGAACGGCTGAACGGGCAGCCTCTTCGATCAGGTCTTTGGTGATTGTGTCCGGACCGCGTACTTCGCCAGCAAGGACGATGCGGTTCGTTGTGGTAAGGGTCTCACATGCAACACGTGCATAAGGGTCTTGAGACAGATAAAGGTCCACGATTGTATCAGAGATACGATCACAGACTTTGTCTGGATGACCTTCAGAAACAGATTCGCTTGTAAAGAGATAGTTGGATTGTCGCACGGATAAACCTCGGCTTTCATATCAGGGATTGCTGCTAGCGCTCTGGCTACGCAAATTGATCACAATGACCGGCAATGTAACGTGCTTACCGTCTGGGTCAAGCCTAGAATATCATGGATGTGCGTTGCCGCTGTTACAGATCATCCAAATCGATATTCTGAGCGCCCACAGCTTTAATAAGATCGAACACCCGTTTTCGAACGTCTTCATCCGGTATTTTATAATAGGCACGCACCAGTTCAAGGGTTTCACGTTTTGACAGATGCTGGTGTTCGAAGGCGGTTTCTTCCTCCTGCAGGGTGGAAAATGACGACGCATTTTCCTGCGGCATATCGTCAAAGAAGAAAGCAGGGGGCGCATCCAGAATCTGACTGATTTCATACAGGCGACTGGATCCGATCCGGTTCGCGCCTTTTTCATATTTTTGTATTTGCTGAAAAGTGAGGCCCAGTTCACGGCCCAACTTTTCCTGACTGATCCCCAAAAGGGTTCTGCGCAGTCTAACGCGACTTCCAACATGTACGTCCACTGGATGATGTGGCATGTGTATTCCCCTAAATTTGGATGGGTTTATATCGTCAAACACGTTTCAGCATTTTTCCGGCACCGACAGAAGAACACCTGATAAGAAGGATTGAATACACTATATCGGTGTAAAAATATACTGAATATTGGTTTTCAGTCGCCTGTATCGCTTGTTTCCCCGACTGAAAGTACGCTTTTTTCGTGCATTTTATTGGCCTTACGGACGGGTTTTTTTATTCTGTTGACGGGCGCCTTTGCCAGAACAATCCAACGATCAGAAACAAGCATAACAAGGAGGCCGGCAGGATTTCCCCCGCACGTTTATAAAGGGGAACACTGGCCAGTGGTGCCGGTATGTTGCCATCCAGAATGCCGGGTTCATTCAATGGCAGGCTTTGCAGGACCCGCCCGTATCCGTCAATAACCGCAGAAATGCCCGTATTCGCCGCGCGAATAACGGACATGCCCTGTTCAATGGCCCGGGTTTTGGTCATAACTAAATGTTGATACGGGCCCGATGTGTTTCCAAACCAGCCATCATTGGTCGCATTTAAAATCCAGGAAAAGTCGTCTGCCCCGGATACCTCCCAGGGGAACGCCACTTCATAACAGATCAAAACCCGTGCAGTGGGAAGCCCGGGCAGGGTGACGGTTTGGGATCCTGATACGCCGGCGGAAAAGTCGGACATCGTATCAAGGACAGGAATAACGCGCGAAAGTCCGCTTTCGATCAGCAATGTCCGAAAGGGAAGATATTCGCCGTAAGGGACCAGATGCTGCTTGTCATAGATCCCGGTTACGCCCTGACCCGGTTGTAGAACCTGCACGCTATTCCAATATTGTCTTTTTTCAGGATCTTTGCGCGGTGCCCCGGTTGTTAATGAGCCCCCTTCGGGGATAACCCGGTCCAGATAGGATTGGATAGGTTGATCAGTTGTCAGAAAAAACGGAACGGCAGTTTCCGGCCAAATCAAGTGCCGGATCTGTCCTTTTGCAGGCAGTTTACTCAGATCCGCCAGCTTTTTGACATGCCCGCCTTTCAGTTTTGGCACCCATTTGTCTGCTTGCCGGATATTAGGTTGAACAATCCGAAAGGCGCTATTGGTCAAAGGCGCCGGAGTTTCCGCCCCAAGACGCCAATATCCAGTCAGGATCATAATCCCCAGCAGCGCCGACATGAAAAGCATGGCCCGGTTTTTGTCTTTTTGCGGCATCGCGGCATCCGTCAGGACAACAGGAATGCTGCTGATCAAGACGGTCAGAAGACCAAGTCCAAAAATACCGACAAACGCGGACCATTGCAGCATCGGCAGAATATTGCCCCAGCTATACCCCGTCAGGTTCCAGGGAAATCCAGTGAAAATTGTCCCGCGGACATATTCAGCCAATATCCAAAGACTACTAAAGGCGAGGATTTTGGGGCCGGTTCGCCATCTTAGTAAAAAGGTGCCAAGGGTCGCCAGACCGGGGAAGAGGGCTAAAAAGGCGGGAAGCGCCATGACCGGCAGGGGTATTAAGGCGGCATGTGCGTTTGCATCGATTGTGAAGGCAACGCCGATCCAATAAAAACCGGCAATAAATTGACCCCAGCCAAACCACCAACCAACGAAAAACGCCTGTTTTTTTGTTCGAGCCAATCCCAGCAGGAAAAGGATTGCTGAAAAGCAGACCGGTAGCAGAAAAACAAGATGCAGCGGCGCGAACGTCGTTGCAAATAAAAGTCCCAGAATAAAAGAGAGAGCCGCGATTTTCCAAAAGGCTAGTTTTTCAAATCGCGAAAGCAGGTTGGTCATTCGTCTTCCTGAAGGCTTTCAGGGTCTCGGCGAACCCGAATTCGTTTCACTTTTCGTGGGTCTGCGTCAATGATTTCAAAATTAAGGCCACTGATGTGGGGGATTATTTCGCCGCGGGTTGGGATATGTCCGGCAAGCTGGAAGACCAGTCCGCCAACCGTATCGACATCCTCGTCTTCTTCTTCGGGCAGCAGATCCAGACCCAAAAGATCTTCCAGTTCTGTTATTGCCGCCCGGGCATCCGCTTCGATGGTGCCATTTCCGGAGACAAAGATTAGCGGGCCTTCCTGCTCATCATGTTCGTCTTCGATATCGCCGACGATTTCTTCCACCAGGTCTTCAATCGTGACAAGCCCGTCAATACCGCCATATTCATCCACCACATTGGCCATGTGGATGTGCGTGGCGCGCATTTTGAGCAAAAGATCCTGAACCGTCATGGACGGCGGAACAAAAAGGATTTCGCGGGTAAAATTTTGCCAGTTGGTATGTTCGGTTTGTCCCCAGAAATTGATCAGGTCTTTGATGTGGAACATGCCCACAACATTATCCAGGTTTTCTTTATAAACGGGCAAACGTGAATGGCTGGTATCGCTAAACCGGGCAACAACCTGTTCCAGGGAAAGGCTATTGTCGATCGCTTCAATATCAGCCCGTGGGATCATGACATCGCTGACATTCAGTGCCCCGATTGACAGAATATTTGTCAGCATGGCTTTTTCAGTCGCGTTTATCGCCTGCTCGGGATCGTTATGTTCTTCGATGAGTTCTTCAAGTGTGGATCTGACACTTCCATCTGTTTGGGGGGACAGACGGAAAATGTTGAATAACCTGGAAAAGAACCCTTGTTTCTCAGGGAGGGTCTCTTCTTCAATCTGTTCAGGGACAGGGGCGTCAGTTTGTTGTGTATTCATTTCTGTTCAGGTGTCTCCATCCTGAAAGTATCGTTTGGTTTATAAGGATTGTCGATATTCATTTTTTGCAGGATTTCAATTTCCAGCAGCTCCATAACATCGGCTTCGTTATCCTCTTCATGATCATAACCCAGCAAGTGTAGCATACCATGTGTAATCAAATGACTAAGATGTTGATCCAGTGTTTTTTTCTGATCTATTGCTTCCTGACGGATGGTTTCTTCTGCAAGAACAATATCGCCCAGAATAAGCGGTTCTGAAAATCGGGCGGCTGAAAGCAGGTTATCCTGTGTCAGGGTAGTATCGGGGAAAGACAGAACATTTGTTGGTGCATCCTTGCCCCGGAAATCCCGATTTAAAATCTGAATTTCTGCGTCACTGGTATAGCGAAAACTGATTTCTATACAGGGTGAGAAGTCGTCCAGATTCAGATCCAGTCCGGGCACGATATGGAGGAGCGACTGCACACAGCACAGGCGGGTTCGCGACTGAACCAGATCAGCCTCCGATGCCCAACAGTCTTCTTCCATGGAAACAGCACTCTCACAGGCAAAGCCCATGTCGGCCAAAGCTGCCTCAGCTTGTTCAATATTTGTCACGCGTGTCTCAATCAGGCCGTTTCAAATTCAATTTTTTCTCACGTTCATGCTCGCCGTAGGCCCGCACAATCCGGGTGACCAGCGGGTGCCGGACAACATCAGATTCGCCAAAATTAATGAAATCAACGCCTTTGACCCCATCCAGAATTTTCACAGCTTCCTGCAATCCGGAACGGACGCCAAGCGGCAGATCGACCTGCGACAAGTCACCGGTCACGGCCATGCGCGAATTTTCACCCATCCGGGTCAGTAGCATTTTCATTTGGACGGGCGTGGTATTTTGTGCCTCGTCCAGAATGATGGCAGCGTTTGACAGGGTCCGACCCCGCATGAACGCCAGTGCCGCCACTTCAATTTCCCCATTTTCCAGCCGCTTAACCACTTCTTCGGCCGGCAGCATGTCATACAGGGCGTCGTATAAGGGACGCAGATAAGGATCAATTTTATCGCGCATGTCGCCGGGCAGAAATCCGAGTTTTTCGCCGGCTTCCACAGCGGGGCGTGCCAGAATAATCCGGTCGACCTGATTTTCGATCAGCATGGCCACAGCATTGGCCACGGCCAGATACGTTTTGCCCGTACCGGCTGGCCCTAATCCAAAGACCAGTTCATGTTTGCGCAGGGAGCTGACATAATAAGATTGATTGGTCGAGCGTGGTGTAATCCGCCTGCGTTTTGTTACAATCATTGCTCCGGTTGAGGCGACAGAGCCCCGGCTTCCGTCAGATGCGGGAAGGTCACGGGCCATTCGAATGGCCGCATCTACTTCGCCTTCCGTTACTTCCAGATCTTTTTCAAGCCGGGCATACAAGTCCTGTAGAACTTTTTTGGTAATGGTCCGGTTTTCCTTGGGGCCTGAAATCGCCATTTTATTGCCGCGCGGTGCCACAGAAACATCCATTTCCTGTTCAATGCGGGCCAAATAACGATCATGCTCTCCAACCAATTGAGCGACCAAGTGATTGTCATCAAATTCGATGATCGTCACCTTGTCATTGGCAGACTTTTTACTGGTTTTTGTTGTCGCGTCCGAGGGTTGTTGTGGCACTTTCTCTCCTGATGCCCGAATTATGCGGCGCTGGCCGTTGATCCGGTTTTGAGTTTGCCCCGAAGGGAATTGGCATTGCCTTCTTCGACAACAACCGTTGCAATACGTCCGATCCGATGGGGAGGGGATTGGACAAACACTGACTGCATATACGGGCTTCTTCCAATAAGCTGCCCTTCTTTCTTGCCTTCACGTTCCAATAAGACGTCAATTTCTTCTCCTTCAAACGTGCGGTTGAAGGAAAGCTGTTGTTCGTTTAACAAAGCCTGAAGGCGCGCCAGTCGTTCAGATTTTACCTCTTCTGGTATCATCTGTCCCTCAAGGGCCGCAGCCGGAGTTCCGGGCCGTGGACTGTATTTGAAACTGTAGGCTTGCGCGTAATTTACATCACGAACCAATTGCATGGTGTCTTCGAATTCAGCATCGGTTTCACCAGGAAAACCGACAATAAAATCCCCGGACAGGGCAAGGTCAGGACGATAATTCCGCAGCTTTTCGATAATGGTTCTGTATTGAGCGCCAGTATGCCGGCGGTTCATTGCTTCCAAAATCCGGTCTGACCCTGCCTGTACAGGCAAATGAAGATATGGCATCAGGATGTCTACATCCCGGTGGGTCTTGCACAGGTCTTCCGTCATTTCCAGTGGGTGGGACGTCGTATAACGAAGGCGTTGCAACCCATCAATCCCGGCCAGTTCCTGAATAAGTTCAGCCAGAGAATAGGCGCGACCGTTCGGGCCTTCGCCATGATAGGCGTTTACATTCTGTCCCAACAGCGTGATTTCCCGGGTACCTCCGGCAATCATTCGTTTCGCTTCCGCAACGATACTGGCGACCGGGCGCGAGAATTCAGCGCCTCGCGTATACGGAACAACACAAAAGGCGCAGAATTTATCGCAGCCTTCCTGAACCGTGAGAAAGGCACTCAGATTTGTATCAATGGCTTCGTCGGGCAGATAGTCAAATTTAGGCTCGATCGGGAAGTCTGTGTCCAGAATCTGACCAGCACCGCGGGTAGCTTCGGCCATCATTTCCGGCAGCTTGTGATAAGATTGTGGGCCAAAGACCATATCGACATAAGGTGCGCGTTTCATGATTTCGGCGCCTTCGGCTTGCGCAACGCAACCGGCGACGGCGATGATCATGCCGCCCTGATCTTTCTCTTCCTTGGCTTTGCGCATATTGCGCAATCGGCCCAGCTCTGAAAAAGTTTTTTCAGACGCCTTTTCCCGAATATGGCATGTATTCAAAATTGCCATATCGGCGCCGTTTGGCTGGTTTGTCAGAGAATATCCCAAAGGGGAAAGAATGTCGGCCATACGTGCAGAATCATATACGTTCATCTGGCAGCCGTATGTTGAGATATAAAGTTTTTTGGTCACTGGTCCTCGCTGACCATTGTCGTCGTAAAAATACTGTTAGACACTGGCACTACTCATAATATGTCTCTATGTATCTTTGTCTTATCAGGAAACAATAGATTAATGAAGAAGTAGATAAGCAAAGTCGAGTCGAATACAATTCAAGGTACCGATAAAAGACATGTTATACTACTAAAACTCGGGTCTGCCCGTCATTGCGCGGGACAAACCATGAGCAATGACCCGTTGGCAGTCGGCGGCCATGTCTTTTCGGGAATCATACTGATCGATCGTTACGGGTTTATGAAAGCGAAGTTCGGCTGTTATTTTGCCGGATTTCAAGAAATCCCAAACATGCGATAACAGATTTTCATCCCCCACCCAGGCAACAATACCCATGGTCCCGCGGGTCATCATCAGATTATCCATCATGCTATAGGCCAGAGTTACGGGCTGAACCGTCAGGGGAGCGTCCCCAGCGTGACTTTCGGCCAACGCAAAGTAGGCGCTTTTGAAATTTTGGATAACAATACCGTTGGAAGAGGTGCCTTCGGGAAACAGAAATATATTATCGCCCTGTTCCAGATGCTCCTGCATGTCGTCCTTATGGGTTTTTACGGAGGGGCGGGATCTTGAAATGAAAATGGTTTGTTGCAGCCGGGACAAGCGTCCAATAAACGGATATTTGGCAACTTCCTGCTTGGCGACAAAACTGCCTTTGATGGCTTTGCCAACGACGGGGATATCCAGCCATGAAATGTGGTTGATGACAAAAAGGGTCGGCTTGTTCTGCGCCGGCGTGCCATGGATTTCCACTTGAACTCGCAACAGGCGGCAAAGACCACGATGAAAAAGTTGTGGCAGGGTGTAGCGGTGTTTCGGCATCGCCATCAGAACAATGAATTGTGGCAGGACCAAAATGCCCGCCCATAAAAGAACGGCGGCAATAACGAAAAGAGAACGGATAAATGTCATGGCGTTTCAGGCAACAAACTGTTGTTGCCTATTTGTCCTTCTTTTGCAAAGAAGTCTGGTTGATGTTGACAACAGATTCTTCCGGTGTAGCCGTTGAGACTGCATTGTCATCCAGCGGTTCTCCGTACAGTTCGAGACGGTGGTCAATCAACCGAAAGCCCAGTTCCTTTGCGATCAAGGTTTGCAGTTCTTCGATCTTTTCACTGGTAAATTCGATAACCTGGCCTGTTTTTACATTGATCAGGTGATCGTGATGCTGGTCTGATACTTCTTCATAACGGGCGCGACCATCACCGAAATCATGCCGTTCAAGAATACCATTTTCTTCAAACATCCGAACGGTTCTATATACGGTCGAAATGCTGATTGTATCATCAACATCCGAGGCCCGTTTATAAACCAGTTCCACGTCAGGATGGTCCTGGGACTCTGACAACACACGGGCAATCACCCGGCGCTGTTCTGTCATTCGCAGACCTTTGTCCACACACAGTTGTTCCAATCGCGATGGCATACGTGCCCTCTATCTACCTGAATATCTAAGATGTTCGGCCAGTCTATACGATTAGGTATAAGCGGGCCAGAAAAGAAATGCTATTTGGCGACAGCTTTTTTGCGGCGTGTACCCAGCCCGATTTTCTTGGCAAGGTTCCGGCGCTGATTGGCATAATTGGGCGCGACCATTGGATAGTCTGATGGCAGGCCCCAGCGTTGGCGATACTCTTCTGGCGTCATGTTGTAAGCTGTCTTCAGATGGCGCTTCAGCATTTTCAGCTTTTTACCGTCTTCAAGGCATACGATGTAATCAGGCTGTATAGATTTGCGGATGGAAATGGCAGGCTGAGGTCTGTCGCTGATAGGCTCGGACGTTCCAACATTGGCAAGCGTGGAGTATACTTCCCGAATAAGACTCGAAATTTCAGCTGTTTCCAGCGTATTTCTGGACAGATGAGAGGTCACGATGTCTGTGGTCAGAGCAAGGAGCTCCATTTTCTCGATTTTCTCAGACACTTTTTCAATTCCTCCATTAAAAAGTAGAGAGCCTTATAATGTATGCCCTTAATATGTGCAATAGTTGGTAAAGAATAAAGGGGTATGTAAAAATACTTTTCTTCCTTGCGCGTATCTCGTCTTTCCAACTACTTGGAACTGATCAACTGTTTTTATCCATTTGTTGGTATTTCAATGAAAATTGTTTGAATTTAATAGCTTGCTCATGATCAGGGCATCAACCTTCTCTGCCGCTTCTGTGTAATAGTTCTTGCGGCGGCCAGTTACTGAAAAACCTATGTTTTCATATAGTTTTTGGGCTGAAAGGTTAGTCTCTGACACCTCAAGAAAAAGGGTGTTTATGTTTAAACCGGCGAGTCTTTCCTGACCATTTTCAAGTAACTGGGCGCCAACAGTTCTATTTCGATATTCCGGAAGAACCCCGATCGTAATAATTTCAGCTTCCTCCGCGACAAGACGGTAAAAACAGAACCCGACGGGATTGTGATCAAGGGAGGTGATTTGTACCAGCCCGCCCGGAACCGAGAGGAGGCTTTTAAATTCTGCCTCCGTCCAGCCTGGATCAAAGCAGGCCTGATGAAGAGCCGCGATAACAGGGGCGGCTGTTTCTTCTGTCAGATAATCGTGGGAGAGCCTCATTCTTTTCCCTTGAAAGGATCGATGCCGCCGGGAAGTTTGGCATCTGGAGAGCGTAAATAAAGCGGTGCGGGTGGCTCTGTAACCGTCTCAAAACCGCGATGGGCGGCGATGCGTCCCACATGAGAGGCATCAGGATTTTCCGGTAGATCCAGAATTTCGAACGAAAGCGCCTCCAGCATTCCTGCCTCTTGAAGAAGTCCGGTGCCGCTTCCCAAAAGAACGAAGGGCTCTTTTGGTAAAAAACCGGTGACATTTTTTATAGGAACGGCTCTGGCGGGGGCCAGCGGGACCGGTGAGGTGGAAAGAGATTGCGGATCGAACGACTGAAGATAGACTTCCTGTCGCCGGGCATCGATGGCGACGGTTACCGGGCGCGTTTGATGCTGATCCGCTGAAACCGACGCTGCTAGCGCTTCAAGTGTGGTTATACCAAGGGCGGGGATCCCGGCGGCCAATGCCATGCCCCGTGCTGCGGACAAGCCAATTCGCAATCCGGTAAACGTGCCGGGCCCGACAGAGACAGCGATACCATTGAGTTGGGCAAAGTCAAGATGGCACTCTGTCATCATGTCACGAACCATGGGAAGAAGCTTCTCCGCATGTCCGCGCGCTCTCGGCTCACTTCTTTTAAGAAGCGTCTCGGTGTTTTCCATAAGGGCCACCGAGCAGGCGTTGAGTGCCGTATCAAGTGCAAGTATCTTCATTGCCTTTAAGTCCATGTCCCTGTAGGCTTTTGTCCGCGTGAAAGGCTAGGCCATATCACACCTTAAAGCACCTGTCTGGTGGAAAAAAAGAATTTGAGCATTTCACAGGGATGTTATGACACTTGTAGAGATTACCAAAGCTCACTTTGATGTGGCGCTGGATATTCGCTATGCGACTGATAATAATTTTACAGGCGCCCCCATTTATACCCGCCAAGCCTGCTATTTGAATGAAGAGGCGGCTGATAAGCTGGCCACTGCAATCCGCCTTGCCAAATCCATGGGATATCGGTTCAGGCTCTTTGACGGCTTTCGGCCAACGGAGGCAGTTCAAGCGCTGTGGGATCATACACCCAACCCGCATTATCTGTCCCATCCTGCCAATGGTTCGCCGCATTCGCGGGGGGCGGCAATAGATCTGACATTGCTGGACGAGGCGGGCGAGGCATTGGAGATGGGGACCGAGTTTGACGCTATGACGCCCCTATCCCATCATGGGGTCACGGAAGTGTCGGCGGAAGCCCAGCAAAATAGAGCCTTGCTGCTTGGGATTATGAGTGCGGCCGGCTGGGATTTTTATATGAACGAATGGTGGCATTATCAGTTGTTCAAACCGCGCCGCTTTGCGACCTTGTCTGATAAGGCTGCGGGAACAAGAATGATGCAGGAATAACATAGAGACCGCTTATGAAGAAAAATACAAATATGACGAAACTGGGACATATTGGCCGCCAGATCTTATTGGCTGCCAGCGTATTCGTGCCTTTGATCGCGCTGCCCGGCCTAGCGGCGGCGGCTGATTGGGCCAGCGTTATTATGTATCATCGATTTGGCGATGGTAAATATCCCAGCACCAATATCAAACTCGATCAGTTCAAAGAGCATCTGCAGGAACTGAAGGCGCAAAAATACACAGTTCTGCCGTTGGGCCAGATCGTCGATAAAATCCAAAGTGGTCAGGCTCTCCCGGATCGCACTGTTGCGATTACGATCGATGATGCGTATTTGTCGGTCTATGAAAATGCCTGGCCCCTGCTGAAAGAAGCGGGATTCCCCTTTACGATTTTTACGTCAACAGATGCGCTGGATAAAAAAATTCCGGACTATATGAGCTGGGCGCAGCTTAAAGAAATGGTCGATGCGGGTGTTTATGTAGGGCATCATACAGCGACCCACCGTCATTTACCGGCGCTTAGCATCGAACAGGTGAAAGAAGACATTCAGCGTGCCAGCGCAAGTTTTGAAAAACAGCTTGGCTTTGTCCCCGGTATATTGGCGTATCCTTACGGGGAATATGGCCGCGAAATTAAAGACGTGGTCAAGCAAGCCGGATTTAAAGCAGCCTTTGGACAGCAGTCGGGTGTTTTTTATTCTGGATCTGACATGTACGGGTTGCCCCGATTTGCCTTGAGTGAGGCCTTTGGATCAATTGGTCGATTGCGTTTGGCCGCGAATGCCATGCCGCTGCGGGTCAAACAAGTGATGCCAAAAGACAATATTTTGAAGCGAAATCCGCCCGCCTTTGGTTTCACATTGGCGGAACAATATTCTAACCTGAACCAGTTGTCCTGTTTTTCGTCTAACCAGTCCGGCGGCGCCGTCCCGATTGAACGGTTAGGAAATGCCCGGGTTGAGGTTCGGCTGAGTAAAGCCTATTCAGCCGGTCGCGGACGGATCAACTGCACATTGCCGGGGCCGGAAGGCCGGTATCGCTGGTTCGGTGCCCTATTTTATATTCCAAGGAGATAACGCCATTATGAACCGCATTGGTAAGATAAAAAAAACGTTGGCTGCGGGCCAGAAAGCCAAGGGGTGCTGGTTGTTCACCGGATCGGCTGATCTGGCTGAAATAATTGGCGGTGCCGGTTTTGATGCCATTATGATTGATCACGAGCATGGAAGTGGCAATTTACCTCAGGCAATCGATCAGCATCGGGCCATTCGATGCGCCGGTGATACCAGCGTATTAATGCGCATTCCGTCCAACGATCCGGTTGCCGTAAAACGGGCGCTGGATGCCGGGATGGAAGGGATCATGTTTCCTGCTGTCAATACGGCAGAGCAAGCCCGCGCGGCCGTTGCCGCCTGCCGATATCCGCCAAACGGCACCCGCGGTGTCGGTCTTGGTGCGGCACGGGCGGCCGCTTATGGGCGCGACAAAGAACGCTATCTTGAAGAATTTGAAGACAAGCTTCTTATTATTTGTCAGATCGAAAGCAAGGAGGCGGTCGGCAATATTGAGGAAATCGCGGCTGTGGACGGCGTTGATATGCTGTTTATTGGGCCCTATGACCTGTCAGGCAGTATTGGCAAACCCGGCTGGTTTGACGATCCGCAGGTCATCGCACAATTTGAAGATGCCCGCGATAGAATTAAGGCAAGCGGTAAATGGCTTGGTTGTATTTCGAGTGGTGCCGAGCGGACCAATGAAATGTTTGCGGAAGGTTTTGATTTTCTTCTGTGCGCGGCCGAGACAACTCTGGTTTCAACCGGTGCACAGGAACTTCTTGATCAGTTGAAAAGCTGAGCAACCTCTTCTTTTTTGAGGCTGGCATTGTCAAATTGCTCCAGGTTGTTGACCCGGATGAGCATTTGCAATGTTGCCGTATAATCGTCGCCGCGCTCTGAATAGGACTGCAGAGCCGTGGCGACGTCATAGCCATTGGCCTTTCCATACAGACTCTTCAGAAAAGAGCGCTGCTGGCGAAATTCTTCATAAGCGCTGAAACTGTTCAGGTTCCGGGCGTAATCACGAATTGACGAGACAAGAGCATCATAGGCTTTTACTTCGTAGTTCGCGCCTTCTTCCCGCTCAACCGGAATAAGGCCGTCTCCCGTAGACCAGACCCGCTGGCCAAAAAGGGCGTTGCCTTCGCGGGCAAAACGAGAGGTTCCCCAGCCGCTTTCTTCAATACTTTGTGCCAAAGCGAGGGAGACCGGAATTGTATCGACCCGTGCAGACAAGTCAGCGAGGTTTTTTGTGCTGCCTTTATATTTCTTCGCCAGACGGCGCAGCCAGCGTTTGTCCTTCGAACTGATATCCTGTCGGTGAGATCGCGCGGTTATAATGCGCTCAAGGCGTTGTCGCTCGGCCTGGATCTCTTCGTTGACTTTTAGAATGAGGGGAAGCGCCAAAGATAAAAAGACCCGTTTTCGTTCATCAACCTGAGTGATGTCCAGAATATCGACGGGCATCTGCTCAACAAAATAACGGGGAACTTCCCGGCCAAAACGGATGGCATCCAGATCAAAAGACATGCCAGACCATTTTTGATCCAGAGACACGACGTTCACCTGATGGGGTTGCTCTACATATGGCAGGTCTGCAGGTCGGGTTAAAGGAACCGGAACAGACAGCATCGCCAATTTGTCTGGATCGACCGCGTCACTCGAAACCACGGCATAGGGCTTCGGCATTTTTGCGGCGGCACTTTGCTGAGACGGATAAGTACCGAAATCAGTTGCCACGTAAAGACCAGCAACGCCCAATACGAGCACTGTGGCAAGTCGAGCTGATTTGAATAAAGTCGTTATCTGATGCATTAAGATTTCGTCACACAAGTTGTACCCGTTGAAACGAGCCTGATTGTAACACTATATTCAGTACTGTACAACATTCAAGCATACTAAATAGGGTGTATTTACCTCAAATTTGGGGTAATTCCGCTACAAGAGTTGGGGACTATGTCCTAACAAAAAACGAAATGCAAGTTTTCCCTTAGCAGTGAGAATTGCCACTGTTAATCAATTGTTTACCATATTAGTTTTTCTGAATTTTTCGACAGGGGAAACTTAAAAAAAGAAAGTGATTCATTTTAGAGCGTTAGGTGACGGCATCCAGTTGTTTGTCACTCAGGTTCCCCGGAATAACCGTAATGGGGACCGCAAAGGTGCCTGACATCTCGCCAACAAGGCTTTTGACCAATGGTCCGGGTCCCCCGGAATCGGGAGAGGCGGCAAGGACCAGAATACGGATGTCTGGATCCTCTTCGATAAGCGCCAGAAGCTCGTCCTTTTTATATCCGTCCCGAATAACGAATTCAGGAACGATATTTGTGTCCCGGCGAATGTCGTCCGCAAGGGATTGGAGTAATTCTTCGGCAGCTTCCCGGGCCTCTTCGCGCATGACCTGCTCGACGCCCATCCAATGCTGAAAATCGGGAGGTTCGATTACGTATAGGAGAATTACGCCGCCGCCCACATGCCAGGCTCTACGGCAGGCAAAATGGATTGCAGATTTACATTCGGGTGTCTCATCAACAACAACAAGAAATTTGTTGCGCCGTCCAGGAGACCGGGTTTCATCGTTCATGAAACTTCCATTTGTAATTTCAATCAGCGCTATCCTGCCACCATCAGCGCCTCTATTTCAAGAGAATGTTGCTAATTTCGCGGAGTTGAGTGCGGGCCCGCAAGATATAGAAACCTTGAACAGCCAGGTGATTGGGGAAAAGTTGACCATCAGCTTTGGCATTTGAGATAACATAGGGGTCCAGCTCGACAATCGAGCGAAAGCTGACCAGCATCTGGTTCCAGGCATTTCCAAGTTCTCTCTCGCGGATCAGATTCTCAAAATCCTGCGAAAGGGCTGTAAGGACAGTGTAATAAGCGTAGGCCTGACCTTTGAACCCGTAAAACAGGTCATCGGCTTCGAAATCCACATAGGCACCGGCATGTTCGGCGATATGCTTGTCAATAACGGCGGTTGAAGAGCCGATATCCGATGCAATCCTGTTCAGGGTTGCCTGCAGATTGTCTCCTCTTTTTTCAAAAACCGCCCGGCCATCCGCCAGACGCTGATTGTATGAAATGAGGGCTTTTCGGGCTTTATTATATTGTTTTTCTGAGGACGCCGTCGGCAGCAGAGAAACAGTCGGATCCCAACTCCAGACAGTACCGGAATATTGCAGGAGCCCGGCCGCGGTTTGAAGGTCTTCGTCTGTCTGGCTGGATCCTCTTGTTCGTCCGATCTGGTCGGTCAGTTCGAAGCTGAACCGTGCGAGTGCTGACATAATGCCCTGCTGATAATTAGGCATGTTATCCAACAGTGCGCCCGGCATGAAAAAAGGATCATTGGATGTCCAGCGATTTTGATTGATTTCCCGATCGATCAGGCCTGCCGCTACTTCAACGGCGGCGCTGCCACCCTTAACGGTATTTCTTTCAGCGGGCAAAAAGGTCAGATCGTCATTGATTTTGTGGATCCAGATCATTCCGCCCACATAATAGCCAAAAACAATCAGCAAGAGGAGTAACAGGATTGGCCGCCAGCGGGATAACAGTTTGATTTTACGTGTACCCTGGGCTTCGCCGCCCGTTCCGATTTCACTCATGGTATCTGCCCTGCTTCTTGCTTGGGTGTGAAAAAAATCCTCTTAAGATGTAAGCCTAGACAGGGAAAGTTACAAGTTTTCCCTGTCTAATGCCGGGTTACGCGCCCAGAAATCCAACGATTTCCTTGACTTCTTTTATGATCGGATTGGCAATAGCTGACGCGCGTACGGCGCCTTTTGCCAGAACGTCATCCACATATGCCGGATCGGCCATCAGGCGTTTCATTTCTTCGCCAACAGGTCCAAATTTTTCAACGGCCAACTCTGTCAGTGCAGGTTTGAATACCGAAAATTGTGATCCGGCATATTCCTTCAGTACATCCGCTTTGGACTGACCAGACAGGGCAGCATAAATGCCCACCAGATTAGCCGCCTCTGGGCGATCTTCCAGACCGTCAACAGTTTCCGGAAGGGGATCCGCATCCGTCCGCGCCTTTTTCAGTTTCCGGGCAATATCATCCCGTCCGTCTGTTAGGGCAATGCGCGAATAATCACTTGGGTCGGATTTGGACATCTTCTTGGATCCATCGCGCAAGGACATAACCCGTGTTGCTTCGCCAAAAATCAGGGGTTCGACAATGGGAAAGACCTCTTTGCCGAAATCGTTATTGAATTTTTGCGCAATATCCCGTGTCAGTTCCAAATGTTGTTTCTGGTCCTCGCCGACGGGAACATGGGTTGCTTTATACGCCAGAATGTCTGCTGCCATCAGGGACGGATACGCATACAGGCCAAGGGAAGCATTTTCTCTATTTTTCCCTGCTTTTTCTTTAAACTGGGTCATCCGGTTCAGCCAACCGATACGGGCGACACAGTTGAAAATCCAAGCAAGTTCAGCATGGGCGTGAACGGCGCTTTGCGCAAAAATGATGGATTTTTCAGGATCAACACCGGCGGCGAGATACGCGGCCGCAACTTCGCGGGTATTATTGCGAAGTTCACTTGGGTCCTGCCATACCGTAATTGCATGCATGTTCACGGCACAATAGATGCATTCATAATCATCTTGCAGGCCGACAAAATTGCGGATTGCGCCCAGATAGTTACCCAGATGCAAGTTACCAGTAGGCTGTACGCCAGAAAAAATACGAGACATAAAACGCTCCTCACGCTTTGGACACGGGCCCGGGGTTGCGGCTTTCACCTGAAATCCGCCCGGACTGGAGAAATGGGACAATTCCCAATAGAAAACGGGTTATTGCAGGGCCCTTCGAGTTCGTCAACTGCCTAGGCACTTTTTTGTCGGGAGAGCATGGATTTAATGTCTGACAGACGGGCGGCTCCGAACAACAGCGCGCCAATGGCGAACACGAGACCTCCGCCTAGAACCAGAACGGCAAGGCCAACAACCTGAAGAAGAAGCGGGCCTTGAAGCAGGGGCGCCAGAACGGGTTGTATGAAATAGAGGGCCGCAGCCATCCACCCGCTGGATAAAAGCGTTGCACTGACCCGAAGCCAAAGGCGCCTGTCGGCTTTGTATTGGCCTTTGCGCCTTAGCATTATCAGCAGGGTGGCCGCGTTCATCCACGCCGCAACAGATGTTGCCAGCGCAATGCCCACATGGGCGAGGCTTTCAAGCAGTAGCAAACTAAGCGTTACATTGATGATCATGGCGATCACCCCAATGACCACCGGTGTCGTGGTATCTTCACGGGCAAAAAATCCTGGCGCATAGACTTTGGTCAGCACATAGGCGGGAAGGCCACTTGAGAAAGCGATTAATGCTTCTGACGTGATCCGGGCGGCCTCAGAATCAAACGCGCCATGTTGAAAAAGGACAATAACAATCGGTTCAGCAATCATCATCAATGCAGCCGCTGCGGGCAGGGTGAAAAGCATCGAAAGTTCAACAGCCCGGTTCATGGTATCAAGGGCAGGGCCGCTATCGCCGGCCCGCAACTGGCGCGACAGCATCGGCAGTAACGCGGTGCCAACGGCAATACCGATAACCCCCAGCGGCAACTGATAAATCCGGTCTGCATAATAAAGGGCTGAAATCGACCCTGTTGCGAGTAAAGAGGCGATAATGGTTCCAACAAGGATATTGATTTGCAAAACGCCAGCCCCGAGTAGACCGGGGAGCATCAATTGAAACAGGCGTTTGATTTCCGGGGTAAATCGAGGCCGCTGCAACGGGGGGAAAATATTTTCTTTTTTGCAGGCGATGACCAGATAAATGACCTGGGCGACACCTGCGGCTGAAACGCCCCAGACCAGAACCAGACCTGCCTCGTAAACGGGAAACAGGATCTGTATTACCAGAAGGCCGCTTAAAATGATGTTGAGCAGGATCGGCGCTGCCGACATGGCGGCAAAGCGGTAAATTGCGTTTAGCATACCCCCCAGCAAGGCGACTATCGCCATGGCAATCAGGTAAGGAAAAGTAATGCGTGTGTAGGTAACCGCCAGTTCAAACCGATCGCCGCCAATTTCAAAGCCCGGTGCCAGAAATTGCATCAGAAATGGCATGAAAACCATGAAGGCAATTGAAAATATGAGCAGAAATCCGGTCAGGAAACCAAGCGCGTGGGACGCAAATTCCAGCGCGTTTTTATTATCCCCGTCTTCCAGTTTTCGCGAAAACAGAGGAACAAAAGCGGCTGAAAACGCGCCTTCCGCCACCAGCCGGCGAAACATGTTAGGAATGCGAAAGGCAACAAAAAAAGCGTCCGAAACCGGCCCGGCCCCCAGAACAAATGCAACAAGGATATCGCGGGTAAAGCCCAATATGCGGCTGACCATAGTAAAGCCGCCAACGGTGGCGACAGATCGAAACAGGCTCACGATGTATTCTTTTCCAAACTGCTGGTTTTACTTTTTTTGGACTTTTTCTTTTCTGGCCCTTCTAGCGCCAGCATAAGTTTACGTTCGATATTCTTTATCTTCACTTTGTTGGTGATTTTAAGGCCAAACATGTCTTTCACGTAAAAAACGTCAACCACCCGTTCTCCGAAAGTGGAAATATGAGCCGAAGCAATTGTGACCGATAAGGTAAACAAGGTGCGCGTCAAGTCGGCCAGCAGGCCGGGGCGATCCCGCCCGCGGACTTCAATAACAGTATGAATATTGGACGCGACATTATTGACCAGAACCGACGGTTCCGCCTTAAAGACACGGGTGCGGCTTGGAATAGATGATTTTTTGCGTTTTTCCAGCTCCAGATGAGCCTTCACTTTACCGCTTAAAGTATCTCTGATGGCTGTCCGCAGCTTATCCATGCGACCATATACGTCCCCTTCATGGTCCTGAACAACAAAACTATCCAACGCCATGCCATCGGTTGTCGTGTGGATTTTGGCATCGACAAAATTGGCCCCGGACAGGGACATGGCTGCGGCAATCCGGGCGAACAGACCTGGATGGTCTGCTGTATAGACCGTGACTTCCGTGACCGAACGAAACGGGTCACTATGGGCTTCGATGGTCAAGGTATCGCCGGCAGCATCCGCCTTCTTCAACATTTCTGCATGGAGGATCTGGGTTTCCAGACTGGTAGCAACCCAATAGGACTCGTAGAAGCGATCTAAATGCTTGTCCATTTCCTCTTCGGACCAGGTTGGCAAGGCTGCGCGTAATTCTTCTTTTTTGTGGCGTGCCCGATCAGCACGCCCTTCGGAAACATGGCCGCCGGTCAAAGCCGTTTCGCTTGCGTAATAAAGTTCCCGTAGTAATTGCCCTTTCCAGCCATTCCAGACATTCGGACCAACGGCGCGAATATCAACAACCGTGAGGATAAGAAGCAGTTTTAGCCGCTCTGGGCTTTGAACGATCTGTACAAAGTCTGCGACTGTTTTGGGATCGGCGATGTCTCGCTTGAAAGCAACATTACTGAAAAGAAGATGATAGCGAACCAGCCAGGCAACTGTCTCGGTTTCCGAACGGGACAAGCCGAGGCGCGGACAGACCTTTTCTGCAACTTCCGCCCCCAGAATAGAATGGTCACCGCCTCGCCCTTTTGCGATATCATGCAGAAGCACGGCAACAAACAAAACGTTTCTGGAAATGATTGTGGGCATGATGCGGTGGCTGAGAGGATGATCTTCGGCCAGCGCGCCCTGTTCGATCTGCGCGAGAATGCCAATGGCACGAATGGTATGTTCGTCCACTGTATAGACGTGGTACATATCATGCTGCATTTGTGCAATTACACGGCCGAAATCCGGAATAAATCGCCCGAAAACGCCAGCTTCACTCAGGCGTCTCAAGGTGGTTTCAGGATCTTTTTTACTGGTCAGCATTTCCAGAAATAATCGGTTGGCTTCCGGATTTAGCCGGACTTTTCGATTGATCAGTTTCAGGTTCTGACGAATAAGCCGCAGGGCCTCTGGATGGACATCAAAGTCCTTTTGCTGGGCCACATGAAAGAGGCCAAGGATCTTGACCGGATCTTCTTTGAATTCATCTTCTGAAATGAAGTTCAACCGGCCGCCTTCGGCGGAATAGCCTTTGACTTTCCGTCTCAGAAGACCCAGACCGGGTATAGGAAGGCGGTTCTTTTTCTGTTGCTCCGCTTCCAGATTGGCACAGAATATTCGGGTCAGATCCCCCACATCCTTTGCCACCAGAAAATAGTGCTTCATAAAGCGTTCAACGCCCAGCGCCCCGGCGTGATCTTTATAGCCCAACCGGGATGCCAATTCTGTTTGGACATCGAAGGTTATGCGTTCTTCCGGTCGGTCTGTCAGGTAATGCAGGTGGCAGCGGACCGTGCGCAGGAAGTTTGAGGCTTTCTGAAACCGCCGCCGTTCAGCCTGTGTAAAGGCGCCTCGGGACAGCATTTCAGGAATACTGGTCGTGCTGTAAATGAATTTGGCAATCCAGAAAAGTGTCTGGATATCTCGTAGGCCGCCTTTGCCTTCTTTGATATTAGGCTCGACGACGTATCGGGAATTTCCGAACCGTTCGTGGCGTTCATCGCGCTCTGCAAGTTTTGCTTCGATAAACTGCTTTCCATTGCCGGAAATAATGTCTTTGAAATATTTTTCCCGCAATTCATTGGACAGGTCCTGATCTCCCCAAACATACCGTGCTTCCAGCAGGGCTGTTTGTATGGTGATGTCTTTTTTCGCAAGGCGAATACATTCATCCGGTGTCCGGGTGGAATGCCCCACCTTCAGTCCAAGATCCCAAAGGAGGTACAGGCAAAACTCAATAACCTGTTCACACCATGACGTTTGCTTGTACGGAAACAGAAAAAGCAGATCAACATCGGAATGAGGTGCCAATTCGCCCCGTCCATAACCACCGACGGCCAACAGAGAGAGTTTTTCCTCCGAGGTGGGATTGTTCAATGGATATACATGAACACTCGCCACATCGTAAATGGTCCGGATTAACTGATCGATCAGAAAGCAGGTCGCATGCATGGAAGGGCGGCCTTTGTTATTGGCCATGAAGCGACGTTTGATTTCTGCCTGTCCGCTGGACAATGTATCTTTCAGCAGCTGAAGAAGAGCGGTTCGAAAATCAAACCCTTGCGGGTCATGTTCTTCTGCCAATTTACTGATTTGGGCGACGATTGTCTTGCGATCAAAGATGGCTCGCTGATTGGGAACTTTATCCATACGGTTTCAATTCTTGCGCTTCTTCGTGTTGCTGTATAGATTTTTTATATCACATTCGGACAGTTTATCAGTAACTTCCTCCTGATTTTGGGAATTTCGACGAATATATGTCAATTGCAGCTTTTGCAAATGGTGCGCTTCTTGGCGGCGCCTTGATTATTGCCATTGGCGCTCAGAATCTATTTGTTCTGCGTCAGGGAATTGCACGGGATCAGGTTTTTATCGTGTGTCTGGTTTGTTCGTTGATTGACGGCACATTGATTGCGGCGGGCGCGTTGGGCCTTGGGACATTGATTGCGACTCTGCCCTGGCTGGTGACGCTGGCAAGTTGGGGCGGTGTTGCGTTTTTGCTCATTTTCGGAGGGATAGCGTTGTTCCGTGTGTTTATCCCAAAACCGGTTGATACGTGGGTCGACGAGCCACCGACCTCCAGTGTTAAAAAAGCGATCATGCTGACTCTGGCCTTTGGATTGCTTAATCCGCATGTCTATTTGGACACAGTCATATTACTGGGCGGAATTGCATCGGCCTATGCGTTTGATCTGCGCCTGTTTTTCGTTGCTGGGGCGGTTCTTGTGTCTTTTGCCTGGTTCTTTTTCCTAGGCTATGGCGCGCGGCTCATGGCGCCGATCATGAAGCATCCAGCGGGCGCACGGCTTTTGGATCTTCTTGTGGCAGTCATGATGTTTGTGGTTGCGGCCAGTCTGGTCCATGATCAGATGGTAAAGGGTGCTTTTTAACAGCAGTCTTTTCCCTGTTGGATCGGCGGGCAGGCAACATCCCCATAGCTGCAAAAAACACAGCAATCGCCAGCTTTCGGTTTTAACAGGGATTGGCAGCCCTTGCAGTCGTAAAACCATTGGCAGGCATCGACAGGCATGGTTTCCTTTTCAACATGTCCGCATTTGGGACAGGTGATTGTGGATGTGGGAATATAATTCATGACGCCCTCAAAAGATCAAACAGCCAACTTTGTGGTCCTGTTTTTAATGGCTTGACGGGCTTGATTGCCCTGTCAGCCTATCGTAACGGGGAAAGGCTGACAGGGCGAATAACATTCTGGTGACGCGTTAGACGATTGTCTGACCACCATCTATTACCATGGTGTGACCGGTCATGAAGCTTCCGGCTTTTGACGCCATGAAAACAGCGGCACCCGCAATTTCTTCAGGTTCGCCAATCCGTTTCAGGGGTGCCCGGGATGTCGCTTTTTTAAGGATTTCGGGGTTTTCCCAAAGGGCACGGGCAAAGTCAGTCCGGATGAGGCCAGGGGCAATCGCATTGATCCGCACGTTATCCGGTCCATGTTCCACGGACAGGTTGCGCACCAGCTGCATATCAGCGGCTTTGGAGATGCAATAAGCGCCCAGTTCCGCAGAGCCTTTCAATCCACCGATGGAGGAGACAATAATGATGGCACCGTCTTTGCGCGCCTTCATTTCCGGCAAGACCATATTACAAAGCCAATGGTTCGATTTGATATTGGCGCTCATAATTTTATCAAACGCATCATCCGGGCAATCCATTGCTGGTCCGAAATACGGGTTCAGGGCTGCATTACACACCAGAACATCGATCTGACCCATTTTATCGTGCGCTTCGTCGACCAGGTTCTGAAGGCTTTCCTTCGAGTTAATGTTTACGGGAATGACGATCGCACTTCCGGCGCATCCATCGGGAAGGCTGGCATTGATTTCTTTGGCGACTTCTTCGCAGACATCTGCTTTCCGGCTGGAAATCGTGACTTTTGCACCGGCCAGCGCCATCTGATGTGCAATTGATTTTCCGATCCCTTTACTGGACCCAGTGATAACAACATTTTTCCCGGTTAAATCAAACATCAGGATACTCCCATTTTCATTTTTATTGTGTTTATTTGACTGATAAACGCAGATTAAAGACAAATTGATAATTTGTCATCTTTATGTTGCGCTGCGTTATTCGGGCGGTAAAAGTCCTTTTAATTCATAAAGTAAAGTCTGCGCTTCTCGCGGGGAAAGATCGTCAATGCTGATCTCTTTCAGTTTCTCCTCAACATCAGAGGGACCGTTGGATGATGCCGGTTGAGATACTTCTTCAACTACCGCCGCAAACAATGGCAGATCATTGGCAAGACGGGTTGTCGCTGAATTCTGGTCTTTCTCTTCAAGATGGCTGAGAACGCTTTCTGCGCGTTTGACAACGGCTTTGGGCAAACCTGCCAGTTTGGCAACCTGAATACCATACGACCGATCAGCAGAGCCTTGACCCACTTCGTGCAGAAAAATCACATCACCTTTCCATTCCCTGACCAGCATACAATGATTGGACAATGCCGGTAATTTGGCGGAAAGGGCGGTTAATTCGTGATAGTGGGTTGCAAACAGCCCACGACATTTATTAATGTCGTGGAGATTTTCCACCGTAGCCCACGCAATGGACAAGCCGTCAAACGTGGCTGTGCCGCGACCGATTTCATCTAGAATAACCAATGCGCGTTCACCGGCCTGATTGAGAATAGCCGCGGTTTCCACCATTTCGACCATGAAGGTCGATCGCCCGCGCGCCAGATCATCAGCGGCGCCCACACGGCTGAATAATCGATCAACAACCCCAATATGAGCCTTTTCGGCAGGGACGTAGGCACCGATTTGGGCAAGTACGGCAATCAGGGCATTCTGCCTCAAAAAGGTACTTTTACCCGCCATGTTCGGACCGGTTAAAAGCCATAACCGGTGATCATCGCTGAGGCTACAATCATTGGCGATAAATTTACCTTCATTGCCTGCCTCAAGGGCAGCCTCGACGACGGGGTGTCGCCCACCTTCAATATCAAACTTCAGGCTGTCATCAATCAGCGGCCGACTATAATTTTTTTCTACGGCGAGTTCCGCATGGCTTGCCGCAACATCTAACGAGGCCATGGCTTCAGCTGCTGACAGGATCTTGCTCGCATGGGCAAGAATAGTCTGGTTCAAACTGTCATACAGTTCCATTTCGAGGGCAAGTGCCCGTTCTGCCGCTCGCGAGATTTTATCTTCAAGTTCTCCCAGCTCCACCGTTGTATAGCGAATGGCGTTGGCCATGGTTTGGCGATGAATAAAATCGTCACCCATATTGTCAGCAAACCGAGGCGTAACCTCGATAAAATATCCCAGAACATTGTTATGTTTGACTTTAAGCGAGGGAACGTTCGCTTTGGCGGCATAGTTAGCCTGAAGGTTGGCAATATGTCGCCGGCTTTCATCGCGCAGCGCCTTTAGTTCGTCCAGATCGAGCCTGTATCCTTTAGCTACAAAGCCGCCATCGCGGGCAAGAAGGGGCAAGTCTGCAGACAGAGCCCGGGTCAATTCGTCAACAAGGTCAGCGTGAAAGCCAAGCTGTTCTGCCGCGGCGTCAATTCCCCGGCGTTCAGTATCGATATCCAGTTGGGTCAACGTCGCGCGAAGGTTGGCGGTTTCGGCAAGCCCATCTCGAACAGCCGCCATATCACGGGGCCCGCCGCGTCCAAGCGACAATCGGCTCAAGGCACGTTCCATATCGGGGCAGCGCCGCAGGATCGTGCGAAGGGCTTCGCGCCGGGCGGTGTCGCGGATAAAATAATCCGTCATCTCCAGCCGGTAATAAATATCATCGGGCCGGGTAAGCGGACTGGACAAATCAGCACCCAGCCTGCGGGCGCCGGCCCCTGTGATGGTTCGGTCAATAACCCACAGCAAACTACCCTGCCGCTCGCCGTTCATGGTACGGGTCAGTTCCAGATTGCGGCGGGTTGCCCCATCAATGGACATAACATCCGTTGATGCCTGCTTTAAAGGGGCTTTGATATGTGGAAATTTGCCTTTTTGGGTGAGCTCTACATAATCAACCAGCGCCCCGCAGGCGGCAAGTTCAGCCCGGTTAAAATGACCAAATGCATCCAGCGCAGAAACTTTAAAGAGGGCCTTCAGTCGCCGTTCCCCATTTTGGCTGTCAAAACGGACCGAGGGAAGGGGGGTCAGTTCTTTGTCCCAATCTTCAAAAACAGGGCCGAGTTGAGCATCGTCGAGCCATTTATCCGATAACAGGATTTCGCCCGGCATCAGGCGGGCCAGTTCTGTCTGGATGTCCAGTTCCGCGACAGTGCTGTAAAAAAATTCGCCGGTCGACATATCTGCCCAGGCAAGAGCGTGATCTTTTCCGACCCGGGCAACGGACGCCAGAAAGTTATGAGAGCGGGCATCAAGAAGATTGTCTTCTGTAATTGTGCCTGGCGTGACCAGCCTGACCACATCGCGGGCCACAACGGATTTGTGACCCCGTTTTTTTGCTTCGGCCGGGCTTTCCGTCTGTTCTGCAACAGCGACCCGGTGGCCTTTGCGGATCAGGCGTTGAAGATAGCCATCTGCTGAATGAACCGGAACCCCACACATCGGAATGTCCAGCCCGTCATGCTTTCCGCGTTTGGTCAGGGCGATATCAAGGGCTGCCGAGGCAATTTCAGCGTCTTTGAAAAACAGCTCATAGAAATCACCCATGCGATAAAAAAGAAGGCTATCAGGATAGCCTTCCTTTATTGCTAAATATTGCGCCATCATGGGCGTGACAGACTTATTCTGTTGCGACTTTGTTTTTACTACTGTAGGCATGAATGAAAACTATCATAGACGCCGGTTTTGCCAACTCATTTGTCAGAAATTTTTTTTAACGGAGAGTTTGGTCGCCGGGACAAGAAAGAAACTGAGGAAACAGTGAAATGAGTGACAAGCGGGATTCCAGCCAATATGACGAAGCGCTGCGATATCATGCGCAAGGCAAACCAGGTAAATTAGAGATTGTTGCGACCAAAGCCGTTGCAACCCAACATGATTTATCACTCGCCTATTCTCCGGGGGTTGCGGCACCCTGTCTGGCCATAGCAGAAGACCCGGATACTGTTTACGACTTTACAACCAAAGGAAACCGGGTTGCGGTTATCTCGAACGGAACGGCTGTTCTGGGTCTTGGGAATCTGGGGGCTCTTGGCTCCAAACCTGTGATGGAAGGAAAAGCGGTTCTTTTCAAGCGCTTTGCCGATCTGGATTGTTTTGATCTGGAACTGGATACTGAAGACGTGGATGAATTCGTCAACTGCGTCCGCTTGATGGGTCCAAGTTTTGGCGGCATTAATCTGGAAGATATCAAAGCCCCCGAATGTTTCATCATTGAACAGCGTTTGCGCGAAGAAATGGATATTCCGGTTTTTCATGATGATCAGCACGGAACAGCAATTATCTGTGCGGCCGGTGTTATTAACGCGCTGGACCTGACGGGCCGTGATATAAAAAATACCAAAGTCGTCGTAAACGGCGCGGGCGCTGCTGCAATTGCCTGTCTTGAATTGATCAAGGCGATGGGCCTGCCCCATGATAAAGCCATCCTGTGTGATACCAAGGGTGTGATTTACAAAGGCCGTGAAGTGGGCATGAATCAGTGGAAGTCGGCCCATGCTGTTGAAACAGAAGCGCGGACGCTTGAAGAAGCAATGGTCGGTGCTGATGTCTTCCTGGGCCTGTCGGTCAAGGATGCGGTGTCTAAGGAAATGGTCAAGGAGATGGCGGCCAAGCCGATTATCTTTGCCATGGCTAATCCCGATCCGGAAATTCGCCCCGAGGAAATTGCTGAAGTGCGCGGGGATGCAATTGTTGCAACAGGGCGCTCTGATTATCCCAATCAGGTAAACAATGTGCTGGGTTTTCCGTATATCTTCAGAGGGGCGTTGGACGTGCGTGCAACAACCATCAATGAAGAAATGAAAATTGCAGCCGCCGAAGCCATTGCAGAATTGGCCCGTGAAGATGTACCCGATGAAGTGGCAGCTGCTTACAAGGGAAATCGGCCCGTTTATGGTCCAGATTATATTATTCCTGTGCCGTTTGATCCGCGCCTTATTACACATGTTCCAACGGCGGTTGCCAAAGCGGCGATGGATAGTGGCGTCGCCCGCAAGCCGATCATTGATGAAACAGCCTATCGTAACATTCTGCGGGCGCGACTGGATCCAACCGCCGGATCGTTGCAGTTGATCATGGATGAAGTCCGCGCCGCGCCGCGCCGAGTGGTTTTCGCGGAAGGTGAGGAAGAAAAGGTTATCCGGGCTGCCATTGAATTCCAAAAAGCCGGATATGGTGTTCCTATTTTGATTGGCCGTAAAAAGTTTATCGAAGAAACCATGTCGGAAATCGGGATCGATAGCCTGGAAGGTGTCGAGATTTACAATGCCCGTGAAATGGAAGATCGTGAGAAATATCACGATTTTCTCTACAAGCGTTTGCAGCGTAAAGGTTATATTTTCCGGGATTGTGTGCGACTGGTGAACCGGGATCGGAATATTTTCGGTGCCTGCATGGTTGCCCTCGGGGATGCCGACGCTATGGTAACGGGCGTAACCCGCCGTTTCTCTGGCGCGTATAAAGATGTTCGTAAGGTTATCGATGCAAAAGAAGGCCAGAATACCATTGGTGTATCCATTGCGGTTGGCCGGGATAGAACGGTTTTTATTGCCGATACAGCTGTAACAACCTTGCCCGATGCAGGCGAACTGGTGAAAATTACCAAAGAAGCAGCAGAAGTTGCACGCAGGCTTGGTCATGAGCCGCGGGTTGCCTTGCTATCTTATTCAAACTTTGGCAATCCAGCCCATGTGACTTCTGAACAGATCCGGGAAGCCGTTCGGATGCTTGATCAGGAAGAACTGGATTTTGAATATGATGGTGAAATGTCCGCAGATGTGGCGTTGAACCCCGATATCATGGCACTTTATCCGTTCTGTCGATTGTCTGGTCCGGCCAATGTCCTGATTATGCCGGGTCTGCATTCCGCGCATATCACATCCAAACTGATGCCCGTTCTTGGGGATACAGAAGTTATTGGACCGCTGCTGGTTGGCTTGTCCAAGCCGGTGCAGATTGTGCCGATTGGTGCGACGGTTTCAGATCTTGTTAGCATGGCAGCGCTGGCTGCACATGAGGCTGGTCAGTAAATCAACAGATCATTCTGATGCTTTTGAAAAGCCGCCTCGAAAGGGCGGCTTTTTTGTTGGCACTGTGTGAAGTTGTCAATTGGCTCTTTCACGGTGGGCTAAACATTTCTAAACACAGGCAACGGATCCCTGTTCTTTAGGAAAAATATGATGCCTTGGATACACCCCCTGACCTTATCGGACGCGCGTGTCTCGTTAATACCCTTGTCCCACGATCACCATGATGATCTTGTCGAAGCCACACAGGACGGAGACCTTTGGACGCTTTGGTATACCAGTATTCCGGATTCTCACACGATGCGAACAGAAATCGACAGGCGGCTGGGGTTGCTCGAGGCGGGGACAATGATGCCCTTCTCCATTGCCCAGACAGAAAGCGGAAAAGTGGTCGGGATGACAACCTATATGAACATTGATGAGGTTAACCGGCGGGTGGAGATAGGATCAACCTGGTATCGGAAATCCGTTCAGCGTTCCGGACTGAACACCCATGCCAAACGGTTATTGCTCGCTCATGCCTTTGAAACACTGGGGGCCGGCGCCGTTGAGTTTCGGACCCATTTCTTTAACAAGCAAAGCCGTGCTGCGATCGAACGGTTGGGCGCTAAACTGGATGGTATCCTGCGCAACCACATGATCCTGCCGGACGGATCCCGGCGGGATACATGTGTTTACAGCATTATTGAAAATGAATGGCCTGCTGTTCGCACGCATCTGGACTATCAGATCAATCGGCCCAGAATCCGTTAGTTTTCTAACCTTTTGCGAAGGTCTGTTTTAAGGACCTTTCCATAATTGTTTTTTGGTAATGCTTCGAGCATGAAATATTCTTTGGGTCGCTTGAAGCGAGCCATGTGCTCGTTGCAAAAGGCATCCAGCGTTTGCGGATCAATAGACGCGCCTTTTGCCAAAACAAGGAACGCAACGGCTTCTTCTCCCCAGTCGGGATGACGGCGACCGACGACAGATACTTCGTCGATCTTGGAATGAGTGAGCAGGACCTCTTCGATCTCTCGTGGATAGATGTTCGTTCCGCCGGAGATAATCAGATCTTTCGACCGGTCTTTCAACGTAACAAAGCCATCTTCATCAAAGCATCCCATATCGCCGGTATAAAGCCAGCCGTTTCGAATGGTCGCCTGTGTCGCTTCCTCGTTTTTCCAGTAACCCAGCATAACAACATCGCCGCGCACAGTGATTTCGCCCACGGTGCCGATGGGACAGGGCTGGCCCTCTTCATCGACAATACGTACTTCCACATCGGTGCGTTCGGTACCGACGGAGGCCAGTCTCTCAGCCCGCCTTGGATGGTTGTGATTTTCACTGAGTTCCCATTGGGTCAGGACAGTGATGGTCATGGGCGCTTCGCCCTGTCCATATATCTGACAGAATTTAGGGCCAATGGCGTCCAATGCGCGCCTAATATCGGCTTCATACATCGGGCCACCCCCATATACGATCAGCTTGATATTTTCCGTATTTGCCCCTGCAAAAGCGTCACTGCCGATCAGGCGGTGGATCATCGTCGGGGCAAAGAAGAAACAGGAATTGGGATAATGGGCAATCAGGTCCAGTGTTTCGGCGGGATCAAAGCCACCGCTTTCCGGCGTTACCTGTATACCGGCTTTGGCAACAAGTGGAATGCCGTATATGCCCGATCCATGCGTTT
>NZ_JBLHZT010000005.1:0-138461 GCF_047631475.1 Sneathiella sp. | reverse complement strand
CTCTTTAATAACAAAAACAAAATGGCCTGCGGCTGAGACCACGATTGACTGCTCTGGAACCATCACAGCATTTTTCTGTAGCCCCGTTTGAAGACGGACGGACAAAAACATACCCGGCTTCAATAATCCGTCTTTATTGAGAAGAAGACCCCGAACCTGGACGGCCCGGGTAACCGGATCAACACGTGTCGAAATAATCTGGACCTTGCCATCAAATAACCGATCAGCATATGCCACGCTGATGGCTTGAAAATCCTGCCCTTCGCGAATATGAGCCAGATAACTTTCAGGCAGATTGAAATCCAGTTTCAAACTCGAAACGTCATCAAGGGTCGTGATTACGTCACCCGGCCGAACCAGAGATCCAGCACTCACCTGACGAAAACCAAGCTTTCCTGAGAAAGGTGCTTTCACCTCATAATCATTAAGGCGCGCCTTGTTGGCGGCAACCTTTGCTTCGGCAATTTGCAATTCAGATAACAATAAATCCACCCGGGCTTTAGGGGAATTGCCACTTTTAAAAAGTTTTAGGGTCCGCTCGTATAATTTTCGGCTGTTGATCAGTTCTGCCTGTGATTCGGCAAGCTCCGCTTTAGGCTCAGTCGCATCCAGCGTAAAAAGGACGGTTCCCTTTTCAACAAAGCTGCCCTCTTCAAATTGAAGGCTCAAGATCTTTGCCGTTACTTTTGACGTAATATCAACCGCTTCCAGCGCCTTAAGGCTGCCAACAGCTGAAATCGTTCTCTGAAGATCCCGCACCTGAACAGGTTCAGCAATAACGGAAACGGCGCGCGCCTTACGCCGGGGCGACTTTTCGCCTGCCTGTTCTGAAGCACCGATAAAAGGCAGTTCATCTTTATAATGCCAGGCACCAAAGCCCACAGCGAGTAACAGGACCAGAATTATTATTTGATTAATTATTTTCATAACTTAGTTCTAACGCCGTTTCATAACAATTCCGTCTATTTTGACCGACAAAATTTGAAATCAATAGAGAAATCTGACAAAAGTGAACGATCATTTTTATAGCATACGTTCAGGAAGGCCCATGGCGACACATCTTTTCACGCACCGTGACTGCCTCTTTCATGACGCAGGACCCGGACATCCAGAAAAAGCCGACCGGTTAAGAATGGTCTTAAACCGTCTTGAGGGAGAAGCATTTAGCGGCCTTGTCGAACACAATGCCTCAAAAGCATCTCGCAAGATACTCGAACTTGCCCATACTGATAAATATCTGGACAGCATCGACGCGAGTGTCCCCAAATCAGGTATTGTCCAACTGGACCCGGATACTTTTATGTCTCCGGGATCAAAAGACGCTGCACTTCGGGCGGTTGGCGCCGTCTGCGATGCGGTTGATCTTGTTCTGACAGAAAAAAAAACCAACGCCTTTTGCGCAATAAGGCCCCCCGGCCATCATGCCGAACCAGATGTTGCCATGGGGTTCTGCCTTTATAGCAATGTGGCCATCGGCGCGCTGTATGCCCGCGAAAAATTTGGGCTACAGAAAATAGCGGTTGTCGATTTTGATGTTCACCATGGCAACGGTACTCAGGCAGTTTTTGAAAGCGAAGAGAACCTTCTTTATATTTCTACACATCAGGAAGCCCCCTTTTATCCCGGCACGGGTCATGCTTCCGAGAAAGGGAAGGGAAACATTTTGAATATTCCCTTGCCTTCTGGGGCAGGATCAGGTGAATTCAAAAAGGCAATGACTGAACAGGTTTTCCCTGCCTTAAAGGCTTTCGGGCCAGAGCTTATCTTCATTTCCGCGGGCTTCGATGCCCATGTTAAAGATGAGAGAGCCAATATGAACCTGACCGAAGCAGACTATGACTGGGTTTCAAAGCATCTCGTAGAAATTGCCGCCCAATGCTGCGACGGTCGCCTTATCTCGGTTCTAGAAGGGGGTTATGACCTTGTTGCATTGGCAGACTGCGCAGAAATCCACGTGAAAGCGTTGCTAGAGGCGTAAGGGAAGAGTATAAGGGCGCAAAAGGAGACAGAATGGCAGATACGGCGAAGATTCCAGACGATATTGCAGGGCTTAGCTTTGAAGCAGCCTTGAAGGAATTAGAACAAATTGTGGAAAAGCTTGATTCAGGAAATGTCGATCTGGATCAATCGATCGAGATTTACACACGCGGGTCTTTGCTGAAACAGCATTGTGATGACAAATTACGTTCTGCACAGGAAAGAGTGGATAAAATTGTCAGCCAAAATGGCAACCTCTCAACCCAGCCGGCGAATGTCGAATAGTCGTACATTATTAGCATAGCCAGAACGAAGAGTAACCGTATGGAAGATCAATTTGCCAAGGCGCTGCGTCAAACTGCAGCCTTGATGGACACGAAACTGGATCAACTCCTCCCCGTCAATAAAGGGTTGGAGAGGGATCTCCATGAGGCAATGCGGTACGCTGTTCTGGCGGGCGGGAAAAGACTGCGCGCGTTTCTGGTCATCCAAAGTGCCGATCTTTTTGATGTCTCTCGTGATTATTCTGTTCGGGTTGCTGCGGCGCTTGAAATTCTGCATACCTACTCTCTCATACATGACGATTTGCCGTGCATGGATGATGATGACCTGCGCCGCGGGCTTCCAACGGTACACAAAAAATTTGATGAAACACTGGCAGTTCTGGCGGGGGACGCCCTGCAGGCTTTAGCGTTTGAAATTCTAGCCCATCCGGAGACCCATCCATCTGGCAGTGTCCGCGCCTCGCTCGTTCACAGACTTGCTCTCGCTTCAGGCGGCCATGGCATGGTTGGAGGACAGACCATGGATATTTATGCGGACCCTGAAGAAATATCGCTCAGCACCATTACGCGTTTGCAGCAGCTAAAAACGGGGGCCTTAATCCAGTATTCCTGTGAAGCGGGCGCTATTTTGGGACATGCTGCCCCGGCTCAGATTACAGCCCTTAAAGCCTATGCACATGATCTGGGTCTGGCTTTCCAGATTGCAGATGATATTCTTGATGCAGAAGGGGAAAGCGATGAGATGGGCAAAGCCACCCGAAAAGACGCGGATGCGGGTAAAGCCACATTTGTTTCCTTGATGGGCCTTGAAAAAGCTAAAATTCACGCGAAGATGCTTGCGGATCAGGCTATCAGCCATTTGTCCCTTTTTAATAGCAATGCTGACTTACTTCGAGACGCTGCGATTTTCACCGTTGAACGCAAAAAATAGGATCGAGTTATATCGTGACTAAAACCTCTATGACGCCCCTTCTGGATCAGGTCAAACACCCTAAAGACATGCGCGGCTTTTCCATGGAAGAGCTTCTTCAACTCGCAGAAGAACTTCGTATGGAAACCATTGACGCTGTTTCGGTGACGGGCGGGCATCTAGGCGCCGGTCTGGGCGTGGTGGAACTAACCGTTGCAATTCATTATGTGTTTAATACACCGGATGACCGGTTGATCTGGGATGTTGGGCACCAGTGTTATCCTCATAAAATACTGACCGGCAGACGGGATCGGATCCGCACGTTGCGTCAGGCGGGTGGCCTGTCCGGCTTCACTAAAAGGTCCGAAAGCCCCTATGACCCGTTTGGTGCCGCCCATTCGTCCACATCCATTTCCGCCGGTCACGGTATGGCGGTCGGGCGGGATTTAAAACATCGCGAAAATAATGTTGTGTCCGTTATCGGTGATGGTTCCATGAGTGCCGGCATGGCCTACGAAGCTATGAACAACGCTGGGGCAATGAACAGCCGGCAGATAGTTATTCTGAATGACAATGATATGTCGATTGCCCCACCGGTTGGAGCAATGAGCGCGTATCTCTCACGGCTCCTGTCAGGGCGTTCCTACCGCAGTTTGCGCGAATTGATGAAGCAGGTCGCGTCTCATCTACCAGATCCGCTGGAAAGAACAGCAAAACGCGCAGAAGAATTTGCCCGTGGGATGGTCACAGGCGGCACGTTATTTGAAGAACTTGGCTTTTATTATGTTGGGCCCATTGACGGGCATAATCTGGAACATCTTATTCCGGTTCTGAAGAATGCACGCGACTCAGAAAATGGCCCCATTCTTATTCATTGTGTAACGCAAAAAGGCAAAGGCTATGCCCCAGCTGAAGCGGCTGCAGACAAATATCATGGTGTCTCCAAATTTGACGTGATCACCGGCGCACAATCGAAAGCAACACCGAACGCCCCCTCCTATACAAAGGTATTTGCCCAAAGCCTTATTCAGGAAGCCGAAGCCGATGACAATATCGTTGCGGTGACCGCCGCAATGCCTGATGGAACTGGCCTTGACCTGTTCGCAGAAGCCTTCCCGGACCGATGCTTTGATGTGGGCATTGCCGAGCAGCACGCTGTAACCTTCGCCGCAGGGATGGCTACGGAAGGGATCAAACCCTTTGTCGCGATCTATTCCACGTTCCTTCAACGAGCCTATGATCAGGTCGTACATGACGTTGCCATTCAAAACCTACCTGTCCGTTTTGCCATCGACAGGGCGGGCTTGGTTGGCGCGGATGGTGCCACGCATGCCGGTTCATTTGATACAACCTATCTGGCGACCTTACCCAATATGGTTGTCATGGCCGCCGCGGATGAAGCGGAACTGAAGCATATGGTGGCCACTGCTGTTGCTTATAATGACGGTCCGATTTCATTCCGCTACCCGCGCGGGGAAGGTGTCGGCGTCGATATGCCTGAAAAAGGTATCCCTTTGGAAATTGGTAAGGGGCGTATACTCAAGCAGGGGAACAAGATTGCGATCCTGTCGTTTGGCACCCGACTGGCAGAAGCCTTGAACGCTGCTGAAACACTGGAAACAAAAGGCCTGTCCACGACTGTTGCGGACGCACGTTTCTGCAAACCACTGGATGAGGACCTGATACGGCAACTTGCCGAAAATCATGACGTTCTCATCACTGTGGAAGAAGGTGCCGTTGGCGGGTTTGGCAGCCATGTCATGCAATTCCTGGCTATGAACGGTTTAATGGATAACGGACTAAAAATTCGACCGATCTGTATGGCGGATCTTTATATTGATCAGGACAAGCCTGAGAAAATGAATGACATTGCCGGTATTAATGCTCGCCAGATTATCGATATCGCCTTAACGGCACTGGATCATAAGACTGACACCAGTTCCACCTCAAACGCCCAGTAATCTTATGAGAGAAGCGGGAAAAAGACTGGATCTGGAGCTTGTAGCCCGTGGTCTTTGCGAAAGCCGGGCAAAAGCTCAGGCGATGATTGCAGACGGACGGGTGACGGTAGAGGGTTTGCCTGCGCGAAAGCCAAATCAAAAAGTCTGGGATTACACACCGATTGACATTGCCGCCGTTGAAATCGAATGGGTCGGTCGCGGTGCACACAAAATTATCGCCGCCATCGACCATTTCTCGCCGGTGATAAAAGACCGTATAGCCGCCGATATTGGGGCTTCAACCGGAGGCTTTACGCAGGTTCTCATTCATAAAGGCGCGGCTAAGGTTTTTGCTGTCGATGTTGGTCATGATCAACTTCACCCCAGCCTGGTCGATCATCCGCAAATCATCAATATGGAAGGCATGAACGCCCGTCATTTGACGACGGACGATATAGCGGACCCTCTTGACTTGGTTGTGACCGATGCCAGCTTCATTTCCTTAAAGAAACTTCTGCCAGCGTCTTTAGGGCTCTGTGCGCCCGGGGCCATGCTATTGGCACTGGTTAAACCGCAATTCGAGGTTGGTAAAGGTAATCTTGGAAAAGGCGGCGTTATTCGAGATATCGAACAGGCAGAAGCGGTGAAAGAAGATATGGAACGCTGGATCAACCAAATGCCTGGCTGGCGATGCCTCGGCTCTATTGACAGTCCGATCACAGGAAGTGATGGCAATCATGAATATCTGATGGGAGCTCAGTTTGATGGATAAGCTGGAACTAACGGTCGATCATATCGGTATGAACGGCGATGGCGTCGCATACCACAACGAGCGACCTTACTATATCCCGTTCACGGCCCGTGGTGACCATATTCTGGCGACGGTTGGCGAAAAGCGCGGCAAAGGTTTTGCCGCTTCCATCGACACAATAGTTTCTCCCTCCCAGGACCGTCAGGAACCAAAATGCCGGCATTTTGGAAGTTGTGGTGGATGCGGTCTGCAACATCTCAAACCAGATGTTCTGGCGGATTGGAAGCAGGAAAAAATCCGGCAATCCCTTCGATCAATCGGCGCGGCAAAGACAACCGTTGATCCGGTTAGAACCAGTCCTGAATATTCTCGCCGGCGGGTCGAGTTTATTGCAGCCAAGCGGAAGAAAGGCGTCATGATTGGCTATCATCTTCGCCGAAGCCATCAGATTTTTGATGTCGGAGAATGTCCGCTGATTACATCGCCGCTTCTCGCGCTCGTGAAACCGTTAAGAACGGTTCTTGCTGAAGTTATGCCCCGCAACAGTCAGGCCCGCTTGACGATCAGCGACACTTTAAATGGTCCTGACTTATTGATCACCGGCCCAATCAGCGCAGATCTTGAAGCACGTGAACGTCTTGCGACATTTGCCCAGACAGCAAAATTGTCAAGAGTCGCCCTGATCAATGAGAGCGACAACATGCTTGAGGTCATTGCCGAACTGAAACCGCCCCTAATCCAGATCGGCAGCGACACTGTCGCCATACCCCCCGGAGGATTTTTACAGGCCACGCAGGAAGGACAAGATGCCCTGATCGAGATGCTGTTGGATGCCCTGCCAAAAGACGCGAAGGTTCTGGATCTCTTTTCTGGATGTGGCAGTTTTTCTCTGCCTGCAGTTCATCAAGCCAAATCCGTACATGCGGTAGAGGGGGACAAGTCTTTGACAGCGGCGCTTCAAACAGCCGCAAACTCAAAAATGCTTCATATTGAAGCAGAATACCGGGATCTGTTCCGGCGGCCGCTCCTACCTGAAGAGTTTGCGCCCTATGATACGGTTATCATTGATCCGCCACGCGCCGGCGCAAAGGCGCAGGTGGAAGAGCTGGCCTTCAGCAACGTAAAGACCATCATCTTCATTTCATGCAATCCGGTCAGCTATGCACGGGATGCTGAAATTCTTCTCGATCGGGGATATATGCTGTCAAATGTAACGCCGATTGACCAATTCCTATGGTCATCCCATGTGGAATTATTCTCGGTATTCACCAAGGCGGAAGCGTTTTAGGATCGTTTGATTGAAAAAGGACGGATCGGGTTATCCTGACAATTGCTGATAGCCGCCCCCCCCACATAGTCGACACCAAGCTTAAACGCCAAACGGGCGACTTCATCCGTTTCGACGTTACGCCACACGGATCTAATCCCTTTTTCTCTTGCCTGTAGAATAAGGTTTTTTATCCAAGGAATGTCATCTTGTTCATTGCTGGAAGCGACAATTGCCCGAACCGGTAAATCAGAAATCGCATGGAAACAATCCCAGTCTTTATCGACCTCCAGTGAAAATCCCAAAACATTTGGTGTGACAGAAGTTAAAATCTGCCGATACCGGCTGTTGGGAATCCCGCGACCGATCCCTTCAATATTCAAAATCAGATGCTGTTTCGTATAATCAGGAAGGCGGTTCATCATATCCTGAAAGTTCTTACGGCAATAAGCGTTTGCCAGTGTCTCCAGACAGATCGATAGAAAGACAATTGGTTTATTGCCCTTGCGCCCCATCTCTCGCATTGCCTGACCGGTTTTTTCCAAGGCCATCAAATCAAGATCTGTTCTTGTTCTCGTGGAACCCGAAAGCATTGGATCAGAATGAGACAAAACGGTGGTATCATCCCCTTTTCTAAGCGCGAAAACCACCTCTGTCGCCGAAATGAATTGTTTAGGATGATTAAGAACAGATCGAAACTGAATGATAAGTTCTTCTTCTACTTCCTTTAACTGTGTCGTTTCCCGTTCACTTGCTTCTGCAATCGCATCTTGAAAATATTCGATAACCTCTTCCAGGTTCTCAAAACTCTCTAGATCCCCGATCAAATCAACATCAAGAACCATTGCTTCGACTGAAATAAGTTCCACGCCCGGCATTTGCCCAAAAAGCAGGTTAATCAGTTCACGGGACAATTCAAGCGCCCGAGCCTGCCCCTCTTCCCGGGTCATATTTGCAAAAATCAATGCAAAGCGTCCTTCAGCCAATTGCACAAACGTATCTTGCTTTCTTAATTTCTTGGTGAAAAATGCATTAATGGCAGTTTCGACACGATGTTCAATTTTTTCCCATCTGCCTTCATACTCTTTTTTAACATCGTCAAGCCCGACAATTTGCAGGCTACTCGCCATCAGAGTGTTTACAACTTCTTCTTTGTTGCGACCAAAAGCTTTAAGAAAATGTGCCATTTCGCCGATTTGGTGATGCTCTACCGGTCCGGTTTGCACAATCGGTTTCGTTGGCGCAGAATCGCTGTCACCCGCCATCATTCCAGCTGATTCTGCTGGTTTATGCTCCTCTGCTTGAGACATCAACGACATTTACCCCAGTATTTCCTTATAAAACTTGGCAAATTTATTCTATTCAATCCTACGATAGTTGGCAGAATACTGTATAAAAATGGTTAATTTTCTTTCCGCCCCAAAAATTTCCAACACTTAAAGAAAAAAGTTTTCGAAAATTAACCTTGCTTCTCAACGCCCTGTTAAGAGGTTTATGCGATGCTCATATTTCAGTTGGATTGTACCAAAACACTTCATTTGAACTGGCAGGTATCGCAATGGCAGTCGTGATTAAGTTAAACGATCACATTTCAGAACGGACCGAAATTTTCGAACCGATGCAAATCGGCGTCCGCCCCTTGTGCAAAAGCGATATTGAAATAGTCGAGACACTTTTCAAAGGAAAAGCCTGCTCCTCATCCTGGTGCGGTTTTTCAGTTCTCCACCAACTGCCAAAGACCCTTATTCCGGCCAGACAATCGAATTATTCACTTGAGCGAGCCTGCATCGCACTGTTCTTGGCAAGCCCGAACAACATACAATTCCTACTTCAAGAAGAGCGCGGCCAATACGAGCGCTTTGACCAATCAGGGACCCTTCTAAAAAGAAACAGCACCATACGTGGTTTGATGCACGAATTTTTCGTCCTTTAACCTCGCAAAGATGCTATCGCCTCGGCCTTGCCTTCAATCTTGTAATCGATATAGTGTGCCCGCACAGTCTACAGCAGGTAATTTTCTTGAACGCAATGTCTCACATCCTTGATACATCGGGCCTTAGTTGTCCGCTCCCGGTATTGAAAGCCAAGAAGAAAATTAAAGAACTTCGATCCGGGGACATATTAACGGTAATTGCGACAGATCCCGCCTCCAGAATAGACATAGACCATTTTTGCCATGTTTCGGGCAACCCGCTTCTTTCGAGCGAAGAAAAAAATGGGGTTTTTACCTACCGAATTGCAGTTTCCTAGCGTTCAGGTGCTTCCTTCGTTCCCCGCCTGAAAAGCCTGCACCTCGCTCGCGGCCTTTTTTGACGCCTCAGATGGCGGGATATAGGCCTCTGGCTGATCAGCTTCAGTCCCCTGATAAATAGACATGGACGGAAAGGCAAATCCAGTGCCCGCACCTTCAACGATCTGTTTAATCGCATGGGCAAAGTCTTGCTTGATATCCAACCATTCCCCCCAATTGGTCGTACGGGTAAAGCAATAGATCATGATGTCGATGCTACTAGAATTGAAACTATCGGTGACCACAAAAAGTGTCGCCTCATCGGGTTGCGCAAAATCACTATTCCCAAGCAAATATTGTTTTATCTGTCCGGTAATTTCCTGCAACTGTGCCACGGATGTTGAATATTCAACGCCAATTTTCCAGTAAATCCGACGGTGGGTCATTTCAGAGAAGTTAGTCACGGCCTTATCAGCAAAAACAGCGTTTGGGACAATTGTCGCAGCTTTGTCAAAACGTCGTATCATGGTTGAGCGAAAACCAATTTTCTCGACCGTTCCTTCGACAACACCGGTCACCAACACCCAGTCACCGACATGAAATCGTTTTTCTGCCAGGATTAAAAATCCGCTGATCAGATTTTTAAAAAGATCCTGCGCACCAAGGGCAACCGCGACGCCAACGAGACCAAAACCGGCAATAATGGGGCCAACTTTAATCCCCCAAAGCTCTAATACTGTCGCCGCACCAATGCTGATGATAATCCCCTTCAACACTTTCAATAGGAAAGAAACCATCTCGGCTGAGAAAACTTCTTCCAGCCGGCCCATAAGAAATGTGAGAGGATTTACCAGACAATATAGACCCCAGAAAAGGTTCACGACAACGAGAGAGCGCACAACATCTTCAGCAAAAAGATCGATGCCATCTTTTTCTGCAAGTCCGCTGATTTCAATTGCGAAATAAACGCCAATAACGACCGGCACGAACCGAATGGGTCCTTCCAGCGCCTCTACGATATGGTCATCAAGCTTGTTTTTGGTTTTGCCGGTAAACCGGACCAATCGGTTAATGATGATGCGTGTGAAAATGCCTCTTAACCCCAACGCAACAAGAAGTATTCCGAGTGCAGGTATTAAAGCGTTCAGATCCAATCCCAAATAACCGGATGTCCAAACGTCTTTAACGATATCCCAGAATTTCAATAAGCTTTCCTGCACGAACTTTCCCCTTTTCACATAACTAAGGGTCTTATTTCGGTCCCCCTTCCGAAAGTGTCAAGCGCGTAGAGAGAAATCGAGGTAAGAATTTAGAAATATTTATCTAATATTATTTCCTTTTTATACAACAATTCATTTTTATGAGATTTTCAATATGTCATTAGACAAAGCCAAACACCTATTGAGTTCGATTTTACCGTCCTTCTCTAGAAAAACGCTTTTCTGGACGCCGAGAAAGATACTGGTGGTCCTTGCTGTGACAATGTCTGCAGCTCTCATGTTCGGACAAATTAAAGTCTCTGATAATTTCATGCTTTTTTCATTAGATGTTTTCCGCAACAACTCAGCCGAAACCCTTAAGCATCTTGTGAATGACCGGATCAGGCTACAGTATTCGGAAAAGTTAAGCCCTCATGTTGGGGACTGGTCCCGTTTCAGTCTTTTGGTAAAAGCTGTTAAAGAAAAAAATGAGAAAACGATGACCGCCGCTGTTACCAATTTTCATGATGATAAAGTCTTCCGAAATGGAGAGTTCTTTTTAGTGACGGCAAACGTTTTTGACAAAGACATGAACAGAATAGCCACATCGTCCTTGGGAAATGGAGAAACGCTCACCAAAGACACGGCCATACTGGAACAGTTGCAGGCTCGCGAAAAGGCTGACCAAAGGCAGCAATTCTCATATTACTGGCGCTCTGAACAGGGGCTACCCGTTCACAGTGTAATCGCACCAATTGGTGGCTTTCGAATTGCCGGATTTATTGAAATCGTTACAAATCCGCTGATGCATCTCAAGGGATTGGCTGAATATCTAGATGGTGATCTGGTTTATAGAAGTGTGAACGGTAATCTGCTGTTAGAGGACAATTTCCGAAATTTTACGTCCTCATCCAATCCTGAGGCTTTACCGCAATCAAATGAACAACCTTCACAAGAGGCCACAGCGGAGACAGCAACAAAGACTGTCGTCGAAACGTCAGAAACAGCAGAGGAAGAGACTGTCAGATCACAGGACGTGCAATTAAACAGCCTTGATATTGATATTCCTGCATCTAACGGAGATGTTTGGGCGGTCGCCACTTTGACGCGGGATGTTAGCCGTTTCGCACAAGAAAGTGAAACCATTCGAAATTCAGCCCTGATCTTTATTTTTGGTGGCGTTGTTATCGCGTGGGCAGTGGGTGCGCTACTTCTCAAGTTTTCACTGTTTGGGAAACTGCAATCCTTCGCCAGAGCACTTGGCCAGATCAGCAAGGGCCGTACCGATATTCCGTTGCCTCGTGTTGGTAAGGATGAATTCAAAGAAATGCTGGATGCTTTAACTGCTTTGCGAAAAAGCGTTGAAGACAGCTTTCAACTCCGCCACATGATTGAGTCAAGCCCTGTAGCGACCGCGCTGGTTGGGATGAAAGGCAGCATCTATTTCGTCAATGCGGCAGGACAAAAACCGGCCTCAGATGATCATGAACCCGAAAAAATCTGGGATGCAATCGGTGTTGAGGCAGAGAAACTGGCACCCATTTCCGACGCCAGCAAGCTACCTCATACTGAAATCATTTCAGTGGGTTCTGAACTCTATGAATTGAGGCTCGCTGCTGTTGAAAACCCGGAAGGAAAACATGTTCGAACCATGGTTTCTTGGGAAAATGTGACGGAACAGGAGACCATCGCAGCCGAGATAAAACAGCAACGCCAGCAAGCCGAAGAGAGGGCAGAAGAAATCAGCCGTCAAAAGCTTAAAGACGAGAAACGATCACAGCAGATCGAAGAGCTTATTCATGAGTTCGACGCCTCCGTAGAAGGCATGATGCAAACAGTTACGAGTTCTGCCGAGAACGTGAAAAACAATTCTCAGAGCATGTGGTCAATGATTCAGGAAACAGTATCCAAATCGGCCCATATGAACGCGAAATCTGCTGAAACATCAGACAATGTCAGTCATGTGGCCAAAAATGCCGAAAACCTGTCTTCAACTGTTGGCAATATGCGCCGAGGGGTAAAACATTCAACCGAAATCAGCCGAAAAGCGGCCGAGCATGCCAGTCAGGCTAACCAGACGATTAACGGCCTGGCGGCAACCGCGACGAAGATCGGCGAGGTTATTTCTTTAATTGAAAATATTGCCAGCCAAACCAATTTGCTTGCGTTAAATGCCACGATTGAAGCGGCCCGCGCGGGTGAAGCAGGAAAAGGTTTTGCGGTGGTTGCCTCGGAAGTTAAAAGCCTTGCAAGCCAAACCGAAAAAGCAACTGAAGAAATCTCAACGCAGATCACAGATATTCAGAATGCCACCAGCTCTACTGTGAAAATGACGGAAGAAATTACCGAGACAATTTCCCTGATCAACCAGTCAATGGATGAAATTGAAACAACACTGGGAGAACAGGTCAACGTCATTGACGAAATCACGGCAACAGTCGATCAGGCGTCCAGTGCGACGCGGGATGTGTCCGTAACCATCGCCGAAGTGGAAGATGGGGCGAACCGATCTGAAGGAGCGGCACAGGAACAGCAAAATTCAGCAGATCATATGTCCAGAGAGATTGGCAATCTGTCGAACACGATCCGGGAGTTCTTGAATAAAATCCGGGCAGCCTAGGCTGCCCCGGATTGCCTCCGCACCTGTTATTCGTTAGGCCGAGACGATGTTAAGAAACTGATCGACATCATCAGTCGTTGTATTCCAGGACGTTACAAGGCGCACTTTTGCCTGATCCCGCGTGCCCATCACGTAGAACAGAAATCCTGCCTGTTCCAATTGACTGACAAGTTCCTCTGTCAGATGGACAAAAACGATATTTCCTTCAACCGGAAATTCGGGCTGAAAAGAAGTCATTTTTATAAGTCCCTCCGCCAAACGTCGAGCCATTGCGTTCGCCTGTGACGCCAGCTTTAACCAAAGCTGGTTCTCAAGATAGGCTTCCAGTTGGGCGGACAGATACCGTTGCTTCGAAAAGAGGTGCGCCCCTCTTTTCCGTCGAAATTCGAACTCGACGGCTTTTTCCATATCAAAGAAGATAACCGCCTCAACCGACATGGCACCATTTTTGGTTCCGCCAAAAGACAAAACATCAACGCCTGCCTTCCACGTAACATCAGCAGGGTGACAATTAAGGGATGCAATCGCGTTGGCAAAACGGGCACCATCCATGTGAAGCCCAAGGCCGTGCTCTTTGGCAATATTTCCAATTTTTGACACCTCTTCAGGCGTATAGACGGTGCCACTTTCGGTTATCTGGGTCAGACTGATTGCCGCTGGTTGCACGTGATGTACAACGCCTTTGCCTGCTGAAAGCAAAGCATTTGAAAGTGTGTCCGGATAAATTTTTCCATTATCCCCGTCCAACAGGGCAAGTTTGGCACCGCCTGAATAAAACTCCGGCGCGCCGCATTCATCCTCCTGAATATGTGAACCACTGTGACAGTAGATAGACCCGTAAGGCGGCGTCATCGTCGCCAGCCCCAGGACATTCGCCGCAGTTCCCGTCGCGACAGGATAGGCCTTCAAATCACACCCGAACAAGGTTCTGAAAGCGTCTTCCATACGGCGGGTCGTGTCATCATTACCATAGCCTAATCGAGGCCCATTATTTTCGGTCGCAAGCGCGGCCATAAGTTCTGGGCAAACGGGAGCCGCATTATCACTTGCGAAATTAATGTTCATTCCTTTTGTCCTTCTAAGCTCTGCTATTTTACGACCCGTAACGTGATCGGGCGAAACCCCTGACCCTCTGGCTCCGGTTCAAAAGCGTTCAGGGTCTCGATCCCTTCCTTACAGGAAGAAGCAATCAACCAGATCAGGGATGGCTCGTAAATCATGCGTTCATCCGTTTTGGAAGGACGTGCGTCACCCTCCGGATGGGTATGAAACACACCAAGCAAGCACTGATCGGTTTTCCTGACCTCTTTTTCAACGGCAATCCGCTTTGCAGGCTCCACCTCAAAATACCGAAATGGATCAGCCGCAATATTTTTTGACACCACCACAGACGAAACACGTGCGCTGCCCTCTCCAGACTTTTCACCAACCAGCAATGCACAGGCTTCTTCTGGAAAGCAGTCGGCGGCGTGAGAAGATAGCAGGTCATAATCTGAGGCAGAAAGTCTGATTTCCATTTGATCCTGTCTTCAAAGACGAATGCGTCCGATTTCCTCACCGGATTTCTGGCTCAGGATAACCACCACTTTTGGCGTAGCTTGATCGGTTCCATAAATCACCAGTAAGCGGTCATCTGATATGGTCACTCCGATTGCACTCATGCCTTCAGGTGCCTTTATATCAATGTCACCAAACTTCCGTTGAACTACAGACAATGTCTGCGAGACGGCAAGCGGTGCTTCAGCTGCCTGCGCTGCTTCTGCCTGCGGGGTCGCTGTTGCCCGTTTATAGAGGATAACGCCAATCGCGGCAGCTACCCCGATGATCAGTATCCCCAGAATAATTACTACTGATTTTAAAAAAGTAGTGTTCGGAACTTCTTCTTCTGTCATAACAGCAACCATAATCATTATTTATAAATTGGTGCTTCCCATATGCCATCACCTGAAGGTACACATCAAGTCGAAGTTTCAGAAAGCGACGCAGGAGAGCGTCTCGACCGCTTTCTTGCAGAACGCCTCGGAGGACTCTCAAGAAACAGGGTTAAGCCTTTAGTCAAAGACGGTCACTGTTTCTTTGAAGGCGCTGCCGTCACAGATCCATCCAAACGGGTCAAACCTGGCGAAATATACCAGATTACAGTGCCCGAAGCATCGGACCCAGATCCCGTTGCACAAGATATTCCTTTGGACATTGTCTTTGAAGATGAGCATCTTATTGTCGTCAATAAGCCTGCACGAATGGTTGTGCACCCTGCCGCAGGAAACTGGACAGGAACCTTGGTGAACGCCCTTCTTTTTCATTGCGGCGATACACTATCCGGCATTGGCGGCGTCAAACGGCCCGGAATAGTCCATCGCATCGATAAGGAAACAAGTGGTTTGATGGTTGTGGCCAAAACGGACCAGGCACATCAGGGACTCGCCGCTTTATTCGAAAAGCACGACATTGAACGAACGTACAGGGCCATTGTCTGGGGCCGGGTTTATCCTCCTAAAGGTCAGGTGGAGACTAATATCGGCAGAGATCCGCACAACCGAAAACGCATGGCCGTAATGGAAGGTGGCGGGAAATGGGCCCTTACCCACTATGAACTTGAAGAGAATTTTGATGATATCGCCTGCCTTGTAAAATGTAATCTGGCAACAGGACGCACCCATCAAATCCGCGTTCACATGGGCCATTTAGGGCATCCACTGGTCGGAGACCCGGTATACACCCGCCCTAAACTCAGCCGAACAAAATCATTGCCAGACGCCCGACAGAACGTTATTCGGAAATTTCCCCGGCAGGCCCTGCATGCACAGACACTCGGTTTTGTGCACCCCGTCACTGACAAGCCCTTGAAATTTGACGTAGAATTCCCACCTGATATGAAGAAACTACTCTTTGCGTTCCGCGGAAAGTAGTTTTAGTCTTTTTTATCCTGTTTCACTTCAGATAACAGGGTTTTTGGGGGTCCCAGAAAACTTGGCTTCTTAAGCAAGTAAAGTGGACTTGCCGCATGGACAGAGAGGAATTGGACTATGGCGAATACACCGATGCCGACACTTACCCCAGAGGGGGGGTTGTCCCGCTACCTGCAAGAAATCCGTAAATTTCCAATGTTGGAGCCGGATGAAGAATATATGCTGGCAAAAGCATGGCGGGACCGCGAAGATTCTGAAGCTGCTCACAAAATGGTAACCAGCCACCTTCGTCTTGTCGCGAAAATTGCGATGGGCTACCGAGGATACGGGCTGCCTGTTGGAGAACTCATCGCCGAAGGAAATGTCGGCATGATGCAGGCCGTCAAACGTTTTGAGCCTGAAAAAGGGTTCCGTTTGTCTACTTATGCGATGTGGTGGATCCGCGCTGCAATACAGGAATATATCCTGCGCACCTGGTCTCTTGTGAAAATGGGAACAACCGCGGCTCAGAAAAAGCTGTTCTTTAACCTTCGGAAAATCAAAGGTCAGATCCAGGCGATTGACGAAGGCGATATGACCCACGAGCAGGTTAAAACTATTTCAACAAAACTTGGTGTTTCTGAGACGGAAGTCATCAATATGAACAGACGCCTGACTGCGCCTGATCACAGCCTAAACTCACCTATGCGCGCCGATAGTGAAGGCGAGTGGATGGATTGGCTGGAAGACGACACCCCCGATCAGGAAACGGTTTATGCCGAGAACGAGGAGCTGAAAAGTCGCCGGGCAATGCTTGAAAGTGCAATGGATTGCTTGAACGAACGGGAAAAACATATCTTGACGGAGCGGCGTCTTCGAGAGGATCCCCTTACTTTGGAAGATCTCAGCCAAGAATATAATATCAGCCGTGAACGCGTCAGACAGATCGAAGTGCGGGCGTTTGAAAAAATTCAAAAGGCTGTAAAGGCCAAAGCCCTGGAAGAGAGATTGAATTAACGGCTCTTTGCCTTAACGTTTCAAGACATTGAAAGCGGCTGAAAAATCAGCCGCTTTCTTTGATTCTAGCGGGAAAACCCTGCTGCCGATTTCATGGCAACATATCCCATTGGCTTCATCGCGGCACAGACTGCATCACTGGGCTCACCATAAAGCGTGCATCGAAACGGTTTAAGGACACCCATAAACCGTTTTGCAAATTTTGACCCGAAATTCCCCATATGGATCATGGCTGCATCGGAAGAAGCGTATCGTTCGAAAATATGGCAGATGGTTTCGTCTTCGCTAAGAGACCATTCGTAATTCAGCGCACCTGGCTCATCTTCCATTGTCGCAGATGACATTTCCTGCATAAGGGACTTTAATTCTTGTAATTTTCCATCGCGAACATTCGCTTCAATAATCCAGTAGACATGATCTGACATTTGCTTCCCCTGATTGGTTTTGATTTTTCTTTGATCAGGGGATATTAGTACAGTCGATACAAAAAAAACTATTTCTTTGTTCCATTATTCTTACTGGCCGGCTGGATTTTTGCATCCTCAATAATCTGTCCACCCCATTCTTCGATCAGTTTCGCGCGCCGGCGTTGTAGGCGCTTAACAACCTGCGCGGCCTGCACTTCATAGACGCCTTGGACAAAAATCGGGACCCCCCATAATAGAAAGCCCGCCACGCCCGCACTTCCGAACATCAGCAACCACATATAAGGGTCAGAAAGAAGGCGCACCGCCTGATTTAGCGTATGCCCTCGATCCCACAAAAAACCGACAACCGGCAATACACCGGCCAAATTGCAAGCGAACATGGCCGCAATGCTGCCGCGGACTTTTGACGTGTTTAGAAATATCGCAATAACGCTGGGGATCATTCCGCATGCCAGAACCAACATTGTTGGCGGGGCAACAACAGAACACACACCGATGAAAACCATCAGCGGAAATAAGGAAGCACTGCGACCAGCGCCTTTTGATTTTGATTTTGCGGCCATCTTATCCTCTAAACGAAATACATGTATGAGAGCCCCATACTGGCCAGAAGTGCGGAGATAGAAATGACAGAGGCGATCCACTGGCCATATTTTTGGGCGGCGCGTTTTCTGTATTCCCGCCCTCCTTCCAGGGCTCCAATACTATTTTCAACAGCAACAAAAGACTTAATAGCTTGCTCATACTCTTCTGCATCCCGGCGCAGATTATTCTTTAGATCCACTGCTTTCAGAATTTTTTCGATACTGCCGGATTCTTTGACTTGATCGTATTTTGATTTTACATATTCCCGGCGAATATCTGAATGGATACTATTTATCGAAGGTTTAATCAGTTCCCCCACCCATAAGCACATACCCGGCTTTGGACTGGGGCTCATCATGTTTTGCATACGGGCAAAAAGATTGATCAGTCTGTAAACATGCTCGACTGTCCCTTCTTTTTCATTGGCAACCTCCTGAACGCTTTTGAACAACCGCTTCGAACGCGCTGCAATGAAGGCAGCAATATGCCTGTCATACGGTTTGATTTTTCCATTATTTTTAAGGGCAAGATGTTCAAGAACGTCCATCAATTGAACCGTATCTTTTACGTGGCATCCGCCTAGAGATGTACTCAGGCAAGAGATGGTCGGGTTAAGTTCATACAGGCATCTTTCCAGACCAAACCCGACCTGCTCTTTTTTCTCCATAAAGCTGAAACATTCAGTGGCAACCCCAAGCTTCATCCACCCTTCGCCTCGCTTCCGCTCGCCACTTCGCTTCCCGCTCTCACTGTAAATAATATCCAGCAGTAACCCGCTTTCCAGAATTTCGGCCAGCGTGTTTTTTATGCTGCCTCCAACCTGAAAGGCGTAAGCTATCAAGCCGTTCATCCCCCCTCTGGAAAAGGTGACGTCTCGATACCAAAGCGACCCTTGCCGGTCTAAAATCGCAGCCGCGCGAGAGATCGCCTGAATTTCATTCCGGCGCAACCCTCTGGACGTGTTCCGCGCCCGCGAGACAACCTCGGCGAATTGTGCACCCGCCTCTTTGTCATTCAGCGAGTTTTTAACCCAGCTTTCCAACTTTCCGTTTTCCAGCATCACATAGCCTTGAGACGGACGCCGGCATAACGCCATGGCCAACAAGCGCGGAGATACATACTCAATTTCTTCAAAAACAATGGGGCCAGGGGCTCGCCGATCACCAAATCCGGGACGGGGGCGCTCGTAAACACCATCTCTCCAACGTCTCAACACCTCTACATTCCAGCGCCGCGTCGGGTCATCATTAAGCAGCCCTGCCAATAAAAAGCCAACCCGTGTTGATGCCGGAATTTTCGGAACAAGAACCGCATAACTACCATGCTGCAATTTTGCCGCATAAAGTTCACTTCTTGATCGCCCGGCACCTGGAAGGACCCCGCCTAACAGATGAACGATCAGCACTCCAAGCGCATAGATATCAGCCATAACGGTGGCGTTCCCACGCCCATATTCCATTGAATTCGCGCTCTCGAGAGGTTCATAGATATCCGGCTGCAACGAACCCGCTGGACTGGTGACACACTCACCAAGTACAAGCCCGAGATGGTTATCATCCATGTAAAAGAGGTTGTCGGCACGAATAGCCCGATGACTTTCCTCGCGCTCTGCGAAATCCAATATGGTATCCAGAACACGCGGTACAATTTTATTCAAGACATCCTGTTCACTCAACGGGCCTGTTTCAGACGAAAATACCCGGCCATGAACAGGCAGATCAAAAACAAAAACATACCGTATATCCGCAGGCCCAAACGAAACCAGTCCATGGGAGTGCAACTCAACCATACCCGGCGCACTTCTGGCGGTCAGGCGCTGCGCGAGTTCTTCACGGTGGGGAGTGCCAGGTTCCGAAATTAGCGCATACAGAACCGCGCTTGAATTTTGAAGGTCATCAACGGCATAAGCCTTATTGTTCCCACTGTCCATATGCGGAAGCGGGTTCATCAGCAAGATCTTAAATCGCCCTCGGAGCATTCCAAGAGTCTTGTCCTGCTTTTCATTCTTACCAGAATTTTCGTTTTTCTCAGATGCCATTGACCCAATTAACCAAACTTTATGCCACGCTATAAAATGGCCAATTGATCTTAATATGAAGTTAAGTCAGGTAAGGAATTTCGCGTTTTCTTCGGGAAATGGAAAGATATCTAAATCGTTGACACGACAATAAAAAAGGCGGCCTCGATGAGACCGCCTTTAAAAAATCATGAAGCCGGTTTCCTAGTCGGAAAAAGGATCCCGAACAAGAATGGTATCTTCGCGCTCCGGGCTTGTTGAAACCAACGCAATCGGTGCCTCAATTAACTCTTCCACCCGACGAATATATTTAACGGCTGTTGCCGGAAGGTCGTCCCAGCTACGGGCGCCAAAAGTACTGTCTTTCCAACCTTCTAGCGTCTCATAAATGGGCTCTACTTTGGCCTGATCAATCATATTCGATGGATAATAATCCAATGTCTGATCTCCCAGACGATATCCAACACAGACCTTCAATTCATCCATGCCATCCAGAACATCCAGCTTGGTCAAGGCAATACCGGAAATACCGCCCGTTTTAACTGCCTGACGAACCATAACAGCATCAAACCAGCCGCACCGTCTTTTTCGGCCCGTGACAACACCAAACTCGCGTCCGCGTTCACCAAGCCCCTGTCCGACTTCGTCAAGCAGTTCTGTTGGAAATGGACCTTCACCAACCCGGGTTGTGTACGCTTTGGTAATACCAAGCACATAATTCACAGCGCCCGGACCAACACCACTACCAACAGCAGCCTGTCCGGCTAACGTATTTGATGATGTGACAAACGGATAAGTACCATGATCATTGTCCAGCATCGCGCCTTGAGCGCCTTCAAACAAGACCAGTTTACGTGCTTTGCGGGCTTCATCCAACCGGCGCCAGACAATGTCCGAGAACTCAAGAACCTCAGGCGCGATTTCCAGTAATTCTGTCAGAAGTTTATCACCGTCAATGGGGTCTGCCCCTAAGCCTTTACGCAACGCATTATGATGCATCAACAATGTCGCGATCTTATCTTTAAGCAAGGCTTCATTTCCAAGATCACTCACACGGATGGCGCGACGGGCGATTTTGTCTTCGTAAGCAGGCCCAATACCGCGGCGGGTTGTTCCAATTTTCACGGCCGCAGTTGCATCTTCCCGAAGCGCGTCCAGTTCGCCATGCAAAGGCAGAATGATGGTCGCATTTTCAGCAATTTTCAAAGACTCTTTGTCAATGACAACACCCTGCCCGCGCAAAGTGGAGATTTCCTTCTTCAACGCCCAGGGGTCGATAACCACGCCATTGCCGATGATGGACATCTTGCCGCCCCGGACAACACCCGAGGGCAGAAGGCTTAGCTTGTACACGTTACCATCAATTACGAGCGTGTGACCTGCATTATGACCGCCCTGAAAACGCACAACAACATCTGCTCGTTCAGAGAGCCAGTCCACAAGTTTACCTTTGCCTTCATCCCCCCACTGGGATCCGACAACTGCTACATTCGCCATAATACCTAAGTCCTTAACTACTGAGTTATAGGGTGATTTCAGTGCCACTCTCTTTATCAAAAAGATGAGTGCATCCGAGGCGGGTTGCCTCGACTTCGTTCTTCTGTTCCTGTTTCAAACCACAAACCGTGATCCAGCCATCAACGCGATACTGTCTGGCTTTCGCCCGGTCCGTTCCAAAAGGAATAAAAATCTTCTTCTCTTTCTTTCTCGCAGGAACCGCCCGCAGAACGCTATCCAGAAAAAGAGTAAATCCTGTTGCCGTTTCGCCGTCTACCAGATGATAGCGGCCCCCGCGCCCCAATTCACCACGCACATTTCGGGCAAACAGGGTAAAACTTATTCCAGTTTGATATTCAAAGCCTCGATACTCGCCCGGATCAATCGTCAATTCGAGATCCGGAGACGCTTCCTTCAAGGTTTCAACCAAGACCTGAAGATCTTTGATCTGCCGGGACGACTGTTCTGGCAGGTCAAGGGTTGTCAGTTTTTTAAGGGCAAGATCGGCAGGGCCCGCTGCATGCAGCAGGCTATTCAGGATCGGTGAAAGCACGTCGCCAAAATTATCAAGGACGGCCGCGTCTTTTTGATCGAGCGCCTCACGCGCTTCCTTGGTTTGCTCGGCATCGATCCCCAATTCCTGACAGATGGTCGGAAGCAATGTCGGTAAGGTTAGATCAATGGAACATTCGTCAATATGTAGCTGATCCAATGCTTCGGCAGCAAGAAGAATGAGTTCTGCATCTGCTGATATTTCCGGGGCACCGATCAATTCAACACCGGCCTGTGCAAACTGGCGTTCGGGTCGAAGCTGGCTGCCATAAACCCGAAGAACCTGTCCTGCATAAGACAGTCTCAATGGTCTGGCTTCCTGTTTCATACGGGTTGTTGCGACACGCGCAACCTGCAACGTAATATCGGTTCGAATACCCATCATTCGATGGGAAACCGGATCCATCACCCGAAACATTTTGGAAGACAGTGCTTCGCCTGCACCTTCCAGAAGATGTTCTTCAAACTCGATAAGAGGAGGCTTAACCCTTTGATAGCCGTTGGCTGTGAAAACACCCATAAGGGCCTCACTAACTTCGGCTTCGGCGGCGGCGGCGGGCGGCAACATGTCAGCCAATCCAGCTGGCAGTAGCCCTTTTTTGGAATAATTATTCATCACATGGGCTTATAAAGCATATTTCCCAAGAATGTGCCAACAAGAACAGCAAAGAAGCGGCACTTTTTAGGTGCCGCTTCTTTATTTTTACCGATCTTTTGCAGAAAACTGCTGTTTGATTAGAACTTGAGCGATTTTACCTGCTCAACATGGGACAAAGATTGCACCTCTGCGAGCGTTTGAGAGGTCAATTCCGAATCTATTTCGATCAGGGCGATGGCTTCGCCCACGTCAACATTACGGCCAAGGTGGAAGGTCGCGATATTAACACCAGCAGCACCAAGCAATGTTCCAAGAGAACCAATAAAACCAGGCTTATCCTTATTGGTAACATACAGCATATGCGGACCAAGTTCAGCTTCCATGCTGATCCCTTTGATACTGACAATGCGCGGGCTTTTATCACCATACAGAGTGCCGGCAATATCGCGGCTGCGTTGTTCCGTTGTAACGGTGACCCGGATCAGTGTTTGATAATCATCCGCCTTGTCATTAATGCTTTCCATAACGTCGATGCCGCGTTCTTTAGCAACAACCGGTGCATTGACCATATTGACGCTATCAAGCAGTGGGCCCAATAATCCCTGCAAAATGATCGATGTCAGCGGTTTGATGTTCAAACCTGCTGCCTGACCTTCATATTCCACATGAACTTTCTTCAGGCCGCTTTCTGTTACCTGACCGGCAAAACCACCAAGCTGTTTTGCAAGATCCATATAGGGCTTCAGCTTCGGTGCTTCTTCCGCCGTTACAGAAGGCATATTCAACGCATTCGTCACAGAACCCACCAGAAGATAATCTGCCATCTGTTCTGCAACCTGAATGGCCACATTGACTTGTGCTTCGTTCGTTGAGGCTCCCAAATGTGGTGTACAAACAACATTTTCGACACCAAACAGCACATTTTCAGTCGCGGGCTCTACCGCATACACGTCCACAGCCGCACCGGCAACTTTACCGCTTTCAAGGGCTGCTTTTAAGTCCTCTTCGACGATCAACCCGCCACGGGCACAGTTGATGATCCGTACACCATCTTTCATTTTGGCAATATTTTCGGCATTGATGATATTGCGCGTGCCATCAGTAATTGGCGTGTGCAGAGAGATGTAATCCACTTTCGCGAACAGCTCATCCAGCTCTACTTTTTCAACGCCTAATTCTACAGCCCGTTCTGGTGACAGAAACGGATCGAAAGCAACAACTTTCATCTTAAGGCCAATGGCACGATCAGCAACAATCGAGCCGATATTACCGCAACCAATAATGCCAAGTGTTTTACCATAGAGCTCAACACCCATGAATTTGGATTTCTCCCATTTCCCGGCCTGCGTCGACTGATTGGCGGCAGGGATATGACGAGATACGGCAAACATCATGGCAATGGCATGCTCGGCCGTTGTAATTGCGTTTCCGAACGGCGTGTTCATGACACAGACACCGGCCGCCGTTGCCGCAGGAATATCAACGTTATCGACACCGATACCAGCGCGTCCAACAACCTTAAGGTTGGTCGCCGCCTCAATGATCTCTTTCGTTGCTTTTGTAGAAGAGCGAATTGCCAGTCCGTCATACTGACCGATACAGGCTTTTAACTCTTCCGGGCTCATACCGGTGATTTCGTCAACTTCTACGCCGCGTTCGCGGAAAATTTCCGCAGCTTTTGGACTCATCTTGTCGGAGATAAGGACTTTAACCATTTTCGTGATCCTTCCTGGAAGGCAGATTATTTCTGGAAATTTTTCTTCAGTTCGGCGTAGCCCCAGTCCAGCCAGGGCATCAGGGCCGTCAAGTCATCAGCTTCAACCGTTGCACCTGCCCAGATCCGAAGACCTGCGGGCGCATCCCGGTAAGCACCGATGTCCAAAGCCGCTCCCTCTCCTGCAAGAATGGAAACCAACTGTTTTGCAGCTTTCGCCTGATCGTCGTCAGACAAACCAGCGAACCAGTCATCTGTAATTTTCAAACAAACAGAACTCGGGCTTCTGATCTCTGGGTTGGTTGCCAGATAATCAAGCCAGTCTGACTGTTCGACAAAATCGGAGATCACTTTGGCGTTTGCGGTTGTCCGGGCAATCATACCCTCTTGACCACCAATGCTTTTCGCCCACGTCAAAGCATCCAAAACGTCTTCAACCGCCAACATGGAGGGTGTATTGATTGTTTCACCTTTGAAGATACCATCGATCAGTTTACCGCCCTTTGTCATGCGGAAAACTTTTGGCAATGGCCAGGCCGGTGTGTAATTTTCTAGCCGTTCAACAGCGCGGGGACTTAAAACCAGCATACCGTGAGCAGCTTCACTGCCTAACACCTTCTGCCAGGACCAGGTCACCACATCGAGTTTTTCCCATGGCATTTCCATGGCAAAGACAGCCGATGTCGCGTCACAAATTGCCAGACCTTCCCGGTCATCAGCAATCCAGTCGCCATTTGGCACGCGAACACCAGATGTTGTTCCGTTCCAAGTGAACACGACATCTCTATTCCAGTCAGTGGCATTTAAATCTGGAAGCTCACCATATCCGGCTGTCACTACTTCCGCATCGGCCAATTTCAACTGTTTGACAACATCTGTTGCCCAACCGGAACCGAAACTTTCCCATGCAAGAATTGTTGAAGGGCGTGCCCCTAGCAGCGACCATAGCGCCATTTCAACAGCGCCAGTATCTGAACCCGGAACAATCCCGATTTTGTAATCATCTGGAATGCCCAACAGCGCGCGATGCTCATCGATCACAGCTTTCAGACGCGCTTTTCCTTCAGCGGCCCGATGAGACCGGCCGAGAAATGCATTTTCAAGAACTTGGGGGGACCATCCGGGACGCTTTGCGCAAGGGCCGGATGAAAATAGAGGAGAGTTAGGGCGTCTCTCCGGACGCAATTCTTCTGTCATAATAAACTAAACCTTCCAGTCTAGAGCATCCCGGTGGGGGGATGTGGCCCGCCGCAGACATTAGGGATCGAAACCAACTTGTCAATTATTTTTTGCTGCAGCGCGAAAAGAATAATCTGACGGAGAAAATTTGATCTCGAATTCCGGATATTTAATAACCTTGAAATCAGGAAACTCTGGGGACCTAGAAACCCAAATGCAAGAGGTCCTGCATGAGTTCAATAAAATACACCCCATTGTCCTCCGAAATTGTAGAAAAACTGCGAATGAATGGCCGTGACGCTCACGGCAACCCACCCGAGCATTTGATCTCCGACGGAGACGGGCTCCCCTGTCGTCATTGCCTGAATTTCATCGCGCCAGGAGAGCCGTATCTTGTCCTCTCCTACAAACCTTTTTCAACGAACCAACCCTATGCCGAACAAGGCCCTATTTTCCTTCATGCCAACAAATGTGATTCTTTTGACGCCTCACAATCCCGGCCTCTAATCCTTTCAGATAACGGTGCCATTCTGATCCGGGGCTACACCGATGAGGAGAGAATCGTATATGGAACGGGCCAGATAATTGCTAAACATGATCTGGAAAAATCAGCGGCCGCTTTGTTCAATCGCGCGGAAGTCGCATTTATTCACGTTCGCTCAGCGACCAATAACTGTTTTCAGTTCCGCGTTGATCGCGCATCTAGCTAGCTTAAAATCAAGTTTATTGTCTTCGATACAATAAAAAGACTAAAAAAAATGCTGGATATACATCAAAATCGCCCTTACTTGCCAAACTAGAGGTGCCAGATGTTATCCAGCCAACGCCCCCTTTTCGATATACCCGATGATATTTGCTATTTTAATTGCGGGTATATGTCCCCGCTTTTGAAATCTGTGGCCAAGGCTGGTGTAGAAGGAGTGATGAAAAAGGCCTCCCCATGGACATTGACACCCACAGATTTTTTCACTGAATCCAATGCTGCCCGCAACCTGTTCGCTCAGTTGATAAATGCAAAAGCCACTGACATCGCCATCATCCCATCGGCATCTTATGGCATTTCAGTCGCTGCGAAAAACCTGAAGATAGAGGTCGACCAGCACATCCTTGTTCTCAATGATCAGTTTCCATCCAATATTTATAGTTGGCAGGAACTCTGCAAAGAAACCGGTGCGCACATCAAAACGATTGCACAACCCTTGGATCATGATTGGACATCGGCTGTTCTGGGCGCCATTACGCCAAACACGGCCATTGCCGCCCTTCCCAATTGCCTTTGGACAGATGGTGGTTTGCTGGATCTTGAAAAAATTGGCGAAAAACTCCGCTCGGTAGGAGCAAAGCTCGTCCTCGATGTCACACAGTCCTTGGGGGCAATGCCGTTAGACATCCAAAAAGTTCAACCGGATTTTCTAATCGCCGCGTCCTATAAGTGGCTTCTGGGCCCCTATTCCGTCGGTTTTCTGTATGCAGCCCCGCACCAGCAGAATGGCTTACCGATTGAGCATAACTGGCTGAACCGAAAAGGATCTGAAGACTTTTCAAAACTGGTTGATTATCAAGATGACTTTCAGCAGGGCGCCGTTCGTTTTGACATGGGCCAGCGTGCAAATTTTGCACTGATGCCAATGGCCGTTGAAGCCTTGCGGCAAATCCTTGAATGGGGGGTCGCTGATATCTACGAAACCCTGACTCACCGAACCAGCGAAATTGCTGAATATGGTGCAAAACTCGGCCTGACCTCAGTTCCTCTAGAATACCGGGCTGGCCACTTTTTAGGTCTTGAGTTTAAGGGCGGTGTCCCGGAAACCCTATTAAAACAACTGGCCACGGAAAATATTTTCGTGTCGGCGCGGGGAAATTCTTTAAGGGTTACACCGCATCTATATAATACCGATTACGATGCAGACAGGCTGCTGAACGCTTTGAAAAAAAATCTGGGAAAGATATCCTGATATGACGCTTGATCTTAACAAAATCCGCCAAGATACTCCCGGTACAAAAAACCATATTCATCTTAACAATGCGGGTTCAGCCTTGATGCCCCTGCCGGTCTACCGTGCTGTTGTTGACCATCTTGACCTGGAGATGGAAATTGGGGGCTACGAGGCCCACGCACGAGCCCAATTTGCCTATGAGCGGGTGTATGATGCTCTTTCAGAGCTGATCAATGCAGAGCGGTCAGAAATTGCGTTGGTTGAAAATGCTACAGCTGGATGGCTTATGGGGTTTCATGGACTGCATTTTAAACCCGGTGACCGGATCCTGACGGCCGAAGCGGAATATGCCAGCAATGTGATTTCATATATCCAGGTCAAACAGAAGTTTGGTGTGGAAATTGACGTTGTCCCCAGTGATGAAACCGGGCAAATTGATGTTCTCGAACTGGAAAACAGAATCACTGATAATACAAGACTGATTTCAATCAGCCATATTCCAACAAATGGAGGATTGATCAATCCTGCAGAAGCCGTGGGCAAAATTGCCAAGAAATATAACATCCCATATCTATTGGATGCCTGCCAGTCTGTAGGACAAATCCCCGTCGACGTCGAAAAAATCGGCTGTGACATGCTATCTGCAACAGGCCGAAAATATTTGCGAGGTCCGCGCGGTACAGGCTTTTTGTATGTCCGTAGTGGATTTCTGGAATGTCTGGAACCTCCGTTTCTAGATTTACATAGCGCAACCTGGACATCTCGCGACAGTTATGAAATGCGGAGTGACGCCCGGCGATTTGAAAACTGGGAAAGTAATTTTGCGGCACAAATCGGTTTAGGTGTTGCTGTTGACTATCTTCTGGATATCGGGGTCGAAGCAGCTTCCGACAGGCTTTGCGCCCTAGCGGCAACAGCGCGGGAGCACCTAACGTCGCTCGACGGAGTAACCGTTCAGGATATTGGCCAAAAGAAAGGCGGTATGGTCACTTTTTCCCACGATCGGCTTTCAGCGGAAGAAATCAAGGCCACCTTGGCGCGCGACAACATCAATGTGTCAACCTCTTCGGTTTCATCGACCCGCTTCGATATGGAACGTCGTAAGTTACCAACCTTGGTACGCGCATCTTTCCACTATTATAACTCTGAAGACGAGCTCGCGACTTTCATTCAGAAAGTTGCAGCCTTATAAGCCCCAAATCGATGCAATTTTCCAGTCTTCACAATACCGTCAGAAGATTGGAATTGCTTGGGTTTTAGGCATAAATTAAGAGTTTGTTAAGGAATTTATATTAGGAATACAGTACTTAGCCAGAAGGCGAACAACGGTATAGAATTTCCGAAAGGTGAGTATATGTTACCCACATCCATTGGCTCCCAGACAGGAGGCATCCAACCTTCTGCACTGGTTCAGAAGCCAGAACCGGACCAACAATTTGCGGAAGCCGAAAAAGCAAAAGCAGCAAGCCCTGCGCCGCAAAATACTTCGCAGCCCCCTGTACCAGCCACAACGGGTGTTTCGATCTCCGTTGAAGCCGTGACCGCGCTACAACAGGTGCAAGAAGCAAATACAACTGAAGCCCGCAATGAAGTTCGCCGCGATGACGCCTCAAATGCACAGGCATCTGTGCAGCTACAGCAGCAGTCTGATCAGGTAACTGAGCAACAGGCGACCCGTTCCGATCAACCTGTACAGCAGGTAACAGAAGATCGATATGAGGCCCGCGCCGAGATTGCTTCAGGTGAAGAGACAGATGGTGCCGGCCGTTCCGCACGCAATCCATTAAACCTCCAGATTTAATCCTGGTCTCCTTGGAATGATGATTTCCCAGGCTTCAATGGTTCCACCCCCAACCGTCCCCACTTCGGTTGGGACCGCAGCCCAAACCGCTGCGGCAGCAGGCGCACGCCCAGCAACCGTTATCCCAGAAAACGAAACCGTTATTGCGACGCACAAAAGCCCTTCAGTCAAATCAGATAATTCTTCTCTGCTTTCGCTTTCCAATGAAGTGTTTAGCGCACTGCATGAGGATGGTAATCACAATCCTGCCATTGAGGGGGCTGAGCATAAGCCTGAAGAACCCCCAGAAAACAAAAATCCAGTATCTTCCAAAACCGAAACTGCAGATCCATCTGGATTAACCGAAGCCGAGCAAGAACAGGTGGAAACTCTGGAACGGCGGGATCGAGAAGTCAGGAACCACGAACAGGCCCATGCCGCTGCTGGCGGGCAATATGCAGGGTCACCGAGTTACGAGTATCAAACAGGCCCAGACAATCAACGGTATGCCGTTGGCGGTGAAGTAAAAATTGATACAGCGCCTATTGCGGGAGATCCGGCGGCTACGATCACTAAAATGGATGTGGTCATACGTGCCGCGCTGGCCCCGGCTGAACCCTCTGGTCAAGATAAGGCTGTAGCGGCCGCAGCATCCCAGCGACGCGCAGAAGCACAAGCCGAATTAAGTGCTCAACGCCAGACTGAACTCTCTGGTAATCTTGAAGAGGCATCAGGATCTGTCAGCACCGACGGCCCATCAGGCGCGCCTATTTCAGAGGGAGAGCCAACAAAGTCAACGGTTGATCCAAGTGCTATAACGGACCTGTTTGCTTAATCGACCCTAACGAAACGCGCCGATGGTGTGCCCATGAAGAAGCGGGCCATGCCCCTCTCCCAAGCCCGGAGCTTTTTGAATAGCAATTTCAACATATCGCAACCCCCGGTCCACACTGTCATGCAAAGACAGCCCTTGCGCCAATCCTGTGGCAATCGCAGATGACAAGGTACAGCCCGTGCCATGCGTATGCCGTGACTTGATCATGGGGTGACTGAATTCATAACTCTGTTCCGGGGTCACCAATAAATCCGTAATCACCGGGCCTTCCCGATGACCGCCTTTCAACAAGATGGCAGACGGTCCCATTGAAAGCATCTTATCCGCTGCCGCCCGCATATCATCCAGATCCTTGATCGCATGACCAACAAGGCTTTCTGCCTCAGGAATATTGGGAGTTAGCAATGTGGTATGTTTTGACACCAAACGCGAAATAATGGCCTCCTGTGCATCATTTGCAAGAAGCGCGGCCCCACCTTTCGCAATCATCACCGGGTCCAGCACAATCGGCGGCAAATCACGCACACTATCCAGATAATCACCAATCGCATGTATAACTTCCGCACGGTGCAACATGCCCATTTTAATCGCATCAAAACCAATATCGTCGAAAACCACACGGATTTGCTCGACAACAAATTTGGCGGGAATGGGTTCAATCGCAAAAACACCTTTTGTGTTCTGCGCGGTCAAGGCTGTCAAAGCTGATGCCCCAAACCCGCCCAATGCGGTAATAGTTTTCAGGTCGGCTTGAATCCCTGCGCCACCCCCAGAATCTGACCCAGCGACTGTTAATACACGCCCTAACATTAATTATGCTCCTTAACCGGCAACTTTCTCGACTTCATGGACGATCTCGTCAACCACCTGATTGACAATATCAATATTCTCCCCTTCGCCCATAACACGAATAAGAGGTTCCGTTCCCGATTTACGAATTAACAATCGTCCTGTACTGGCGAGTTTTTTCTCACCTGCTGCGATCGCGGCTATTACAGCAGGGCTTTCCAACGGTTTTCCAGCCTGATATCGGACATTTTTCAAGACTTGCGGATAAGGATCAAAGCTTCGGCAAACTTCGCTGACAGGTCGCCCTTCATTAATAATCACAGACAGAACCTGCAATGCTGCGATCAAACCATCTCCTGTTGTTGCAAAGTCGTTCAGAACCATATGCCCCGATTGTTCACCGCCAACATTAAAGCCATGCTTGCGCATATGTTCAACGACATACCGGTCACCAACGGCGGTTCGCACCAGATCAAGGCCTTTGTCAGCAAGGAATTTTTCCAGCCCCATATTAGACATAACGGTCGACACCAACCCGCCACCCTTCAACAAGCCCCGATCCGCCCAGCTCGCAGTGATCAATGCCATCAGCTGATCGCCGTCGATCAGATGCCCATTTTCATCACAGATAATCAAGCGATCTGCATCGCCGTCCAAGGCAATGCCAAGATGCGCACCCTCTTCAACCACTCTGGCGCACATGGCGTCTGTTGAGGTCGAACCGCAGTTATCATTGATGTTAAATCCATCGGGATTGTCCCCCATAGCGATGACGTCAGCCTCCAACTCCCAAAGGACAGTAGGTGCTACTTTATAGGCCGCACCATTTGCGCAATCCACGACAACCTTGAGGCCTTTTAAAAGCTGATCACGCGGAAAACTGCTTTTGGCAAATTCAATATAGCGGCCTCGCGCATCATCCAACCGGGTTGCCCGGCCTAACATCTTGGGGGCTGCAAGACTGATATTGTCGGGATTATCAATTCCCTGTTCAATTTCCAACTCCACTTGATCAGACAGCTTATACCCATCAGGGCCAAACAGTTTGATCCCGTTGTCCTGATAGGGATTATGAGACGCAGAAATCATAACACCCAGATCTGCCCGCAATGAACGGGTCAACATCGCAATCGCCGGCGTCGGCAAAGGGCCAACCAAAATCACATCCATACCAACGGAGACAAACCCGGCGGTAAGCGCGGGCTCGACCATATAGCCGGAAAGGCGGGTATCTTTACCGATCACAACCCGATGACGAAAATCACCACGACCTGTAAATTTCCGGCCTGCCGCCATCCCCACTTTCAAGGCAATATCCGCGGTCATCGGGGGCTGATTTGACGTCCCTCGAATGCCATCTGTTCCAAAATATTTGCGCGTCATATCCCCTCGCCGCTTTAAATTCTATGCCTTCAAGGCTAAATTGATTGATCGCATTTATCAATGCCTGACCAGACGGCAATCGCCTGACGGCTTTCTGCCACGTCATGCACCCGGAAAATCTGAACTCCGGCGGTTAAACCATATAGCAATGCAGAAAGTGATCCTCCTATTCGGCTCGCCGCTTCACCGGGACGATCAATTTTTCCAATAAATGATTTGCGAGAAACCCCCAACAAGACCGGACACCCTAAGGCATGGAAATAAGGCAAGCCCTTTAAAAGGGTCAAATTATGATCCAGTGTCTTTCCAAAGCCAATACCCGGATCAACACAAATACGCTCAAGATCAATGCCTGCGTCTCGGCAAAGCTTTATTCGCTCTTTCAAATAATCCAGTACGTCAAATAGTACATGGTCATAGGTCGGGTTATCCTGCATGACCTTTGGATCTGCAGAACTGTGCATTAAGCAGATTTTTGCATCGCTTCGGGCGACTACGTTCACACTGTCAGGGTCAAATTCTAGGGCCGTAACATCGTTGATGATTGCCGCACCGCCTTTTAATGCAGCCTCCATTACTCTAGGTTTCCGGGTGTCCGCCGACAGCAGGACAGGCCAGTTCCGACATGCTTTTAAAACAGGTCTTACGCGGGCCAGTTCTTCTTCCTCTGTCACGGCATTAGCGCCGGGGCGCGTACTTTCACCGCCAACATCCAGAATATGGGCCCCCTCATCCAGCAACGATTTCGCATGTTGAACAGCGTGGTCCACTTCAAAAAATTCACCGCCGTCTGAAAAACTGTCGGGTGTCACATTGACAATCCCCATAACAACAGGCGTTGGAAGCCCCCACACATCCTGAGCATTCATGGCTGACCGAATATGTGCCAATTGCTGATTAATCTCTTCTTTTTGAAAAGGATAGTCCGACGCCAGCGTCTCTATCGCTTCGCGGCTAACAACAAAAGAATGGACAGATTTATCAGACGTCCGAACGGTTAGCCGAAATTGCTCGCTCGCCATCTGTGGACCGGGAGCCAAATAAATCCGATCAGAAGAGGAAAGGCCCCGCGATAAAGCGGAGCCTTTTAAGAAGTCACTCATTAGCAGATCACGAACCAGGTTGTGGTTCTGGTTCCATGCCGCCAGAACCCGTGTCAGGCTTTTTATGACCATCCGCTTTTGGTACCGCAGAGCCCGGACCTTTGTCCATTGGTGTTTCATCATCCTCTGGACGGTTAAGATCGCCACCTTCCATCAGAATTTTGATTTCATCACCGCTTAGTGTTTCATATTCCAGAAGACCTTTAGCAATACGATGTAACTGCTCTTCATTTTCAGTCAGGATTTTCTTGGCTGTCGCTTCACCTTCTTCTACAAAGCGGCGAACCTCCTGATCGATAAGTTCAGCTGTCGCGTCAGAAACATTTTTTTGCTGCGCAACTGAATGGCCGAGGAATACCTCTTCCTGATTAGCACTATACATCAACGGTCCCAACTTGTCGGACAGTCCCCATTCGGTCACCATCCGGCGGGCCATATCCGTCGCCATTTTAATGTCTCCAGAGGCGCCTGTCGTCACGGCATCATGACCAAAGATCATTTCTTCAGCAATCCGGCCGCCCATGGCAACCGCCAAATGGGCAAGACACTGATCACGACGTAACGAGTAACTGTCCTTTTCAGGAAGCCGCATCACCATTCCCAATGCGCGACCGCGCGGGATGATTGTCGCTTTATGAACCGGATCCGATGCTTTCATATGCATACCGACCAAGGCATGACCACCTTCATGATAAGCGGTCAGTTCTTTTTCTTCTTCAGACATCACCATTGAGCGACGCTCTGTGCCCATCATGACCTTGTCTTTTGCTTCTTCGAATTCCTGATGTGTAACCAGACGCCGTGATTTACGCGCGGCCAGCAAGGCGGCTTCGTTTACCAGGTTGGCTAGATCCGCACCCGAAAATCCAGGTGTTCCGCGAGCGATTGTCCGAGCGTTAACATCATGTGCCAAAGGAACTTTGCGCATGTGAACTTTCAGGATTTTTTCGCGACCAATAATATCAGGGTTAGGGACAACAACTTGACGGTCAAAACGTCCCGGGCGCAACAGCGCCGGATCCAGCACGTCCGGACGGTTTGTTGCAGCAAGAAGAATAACGCCTTCATTTGCTTCAAATCCATCCATCTCGACCAGCAGCTGGTTCAATGTCTGCTCACGCTCGTCATTACCGCCGCCTAGACCGGCACCACGATGGCGGCCAACGGCATCAATCTCGTCGATGAAAATAATGCATGGTGCGTTTTTCTTACCTTGTTCAAACATGTCTCGAACGCGACTCGCGCCAACACCGACAAACATTTCAACAAAATCTGAACCGGAAATTGTGAAAAACGGTACATTCGCTTCGCCCGCGACAGAGCGTGCGAGTAGAGTTTTACCAGTACCCGGAGGACCAACGAGCAAGCAGCCTTTTGGAATCTTACCGCCAAGACGCTGATATTTCTGCGGGTTTTTCAGGAAGTCGACGACTTCTTCCAATTCTTCTTTGGCTTCTTCGATGCCTGCGACATCTTCAAAAGTGACACGGCCGTGTTTCTCTGTCAGCAACTTGGCTTTTGACTTGCCAAAACCCATGGCTTTTCCGCCACCGCCCTGCATCTGACGCATAAAGAAAATCCAGACACCGATCAACAGCAGCATCGGGAACCAGGAAAGCAATGTCGCCATCAACAGGCTGCCTTCTTCTTCCGGAGCCGCTTTGATAACAACGTTATTGGCTTCAAGCTTATCAACTATATTGCTGCCTTGCGGCGTATAGGTTGAATACGAAGTCCCGTCACCGGCTGAGCCTGTGATGGTTTGACCTTGAATTGTTACCTGACGGATATCACCGTTTTCGACTTTTTGCAGAAAATCGGAATACGCAAGTGATGTACCCGGATTCCGCTGCGATGAGTCATTGAATATATTGAAGAGGGCAACAACAAGCAGTGCAATCACTACCCATAGAACCACATTTTTTCCAAAGAGATTCACGAAAAATCTTCCCTTGCACATCCGGCCATCATTTGGCCAGCATTATTAAACCACGCCCATTTTCATGGAGACATCATAGATATAAGTCAAATTTGCGAACATCCAATAGGCAGTGTTACACAGACTCACGATAAAAAATGGCATTTGGGTTTGAATACCATTTCAAAGCGCCCTTGCGCAATGCCCATGGCATCTAAATTATAGGAAAACAGAGGCATAGAGACGATTTTGGCGCCAATCCATATAGAAGGAAGGTTTTTTTTCACAATAGAAGGCAAAGGATCGGGCGTTTGCCATTCCGGCGATTCTTTTAATTGCTGCCAACCATCGTCCCCAATAACACGCACCCGAGGACAGTCTTGTGCGCTGATGTTTGTCCCCGGCACCGTGTCTCTAATTTCAAAACGGTCATCCCACAGGCATACTCTGTTATTTGTTAGTTCTTTTTCAGGAAGATCTGTTCTTCCCGGCTCACGACATAAAATCCACTGATCGCGCTGCCGCAATAACTGGCAGCCAAATAGAGTCTTGGCCTTCGACATCTGATCCGTCTTCAGAGAATGCTGCAACCGTTCCAACGCACTCATTTGCGGCCCCTGTCCCGTCCCTCTGACAAAAATGAACAGTCTTTGCAAAAACCGTATGGCAATCTCGTCGGGCATCTCTTCAATTGCTGCCTTTGAAAATCTGACAAATCCCAGCGGGCTTTCAACAACATGGGTCCGCAAATACTGTTCAGTGATTGTGCTAAGGGCCCCATCAGCGCGTTGTGTGCGGGTGACGCTCATTTCCAAAGATTGCAGATTACTTTCTGGGAGGTCTGCTAAGATCTCCAAGGCCCGCCCTAGATGCGTTCTTGTAAAAACCGGATTGTCATTGCTTGGATCATCAATCCACTGCTGATCTGATTTTTTTAAAAAGTCTCTTAGTTGCTGGCGACTGACCGACAGAAATGGACGACTTATTATAATCCCGTCCTGTTCGCGCGTGGCAGCCATGACGCTCAACCCCTGAACCCCACTTCCTTTCGCCATGCGCATAAGGAATGTTTCAAGCTGATCCTCCAGTTGATGGCCCATAATCAGAAGATTGGCACCCAACTGCTTGCATTTTTCTTTTAACAGACGGTAACGGGCGTTTCTTGCCGCTTGTTGAATACCTGTTCGTGGATGAGGCCCTTTCCAGGTAAGGATATGGTGTTCCATTCCAATCTTTGATAGCCATTCCGCAACCAACTCCGCTTCCTGCCGGGCTTCGGGCCGCAAGCCGTGATCAACAGTCAGTCCCACCACTTGAACATCCATACGCTGTGCCCAATCCACAGCGGCCAGACAAGCTGCCATGCTGTCGGAACCACCAGACACAGCAACGCCCACCTTTAAGAGGCCTCCCTTAGGAATTTCAAGGGACTTGAGGTGGGCGTCAAAAATGGACTGTACGGAAACTACCATGTCAGGTCATATGTCAAATCTTACTGGCATCCGAATTTTTGTTTTTCCAAACCAGCGATCCGCTTAAGACGAGAAGACAGATTATTGAACTGTTTTTCCAACTGCTGAAAGGTTGCACACGCTTCTTCTTTTTGCTCCATCCGGCCGAGGGTCATTGCTAGTTTCAACAGATTGTCAGCTGCTTTGGAACTGTCCGGATAATTTTGATAACCGTTCAAAAATGAAGAGGCGGCGTTGGGATAATCTCCTCGCACGTAATAGGTTTCGCCCAGCCAGTATTGTGCATTGCCAGCAAGTTCATGTTCTTTATTACTTTGTAAAAACGCGGCGAATGCTTGTTCAGCGCCTGCGAAATCATCCTTACTCAACATTGAGAAAGCCTGATTATACTGTGCTGCTGGGTCCAGATTTTCAGTCGGAGCGACTGCCGCGACAGAGGGCGCACTTTCATTGGCGGGCGCAGCAGTGTCAACCGGCGCAGTTCCATCTGCAGGCACCCGCAAAGTCCCAAGCAACCGCGTCCCTTTTGGTAATCCCGCTGCCGTCGTTCCAGAGGCAGATTGAGATACACTATCCGTTGCTGCGGATTGCTGGCTATTTTGAGGGGCTGTTCCTGTTGAGGGTAAGTTGGAAGCAGGCGCCGTATTCTGGCCAACGATCGACTGACCACCATTTAACCGTCGTTCAATATCTGTGAGACGGAAATCAATATCCAGAACAAGCTTATCCAACCGATTTTTCAACTGATCCAGCTTGAAAGTGATTTCCTCAAGATTTCCGGTTGCCCGTCTCTGCTCGCCTTCCAGCGCATCAATCCGGGACGACAACAAGGCCGCAGCTTCTCCGCCCGCAATGGCGCCACCGCTAGAAGAAATTGTAGGTGCCGGAACATCTTGGCCCTGAAATACTTTTCTCTGCACATTCGTCAGATCGGCTTCCAAGCGATTAATACGGTCCAAGAGCGCCTGAACATCACTGCTTTGCGCCTGAGCCGAAGAAAAGGCCAATGTTGAAAACAAAACTGTTGTCGCAGCAAACGCGATCAGGACAATTGAATAACGATGTCCGGTTCTTGATTTTTCTTTCACCTTAGCACCTATTTTCCCACGCTTTTCATCAGAGACGGGCCAAAAGACCTTTAAATTCGGAATAATATATAAGGGAATATTGTGACCAAACAGAGGCTTTTATCCATCCCTGTATTTTTACATAAAAAAGCCCGTTGCCGGTCTACAGCAAGCTGGACCGGCAACGGGCTATGCATCAAGTAGTCAGACTGTTAGTTGACAGCCAAAACGCCACGACGGTTTTGAGACCATGCAGCTTCGGTATGACCCAAGGCTACTGGACGTTCTTTACCAAAAGAAATCGTTGAAACACGTGAGGCTGAAATGCCCAATGTTACAAGATAGTTTTTAACAGCAGTTGCACGGCGTTCGCCGAGTGCAAGGTTGTATTCACGTGTACCGCGTTCGTCCGCATGACCTTCAACAGTGACAGTCACTGTTGGGTTCGCTTTCAACCAGGCGGCCTGACGCTGGACAGTTGCCCGCGCTTCGTCGCTAAGATTGAATTTGTCGAAACCGTAGAATACACGATCACCAACATTCAGAACCAAGTCTTCCTGGCTACCAGGCTGAACCTGATTTGAACCAGTGCTTGCAGAAGTACCGCCAGTTGATCCAGAAGAGCTGCCAGCCTGGGACGATGCGCCCCCACCAGTGCTGTCGCCGGAGTCCGTTGGCGCTGTTTCACATGCTGCGACCAATGTCAGTGCAGCAAACATACTCAAGAATTTAAGGCCAAGATTGAGCCGCATTTACTTAACTCCCATCCTCTGGAAATCTAAATTTTTGGGTATTCCAAGTAAAACGACGTCCGATTGAAGTGACGCTGCCCCTCCCTGAAATATACTCCCCCTAGAAAATCTTACTTTTTCACTATACTTATGCTCACTCACGGAAGCAAGGGCGACCATGCTGGATCAGACCCATCCCGCGGAGTAATCATTTCTCTTTCGTTATAACCTGTCAAATCCACAGACCACAAGCTAACTTTATCACCAACCCCGTTCTTATTTCCCGGTACTTGCCGGAAAAACACAAGAACACGCCCATTTGGTGCCCAAGAAGGGCCCTCATTATGAAACCCTTCAGTCAGGATGCGTTCCTGCGAACCGTCAGTTCTCATCACGCCTATGGAGAATTTACCACCCGTCAATTTTGTAAAAGCAATCAAATCACCACGGGGGGACCAGACAGGTGTGCCATAATTACCACGCCCGAAGCTTATCCGCTTCACATTTGAGCCATCTGCGTTCATTACATAGAGCTGCTGACGACCGCCACGATCTGATTCAAACGTGATCCGCGTCCCGTCCGGAGAAAAGGAAGGCGCCGTATCAATGCCCGGATGCTTGGTTAAACGCTTTAAAGAACGCGTCCGCAAATCCATCAGGTAAATATCCGAATTGCCGTTCTCGGCCATGCTCATCACAACTTGATTTCCGGATGGAGAAAAGCGCGGGGCAAACGTCATCCCCGGAAATTCTCCCAGCACTTCCTGCTGCCCGGTATCAATGTTGAACAGATAAACCCGCGGACGATTGTTGAAATAGGAGAGGTAAGTAATTTCCTGCTGAGTTGGCGAAAAGCGCGGGGTCAATACCAGATTGCTGCCATCCGTCAGGAATTGATGCCGTTCCCCGTCCTGATCCATGATCGCAAGACGCTTCACCCGCCGGTCGGCAGGACCACTTTCCGAAACATAAACAATCCGGGTGTCAAAATATCCTTCTTCACCGGTTAGGCGCTTATAAATCTGATCCGCAATCAAATGGGCAGTACGACGCCAATTGGTCGCGGCACTTTTATATCCAAAACCGGCCAGATACTGCTCGGAAAAAACATCCCATAAGCGGAACTGTACATTAATCCGCCCATCGGGCAGCGCGCGCACCATCCCAGTAGACAGGCCTTGTGCGTTGATTTTGCGCCAGTTAGAAAAAACCGGAGTAGCCTGAAGATCGACAGGCTTTTGCAGGAATGCCCGCGGGTCAATCGGGGCGAACAGGCCAGATCGTTCCAAATCAGCGCGGATAACCTCGGCGATCTTCTGCCCAACCAGCCCGGCTGTTTCGGTTTCGCTATAAAAATCGGTGATTGCCACAGGAAGAGGCTTAATATTACCTTGCGTAATATCAATAACCAGTTCAGCACGAGCAGGTGAGGCAACTGCGATTGAAAGCACAAGGCCTACTGCAACCCAATACCCCCAGTTAGCAAATTGGCGAACCATATTTCTCATTGTCCAAACATCTCCCTTGGGTTGAACTTTAATCTAGTATCCCGCCAACGTTCATATTTATCAATTGGCAATCGATACGGCTGACATTGTAAGACGGCTCGAATAGCGCTTTCAGCAGCAATTCTTTCAAAATTGTCGCCAAATGACGTGTTCCCAACCAATTCCGGTCGTCCCTGGACCGAACCATCCTGATTAAGCGTAATACGCAACTCAACAATTAGCTCTTCCGCCCGCACACTTCCTGTTGGTGGACTCCAACATCTTTGAACCTGCTGTTTGAACGCATCTTTTTCACTTAAACTTAAAGGCAATGACCTGTCTGCGGCCCGATCGGACGCAGCAGCAACCCTTTCAGCAGATTTGGACTTTTTTGTGTCCGACGTTTCATCAGTTCGTTTCGCCTGTTCTTTTTTCTTCTTGTCCAGCAAGGCAGAAATCTGACTAAGATCAAACTTCTTCTTTGGTTCCTCTTTTGGTTCCGGTTTTTTCTGAACAACCTTCTTTTCTGGCCGTGGTTTAATCTTTGGCTTCGGAATGGCCTTCGGTTTTTCAACCTTTTTGACCTCTTCTTTTTTTGGCTCGGGTTTAGGTTCCGGCTTCGGCTCTGGCTCTGGCTCAGGCTCAGGCTTCGGCGCTGGCTCCGGATCAGGTTCCGGCGTTGGCGCTGGCTCAGGTTCGGGGGCAGGCTCAGGCTCAGGCTCAGGTTTTGGCTCGGGTTTAGGCTCCGGTTTGGGCTCCGGTTTGGGCTCCGGTTTTGGCTCTGGTTTTGGCGGCTCTTTCGGTTCAGGCTCTTTTTCTTCTGGTGCCGGCTGATCTTTTGGCAAATTCGTGATATCGGCAATATCGACGATTTCGACCTGAATGACCTTTGGCTGGTCCAAAAGTTCGGGATCCTGAAACAAAGGCAAGCCTGTATACATGAGCAACAAAATAAGCCCGTGCAAACCAGCAGATATGACCGTTGATACTTTCATCAAAGAAGACCGGCCTATTCTTTTTTCTCAGTCTTGGCTTTCGCCTTGTCAGCTGAGCTACTCGATACCATCGCGACTTTAGTAAAGCCAGCGTCATGGATTTCACCCATCACTTGCAGAACCCGGCCATAATTAACGTTCTTATCGCCCCGAACAAAGATCCGTTGGTCTGCCTTCGCACCAACAACAGCCTGTAGCTTAGGCACTAGATTAACCAACTCAATTTCCAGATCTTCCAGATACAAACGACCTTCCACATCAACGCTGATAACCAGCGGCTCATCATTTCCCTGAACCGTTGAAGACTTTGTTTCAGGTAAATCCAGCGGCACACCAACAGTCAGCAATGGGGCCGTCACCATAAAGACGATCAGCAACACCAACATCACATCGACAAAAGGCGTCACATTGATTTCGGACATTGCCTTAAGTCGGCGTTTCCGGCCCTGTCCTGTAAAAGCATCGTAATGATTGGTGTCCATACCCTTATCCTTGATCCAACTGACGAGACAGGATGGCAGAAAACTCACCAGCAAACCCCTCAAGTCGGGTTACGATGCGCTGTAAATCATTGGAAAACTTGTTATATGCGACAACCGCAGGGATCGCGGCAACCAGTCCCAGCGCCGTTGCGAAAAGGGCTTCGGCGATACCAGGCGCCACGACAGCAAGACTGGTGTCCTTTGTAGCTGCAATCGCCTGGAAACTATTCATAATGCCCCAAACCGTCCCAAACAAACCAATGAAAGTCGCGGTCGAGCCCACTGTTGCCAGAAAGCCGAGATATTTCTCCAGACGTTCCACTTCACGGTCAATGGCAACACGCATCACTTGATGAATACGCGCCTGCAGGCCGGTATGACTGTTCTTATCCAGTCCTTTTTCTGTCGACCGCAACCATTCCCGCATTGCTGTTGAAAAAAGCATTGCAAGCGGGTTATCTGGGCTGTTGCCTACACGTCGATAAAGGTCTTCCAGATTCCCGCCCGACCAGAAGTCATTTTCAAACTCGTCGGAGTCTGCGGTGACACGGCGATATTTCAGGATCTTGTCAATAATGATTGCCCAACTCCAAAAAGAAGCCAGGATCAAAACAATCATAACAATTTGAACAACAATATCGGCCCTCAGGAACAGGCCGAGCATAGACAAATCATGAGAGACACCGCCCAAAGACTGGGCAGCTACAAGCGCGTCATTTTCCATTATTTCTTCATGGCTCCTGAAAAATCAGTGATTGATAGGAATTTATCCCTTATTTGCGGCGAAAAGCGGGCAGGTTTTCCGTTCTTATGTAAACAGGCCACCCGAACGGTGCTTTTTACCAAAAGATTGTCGCCTCGATAGACATCCTGTTTCATCCGCAAGGTTGCCCCTTTCAATTCGAAAAGGTGCGTGCGCACATCAAGCGCGTCATCCATACGGGCTGGGCTCAGATACTCAACCTGGCACTCTCGTACAACGAAATTCACACTTTCTGTGATCATCAGCTGTTGCTGATTAATACCGATACCGCGGAGCAAATCTGTCCTCGCCCGCTCGGTAAATTTTAAATAATTAGCGTAATAAACAATCCCGCCAGCATCCGTATCTTCCCAAAAAACCTGCACCGGAAAATGATGCAAAGGGCCCTGCTCACCGGAAAAGTCAATCCTACCGATCATTGCCGGATCACTGCTCACGGGGCGGCTCCTCAATCAGGTCCAGTTGCGAGGCCAATTGTTTGGGAAAGCTAAAGCCCAGATGATCAAAAGCCGCTTTTGTCAATAAACGCCCACGAGGGGTTCTTTGCAGAAACCCCTGTTGAATAAGGTACGGTTCAATAATGTCTTCAATCGCATCACGAGGCTCGGACAAAGCTGCTGATAAGGTCTCCACACCGACAGGTCCCCCCCCAAAATCCTGGGCGATACGGGTCAGGTAACGTCGGTCCATTGCATCCAGTCCGCGCTTATCCACTTCCAGACGGTTCAATGCCGCATCCGCCTGCTCGGCAGAGATCACATCAACACCAGCCACAGATGCAAAATCCCGAACACGCCGCAACAGCCGTCCAGCAACACGCGGTGTGCCGCGGCTTCGATTGGCAATTTCCTGCGCGCCTTCATCACTGAGTTTGACGCCAAGGACGCGCGCACCACGGGCAACGATCAGCTGTAACTCAGCTGGTTCGTAAAAATTCATCCGAAGCGGAATACCAAAGCGTTCGCGAAGAGGGGTTGTGATCAGGCCGGAGCGGGTTGTCGCCCCAACCAGCGTAAATGGGGGCAAATCAATTCTGACGGATCGGGCGGCAGGGCCCTCCCCAATAATCAGATCAAGATGAAAGTCTTCCATCGCCGGATACAGAATTTCTTCAACCGCCGGATTCAATCTGTGAATTTCATCGATAAACAGAACGTCATTTTCTTCGAGGTTTGTCAGCAATGCCGCCAAATCCCCGGCCTTACTGATTACCGGCCCGGCTGTTGCCCTGAAATTAACACCCAGTTCCCGCGCAACGATTTGTGAGAGCGTTGTTTTCCCAAGCCCCGGAGGCCCAAAAAACATTACATGGTCAAGAGCATCTCCGCGCGCTTTTGCAGCCTGAATAAAAACGCTAAGATTTTCCCGGACTTGTTTTTGACCAATGAAATCGCCTAAAACCTGCGGCCGAAATTGTTGCTCATAATCATCCGATCCTGATTTTGTTGCACCGATTAAACGATCATCGGTCATGCAGCCAGCTCCTTCAAGCCTTCGGTGATCAGGGCTTCAACCGTTGCATCTTCGCCAAGGCGCCGTCCCGCCGCAGCAACTGCACCGAATGCATCTGCCCGACCATATCCAAGATTGACAAGTGCAGAAATAGCATCATTTGCGGCGACCACTGTTGTTGTCTGGCCAGCTGGTTTCGACTTGGTAATTGCATCATTTGCTGAAAAGGCAGCTGGACCGAGGTTCATTTTCGCCACTTTGTCTTTTAGCTCAGTGACAATCCTGCCCGCTACTTTTGGTCCAACGCCACTCACTCGGGTCAAGGCGGTCTTATCGGCAGCCGCCACAATTTGGGTCAACTCATCACTTCCGAACAAAGACAAAATTCCCAAGGCAACTTTCGCGCCAACGCCTTGGACTGTCTGTAATAGTCCAAACCAGCTTTTCTCTCCTATACCCTGAAAACCATACAGGTGGATATGATCTTCGCGAACGTGGGTTTCAATGTGAAGAGAAACTGTCCCGCCGATCTCAGGAAGGGCGCGCAATGTGCGTCCAGAGCAAAATGCCAAATACCCCACACCGCCTACATCCAGAATGATCCAGTCCTCGCCGGTGCTATCCAGTATTCCGGTTAATTTTGCAATCATACCTTACCCCCGGCCATGGTTATCGCTTTCCCCAGATGCCGACGGCTTCCCGCATAATGAGCATGACAAATAGCAACGGCCAATGCATCTGCAGCATGCTCATTGGCAATTTTACAGCCCGGTAACAGCATACTGACCATCGCATGAATTTGTTCTTTCCCTGCGTGACCCGCGCCAACAACTGATTTCTTGATTTTATTGGGCGCATATTCTTCAACGGCCAGATTATGAAGGGCCGGAACCAGCAAAGCGATGCCCCTTGCCTGACCAAGCTTCAGCGTAGAGACTGGGTTCTTATTAACAAAGGTTTCCTCGACAGCCGCCTCTTGTGGCTGCCATTCTGCGATCACTTTTTCAATACCTTCAAAAAGCTGAACTAGCCGACCTGCAAGATCAAGGGACGCATCTGATGCAACAGCCCCGTTGGCAAGATGCCGAAGAGAGTTCCCCTCGGCTTCTATGATCCCCCAACCTGTATGTCGCAACCCAGGGTCCAGACCTAACAAACGCATTCTATAACATGACCTTTCAGCCGCTCAGGTCTCCAGCTTTTCCATGATTTCATCAGGAATATCGAAATTGGCAGACACTTTCTGCACATCATCGTTATCTTCCAGAACATCAACAAGCTTAAAGATTGAATTGGCTTTTTCTTCGGTTTCTACGGGCACACTGTTTGTTGGCTTCCAGATAATGCCGGCTTCCTGTGGCGTGCCAAATTTCTCTTCCAACGTGGCCTGAACATCATTGAAATCTTCCATTGCGCAGGTGATTTCGTGGGCTTCGTCATCACTCTCTACATTGTCAGCCCCGGCCTCTAAGGCTGCTTCAAAAACTTCATCGCCATCGATTTCTGAAGCGCTGTAAACAATCTGCCCCATATGTTCGAACATAAAAGAAACGGATCCAGTCTCTCCCAATGCACCGCCAGCCTTATTAAAGGCGGCACGAACTTCGGCTGCCGTCCGGTTTTTGTTATCGGTAAGTGTCTCGACGATCACCGCGATACCACCGGGGCCATAGCCCTCATACCGGATTTCGTCATAATTTTCGCCTTCACCACCACTCGCCGCACGCTTGATGGCACGATCGATGTTATCTTTCGGCATATTATCTGATCGGGCCGCCGCAATCGCGGTTCTCAATCTTGGGTTCATATCAGGTTCTGGCAGGCCCGACTTCGCCGCTACTGTCAATTCCCGGATATGCTTAGCAAAGATCTTGGCGCGCTTTTTATCCTGAGCGCCTTTACGATGCATGATATTTTTAAACTTGGAATGTCCCGCCATACTTCTTCTCTTAGTCATCCATGGAAAGTCATTTTCCATGTCATCAAATCACAAAAATGAACAAATCAGACAACGTAATCCGAAGCTGCTCATTTATTTTCCTGATTACTATTTAACGCAAGGGTAGACTTCACCCAAGACAAGAATGAATTTTTTGGGAAAATAATTCGAACTTCGGTCGTTTCGGAAGGTCTGGCTAGCGGATATTGGTTTTCTCAAGGGCCGTATAAAATGTCTTAAAAAACTCGACCTGTGACGCGCCTGTTTTGGCTTTCTTTTCCAAATCAGCCATAAAATCAGCCGAAACGATCGTTTTTCTGGTGAATTCATGAACCATTCTGGCACCTTCCGGCTTCGTCAGTTTATCGGAAGCCAGCAACTGCAACAACGTCAACCCAAGCTGAGTATTATCCGCCGCCCGTTTTTTGAAATTTTCCAAAACTTCTAGTTCTTTCATCAGATCGACAGACATTTGGTCCAGACGCTCAGAGAGCTTTGTATTGTAGAACTCCTGAAAATCAGATTTTGCAACCTTTGACTGCAGCTCTTGCAGGCGTGCAAGGATTGTCAGTGGCGGTATTTTACCGGACGTAAGATATTGAAAATTTTGTCCACTCTCCAATAAAGGAAGCAAATAATTGGCAATGGTTCGCTTGCTAACCGCACCAACGAGCCCCTGGCTGATCATCAGCAAGACATCCGCGCGATCCAACGGATTATCATGGCCAGCCAGCATATTTCCAATTGTTGTGCTGCCCGTCATCTTTTCGCTGCGCATCCGCAACGCTTCAACCACTTCCTGCCCGCCCACATGCTCGTCGTTCCCGATTTGGGTCCGAGACATCAACTTACTATGATAAATCGCACTTTTAAACGGATCGCCAGAAACAAATGACGCGTTGCCTTTCAAGGTTTTTTTCAGCTTTAGCGTCAACGCCATACGCGTTTCTGGCAGGAACTGATCCCGTAACAGTGCATTCACACGGACTCCGCCCGAATGCGACCCGCCTGGGAATTGCCGGGTCCCGCGAATAAGGTCAACGAGGGCGAGCATTGCTTCACCGAGATTCTCCTCCTCACCCAAAATACGCCTTAAATAGGAAGACGAAGACAAGAAATCTGCAACATGGCGGTCCAGCATTTCCAGAACACCGGGATCATCATACTTGCCAAGCCAGTTCATTATGATATCGAATTTATCATCAATCGTTTTTATGTCGCTGAGATAGCGTGCCATTGACATCAAAAACAGCTGACGCCAGTCCTCATGATCTTTAACCGCGCGCATCAGCTTAACAAGGTTATCATCTTCAATTTCTGGAACAATATCCAAAGAGTTGAAGTCTTTCAGGTTTTTAAGGACTTCATTTGTTATGCGGTAAAGTTCCAAAACACGGTCATTTACTTTCTGGCCGGTGCGCTGCACCTGAGAGATCGCGACCCGTTGAACAGCACCCTGAAGGATCTGACCAGTATCATTCAATTTCTGCAAATGTTTGCTGTGATAAAGCAATTCCAAAGGCGTAATGTGCCATTGCGCCATTGGCTTTTGAAGAAGCTGACCGATCGCGCGTCGCGCACTGGGCTGATAAATTTCAGATGCCGATTGGCAGATAGGCTCAATCAGCTCGACACCAGAATCAGTATTTGGCTTATCCCGTTCTCCATCGAAATAAACTTCTTTGTCATGGAAGACCGGATCGTTAGAATCAAACTTGACCTGCAGGACTTTGACAGAGGCTATATTTTGCCCCGACTTGAGTATCTTGGCGAAATCAATGGCAACTTCTTTTGAGTCACAGACTTTCTGTACAGTCCAGCTTCCGGACTGTTTTCCATGTACTTCAAAATGGGTTTTAGGTTCGGACAATATTATCTCCGCCGAATACTTAGTACTTTTACATCTCCTCGGAAGCTATCATTACACTCTTAACAAACTACAAACATTTGATTAACCCTCATATTAGCACAGCTGAGGCCCAATCAAAACGAAATGCGTGCTAGTCGGGCACATGCTGAAGCAAGCGGGCGCCGATGCGAACTGGTTCTATTCGTGTTGTAAAACCCGTCTTATCATCGGTTTCAATATAGATACCACAAAGTGTGCCAGGCCCCAAAGCTGGCGTAAAACGGCTGGACGGTATTTTCCGGGTAAACCGCCGGATTGGCTCTTCTTTTTCCATACCGATGACAGAATTGTAATCCCCGCACATTCCCGCGTCTGTCTGATATCCGGTTCCGCCCGGCAGAATTTGTGTATCGGCTGTCGGAACATGTGAGTGGCTTCCAACTACAGCCGAAACCCGTCCATCACAAAAATGCCCCAGAGCCATTTTTTCAGAGGTCGCCTCACCATGCACATCAATCAAAATGAAATCGTATTTTTGCGCCAGACGACCGGATTTCAAAATTTTATCAACAGCTGCAAAAGGATCGTCCAGCGGGTCCATAAAAACACGCCCCATTACCTGCACCACCAACACTGTTTTGCCAGCACGGGTTTTAAATGCTGACGCTCCCCGTCCGGGGGTTCCTTCCGGGTAGTTGATTGGACGGATAAGCCGGGCATCTTCGGACATATAGGACATGATATCCTTCTGATCGAAGCTGTGATTACCAAGAACAATACAGTCCGCCCCAGCCTCATAAAAGCCGGCGCAGATTTTTTCGGTTATACCAAATCCTGAGGCTGCATTTTCTCCATTTACAACTACAAAGTCGAGAGCCAGCTGTTTCCTCAGCGTTGGCAAATGCTCAGAGATCGCATCACGACCAGAACGACCAACAACATCACCGCAATACAACAATTTCACGTGAACTTCCTTGCTTCTTTTTCGGTAACAACCCAATCCAAGGGTTGATCAAATTTGTCTGTGGGGAGATTTTCCATCTCTTGCCCGGCATAGGCATATCCAACAGCCAGACAGTGACGGGCGTCCCGCAGCTGCGCCAATGTCCGATCGTAAAACCCACCGCCATATCCCAAACGATAGCCTGTGCGATCAAAGCCGAGCAACGGCACAACCAGGATATCCGGGATCACGATCTTTGCGGAAGGGACAGGAACAGGAATATCCATCACACCCTTTTCCAGAACATCATCCTTATGCCATTGCCTGAAAACCAGTGGCTGCGCTATCGCTTCCACGACGGGAAGCGCACAGACACATCCCGCGTCAAGCAATGGATCGACCAGAGGGGATACATCAATCTCGCTTCCGATCGGCCAATATAATGAAACGACCGCTCCTCCGTTTAGGGGAATGCTATCAAGAAAATGTCGGGCAGCAGAAATACCTAGCCTGGTGCGGTGCAACTGTTTACGCAATGCAGAGGCTGCTTTTCGAGCAGATTTTTTTTCAAGAGCGACCGTATTCAACACGTAGCCCCACTCTGGATCAGGCAAACAAAAAGGGTCAGATACCTAAGGAATTAGGGTTGCACCACCATAGCCGTCGAACGAATGAAATCTCTGTGGCCTGACAAGTCAGGTGGGAGCCGATATAATAGGACCACGGTCCAGTCAGGGATTAGCCCCCAGGATTTCGGTATTGGCCCCAGGATATCTAAGAACTAACGCACAAGGCAGTGCAACTGAAGTCTATTTAGGCAGTTTCTAACTGAAGTGCAATAGTTTCCAGTTTCTCAGCCCACTCTTCCAACTTATCTTCTGCGGTATTATCCGCACTATCTTTCAGTTTATCGATACTTTCGTAGGCCTGAGATAAATCATCAGCAATCAACAAAGAAGCCATAAGAAGCAACTGTGTTTCCGTCGCATTTGCGATTGAATTGCTCAGATCCTGGACTTTCTTGTCCACAAACTCAGCCAGATATTTAAGATGATCTTCTTCACCATCACCACAAACAATGGGGTAAGGCCGCCCATTTACCTTTACTGTCACCGAAGCCATGTCATTTACTCCAGAATTGCGCCGATATCATCTATTGTCTTGTCCAGTCGACCTGAAACTATATCCGTACGCTGCTTTAGCGCCTGATATCGCTCCGTCAAATCACTGATTTCCTTTCGAAGAGACGCATTCTCCGACCGCAAGCTTTCCAGCTCGGCATCCTGATCAGAACGTCCCCGCATATCCAGCAACCCTTGAGCGGGTTTGTCAGACAATGTTTCTGCAGCTTTTTCCAGCCTCTGAAGCGCTGCCTCAATTCTCGATTCGGTAATCTCTTCACCCCTTATTCTGGAATTCCCCTGCTGATGCAAGAAGCGTGCGACAGTTTTCCTGAAAACAATACGACCCCAGGACAACCTCCGTCAACCTCTGTTGGAAATTGGTCATTCCGCACAGAATATACAATTTTCATGTACAAAAGATGAACTAAGCGGTTGACGTGCGCGCCCATGAACGGCATCTTCGCCTCGATTCCAGAACTGGTCTGCATGGCGTTTTCTGAGGTTTGACATGCCTTTTTTTACAGGCAAAAATAGTAATATCATGCAGATTGGATACCGAAATGTGACCCGCTACGGGCGCTGGCGTCTGAGACGATTTACAGCTGTAGAACGCTTTGAATAGGGTTTTCGCTGCGAATACTGTACTTTCTGCCGGTGGATATGAATGAGTCAAATATGAACGATAGTGGCGCCAATACTTCGCCTTCTGCCTCCAAATTTATCGAAATGGCAAATGCAATTCGTGCACTTTCCATGGATGCAGTCCAACAAGCTAATTCAGGACATCCGGGCATGCCGATGGGCATGGCGGATGTTGCAACCGTCCTGTTTTCAAAATTCCTGAAATTTGATCCATCCAAGCCGAACTGGCCTGATAGAGACAGATTTGTTCTCTCGGCTGGCCACGGCTCAATGCTGCTCTATTCCCTGCTGCACCTAACAGGGTACAAGGATATGAGCCTGGAAGAGATCAAAAACTTCCGGCAACTTGGATCGAAGACAGCCGGGCATCCCGAATATGGCCACGCCGATGGTATAGAAACCACGACAGGTCCTCTTGGTCAGGGCCTGGCAACAGCGGTTGGTATGGCGCTTGCCGAAAAAATGCAGGCCGCTCGCTTCAAAGATATTGTTGACCATCATACCTATGTCATCGCGGGCGATGGCTGCCTGATGGAAGGTATCAGTCATGAAGCCGCGTCTTTCGCAGGCCATCTTGGACTGGAAAAACTGATTGTTCTTTGGGATGACAATGAAATCAGTATCGACGGAAAAACGGATCTGGCTGTATCAGACAACCAGCTAAAACGCTTTGATGCGTTGGGGTGGGATACACAAACGATTGACGGGCATGACCCAGACGCGATTGAAACAGCAATTGCCAAAGCAAAAGAGAGCAACAAACCCTCTCTTATTGCTTGTAAAACCACCATTGGATACGGCGCTCCGAACAAGCAGGGCACCTCTGGCGTGCATGGAGCGCCTTTGGGTGCAGAAGAAATTGCTCTTGCCCGAAAAGAACTGAATTGGCCGCACGCACCTTTTGAGATTCCAGCAACAATCCGGGATCGCTGGCGTGCTGTTGGCACGAAAGGGGCCCGTATCTCCTCTGCTTGGGAAAAAGCCTTCGACGCCCTCAGTACAGATGAGAAATCTGCGTTTGAAACATCGTTGTCTGGCGAGCTGCCATCCAGCCTTGATGACGCTATGCTGGCTTATAAAAAACAACTGACCGAAGATGCCCCTGGATGGGCTAGCCGGAAAGCCAGTCAGGAAGCTCTCAACATTATCAATGAACATGTTTCGACGACAATTGGGGGTTCCGCTGATCTGACCGGATCAAATCTGACAAAAACGTCTCATTTGGACCCAGTGACTCCAGAGGACTTTTCTGGCCGCTACGTCTATTACGGCGTCCGTGAATTTGGAATGTCCGCAATCATGAACGGCATGGCCCTGCATAAAGGGTTTATTCCATACGGTGGTACCTTCATGGTCTTTACAGATTATGCGCGTCCCGCAATCCGCCTTTCCGCTTTGATGGAGCAGCGCGTCATCTATGTTATGACCCACGATTCCATTGGTCTTGGTGAAGACGGCCCAACGCACCAGCCTGTTGAGCATCTCGCATCCTTGCGGGCCATGCCAAACGTGAACGTCTTCCGTCCGGCCGATGCCGTCGAAACAGCGGAATGCTGGGAAGTTGCATTGAAATCCAAAAAGACACCATCTGTTTTGTCTTTGAGCCGTCAGGGTCTTCCGCTGGTGAGAAACGATTACACGTCTGAGAATCTTTCTGCAAAAGGCGCGTATGAACTGTCTGCTGCCAATATAGATGCACAAGTGACTCTGTTGGCTACTGGCTCAGAAGTCGGCATTGCACTGGACGCACAAAAAGCCCTTGAAGCAGAAGGCATTGGCACACGAGTTGTCTCGGTTCCCTGTACCGATCTGTTTGATGCGCAGTCCCAGAGCTATCAGACGGAAACGCTGGGCCCCGGTACTGTCAAGGTTGCCATTGAAGCCGCCAGCTCATACGGTTGGTCTCGCTATATCGGTCGTGAAGGTGAGTTTGTTGGTCTCGATAGTTTTGGTGCCTCGGCCCCTGCTGGAGATTTGTACAAGCATTTCAATATTACGAGCGAAGCCGTTGTGGAAGCGGCAAAAAAACAGCTTTGATGATAACCGGGCGGGTTTTTCCGACCGTTTCTGTTTACAGGAGTGTATGACAAGATGACTGTTCGTGTTGCAATTAACGGGTTTGGACGTATTGGCCGAAACGTCCTTCGTGCAATCTATGAGTCGGGTCGCACGGATATCGAGGTCGTCGGAATCAACGATCTGGGTTCTGTTAGCTCCAATGCGCATTTGTTAAAATATGACAGTGTGCATGGCCGTTTTCCGGGAGACGTAACAGTCACCGAAGACAGCATGGATTTGGGACGCGGACCTATTCGGGTCACGTCAGAGCGCAATCCCGCCGATTTGCCTTGGGGTGAATTAAACGTTGATATCGCCTTCGAATGCACCGGTATTTTCACCCATGCAGATAAAGCAAAGGCCCATCTGGAAGCTGGCGCAAAAAAAGTGCTGATTTCAGCCCCGGGCACTGAGGTGGACCTGACCGTTGTTTATGGTGTAAACCATGACAAACTGGAAGCAGGCCATAAGATTGTTTCCAACGCGTCCTGCACAACCAACTGTCTTGCGCCTGTTGCCCAGGTCCTGAATGAAACCGTTGGTATCGCACACGGGTTCATGACAACGGTGCATGCTTATACAGGCGATCAGCCGGTTTTGGACACGTTACACGGTGATATGCGCCGGGCCCGGGCCGCTGCCATGTCAATTATTCCAACCTCTACAGGAGCCGCGAAGGCGGTTGGTCTGGTGCTTCCAGAGCTTGCAGGAAAACTTGACGGCACATCCGTTCGGGTACCTACGCCAAACGTTTCCATGATTGACCTGACTTTCGTTGCCAAACGCTCAACAACCGCCCAGGAAATTAATGAGGCTGTTCTTGAAGCGGCAAACGGACGCCTCAAGGGCATTCTGAACGCAAATGATGAACCGCTGGTATCGATTGACTTCAATCACAATCCAGCCAGCTCTTCGTTTGACCTAACCCAAACGCAAGTTATTGAAGGCACTTTCGTTCGCGTTCTAAGCTGGTATGACAATGAATGGGGTTTTTCGAACCGTATGAGCGACACGGCTCTGGTTATGGCAAATCTCGGATAATTCAAAGGATAGTGGAGTACACTCAAATGACAGCATACCAGACGCTTGATCAACTAGAGGCGAATGGAAAGACTGTTCTGGTTCGTGTGGATCTGAACGTTCCAATGAACGACGGTAAAGTATCTGATTTTACCCGTATTGACAGAGTGGCTCCAACCATCAAGGAACTCACTGAAAAGGGCGCGACGGTGGTCCTTCTCAGTCACTTTGGCCGCCCGAAAGGCCAAATTGTTCCCGACATGTCATTGGAACCGGTTGCCCATGCGATGTCGGAAAGACTAGGAATTAAGATCGGTTTCTTTAATACCTGTGTGGGCAATGAGGCGATGGATGCCATTCGCGCAACCGGCAGCGCAGGTGTCATTTTGATGGAAAATGTTCGCTTCTTTGCCGGAGAAGAGCAAAATAATGCTGATTTTGCGGCCTCCCTCGCGGCCCTTGGCGATCTGTATGTTAATGACGCCTTTTCATGTTCTCATCGGGCTCATGCATCGACTGAGGCCATTGCGCGTTTACTGCCAGCCTATGCTGGCCGAAATATGGAAGCCGAATTAACAGCCCTTTCGGCGGCTCTTGAAGTCCCGGCCCGGCCCGTAATGGCCATAGTGGGCGGTGCAAAAATCTCGACAAAACTGGACTTACTTTTTAATCTGATTGAAAAAGTCGACAATCTTGTGATTGGCGGCGGAATGGCGAATACGTTCCTGAACGCAAAAGGTGTCGATGTTGGTGCGTCTCTGTGCGAACATGATCTTGCCGACACGGCCAACGAGATCCTTGCGAAAGCTGAAGCCGTTGGGTGCGACATTATTTTGCCCGAGGATGGCGTTTTGGCAAAAGAGTTTAAAGAGCATGCAAAAAACCGGACAGCAAGCGTCCTGGAAGTCGGCTCCGAGGAAATGATCCTAGATGCGGGGCCTCAGACTGTCTCGCACATCTGCTCACGTTTGACCGATTGCAAAACCCTGATTTGGAATGGCCCGCTTGGCGCCTTCGAAATCGAACCATTTGGCACGGGAACATTTGCCATTGCGGAGGTCGCCAAACGGCAGACGCAAAATAATAAACTGGTATCTGTCGCGGGTGGTGGGGACACCGTCGCCGCCCTCTCCAAGGCGAATGTCACCGATAGCTTTACTTATATTTCAACGGCCGGCGGTGCCTTCCTAGAATGGATGGAAGGAAAAGATCTGCCTGGCGTCAAAGCGCTGATGGCGCAGTAAATTTTAAAAGGACTGGATGAATGACTGAAATCCTAATGGAAGATTTGGCCCTCCAACTGGTCGAACGCAGCAAAGGTATTCTTGCCGCGGATGAAAGTACAGGAACCATCAAAAAACGGTTTGACACGATCGGTGTTGAAAACACTGAAGAAAATCGCCGTGATTACCGGGAAATGTTATTCACGGCTAAAGGTGTTTCCGACTATATCAGTGGCGCCATCCTGTATGACGAAACATTGCGACAAAAAGCAAGTGACGGACGCTCTATCCCTCAACTTCTTGAAGAGCAAGGCATCATTCCGGGTATCAAAGTTGATATGGGAGCCAAGCCGCTGGCGTTTTCCGATGGTGAAAAAATCACCGAAGGCTTGGATGGTTTGCGGGAAAGATTGGCCGAGTATTACCAACTTGGCGCCCGTTTTGCCAAATGGCGCGCTGTTATTGAAATCAATGACGGGCTTCCCAGCACCTACTGCATTGAAACGAATGCTCATGCTTTGGCGCGGTATGCCGCCCTGTGTCAGGAAGCCAATATCGTGCCGATCGTCGAGCCAGAAGTGTTAATGGATGGATTTCATTCAATTGACGAATGTTATGCAGTGACAGAAACCGCTCTTAAATCAGTTTTTGACGAATTGTATAAGCAGCGGGTTGTACTTGAACAAATGCTACTTAAGCCGAACATGATTGTACCTGGCCTGCAATGCCCCGAGCAGGCGGAGGCAGATGAAGTCAGCGCCAAAACAATTTATTGCTTTGAACAAACCGTTCCCGCTTCAGTTCCCGGCATCGTCTTTCTGTCAGGCGGTCAATCCGAAGAGCAGGCAACAGCAAACCTCAATAAGATCAATCAATCCGGTTCGCATCCGTGGGAGCTGAGCTACTCCTTTGGGCGCGCCTTGCAAACATCTGCACTATCAACCTGGCAGGGTAAGAAAGAAAATGTAGACGCCGCTCAGGCCGCGTTTATCAAAAGATGCAAATTGACCAGCCTGGCCAGAGACGGTGAGCTTTCTGAAGAAACCAACTGATTGAGCCTTGTTGATTAGCAAGCTTTATTCGATCAGGCCTGTACTCTGTTACAGGCCTGATCTATTTTATAACAAACCAAACGGAGCAAGATCATAGAAACAATACGCCCTCGGCTATACCTGATTTCTCCGCCGACAATCGACTTGGACGACTTTGAGAATGCATTTTCAGAGGCCGCGTCCGGTGGGGATATTGCTTGTTTTCAACTTCGTTTAAAAATGGCGGACAAGGCTGAAATTGCGGCAGCAACCGAACGCCTGATGCCCATCGCAGAACGTCATGGCATTGCGTTTCTGATCAACGACAATCCAGCCCTCGCAAAGGAACTGGGAACTGATGGGGTGCATATTGGTCAGGAAGATATGCCTTATGCTGAAGCCCGCCAGATTGTTGGAGACGACATGATCGTCGGTGTTACCTGTCACGACTCACGTCATCTGGCAATGGAAGCTGCAGAACGGGGGGCTGACTATGTCGCCTTCGGGGCTTTTTATCCCACGACAACAAAAGTAGCGAAAACTGCGGCAGAACCTGAGATTCTGCAATGGTGGACCTCTCTTTGTGAAATCCCCTGTGTTGCGATTGGCGGGATAACTGTTGACAATGCGGCACCACTCATTAAAAGCGGGGCAGATTTCCTCGCAATTTCCAGTGGCGTGTGGCAGCATTCTGAAGGCCCGGCCCGCGCTGTTGAAGCATTGAACAGGATCATTGATAACAGCTCGGCAACCTGATAGGTTCCGCGCCGATATATTTTACGAACGAAATGGACGAAAACCAGTCATGAAGATTAATGGCAATGCAATTCGCCCCGGAAATGTAATTGAACATAAAGGTGGCCTCTGGGTCGCTGTCAAAATTCAACATACACAACCGGGTAAAGGAGGCGCCTATCTGCAGGTTGAACTTAAGAACCTGCGCGATGGGACCAAACTCAACGAACGTTTCCGTTCTTCAGAGACAGTGGAAAGAGCGCGGCTTGAGCAAAAAGCCCATCAGTTCCTGTTCGAAGATGGTGATTTGCTGACTTTCATGGACACCGACACTTACGAGCAGGTCTCCCTTTCAAAGGATCTGGTTGGCGACAAGGCTCAGTTTCTTCAGGACGGCATGTCCATGGAGATCGAGTTTTACGAAGATGAACCCCTTAACGTTCTGTTGCCTGAACATATCACTTTGGAAATTTCTGAAACAGAACCAACAGTGAAAGGCCAGACCGCAGCATCGTCTTACAAGCCCGCCATTCTGGAAAACGGAATGCGGATAATGGTGCCACCCTTCTGCAGTAGCGGCGAGAAAATCGTCGTGAATACAGAAACATCCGAATATGCAAAAAGAGCAGAATAGACTGCTCTTTTTTCTCCCTAATGAATTAGTAATCAGGTAACGACATGGCCCGCAAAACACCCCTTATTAACGTTATGGAAACTGCTGCCCGCAAGGCGGCTCCAAAACTCCTTCGCGATTTTAACGAAGTCGAGAATTTGCAGGTTTCCAGAAAGGGCCCTGCAGATTTTGTTAGCAATGCCGACATTGCTGCAGAAAAAACCATCCGCGAGGAACTGAGCCGGGCCCGTCCTGACTTCGGTTTCAAGATGGAAGAAGGGGGTGAAGTCCCGGCAAAAGACGGAACTCACTATTGGATCGTTGATCCTTTGGATGGAACCACAAATTTCTTGCATGGCATTCCTCACTTTGCCATCTCGATTGCCGTCATGGAAGGCAAGGAACTGATTGCTGGTGTTATTCTGGATTTGACGAAAGATGAACTCTTCTGGGCGGCAAAAGGGGAAGGTGCTTTTGTGAACGGCCATCGTCTTCGGGTTTCAGGACGCACCAGAATGGCGGACTGTGTTCTTTCGACTGGTATTCCGTTCCTCGGGCGGCCGGGTCATGAAGAATTTCTGCGAGAAGCGAACGAAATCATGGCTGTTTCGGCAGGCATTCGCCGGTTTGGGTCCGCTGCCCTTGATCTTGCCTATGTTGCCGCTGGCCGTTACGACGGCTTCTGGGAACACGGTCTGTCTTCATGGGATATGGCGGCAGGTATTGTCATCGTTCGAGAAGCAGGCGGCCTAGTAAGTCAGATCGATGGCGGCGAAAAAATGCTGGAAAAAGGCGATATTCTTGCCACTAATAGCGGCATCAACAGTCCAATGAAGGACATATTGCGTAAAGCCCGTAAAAAACGCTAGCCAGAATGTGGGGCGCGCTTTTCACTAAAAAGTTGAGCCCCGCCCTTCCCTTCGTTATTATTTGCTCAGAAACCTTTTACGGCCCTTAGTTTGTCATATTTCTTTGACAAAATAGGGGTTGAAAACAGTCATTGAATAGAGTTTGGGTTGCAGAACCATCTGGTCGCAACCAATAGTAATAACGGGGGTATTTATGGCGAATGTCAAAAGACGAACGTCCCAGACGTTGAAGCGTAGTCGTTTGCTGGCCACATCCGCTCTTGCAATTTCACTTTTCATCTCTTTACCTGCACACTCTCAAACCGTTGTCATTGGCGGGCCCGGCGGTGCTTCCGTCCAGGTTAACATGGGCGCTGTCTACCCGCAGCAGCAGCCCCCCTACCAATCGGCCCCCTCTCCCGCAAGCACACCACTTCAGGACTATTCCAAGAGCAGCCGGATTGTCGATGGCGACGAAGTCATTCAATTGGTTCCGCCAGGAAGCCGGCCCAAAAGGAAACCAGCGGTAAAAGCGCCGCCTCGTAAAAAACAAATCGCCAAAAAAGTTGAAACGGTTGAAAAAAAGCCTGAACCAACCGAAAAACCGGTGGTTCAGATGAAGAAGCTGCCTGAGAAAAAAGAAGAAACTGTTGCAGAAAAGCCAACAAAAATTACCGAACAAACAGTAACAGCCCCGAAACAAACAACAGCAAAAACCGAAGCAGAGATACCAGCGGTTAAGAAGCCTTCAAATCAGGCGGCAACGGCGGCGGAAACAACGGACGTCGCTGCAAAACCCGCACAGGAAGCCCCCTCTAAGAAAAGCAGCTCGCCAAATTCGACTGACACGGCTTCAAGCAAGGAGACCACGACCGCAAAAACAACTCCAGAGCAAAAGGTTGTAGAAGCACCTTCGGTTAAAGACGACCAGAAGGACATGCAGGTTGCCGCGATCGAGCCACAAAAATCAGTAGACCCGATCACCAAGAAGGCCGTACCTGAAACGCAGACGCCGCCTGCGAATTCGGCAGAACTGAAACAAATCTTCTTTTCGCCGGATACATCAACCCTTCCAAGTTCAGCAGAGGCAGATCTGAAAAAACTGGCGGAGCAAATTGCATCCTCTGAAGACCGGGTTCAACTGCTTTCCTTCGCTGACGCTGGCAGTAACAGTGCTGCCCGCCGTTTATCCCTTGGGCGTGCTTTGGTTGTCCGCTCCAAACTCATGAAACTGGGCGTCCCAAATAATCGGATTGAGGTGAGGGCTCTTGGTAAACCAACAGATGGATCCGCCCCTGATCGGGTCGACCTTATAGTGATAGCGCGGTAATCATGACAACACTTCCAGGATTAAATACGTCAGGAGACGTGAGAACACCGAAGATAAACAAGCCCCGTCGCCACCTCATTCGCATGCTGATTTTCATCGCGATTGTGGTCGGGATCTCTGTCTTCCTGTTTGGACCCGCAGAAAAAGCCTTTTACGCCAATCCTTATTTGAACGGCCTTATCTTTGCTGTTCTGTTCTTTGGTATCGGCTTTATTTTTCGTCAGGTCTTTATGCTCAACCGGGAAATTAACTGGTCTGAAAGCCTGAAGAAAACAGAGGGTGGGATATCTCTTCAGTCATCCCCTGTTTTACTATCCCCGCTTGCGACCATTATTCGGGAAAACAACGGTCCGTTACGCTTGACCGCGGTTACCATGAACACCTTGCTGGACAGCGTCAGCGTCCGCCTTGAGGAAGGCCGAGATATCTCCAGATACATGATCAATGTATTGATTTTTCTGGGACTGCTCGGTACATTTTGGGGTCTTCTGGAAACGGTCTCCTCTGTAGGAGCCGCAATATCCACTTTGAATGTGGGTGACGGAGATTTTACAGCGATCTTTGATGAGTTGAAAAAGGGACTGGAACGACCTCTCGATGGGATGGCGATTGCTTTTTCATCTTCATTGTTCGGTTTGTCAGGGTCTTTGGTACTGGGTTTTCTGGACATGCAGGCCGGACAGGCACAAAACCGGTTCTATACCGATCTGGAAGAATGGCTGACATCAATCACCCGCTTTTCCTCTGCTGGCCCCGCCGGCATTTCTGACGGAGACCAAAGTGTCCCGGCCTATGTCAGTGCTTTGCTGGAACAAACAGCAGAAAGTCTGGATAGTCTGCAACGGACTTTAGCCCGAAATGAAGAGCGACGTCATTCTGGCGAGAATGCGATGAATTCTGTCAGCGAGAAACTTGCGGCGCTAACGGATCAGATGCGGGCCGAGCAGGACCTTATGGTCAAACTGGTCGAAGGGCAGATGGAATTAAAACCTGTCTTGCAAAGGATGGCTCAAGTTCAGGAACAGGGCGGTTTGGATCAGGCTAGCCGGAATCATTTACGCAACCTTGATGTATATATGGCCCGCCTTCTTGAAGATATCGCAGATGGGCGAAACCAGATAACACAAGAAATTCGCAGCGATATTAAACTTCTGACGCGAACCATCGCCGCTATTGCCGAAGAAGACCGGCGCAGTTGAGTATCCTTGAGAGGTAGATGATGGCACGCAGACGCAATGGACAACGCGCCAATTACGAAATCTGGCCAGGTTTCGTGGATGCTCTGACGACTCTTCTGCTTGTGATAATTTTCCTGCTGGTCGTTTTTGTTCTGGCACAGTTCTTTTTATCACAGGCGCTTTCTGGCCGTGACGCCGCGCTTGAACAGCTTAATCAACAAGTGAACGAGCTGGCGGACTTATTGGCATTGGAACGACAATCAAACGCTGACCTTCAACGTGATCTGACCAACATCAATATTACGCTTTCCAAATCCAATCAGGAGCGGGATGCGGCCATCATTCGGTTGGACACCGTGACAGCTCGCGCCCTTGACGCCGAAAACAAACGCGACGAGCTAACGTTATTACTTAGTAAGCAGGAAACCAAAACCAAGGAAACAGAGGAGGCCCTGGAAGCGGCGGAAACAAGAATTAAGGCCGAAAAAGAAACGGTCGCCGCAAACCTCAAGGAAATTGAAAGCCTGAAACGGGATATCGACGCACTGAAGGCCGTTCGAAAAGAACTTGAAGACAGTGTTAGCAAACTGGCCGGCAAACTTTCTGACAAGGAAATTGAAATCGGCGAGCTGCGCGATAGAAGCAAGGAGCTTGAAGCAAGCCTGAACGATGAACAAGAGCGGACTGTTCTTGCGCAAAAAGATATTGAAGAGCGTGAAATCCGACTTGCAGAATTACAAACCCTCTATCTTCAAACACAGGATGCGCTAAGCGAAGAAGAAAAAATATCGATCGAGGCCAAGGCTCAGGTGGAGCTTCTCAATGCACAGCTTAATGCTCTGAGAGAGCAGCTTGCTAAAATTGAAACGGCGTTAGAGGTATCAGAAGCAAAGGATAAAGAACAAAAAGCACAGATTGCGGATCTTGGAAAACGGCTTAATCTTGCGCTTGCCCAAAAAGTTCAGGAACTCCAGCAATATCGCTCCAATTTCTTTGGTGAACTGCGCAAAGTGTTGAAAAATCGCCCCGGCATTAGCGTGGTTGGCGACAGGTTCGTCTTTCAGTCCGAGGTCTTATTTGGTCTGGGAGAGGCTGAACTGGGGGCACAGGGGCGCGAAAGCATGGCAACCTTTGCCCGAACACTTTTGGAAATTGCGAAATCCATCCCCGATGAAATTGATTGGGTCCTCCGCGTAGACGGTCATACGGATCGCCAACCCATCAAAACTGCTCGATTTCCGTCAAACTGGGAATTGTCCATCGCTCGGGCTTTGTCAGTGACGAAATATCTCATCGCCCGCGGTGTTCCGCCAGAACGGCTGGCACCCACCGGGTTTGGTGAGTTCCAACCTCTCGATCCTCGTGACGATGAAATTGCCTTTTTAAGAAACCGGCGGATCGAACTGAAACTGACGGAACGCTAGGCCTCTTACTCTGCGAGCCGGACAGCGCGGCCCTCAGACAACCGGTCAATTTCTTCTTTCGAATATCCGAGCTCTTCAAGCAAGGACGCCGTATGCTCCCCAAGTTCAGGGGCAAGGTCCATACCATCAAATGGCGCTTGCTCGAACTGTGCGGGCGGCCGCGCCTGATTAATTTTTCCATAGCCTGGAACGTTAAAAGTATGAATGGACCCATTGGTCTGTATTTGCGGATGATCTTTTAATTCATCGCGTTTAAGGATCGGCGCACAGGGCACATCCTCGGCATCCAGGCGCGCAAGGATTTCCTCGCTCGTCCATTTGGCGATCTCTTCGGCAACAATCTGCTTTCTGATTTCCGCATGATTAAACCGCTCGATTGCGTTGATAAAGCGGGGATCTTCAATCAATTCGCTCCGGCCAAACGCCCGGCACATCCCGGCCCATTCACTATCGGCAATTGACACCGCGGTTACATGACCATCCTTCGTTGCAAAGATAGGCTCAACCGCGCTCATACTTTTAGAGCTGTCTACTTCATACTCATCATATGTTAGCCCTGTCATCCCCTCAGGCCAGAAGAAAGAAAGCATGCTATCCAGCATAGAGATTTTCACATGCTGACCTTCTCCTGTTTTCTCCCGTGAATAGAGAGCCGAAGAAATAGCCTGAGATGTTGTAAGGGACGTAATTTTATCTGCGATAATCAATTTGAAAAGATGTGGCTCGCCCGTTTTATGATCGCCTTGAATATCTGCCGCCCCAGACAAGGCCTGAATAACCGGATCGTATACGCGTTTTTGAGCATAGGGTCCTTCTTCACCAAATCCACTGATCGAGACAAAGATAAGCGACTTGTTTTTCTCCCGCACTTTTTCTGCAGAAAAACCCATTTTTTCAATTGCACCGGGACGGAAATTTTGAATTAAGACGTCGGCAGTTTCGATCAGACGCCACAGAACTTCTTTCCCCTGTTCAGATTTCAGGTTCAATGAAATCGATTTTTTACCCCGATTACAGGAAAAGAACATCGGATTGACACCGAAATGCGACGACCGAACATGGCGCATCTGCTCTCCATGCAAAGGCTCCACCTTGATCACGTCGGCCCCTTGATCGGCCAAAATAGTTGCTGCGACAGGGCCTGAAACCATGGTCGTGAGATCTAAAACTCGAATACCTTTTAACAATTCCACGGGATACTCCTTTATTATTGTTATCTTCCGTGACAGGAGATGAATTTGCGCCCCTCAATTATTGTATAGCCTAAACCGTCATCGCGTCTCGACCAATATCAAACTGCAAACGGGCCAATTTTGCGTAAAGTCCGTCTTCTCTCATCAACTCTTCATGAGTGCCTTGCGTGATAACGCGTCCGTTCTCCAAAACGACGATCCGGTCGGCGTTCAAAACCGTTGCCAGACGGTGCGCAATGACCAAGGTTGTGCGGTCTTTCATCAGATTCTCCAACGCCAGCTGCACCAACCTTTCACTTTCAGCGTCCAGTGCAGATGTGGCCTCGTCCAACAAAAGAATTTCCGGATCTCGCAAAATAGCCCGTGCAATGGCGATCCGTTGTTTCTGTCCGCCAGAAAGTGTTATGCCGCGTTCTCCGAATTCCGTTTGAAATTTTTCAGGAAGCGCATCAATGAAATCACAGGCTGCGGCTTCTGCCGCGGCATATACTTCCTCGTCGGAGGCATCTGGACGGCCATACCGAATATTATTCATTGCCGTATCCGCAAAAATTACAGGGTCCTGTGGCACCAGACCTGTCAGCGATCGGATCGCCTTCGGGTCTGCCTGTGTGATATCTGTACCGTTCACCAGAAGGCGTCCGGACTGCGGATCATAAAACCTCAACAACAACTGAAAGACAGTTGTTTTACCCGCCCCGCTTGGTCCGACAATGGCGACGGTTTCCCCCGGTTCGATTTTTAAAGAAAAATCGTTCAGCGCAGCCGTATCTTTTCGAGACGGGTAATGAAACTGGACATGCTCAAACTCGATCCCTTCTGTAAGCTCCTGAGCGACCGGCACAGGGTTATCAGGCGCCTTTACTTCAACGTCCTGCGTGAGCAGCTCCAGCAGGCGCTCAGAGGCACCCGCTGCCCGTTGAAGTTCACCCCAGACTTCACTGAGCGATCCCAAAGAACCGGCGACGACAATGGCGTAAAAAACAAAAGACCCTAACGTACCGGGAGACATGGCACCATTGACCACATCTTTCGCCCCGATCCATAGAACAAGATCAATTGCGCCAAACACCAGCAGGATAACAAGCCCCGTCAACCAGGCCCGCGCCCGAATTCGTTTAATCGCGATCCGGAAGCTGAATTCCACATCTTCCTTAAACATCTGCCGATCGACATCTTCGTGGGTATAGGCCTGAGATGTCTGGATAGATCGCAAGGTTTCATCTGCACGGGCACTGACGCGTGCAATACCATCCTGATTATCGCGGCTTAGCTTCCGAACCTGACGCCCAAAAACAATAATCGGCACAACGATACAAGGAACCACCAGCAGGACCATCCCCGCCAGCTTTGGACTGGTGTAAACGAGAAGCGCCAAGCCCCCCACAAAAGACAAAAGGTTTCGAAGTGCAACAGATACAGAAGACCCAATGACTGTTTGAATGAGTGTTGTATCCGTGGTCAGGCGGGAGAGGACCTCACCGGTTCGGGTCATTTCAAAAAATGCCGGGCTGAGTTTCAGGATATGACTGAATACAGCCGTCCGAATATCCGAGATCACCCGCTCTCCAATCCAGGAGACCAGATAATATCGTGCAAAAGAAGCAATCGCCAGCAAGGCGACAACGGCCATCAAGCCTATGAAATACTGATCCAGATTGTCAGAGCCAGCTGAAAATCCATTATCCAACAACAAGCGGATCGCCTGCCCGATTAAAAGAAGGGCCGCGGATGCAAAGACCAACGCAATCATCGCACCGATGAACTGTTTCGAGTATGGGAAGACGAATCGGCCAAGTTTCCATAGCCGGTTCATAACCAGGCTAGACTTCACTTTTTCGGTGGATTGTGGATTTTCCAATTGCGGGGTATCTGTCACTCTATCACTTCCAAGCCGTGCTTTTCAGCCTTTGGATTTAAACTTAGCAGTTTTTTTTGCAAGAAAATTCTGAAAAACGCATATCTTTGCTTGCCAGACTACCGAACCTTTTATATAAGGCCGGCTTAGTGAATTCCAGCATCCCCGTGAGGGTAGAGGCGATATGAAAAAAGATATACACCCAGACTACCACACCATCACAGTCGAAATGACAGATGGTACAACTTACGAAACCCGTTCTACATACGGTTCTGAAGGTGATGTACTGAAATTGGACATTGATCCAACATCACACGCCGCATGGACGGGTGGTCAGCAACGCCTTCGTGAAGATGGCCGTGTTGCAAAATTCAACAAGCGTTTCTCTGGTTTCGGTCTTAAATAAGATCAAACCAAGACACCTGCACGAAAATGGCGCCTTAACCGGCGCCTTTTTTATTGGGTCTTAGAGAGCCCGCGTCACGAGTCTCGAAAACTTGCAATGGCCTGCTTATCCAGTCTGTCAATTCGACGGTAAAGGGCTTCACTTCTTTCGAGCAATGAAATCAGGCCCGCTGGCAGAAGGTCCAGCTCTTCCTCATCGGCGTCAGGAAGACAGGTTGCCTGATATTGTAAGTGACACTCATCTGCCTGTGCTTCTTCAGGTGAGATTTCTCCTTCCAGAACCGCCCTTTGAAACATCAGCCAAGACATCGTTTCGGTCAAACGTGTGGTCAAGCGGAGTGATTCTGTTGCATAGCGGAAGTTTCCCTCGCTCGACAAGTCTCTGACGGCGATGCGTCCCGGGCCCAGCAGGTATTCACGCGCCTCCATAACCAAGCGAAGTGCCTCATCATAGGTGCGTGAAAAGAAAATGGTGCCCGCAGCTTGAGGTACGCGTGTTTGTTGCTCGCCAGGTCCCATGGTTATCCTTCCGCCTTTTCCAATCATCAGTTTAGGACATTATTCGTTAATTTTCTCTATTTTGTCCTCTTGAATGAGAAAATCTTCCTTCCTACATATTAGACATCAGGCGCCGGTATCGGGTCTGATCGTAAAACAGGGCTTCGCCGATCGTCGGGAGGTCCACGCACATATTGCTCTGAAGGAGGATAGATAATGCGTCATTTTGATTTTACACCCCTCATGCGTTCAACTATCGGATATGACCGGATTGGGCAACTTTTTGAAGGGTTGGAGCAAGCATCAACTGCTGACAAGTTCCCCCCTTATAACATCGTGAAGAAAGATCCGGATCATTACAGGATCACGATGGCTGTCGCCGGTTTCTCTGAAGACGAAATCGAGATCACAGCGACACAGAATTCTCTCAAAATCACGGGTAAATCAGTCGTGGAAGAAGAAGATGGTGTCGAGTATCTTCACAAAGGAATCGCTGGACGGGCGTTTACCCAGACCTTTGAGTTAGCGGACACTGTAAAAGTGGCCGGTGCCTCAATGAATAATGGGCTCCTGCATATCGAGCTGCATAGAGAAATACCAGAAGCTCTCAAGCCTCGGTCGATCAAAATCGAAAAGCAGAAAATGCTTGAAGGTAAAAAAGCAGCCTAAAGAATGGACTGGCGCGGATTATTCCGCGCCAGTGTCCAACTGGTATTGAAGATCAATTGACCGAACAATAGCCCGTATTTCGTCGGGAACTTGTATGGTCTTATGGCTTTTCTGATCTGTGAGCACCCATATGATTTCTCCATTTGCATAGCGCATGTCGCCATTTTTCTCGAAAATTTCCAGAATAAAAGTGATCGAACTATTGCCAATTTTTTCGGTCCGACACCCCACTTGAATTTCAGCATCAAATTCAATGGGCCGCTCATAATTGACCAGTGACTTTACAAGATGAAAATCCGCGCCTGACTGTTTAACAAACTCTGAGTAGTTAAAATCCGGGCGCCGCAGGTATTCTGTAATCGCTGTGTCAAAATATGTCAGATAGTGGGCGTTGAAAACAATCCCCTGACCGTCAATTTCAGAATATCGAACTCTGAAGTCGAAGAAAAAGCCAAAATCTTCTCGTGCCATTTTTTTCTTTCTTATAGTTTTGTTTTCCAGTCCGGCTGCTCGATACCAAAAACAGATCTAATTTTCTGGCAATTCAAGACAGAATTGGATGGTCGCCTTGCAGGCGTGGGATATTCTGTTGTCGGAATGGGATGAATAACCAGTTGTCTATTGTCTTTCAGGATTTCACAGGCAAATTCATACCAGCTAACGGACGGCGTGCCTGTATAATGATAAACGCCCCATTCATTGAACCCGGTTTCTATCGCTTTTTGTGCCATCATTAATAATGCTGCTGCAATATCAATCGCGGATGTGGGGCCGCCAAATTGATCATTAACCACTGAAATCTCTGGTCGTTCAGCACCCAACCTCTGCATTGTTTTTACAAAATTATTCTGACCACCGAACACCCAGGCTGTCCGCAGGATAAGATGCTTCTTCCACGCCAACTTTATCTGATTTTCTCCGGCCAGCTTACTCCGCCCATAAATACTAATTGGCTGACACGGGTCCGTCTCAAGATAAGCCCCTTCTTTTTGCCCATCAAAAACAAAATCCGTAGAAATATGCAACAGCGGAATGTCTCTTTGAGCACAGCACAAAGCGAGCAGCTCCGGCCCATCCCGATTAATCACAAAAGCAGTTTCGACATCGTCTTCCGCCCGATCAACCGCTGTATAGGCCGCGGCATTTATAACAACGTCCGGTTCGGTCTGAATCAGCCTGTGCTGAATATGATCGGAATTGGAAATGTCCAGTTCAGATCGATCATACCCAAAAATCTGGATATCCGGAATGGCTTCAGCTGCCTTTATGAGCGCCGTTCCTACCTGACCATTTTTCCCCGTCACAAGAACCTTCACGCGGATTTACCTTCCAGTCCACGGCGGTCTTTTTCCACACCACCACCGACGCTTCGAACCCAGTCCAGATTATCAAGATACCAGGACACTGTTTTCTCCAGTCCCTCATCCAATGAAACCGATTGCGACCAGCCAAGCTCTCGCTCGATCTTGGAACAATCCACAGCATAGCGCGCATCATGACCCGGCCGATCCGTCACAAATTTGATTAGATTCTCACGGGGGGTATCCGTTGGGATTTTTTGATCCAGTATCTGGCAGATTTTCCGGACCATCATAATATTGGTCTGCTCAGCACGACCACCGACCATATAGGTCTCCCCAACAGAACCCTTTTCCACAACAAGTTGTAACGCACTTGAATGATCATGGACATATAGCCAGTCCCGGATATTCTCACCATTTCCATAAACTGGGATCTCACGCCCTTCCAGCGCATTTAGAATAACAACAGGCAATAGTTTTTCAGGGAACTGGTACGGACCATAGTTATTCGAACAATTTGTCACCAAAACCGGTAGGCCATAGGTTCTCTGCCACGCACGCGCCAAATGATCTGACCCGGCCTTACTGGAGGAATAAGGAGAACTGGGTTCATAGGGACTGGTTTCAGAGAACAACCCTTCAGGCCCTAATTCACCATACACCTCATCTGTGGAAACATGCAGAAAACGAAAGGCCTCTTTTTCCGGGCCTGTCAATTCACGCCAATATTCGAGCGCCGACTGAAGCATAACGAAAGTGCCAACGAGATTGGTCTGAATAAAGTCTGCAGGACCATCAATGGACCTGTCTACATGACTTTCAGCGGCCAGATGATAGACAGTTCTTGGTTGGTATTTCTGAAACAGTGCTGCGATTGCTGGACTGTCGCAAATATCGGTCTTTTCAAACACATGATTATTAGAGCCCGAAATCTCAGTCAAATTTTCCAGACTCCCAGCGTAAGTCAGCTTATCGATTGTGACCACCAGTTCCTTTTCCTGAGAGACAAGATCACGTACAAGAGCAGACCCAATAAATCCCGCACCACCTGTTACAAAAATAGTCATCTAAAATCTCCGTAGTCAAAAAGCTTGTCCTGATCAGCCAAACGCGGCAGGATTTTATCCTTTTCAGACAATATCGGTGCAACCGCGCCCAATCGCCAGTCAACGGCAATCTCAGGATCATTATAAAGAATGCCAGCTTCATCCTCCGGGCTGTAGTCTCCTGTTACTTTATACAAAAACTCGACGTTATCGCTCAAGGTGCAGTATCCATGAGCAAATCCGGGCGGCACCCACAGCTGTGCCCAGTTTTCAGCAGAAAGCTCAACGGCGACATGCTTGGCAAATGTGGGGGAGCCTTTTCGAATATCAACAGCAACATCGAGCGCCACCCCGCGGGTCACGCGCACCAACTTGCCTTGTGCATTGGGGGCAGTTTGATAATGCAATCCCCGTATGGTTCCTTTTTCAGCACTAAAAGCATGATTATCCTGAACAAACGAAACATCTAGCCCCGCTTCTTTCATACGTTTCGCATTCCAGACTTCTGAGAAAAAACCACGGTCATCCCCAAAACGCTTAGGCCGGATTATTTTGACGTCCGGTATGGCGGTTTCTTCAATATCAATCATTCCCAATTCTTTCCATCAAACAAGAAGCTGTGGCTTACGTTTGTGCCACGGCATCGCAACCTCCAACTGCCGCGCAAGACTATATAACAATCGTTCATTACCATACGCGGCCGCGAATTGGACGCCAACAGGCATTTTGTCATTGGTTTCAAACAAAGGGAGCGTCATCGCAGGTTGTCCTGTCTGATTAAAAAGTTGCGTATTCGGCGTAGCAGAAAGAGCCTCCTCCGCCAGAGCGTCCAATGCCTGATTAAGCAGGCTTCTCAAAGGCAGCGCCGCAAGAATACTCATCGAAAAAGCATCTTTTCCAGACGGGTATAACGCGCCGATTTCCGCCGCAGGGCGGGCTGTTGTCGCTGTCAAAAAGACATCATATTTTTTGTGGAATTCACCCATCAGTCGGGCGGCTGAATGACCGGCATGAATGGCTTTGGTCAGTTCAAATCCAGAATTTTTCTGGCCCACAAGCCCCATGACCCAACTGGTCAGCTCAAAATCACCTTTTTCAGCTTTTTTCCCGGCTTTTTTTGCACTTTCTGCAATTTCCCATGCCACCCAGGCACAGACAATCTGTAAATAGGATTTAGCCAGCAAATGACGATCGAATTCGGGCCTGTCCTGAATAACCGTATGGCCGAGATCTTCCAACAACTTCACGGTTTTTTCAACGGCACTCACACATTCCGGATGCGCCTCAGCGCCATATAACGCGTCTGTTGTATAAGCAATTTTAAGCGGCCGGCACGTGGCCTCGGCCGCCGACAGGAACGAACCTGTTCCTGCTTCTATTCCATATGGCAGACCGTCGTCCGGACCTGCAAGGCAGTCCAGCATCGCCGCACTGTCGCGAACGGACCGGGTTAAAACATGCTCTCGCGCCAATCCTCCCCACGCCTCGCCTATCTCAGGACCAATTGGATTCCGGCCCCGGCTGGGAAGCAGCCCCACAAGACCGCAATAAGAGGACGGAATACGAATAGACCCCCCGCCATCCCCACCATGTGCCATAGGGACCAGACGCCCGGCAACAGCCGCAGCAGAACCTCCACTTGAGCCGCCCGTACTTTTGTGCAGATCCCAAGGATTATGAGTGGCTCCAAAAAGACGCGGCTCTGTAATTCCCATAATACCAAATTCTGGTGTATTGGTTTTCCCGAAAATCAGCAGGCCTGCTTTTTTGAAACGTGTGACAAGTTCAGAGTCATGTTCAGCATTGATCGACTGAAGAATCTTGCAGCCTGCACTGGTTGGGGCCCCTGCATAACTGGAAATTAGATCCTTGATCAGGAAGGGTACACCGGCAAAAGGGGCAGAATAATCTTCAAAATTCCGGGCCTCGGCACGCGCACGCTCAAATAAAGGGTAAATAACCGCATTAAGATGCGGATTTAGCGCTTCGGTTTGCTTGATAGCAAGCTCTAATAACTCAATTGGCGCTATGTGCCGTTGCTGTACAAGTTCAGCAAGGCCGAGCGCGTCATATTCTGAATAGTGATCCATAACTGTCCCCCCACAAACAGTTATAGACTAAACTGATATTACGATCAGGTACAAATATGAACGCGCTCGCCTTAGCATCTTTACCGACTAATCGGTTTATATTTAATACGGTGCGGTTCAGTGGCCTGAGCCCCTAAGCGCCGACGTTTGTCTTCTTCATACGCTTCGAAATTACCTTCGAACCATTCCACATGGCTATCACCTTCATAGGCAAGAATATGAGTTGCAATGCGATCGAGGAACCAGCGATCATGGCTGATCACTACAGCACAGCCCGCAAATTCCAGAAGCGCCTCTTCAAGTGCCCGTAATGTATCAACGTCAAGATCGTTGGTTGGTTCGTCAAGCATGAGGAAATTAGCGCCTGATTTCAGCATTTTTGCCAAATTCACCCGGTTTCGTTCACCACCGGATAACTGGCCGACTTTTTTCTGCTGATCAGCGCCTTTGAAATTGAAACCAGATACATAGGCACGGCTGTTTATTTCACGTTTTCCAAGATAGATAATCTCATTGCCTTCAGAGATTTCTTCCCAGACATTCTTATTCGGGTCTAGCGTATCGCGGTCCTGATCCACATATCCGAGTTTCACTGTCGGGCCGACAGTGAACGAACCCGCATCCGGTTTTTCAGCGCCTGTCAGCAACTTAAACAACGTTGTTTTACCGGCACCGTTAGGGCCAATCACACCAACAATCGCACCCGGTGGCAATTTGAAGTTCAAATCTTCAATCAGCAAGCGATCTTCAAAGCCTTTACTGACCCCCTCAGCCTCAACAACCAGATCACCCAGACGCGGACCAGCCGGAATAGAGATCTGCATATTATCAGCGCGTTTTTCTGCTTCCTGTCCAAGCAATTCTTCGTAGGCGCTAATACGCGCTTTCGATTTGCTTTGACGACCTTTGGCCCCTTGACGGATCCAGTCCAGCTCCTGTTTCAATGTCCGGCGACGGGCGTCTTCGGACTTACCTTCCTGCTCCAGACGTTTTTCTTTTTGATCCAGCCAGCTTGAATAGTTGCCTTCCCAAGGAATGCCATGCCCGCGATCCAGCTCCAAAATCCAGCCTGCAACATTATCCAGAAAATACCGGTCATGGGTAACGGCAACAACTGTTCCCTTGTAATCGTGTAGAAAACGCTCCAGCCAGGCGACACTTTCCGCATCAAGATGGTTGGTAGGTTCGTCGAGAAGAAGCATATCAGGCTGGGACAAAAGAAGACGGCACAGCGCCACACGCCGACGCTCTCCCCCAGACAAGGTCGTCACATCAGCAGAACCCGCTGGACAACGCAGGGCATCCATTGCAATCTCAACCTGACGTTCCAGGTCCCAAAGGTCCTGTGCGTCAATGGCTTCCTGCAAATCACCTTGCTCGGCGATGAGTTCGTTCATTTCATCATCGGTCAGATCTTCAGCAAAACGGGCTGACACCTCATTAAAACGATCGAGAAGCGCCTTTTTCTCACCGACGCCATCCATCACATTACCAAGCACATCCTTGGTCGCATCAAGCTCAGGCTCCTGCGCCAGATAGCCGACTTTCACGCCCTCTGCTGCCCACGCCTCGCCGGTGAATTCTGTTTCGATACCCGCCATAATTTTCAGGAGAGTAGATTTACCCGCGCCGTTCAAACCTAGAACGCCAATTTTGGCGCCAGGAAAGAAGCTTAAACGAATATCCTTAAGAACCTGCTTGCCGCCAGGATAAGTTTTCGACAAGCCGTTCATTACGTATATATACTGGTAGGAAGCCATGGAATTAATGCTCCGAAATTCGGTAAAAATCTATTGCAGTTGTTGTATCCAATCAGCAATGATTTAGCAATCCGAAGCTCCCTTTTCAGCGGTATTTTTCGTGAATTCGGTTATATGTCCCGTCAGCCATTATTTCGGCAAGGCCTTTATTAAATTGCCTGACAAGTTTTTCAGACTCTGGCCACTTCCGGCTTAAGCAAAGATGATATTGCAATTTCCGCAAATCGAAAAACCCAATGCGATCTGCATAACCATCTTTCTTCGCCTGATATTCCATGAATTCGCGCGTCGTATAAAAAAGATCGTAAGACCGTTCCAGCAGCAGGCTGATAGCATGATTATCTGTATTGGTTGTTTCATACTCCATGCCAGCCCGTTTCAACTCGGCTTCTGACGAGTAGCCGGACACAACAAGGACTTTCAATCCGGTAGCATCCTCTAGGGACTCAAGAGGTTTTCCCTCATAGCGATCAGTATGAACAAAGGAATGTGTGCTGGTACTGATAGGATCAGTGAAATAGAAATGGCGCTCCCGCTTCTTTTGATAGGCACAGGAAACTGCCCCCGCGACCTGCCCGTCTTCCGCAAGCAGCATAATTCTTTTCCACGGCATGAAGGCGACATCAGCATCAACACCGGAACGCGCAAATGCCTCGATGATCACTTCAACGTCAAAACCTCGCAATCCATCTTTTCCGGGTTTCTCAATCTCGTATGGCGGATAGTTGACAGCATATAGAACCAGCTGTTCGGCTGAAGCAGGTTTTGCTCCTCCTCCCAACACAAAAAAAATACTCACGATGTACAACACTAATTGAACAGTTTTATACATGGGCCATTCCGTTTGTAGATTTATCATAAACCCCTACTACAACTGCTTCATCCCTTGCCCTTCAACAAGGTGCATAATTTTACCTGACACTCATATAACGAGAACGAGCACATATTCATGGTAGCGCTATTTTTTTCAATAACAACACCAGTATTTTAAATCTAAAAGAAAATCCTACGATGCGGGAAAGAGGTCGGGCGGGAAGAAACCACTTTTAATTGCATATATGACTGCACTCACAGTAACCACAGACAATATTGTGTTGATCAGAATACTTGCAGATGCCCGCTCAATCCACACGCCGTATTGTTGCGCGAGAACAAAAACATTTGTCGCCGTGGGAAGCGCTGCCAGCAGGACCGCCGTATAAACCCAGATAGGATCAAAATCACCAACCCAGCTTAAAAAGACATACATCAAAATCGGGTGCAGGATAAGATTTCCAGGTACGATATAGGTCAGTTCAACGGGCAAGCGTTTCAGCGGACGCAACGCCAGGCTAACACCCATCGCAAACAAGGCGCAGGGCGCTGCGGCTTGGGCGAGATAGTCAACCAAGCCTTCAACCGGGCGCGGCAAAGAAAGATCAATAAGCGCCGCAGAAACACCGAGAAAGGTCGCAATTATAAACGGGTGAAGCAGTATTTTCCGGAGAATACCGGCAATCAATTGGATCACATTCTGCTTTTGCGTGCTGGCAACCGCCATCATCGTCGGCGCGACAATAAAATGCATCATATTTTCAAAACAAAAAATCAATGCAACCGGGACAGCCGCCTTCTCCCCAAAAGAGAGAATGGCAATAGCAGGTCCCATATAACCGATATTGCCATAAGCAGAGGCAAGCCCCTGAATAGTTGCCTCAGCGACCTTGGCGCGCAAAACCAGAAACGCGATAAAAAAAACAACAAGGAACACGAAAAAAGTAACGGACAGGTTTGCCAGAATAAAATCCCAACTCGCCAGCTGCTCTACAGGAGTTTTAGAAAGTAACTTAAAAAATAAAGCCGGAAGGGACACATAGATAATAAAGGTATTGAGCCATCCTAGCGCATGCTCCTTCTGTTTGGTTATCCGGGCGGTCAGATATCCGAGAAAAATAAGACCGAAAAGCGGTAAAATCAAACTGGCTATTTCGGTCATAAATCGGCTTTCTACAGGTCAGGTCCATCGACTGAATTGAAACCGACGAAAAAGAAGTCGCTCGGATGTACCGCTGGATCAACCCTTTTTGGTCTTTGGAAAACAGTCTTGTGCAGTAATGCTGATTAACGTGATAAAAACCAGTGGGACCAATGTCAATGCCGGAATGATAATTGCAGGATACCCAAAGACATATATGGCCAGCAACCAGGCCATTCCAAAATTTAATATGAAACAAACTTTACAGGTAACTGTGCCATTAATAGCGTCGTTGACGAACCAGTTCAGCACTGGAACAAACTTCAATATTCGTATGATGAAATCCACAAATGTACCTCGCAAAAAAACCAACCAATTTGATTGCGATCATTTTAGGGATAAAAAGGTAGGCCTCAAGCCTTTGGAAAGCGACATAAAGTCACATACACTGCACTCAAAAGCACAGCAATTATGCCAAAAGCCAGAAAGCGCGGGCTACGCCGCCGCCTTCATCTTTCTTCTCCGAAGGAAAGCTAGCCCGGCAAGACCGGCAGCAAAGAGTGGAAGCCCGGCAGGAAGCGGAACCGTTGTCAAAGAGGACGCAGAATAATAAACAGAAATATGAGACAAGCCCTGCGCTTGACCGTGTTTATTGGTCAATACATTTGCTGTGTTCCATTTGCCTGAATTGAACGCCGTATCGATCAGGTACGCGGCAAACCGGTTTCCTGACTTCAAGGTAAGCATGACTGTCGTGTAACCTTTAAAATCAGCGATCGTCCAATCACCGGACGTACCGCCGTTTACTACACCCGACAACTGAAGTTTTCCGTCCCCCGCAGGTCCGTCGCTTTTGGCCGACAATATCCAGTCGTTGAAACCGAACGGATTAATCGTAGTGCCGATCTGATTACTATCATTTCCTGAATGAAATTCACACTGAGTAGACGTTGTCAAATCCGCCCCGGAAATACCATTAAAAATAGTAGCGCCCGGTGTACAGGTCGCCGCAGTAACGCTTTGCGCCGAGACAAGCCAAACAACTGCAGTTGAAATCACTGCAACAGCTTTAAAAATGTGTTTCATCGCTTCATTCCTTCAGAAAACAAAGTTTCCACTGGTAACTTTTATATTCCTGTCTGCCATCTCGTAGAAGCACTTTCTTGTAATTAACCATATTTTTGGGCGGTATTCGATCGATCTCACCCAAATGAATGATCAGTTTTTGGTTAATTTTTAACTAAATCGTCAGGCCCAACGATTTTCGTCAGGCCTGATTCGTATTGAAATATCTAAATTTCTATTTCACTGGCCATTGAATACAGGCATTTTCTTCTCGACAAATGCTTTCGCTGCGCCTTTATGGTCTTCCGTTTCAAAGCTACTCATCATATGAACAGCTTCCCAATCAAGAACCGTATTGAGATCAGAATGAAGCGCTTTGTTCAGGTTCTTCTTCATGAAACCTACTGCGACAGTCGGCAATGAGGCCAGTTCTTTTGCAAAGGCTTTCGCATCCCCTTCAAGCGCTTCCGCCGTTGAAATTCGATTGACCATTCCAAGGTCAAGCGCCTCGGCACCAGACAGAACCCGACCTGTAAAATAAAGCTCTCGCGCTTTCGCCGCGCCGACGAGGTTGGTCAGGAAATAAGATCCGCCAAAATCACCAGACAGGCCGACCTTTGAAAAGGCAGTCGTAATTTTTGCCGTATCGAGGGCAATTCGCAAGTCGCAAGCCATCGCAAGCGAGAAGCCAGCACCCGCGGCTGGTCCCGGGATAACGGCCAAAGTCGGTTTTGGCATTTCGTGTAAGAAGCGGCTGACTTCCATCCGCGCCCTGAGTTCGTCAACCTTTAGATTGAAGTCATATCCCGAACTGTCCGCATTATCGACATTGTCGGCAAAAGATTTTACATCTCCGCCCGAGCAAAAAGCTCCTTCAGCACCCGTCAGCACCAACGCTCGTACAGATTTATCCGCGGCCAGACGTGGCAAAGCCTCCAACATGTCTGTAATCATGCCGCGTGTAAACGCATTGCGGGCACTGGGCCGGTTCATCGTAAGGGTCGCCACACCGTCTTCAATTGTCTCAAGCAGATCCTGTGTCATTGTTTGTTCCTTTTTTTATATATTTCACAAGTACAGATTACGTTTCCAAACGAGTGGCCTCAGACGTCTCGCCCTCTTTATTCGGCCGCGAGCTTAGTATTATCGCCATTCCTGAACCGGGACAGCAGACTTTCACGCTGGGCTTTTGCCGCCAGAAGATGACGGTCTTTAACATGACCAAACCCACGAATATTTTCCGGAACCTCAGCAATCTCGACTGCCAACGCATAATTTTCAGCGCTCAGTTTATCCAAAAGTTCACTCACCGTTTCGCGATATTGTTGAATAAGAGCAACTTCACCTTTTCTTTCCTCGGTTTTTCCAAATGGATCCAAAGATGTGCCGCGCAGGAATTTCAACCGGGCAAGCAGCTTGAAGGCCGTCATCATCCAAGGGCCAAATTCCTGCTTTTTAAGGTGCCCCGTTTCTTTATCTTTCTTCGCGAGAACAGGCGGAGCCAAATGAAACTTGAGCTTGAAATCACCCTCAAACTGCTCCGCTATCTTTTGTGCAAATTGCCCGCTGGTATAAAGGCGTGCGACTTCATATTCGTCTTTATAAGCCATCAATTTGAACAGGTAGCGGGCAACAGCACGGGACAACATGTCATTTTGTCCGGGGAGGACCGCTTCTTTCTGCCCTACTTTTTCAACAAGGTTGAGATATTGTTTTGCGTATCGCTTGCTTTGGTAGGCGGTCAAGAAGTCAAAACGGTGTTTGATCATCTCGTCCAGCGTTTCAGGCTTTTTCTCAAACGACAAAGGAGCTTCAGGCAGCGCTATTTGCTTAACCAGCTTTTCATCCGTAACCGCCTTGCGTCCCCACGCAAAACTGCGTTTGTTTGCCTCAATCGCGACACCGTTCAATTCGATCGCCTGCTCGATAGAGGCAAGCTTCAATGGAATGGTCCCTTTTTGAAACGCGACGCCCAGAAGGAAGAGGTTGGCGGCAATGGAATCGCCCATTAATGCTGTTGCAAGCGTTGTACTATCAACAAACTCCGCTTTTTCCCGGCCGATAGCATCCGCAACCAACTGGGTCAAAGCTTCCCGGTCCATCGCAAGATCCGGGGCCAATGTAAAGGCAGCAACCGGAACCACATGGTCATTAATAATCGCCCGAGTTCTTCCCAACCCGTAACTTTTAAGAGCATCCTGTCCGGCAGCAACCACCAGGTCGCACCCAACAACAAGGTCTGTTTGCTGATTGGGAATGCGCGTGCCTCCAAGATCAGCCGCTGTTGGCGTGATGCGAACATGGCTCATTACCGCACCATTTTTCTGCGCAAGACCAGTTTGGTCCAGAATAGACGCACCTTTACCTTCTAAATGGGCCGCCATCCCCAGCAAGGCACCGATTGTTACGACACCGGTTCCGCCGATACCCGTGACAAGTATATTATAGGAGCCCGATATTTCGGGTGTTGTTGGTTCAGGTAAGCCGGCGGCGGGGTCGGAGACGTTAATATCAGAAGAAGAGACTTCTTTTTTCTCTGGCTTTTTCAACGCCCCGCCTTCGACCGTCACAAAACTGGGGCAAAACCCTTTGACGCAGGAAAAATCCTTGTTGCAGGAAGATTGATCGATGACCCGCTTACGACCAAGTTCCGTTTCAAGCGGTTTCACAGAAACGCAATTGGACACCACGCCACAATCCCCGCAGCCTTCACAGACCAGCTCGTTGATAAAAGCCCGTTTCGCTGGGTCCGGGAAGGTTCCTCTTTTGCGTCTGCGACGTTTCTCGGCAGCACAGGTCTGGTCGTAAATCAGAACACTAACGCCCTTAACGTCTCTTAAGGTCCGCTGTACAGTATCCAGATCATCTCGATGATGGATGGTTACGCCGGGCGCCCATCGCGTCTGGCTGTCATATTTTTCAGGCTCATCCGTTACAACAACGATTTTTTTCGTTCCCTCAGCATGGACCTGTTGACTGATTTGCCAAGGACTTAAAGGGCCGTCAAAGGGCTGCCCACCGGTCATAGCAACCGCATCGTTAAACAAAATTTTGTAGGTGATATTCACATCTGCGGCCGCCGCCGCCCGGATCGCCATCAAACCAGAATGATAATAAGTCCCATCCCCCAGATTTTGAAAGATATGTTCTTCATTGGTAAACGGTGCCTGGCCAATCCAGTTAGCCCCCTCTGCCCCCATATGAGTATATGTCTGCGTGCGGCGATTAGGCATATAAACGGCCATGGTATGGCACCCGATACCAGCCATGGCACGACTGCCTTCCGGCACATTCGTGGACGAGTTATGAGGGCAGCCTGAGCAAAACCATGGGGACCTTGACACCGGTGCTGCCGGCATTGCATTTCCGCTTTCGTTGGCTTCTGCCACGGCAATTCCGTCTATCAGTGATTTGGGCAAGTCGCGAATTTTTAATCGAGACGCGATAGCGCTTGCAACCTCACCTGGCGTTAATTCGCCATCGGAAGAAAGAAGAAATGCGCCTGCCGGGTCTGTTTTACCGACCAATCGCGGACGCGCTTCCATGTCGTAGAGAATGCGTGCGGCCTGCTCTTCAATCAGGCTTCGCTTCTCCTCGACAACCAGAATTTCATCCAGACCCTTGGCAAAATTTTGTAAACCTGTCGGCTCCAACGGCCAGGTACAGGCAACCTTATAAACAGAAAGACCAATTTCTTCGGCAATCTCTTGAGTAATACCAAGATCTGACAGGGCCTGCTCAACATCCAGCCACGACTTACCAGTTGTAACAATGCCAAACTTTCGGGCCGTGCTATCTTTGGTGATCTTATCCAACCCATTGACCCGAACGAATTCTTTGACCATGGGAATTTTATGGCGCACCAAGCGTTCTTCTTGTGCGACTGCACTATCTGGCCAACGCAGATGCACGCCGCCCGCAGGCTCTTCGATTGTATCCGGGATTTTGACCTGTACCCGATCGTCGCCCACATAGGCCGTTGCAGAACTTTCCACTGTATCGGTAAGACATTTCATTCCCACCCAGCAGCCGCTGTAACGACTCATAGCCAGTGCATAGAGACCATAGTCCAAATATTCCTGCACCGTCGCAGGGTTCAAAACAGGGATCATCGCCGCAGCCATCGCCTGTTCGCTCTGATGGGCGACCGTTGATGATTTTGCAGTATGGTCGTCCCCCATCAATACGAGGACGCCGCCATTTTTTGATGTTCCCGCCATATTGCCATGCTTGAAAACATCACCGGACCGATCGACACCGGGCCCCTTGCCGTACCAGATACCAAAAACACCGTCGTAATCTGATTTTCCGGACAAGTGCAGTTGCTGGGTTCCCCAAATGCTGGTTGCCGCCAGATCCTCATTCACGCCGGGCTGAAATTCAATATTATTATTTTTTAGAAAGGGTTTGGCTTTCCATAAACTTTGGTCGTAAAGACCAAGCGGGGAGCCCCGATATCCTGAAATGAAACCGCCTGTCTTCAAGCCAGCGGCGACATCGCGCTGTCTTTGCATCATGGGAATACGAACCAACGCCTGTGTCCCTGTAATAAAAACCTGACCTTCATCAAGTTCATATTTATCGTCCAATGTGACCGGGGTTTCGCGCATGGAACTGTTATTCATGAAGGGCCTCTTGCTCAGACATTTATATTTTTCACGCCAGAGATATGGGCATGGCGCTTTTGGGGTAATCATACAGGAAATAAAGCACGATCAAAATAAGAAAGGCGGCGCCCGCCCGGGCAGCCGGGTTGGCACCGCCTTCTCAACCGCTATCAAACAGGGCCTAGACTTCGAGCCATTCCTTGCGGATATGCTCATTAGCCTTAAGTTCATCAGGTGTTCCCTCGTACACCATATGACCGTGCCCCATTACATATAGTCGGTGAGAAATCTTCAAGGCGATCGCCAGTTTTTGTTCAACCAGCAAGATGGAAACACCTCGATTAGCAATTTCTGAAAGCAATCGGCCGACCTGCTCTACAATTTTAGGCGCAAGCCCCTCTGTAGGTTCATCGATCATAACGAGATCAGGATCCCCCATGAGCGTTCGGCACATCGTCAGCATTTGCTGTTCACCACCAGACAGGACGCCAGCATCAACATCCGCCCGGGTTCTAAGATTGGGAAACATTTCAAACATGTCTTCCATCTTCCAACGCCCCTGCTTCTTCATATCCTTGATACCAAGAAGCAGGTTTTGCCGGACCGTCAGCCCTGGAAAAACATCTCGGTTTTCCGGAACATATCCAAGACCCCAATTGGCGATCTCATGTTCCTTCATGCCCGCAATTTCCTTGCCTTTAAAACGGACTGAACCATGTGGCGGAACTTCACCCATTATAGACTTAATGGTTGTGGAGCGCCCAACACCGTTCCGCCCGAGAAGAGAGACAATCTCCCCTTCTTTCACATGGAAGTTGACCCCCTGCAAAATATGGCTTTTACCGTAGTAGGCATTTAAATCAGTTACCTCAAGCATGCTCTGCCTCCGCACCCAGATAGGCCTCCTGGACCGCTTTATTATTCCGGATATTCTGGGGTGTGTCCGTTGCGATAATTTCGCCATACACAAGAACAGAAATCCGGTCCGCGAGATCAAAAACCACGCCCATGTCGTGCTCAACCATCACCAGGGTCTTGCCTTCTGTAATTTTCCGGATCAATGCCATGGCCTGATCCGTTTCAGAATGGCTCATACCTGCTGTTGGTTCATCCAACATGATCACATCGGCGCCCCCGGCAGAGGCAATACCAATTTCCAGAGCTCGTTGTTCAGCATAGGTCAAAACACCGGCAGGAACATGTTGGCGCGAGGTCAGTCCGATCTCTTCCAGCACTTCGGCCGTCCGTTTGTTCAGCTCTTTTTCACGGTCAACCAGATGCCAGAAAGAATATTTGTAATCCTTTACCCACATCAAACCGCACCGAACATTTTCAAAGACGCTTAACATCGGGAAAATATTGGTAACCTGAAAACTCCGTGACAGACCCTTACGGTAGATTTCATAAGGAGGAAGGTTGCTGATATCTTCACCGTTCAGCGACACTTGACCTCCTGATAAATCATACCGGCCACTAATCAAGTGAAACAACGTAGATTTACCGGCCCCATTCGGACCAATAATCGCATGTCTTTCACCCTTTGCGATGTCAAGATTAACACCTCGGATAATCTCGGTCGGCCCGAAGCTTTTCCGAACATCTTCCAGTAAAATAGCAGACGTCATATTACGCTCCCTCCTTCGACTTCAGAGGTGCGTTTGCGACCTCCCAGGCTTCTCGCAACTGAGGCATTTGAGTTTTCGTTAAATAAGCACCAACGGTTCCAAGAATACCAACGATCACCCATGGAAGAACTGTATGCGTGTCAAAATCCATCCCGATCAATGTCATCTGGGTTTCTCCTACAGCCGCAGAACGAACGTGGTGGATCATTTCAAGGAAACCAACAATACCGGCCAGCATCATCAATGTCGGAATGCCTGCCCGAATATAAGGAACCAGCAAACCGTTCAGCCGTTTCATCCGATAGGCTGGAATATGCATCGCCATGATACCGGTCAGTCCTTGCGGAACATACATAACCGTCAGCACGAACATAACACCAACATAGAGCTGCCAGATTTCCGTGTAATTGCTGAGCAGCGTTTGCAGAAGGGTAAAGATGACAGCGCCAACAATAGGGCCAATAAAGAAGCCTACGCCACCGATATATGTCATCAGAAGTACAACACCCGATGTTAGAGCATTGAGGTTTTCTTCTGTTACAATCTCAAAGTTGATCGCAAACAGTCCCCCGGCGATACCCGCAAAGAAGCCTGACGCACAAAATGAGATAAACCGAACTTTCCGCTGCGAATAGCCGATAAACTCGATCCGTTCGTCATTGTCACGTACAGCGTTCGCCATACGTCCCATTGGCGTACGGGAGAATAGATACATCAAACCGATTGTGACAAACGCCCAAGCGGCAATCAGGTAATAGACTTCGATATCCTGGGCAAAATCGACATCCATAATAACCGGCCCCATAGTCCGATCACCGCTGACACCTTCTTCGCCACCAAAGAACGCAACAAAGATCAAAGAACTTGCCGCAATTAGTTCGCCAATTCCCAACGAAATCATCGCAAAGACTGTGCCTGCGCGACGTGTCGAGAAACTGCCGACAATCACCGCAAACACCAAACCGATCAGGCCACCGAATATTGGAAGGAAAATCATCGGAAGAACAATGATCTCATCTTCAATATAATTCATGAAATGGACGGACATAAATCCGCCAAGACCGAAATAGACGGCATGGCCGAAAGACAGCATCCCACCCTGACCAAGAAGCATATTATAGCTCAGGGCAAAGATGATAAAGATACCCATCAGGTTCATCGTATAAACAGCAATATTACTGCTGAAAATAAACGGTAAAACGATGAGTGTTACAGCAAGGAAAATCCAGGGACCAAAACGCTTTGCGAACGGTGCGGACATTCCTCCTGCCTGCGCATTTGTAATTTCACTCATGTTTCACGCTTCCCAAACAGACCTGTTGGACGGAAGATCAGGATCAACACCAGCAACAAATATGGCAAAATTGGCGCCACCTGCGGCAGGGACAAAGTCCACAAATCCCGAAGAGCGCTTTCCGTATCTGTTGTTATGTTAAAGGCGGATAGAAGATCGCTGACGGAATAATCCAATGCGATTGCAAAGGTTTGCAGCAAACCGATCAATAGCGATGCAACAAACGCACCTGCCAAAGACCCAAGGCCACCAACAACCACAATCACAAACACAATACTTCCAAGCACCACGGCCATTCCGGGGAACGTTCCCAGCGCCGGGCCAGCGATAACACCGGCCAGACCCGCAAGGGCACAGCCTACGCCAAATACACCCATGAACACCAAGGGGACATTATGGCCCAGCATAGCTGTCATATTAGGTTGCGTGATTGCTGCCTGAATGATCAGACCCACACGAGAGCGCGTCAGAATGAGCAGGAGCATTATGAAGATGGCGATGGAAACCAGCAGCATGAACGCTTTGTAAGCCGGAAAGTCCTGACCAAAAAAGGTAAACAGAGAAAACTGCAGGATTTCTGGTTCGTGATAGGCTTTCGTATCTTTACCCCAGATGAACTGGACAATTTCTTCGATAAGGAAGGCGAGACCGAAAGTAAAGATCAACTCGGCAACATGTCCCCATCGGTGAACATATCGTAATCCATATCTTTCAATCATGGCTCCTAACAAGCCAACAACAATCGGGGCAACAATCAACCCGATCCAAAACCCGACATATAGACTGATTGTATAGGCAAAATAGGCGCCAAGCATATAGAAGCTGGCGTGGGCAAAGTTCAAAACACCCATCATAGAGAAGATTAGTGTCAAACCACTTGCCAACATGAAGAGCAACAGCCCTGTCACAATCCCGTTTAATAGGGAAAAGAATATCAATTCAAACATTGGTTGAATCTCTTTTACGCAAAATGAGAGGGAACAGATCTTACGTCTGCTTAAAGAGAGCTGCCTGACACAGAGTCAGGCAGCCCGAATAACCCTAGAAGTAAAACGCCGTTATTTAGGCCGGCGCATTTTGCAGGTCGTAGGCAGAGCGGTATCCGCAGCTGCAACAGTGCTTTCTGTTCTCATGCCAAATCCTGAATTGTCAGAATCAAACGTGATGTTTTCGTCAGTATGAACAGAAACATGGATCGGCTGGATAAGCTGATGGTCATCAGCACGCATCACTAGTTTTTCACCATGCAAAGAGGTGAATTCCATGCCTTCAAGTGCAGCCGCTACATCGATTGGCTTTTCACTTCCACTTTTCTCCATTGCAGCTGCAAGCATCTGGATTGCATTTGCAATACGGAACTGAGAAATATCTTTTTCAGGATTTTTCGCTTTAAATCCTTTGTGATATGTCGTGTAAGCATCTGTGCTTGGAGGGTTCAAAGGGCCTTCATGGACCAGGCGAATTTTGTTCTTACCGCTGGCACCAATTGTTTTCGTAATACCATCATTGGCGGCATAGTATGTGTAAATCGGAACATCAAGGCCTGTTTCACCAATGGCCTTACCAAGACCAACCATATCGGCACCCCAGTTACCTGTGATAACCGCATCGGCACCGGATGCCCGGATTTTAGTTGCGTATGGTGTAAAGTCTTTCACTTTTCCGATCGGGTGCAGTTCGTTGCCTACGATTGTAATATCAGGGCGTTTTTCACCCAAGAACTTAACAGCCGCAGCAGCAACAGCCTTACCGAATGAATAATCCTGACCAATCAAGTACACTTTTTTAATGCTCTCTTTGGTCTTGATCACGTCCGTCAATGCGTTCATTTTGATGTCAGCATTAGCATCAAAGCGGAAGTGCCAGTAGTTACATTTTGCGTTTGTCAAAGCAGGATCAACTGCTGAGTAGTTCAAAAACAGAACCCGATTGTCTGGATTACGTTTATTGTGCTTTTTAATCGCATCCGTCAAAGCGTTCGCAACGCCAGAGCTGTTGCCCTGAGCAATATATTGAACACCTTCACCGATTGCCCGCTTCAGTTGCACGAGGCTTTCTTTAGGGCTGATTTTGTTGTCGTAAGGAACGATTTCAAAATTTTTGCCACCGAGAACACCGCCCTTTTTGTTTACGAGTTCTTCAACAGCATATTTAAACTGAGCCAGTCCATTTGTTCCGGTTGCGGCAAACGGTCCTGAAAGTGGATCGATAAATCCAATTTTAATCGTGTCTGCTGCTTGTGCAGAAAATGCAGTAAGGGCTGCGAGGGTAGCGCCTGTTAGGATCTTGGATCTTATTTTCAATTTTTCCTCCCATCGGGATTGATTATCCATTTTTCTGCCTGGTCTATTTTTTTCTTATTTGGGAAAAACATCCGGGATTTAGATAACTCTTTATCCTTCCCGGTACTTCCGTGCGTTTTTATAATATTATTGTTGAACCCATTTTTGTGACCGAAGCTCAAACAGTATAATTTTCATTTCTCAAAGATTTCAACCCAAAATGTCGCCTAGTTGCGCCTAAAAATTAGGCATTGCCCATTTTTTAAATTGTTTTATGAAAAACATACCTCTCCTGAAAGTAATTGAGCTGCCATTTTCAATAAAACAGTTTGAGTACTTCGGCCCGCGACTATACATCGCAGTAAATAAAAAAATTGGGTCTTTCCGCGGACCAAAAGGTCTAACCAAAGGGCACTCACGTGCCTCAATAAAATTTAATTGTTAAACCTTGGCTGCGAAGAATGTTTGAACCTTAAGCAACAAACAGTTACAGTCCCACCCAACACACATAGAACGGTCCCATCGGCACAATTATGACTGAGAAATCCAAAAAAATTGTTCTGATGTTTATCGGCTGGTTCTTTGTCGGATTAGGCGGCGTGGGCGTAGTCTTACCTGTCTTGCCAACAACCCCGTTTCTGCTTATTTCCCTATGGGCGTTTTCCCAGTCTTCCGATCGGTTTCATGACTGGTTATATCACCACAAACTGTTTGGCCCCCCACTTCAGGAATGGTCGAAATATGGCGTTATCCCTTTGCGTGCCAAAGTATTTTCCATTGGAACAATGGCAATCAGCGCGACTTTGGTGGTCATTTTTTCGAACGTCCCATGGTACGGATTGTCCGGCATGCTGGCCCTAATGGCCGTTGGCGCAGGCTTCATCCTTACACGCCCGAGCAAACGCCCACCAGTGCCAACAAATGACGTTCCGCCGGCTAGCTAAACCGCGCCAACCTATCGATGAGTAAGTTGAAAAAGCCGTCTACATTTAACGCATCACAAATATAGGCATTCGGAGTCTTTTCCTGAATGTCCCACCAGTCGGCCAGGGTTTGCCCCATCGTCAATTCAGATCCGATTTCGATATCTAGAAAGACTTTTCGTCCAGAAAACAACTCTGGATCTAAGAGATAGGCAATGACGCATGGATCGTGCAATGGACCTCCATCAAAGCCATAACGGGTCATGTCAAATCGATTAAAATAGTCCAACATCCCCCCGCAAACATCCCCAACTGGCGAATCAAGGTCTGTCATGCGCTTTAGCCGCTCAGGCGTCACCAATGCTTTATGGGTGACATCCAACGGCATCATTGTGAAATCGACACCAGCATCCAGAACAATTTTAGCCGCCTGCGGATCTACATAAATATTAAACTCAGCGGCCGGAGTTGTATTGCCCAATTCCTTGATTGCACCCCCCATGCAAACGACTTCCTGAATTTTGGGAACGATGCCGGGTTCCTTCATCATCGCAAGAGCGATATTTGTCATCGGGCCGATCGGGCACAGGGTAATGGACTTATCGTCGGCTGCCATGCAGGTCTCAATAATAAAATCAACCGCGTGCTGAGATTGCAGAGGCATCGTCGGATCAGGAAGATCCGCACCATCAATACCTGTTCGGCCATGGATCCATTCTGCTGTGACCAGTGGACGCATCAAAGGCTGACGGGCACCCGCAAAAACTTTGACATCCGGGCGGTTGGCAAGCTCACATATCCGGCGTGCATTACTTTCAGTTAGGGCAAGTGGGACATTTCCCGCCACTGTCGTAATGCCAAGTAGTTCAATTTCTTCTTCAGATGAGAGTGCCAGCAGGATGGCTATCGCATCATCCTGACCTGGATCGCAATCTAATATGACCGATCTTTTTTTCATTCGCGTAAATTCCACTGGCTGGCTGCTGCTGTCAAGATGTCCTGCGGTAAAACTAACTAATCAACGCCCGCGTTTCGCCAACCTGCAATAACGCCTTCAATCGGGACAATGCATTTTCCAGAACAGAGTAATCGGGGACACTCATCAAACAAACCCTGACGTAATTATCATCAAGTTGTCGGTTCATGGCAAAACGGTCCCCACCAATCAGCAGAATACCGTCTTCTTTGGCCTGCGTTACAAAATCAGTGGTAGCCATCGTAGCCGGCAGCTTCACCCAAATATGAGAAAGAGGACTTCGGACATTCATCTGTCCTTTTGACATCCATGGCTCAAATAACCTGCATGCCAGCGAATACCGTCTCTGGTTTTCAGCCAATAAGTCATCCTGCTGCTGATAGAGCGTTCCCATTTTCAAAAGCATGTTCACCACATCCAGAGTAAGCGGAGATGTCATCCAGTTTATGACCGTCATCCTATTCACTAATCTGGGGATCAGCTTATCGGGTGCAACAATATGGCCAACCCTTAGTCCGGGACTGAATAGCTTAGAAAAACTGGTCAAATACAAGGATATATCAGGAGCCAATTCCCAAAAGGACGGTAAACGATTACGCTGCAAAGGATTGTAAACACCATCCTCGACGATCGAAATATGGTGCTCTCTGGCAATCGTGACAATTTTCTTTCGCCGATCAAGGGATAGAGTTGATCCCGTTGGATTATGATTCGTTGGCACTGTCACCAGAATTTTGAGTTTACCACGCTTAGCAACACTCTCGAACGCCTCTGGGATCATTCCCAAATCATCCATTTCAATAGCACTAATCCGCAAACCAAGCTCTTGAGCCGCTGCCTTGATGCCCGGATACCCAAATTCCTCAGTAGCAATACTATCCCCGGAATTCGCCAAAGCGGACATCGCTAAAAATAATCCAGACTGTGCCCCTTGTGTGATGAGGATATTCCTCTTTTCCACTGGCCCGATGAGGGGCTTCATCCATTCCTGTGCTGCCGCGGCATCCACTGGGCGCCCCCGACAATCAAAATACCGGCTATAATCTTCAACATTAAAGTTTTTGGAAACCTGCTCTAACGCCTGCTTATAAGCCATCTCCATTTGCGGATGATAAAAGCGGTTAAGCGACAGATCGATCAGCTGATCCGGCTCCTGACGCGTATTATCCGTCGTTGGCATAAACATGCCCGATCCAATCTCCTGCTTATCGCGGCCTGTACCAAAAACGAAGGTGCCACGCCCAACCTGTCCATAAACGATGCCACGGCGCTCAAGCTCTGCATAAGCCCGTGTAACGGTCCCCACGCTGCATTTCATATCCCAAGCCAGCTCTCTGTGGGTGGGCAAACGGTCCCCTGGTGCCAGTTCGCCTGAGCCGATTTTCGTCAGCAGCCGGTCCACGATCTCGCCCGATTTAGCCATACTTCCCCCAAATTGTAGTAGATACAATATAATTTTTGACACACCAATTACAGAGACAATATAAAGACAATTAGTTTTGTATCAAGGATTATTGCCATGCCAATAGAGACAATCGCACTTGTTTTTTTCTTTGCTGTATCCATGGTGGGTTCTCCCGGGCCGGCCAATATGGCCTTAATGGCTTCCGGTGCCCGTTTTGGATATCGGAAATCAGTTCCATTTCTTTTTGGCACTTTGTCGGGATTTGTTCTTGTAGGGATCGGCGTGGCTGTCGGTGTCGGCACCTTATTTGCAAACTTCCCCGCCCTAAAAACGACGTTTCTCGTATTGTCTGCTGGCTACATTCTCTATCTGGCTTATAAGATTGCGTTTCAAAAACCCAAATCTGGCGAAGCTCTGGAACAACCGGGCTATTTTTCTGGTTGCCTGATCCATCCTCTTAATCCAAAAGCTTGGGTTATGATGATTGCTGCCTTGTCTCAGTTTGTGGATCCCGGCAAAGCGCAGATCATCCAGCTTGTAACAATCCAGATTGTCTTCAGCCTTACCGGCGTGGTTCTTAATTCAGTTTGGGTTTTTGCCGGAGCCCTTGTCCACAAGCATGTTAAATCAGAAAAGCTTATGAGCCGGATCAACCAATTTCTCGCCGTCCTAATGATCATTGTCGTAGCGCTTGCAATATTCCGCTCTGGAATTTTGAACTGAGATTATGCCCGCACCTGTATCGGCACTATTCGGGAGGCGGGCAGAATAACCGTACAGGTCGTTCCAACGCCCAGCACACTTTCCAACTTAAAGGTTCCTCCATGAATTTCGGCGATCAGCTGTACCAATGTGAGGCCCAGCCCTGTCCCCTCAGACGCGCGGGCGTATGAATTTTGCGCCTGCCCGAAACGTGAAAGAACGCGGGGGATATCTGCATCAGCAATACCAATCCCGGTATCAATCACCTGCAGGGCCAAACACCCATCCGGCTTTACAAATGCCTTTACAATTACAGTCCCGTTATTTTCCATAAATTTAACGGCGTTACTGACCAGATTGACCAAGATCTGCTTGATCCGCGTTTCATCCGCAATCACGTTAGGGATGTCGGCTGGAATTTCACTTTTTAGGCTAACACCAGCCTGATCAGCGCGAACCGACAGCATCCTGAAGCAGGTATCAACAGAATTCACAATGTTGATTTCCCGTTCCTGCAACTGCATTTGACCGGCTTCAATTTTCGCCACATCAAGAATATCATTAATGACCTGAAGCAAATGTTCACCCGCAGAATGCACATCCCGCGCATATTCTTTATAATTTTCGTGCCCCAGACTTCCAAAGACTTCGGATTTTATCAATTCTGAAAAGCCGATAATAGCATTAAGCGGGGTTCGTAGCTCATGGCTCATATTTGCAAGGAAAACCGATTTTGCACCATTTGCAAGTTCCGCGGCTTCCTTTGCTTTTCTCAAGCTCAACTCTGCCTCAACCCGCGCTGTCATATCCGTAAAGGTGCCTTCAAAATATTCAATCTGCCCATTTTCATCAAAGACAGGATGGGCATTGACCGCCCCCCAGACATACCCTCCATCGATTTTCGTCCAGCGATGGACCTGATCCAGCAAATTCTGCCCAGTGCGCAATTTTTCAAGATGCTTTCTTGCAACAGCAGGTTCTCTGTACAGGCTTTCAAAATCCGGCTTGTGACTTTTGAGAAGCGCGATCGGATCCTGATATCCCAGCAAATTGGCCAATGCAGGATTCACGTCGAGAATCTCGCCTGATAGGGTCAACTGATAGATCCCTTCCGTCGCATTTTCAAAAATACGACGATGGCGCAACTGACTTTTTTCCAAGCCTTTTCGCGCCCGATGACGCAAATAAGCAAAATAGACCATGCCAGCAGCCATCAGGAAAACAGCGACGAAGACCACCCGCATACTGTTTCGAAATTCCTGAACCTTTTCAGCTTGGCGGTGAAGTTCACTTACCGCTAAATCGAGTGCATTGTCCTGAAGAACAGCGGCAGTTTTGAGAATCTCTCTCAATCCAGCGGCAATATCGTCAAAAGCGATACCGTATTCCTCTGGGTTCTCGCGGGCGACAATGCTGCGCAAACTATCGATTTGAACTGAAACGGATTTTGCAATCGCGCCCAAGCTGTATTCTACAGAAACCTGCTGGTCAAAACCAAGGCTGACCGCTGATTGAAGATCAGATTTTTGACTTGATAGGGTGTATAACACTGACCGTAGGAGTTCTAGTTGAGCCTTGCCATCCAACTCATCGCCACGTTCCAGCTGTTCGATTGCTTCATATGTCTGAGAATAAAATTGATCTACGATCATCTGCTCGTAGAGCACCGGAACAGGTAGGCTTTCCTCTACCTCTCTCAATGAGAATTGCACGTAGTAAAAAAGAGCTCCTGTAAGTGCCAAAAAAGTAGCTGCCCACAGTATAAACCCGCCGTGCAAGTAACGTTTTCTCCGGTTTTCAGACACTCGTTTTCATTCTTCCCATTGCAACAGAAAACTTTATTTCTGCCAAACTTTTCGGGGTGTCGGCATTGGCCTAAACACCACTAAGTTTTATGACTAAAGAGTATAGGTAAATTTCGTTAATTTTATGTAATGATCATAGCCTGCCGTCAACAAACCTTCTTGCTGCGGATCCAGCCAAATACGGATTGGTCAGGGAATATTCTTATTCTATCGTGAAGGAGTTTTCAAACGATGTTATTGTTGGTGAAGGGGCACAGCGGGCGGCAATAGCCAAGCCCGCATATAGACTTCCAATTGCTGGCGCAATGGCTGATCCCCGTGCCGGGCACAAAAACGCAGCGCCATTGCCTGAGTAGCAAACGCCTGAACGCCCTCCGCCAGAAGAACAGAGGATACATCCCGTCGGAAGCCAGAACGCTCAAACCATCCGGCGAAAACATGAATGGATCGCTCAAAGGTTGCCGCGATCGGACCAATTTCGGCAATTCCGGCAGCCCCGGAATACCGCAAAATCACATCAAAAACATATCGCTCGCATGTCATAAACTCGCAAAGCGGAATCACCGCCTCGACAAATTCTTCAACATTTTGTGGCGGCGCCATCGCCTGTAAATCATCCAGATAACCATCAATACGAGCACCGATGATGAGATCCATCAGTGTATCCTTATCTTTAAAATGGGAGAAAAATGTTCCCTTCGCTGTTCCGGCGCGCAGCACTACCTGCTCAACCCGCAACGCTTCAAAGCCGTCTTCCTTTATGATTTCTTCAGCGGCTGCAACCAGTCGGGCACGGGTTTGTAATGTTCTTTTTTGTGTTGCTCTTGTCATGCCTGCTTATGACAGAAAAATTGACCATAGTCAAATTAACTATTGACCGTGGTCATTTTAATGATTAGTAAATTGACCACGGTCAATTATAAGGATATATGCCATGGACGCGAAACGGATCTACATCCTCAACGGTCACCCGGCCACCAACTCACTAAACAGGACATTGGCGGAAGCCTATGCTAACGCAGCGCGCGATGCAGGTCATGATGTTCGGCTAACCCATCTGTGCGATTTGGATTTTGATCCGGATTATGGTTTCGGCGGATTTGAAAAACACAAACCCCTTGAAGCCGCCCTCGAGCAGGTTCTTCAGGATCTGAGTTGGAGTGAACATCTCGTTTTAACAACCCCCCTTTGGTGGGGTGGGTTTCCAGCTAAGCTAAAAGGCCTGATCGATCGAGCCTTTCTTCCCGGCCGAACCTTTGATACGCGCACAACCAATTGGCTTGGAATGCCCCAGCCCCTCCTGACCGGTAGAACAGGTCGGATTATTATGACTTCGGACACGCCGGGCTGGTTTATGCGCTGGATTTATCGCAATGCTGCCCTACGGCAGTTGCAGGATCAAATTCTTGGATTTGTCGGCATCAAGCCAACCCGGGTCAGCTTTTTCGCTGGCGCGAGCCACCCTAAATCAGGCCATGTGGAAAAATGGATCAGCGAGGTCCGGAAATTTGGACTGACAGCGGCTTAATTGAAAAGTCAAAAGAAAATAAGGAGTGGTGGGCCCGGCAGGACTCGAACCTGCGACCAGACCGTTATGAGCGGTCGGCTCTAACCAACTGAGCTACAGGCCCACCGAAGCGCTTACGCGCTAACAAAACGAGACACGTCCCGTTTCGTGATTATTTACAGCGTTCAGAAGAAAGAAGCAATTCCTGAAACGCACCAACCACAAAAAAAGCGAACCGTTGTTTGGTTCGCTTTTTTCAGGTCGCCTTGTTGATTTTAAGTATCCAGGAAACTTCTAAGCTTTCTGGACCGGCTTGGATGCTTCAGCTTGCGAAGTGCTTTCGCTTCAATCTGGCGAATACGTTCACGGGTAACCGAGAACTGCTGACCGACTTCTTCCAGCGTGTGATCCGTATTCATGCCGATACCGAAACGCATGCGAAGAACCCGTTCTTCACGCGGCGTCAAAGAAGCCAGAACGCGGGTCGTTGTTTCGCGCAAGTTTGATTGAATGGCCGCATCAAGAGGCTGCACTGCATTCTCATCGGGAATAAAATCGCCCAGATGACTGTCTTCTTCATCACCAATCGGTGTTTCAAGACTAATCGGCTCTTTCGCAATTTTCATGACCTTGCGCACTTTTTCAAGCGGCATGCCCAATTTAACAGCAAGCTCTTCCGGTGTTGGCTCCCGGCCAATTTCGTGAAGCATCTGACGGGAAGTCCGAACCAGCTTATTAATCGTTTCGATCATGTGGACCGGAATACGGATTGTCCGCGCCTGATCCGCAATCGAACGTGTAATCGCCTGCCTGATCCACCAGGTCGCATAGGTTGAGAATTTATAGCCGCGGCGATACTCAAACTTATCCACGGCTTTCATCAAACCAATGTTACCTTCCTGAATAAGGTCAAGGAACTGCAGGCCGCGGTTTGTGTATTTTTTCGCAATAGAGATCACCAGTCGCAGGTTGGCCTCTACCATCTCTTTTTTCGCACGGCTGGCTTCTTTTTCACCGGTCTGCACTGTACTGACAATCCGGCGGAATTCAGTCATCGGCATACCAAATTCTGATGAAATCTTGATAATCTCACCGCGAATTTCGTTAATACCGCTCAGTTCATTTCCGGTGAAATCTTTCCACCCTTTGGCTTTCAGTTTGGAAACTTTTTCCACCCAGTTCGGGTCCAGTTCCGAGCCAAAATAATTTTCGAGAAAACTTGTCCGCGCGACTTTGTTACGTTCAGCCAACCGCAGCAGTTTACCCTCCAGGCTCATAAGCCGGCGATTGATGCCGTAGAGCTGGTCAACAAGAGCCTCGATCCGATTATTGGTCAGATGGACATCATCCATCAATTTTACCAACTCATTTTTCAGCTTGTCATATTTCTTTTCCTGCGTTGCAGGAACGGCTTCATTCTCCATTGCAGCCGTCAAACGGGCCTCCTGAAGCTTATGAAGTTTTTTATATGTTTTCGCGATTTCATCAAACCGCTCATAGACCTGAGGCTTCAGCGTTTCTTCCAGCGCCGCGAGCGACATGGTGTTTTCTTCGGCGTCGTCTGCGTCATCATCTTCGCGCTGAACAGGGTTGCCGTCTTCATCAACTTCCTGTTCTTCGCTCTCATCATCATCGTCGTCGGATGAATCATCACTATCGCTCAAATCCGCGGCAGGCAAATCATCGTCGGCGTCTTCATCGAAGCCTTCCTGCAATGCCTTTTCAGCCGCAGCACCCGCTCCGTAAGTGGCGTCCAGATCGATCACATCCCGAAGCAGCAACTGCTCTTGCAGCATCAATTCGCGCCAGTTAAGAATTGCCCGAATGGTCAGCGGACTTTCACAAATCGCGCCAATCATTTTGCCGCGGCCAGCTTCTATACGCTTGGCAATCGCAATCTCGCCTTCACGAGACAGCAATTCGACCGTTCCCATCTCACGAAGATACATGCGAACGGGGTCGTCCGTGCGGTCCCCTGTCGTAGTTGGTTTGTCAGCTGGTTTTTCAGGAACTTTTTCGTCAGAAGTTTCTTCATTTTCGTTCGAAGAGGCTTCTTCACCTGCTTCGTCATTCTCGACGACGTTAATGCCCATTTCTGAAAGCAAAGACATTGTGTCTTCGATCTGCTCGGACGACATCTGGTCCTGCGGCAAAACTTCGTTAAGCTCGTCAAATGTCACGAAGCCTTTTTCTTTTGCCTTTGCCAGCATGTTTTTAACAGCAGCCTGCGAGGCATCGATCAGCGGGCTATCTGGTGCATCTTCCCGTTGTTCCGGCGCTTCCGCTGCTTCTGCACTTTTCATGGCCATATAGTTCTAACTCCTGAATTGTACCGACATCAGACCCAAAGCCCGACGCCGTACCTAATCTTTAAAATCCGGTATTCCGGCCAGATGCCACTCCAAAACCATCAAGATCCGCTTCATTTCCCTCTGCTTCCTGCAGAGCTTTTTGCGCAAGCTTCAAACGGTCGAGATTTTCGCGTGTCACATCCTGTTCTAAATTTTTTTGCGCTACTTTCAGATCCTGCTCTAACTTCACGCGCTCATATCGTGCCACCAAATGCAACCAACCCTGTGTAGCATCTTCCAAAGCGGCGTCTTTCTCTGCGAACCAGTCAAGGCTCCCAGATGTGTCCTTACTAAACTTCTCCACCACGCTAAAAAGACTACGTTTGGTTAAGTGGTGCTTCATCCTATCGTAGTCAAGATCTGATTCGGAAGTTGCAATTTCTATGATTGCATTATGGAGCCTGTCAAGATCAGCCGAAAAAAGTTGAATCGCGGCAAATTCATCAAAGTAACTTTCCAGTATTTCCGGGTGGTTAACGACGGTTAAGAGCAATAATTCTTCCCGGCGGCCCATCTTCGTTGACTTGGCAATCGGGGTTTCCGCGACTTGGTTTTTTCCAAATTTATTCTTTTGATTCGCGAATCTCCCGAATCGCTCCGGTTTTTTACCTGCCGAATAAGAACCCTTTTGCTGAAACGACTGCTCGCGGCTCCAACGCCATAAACGATCCTTAAAATGCTTTATATAGTAATCGCGAACAGTCTGATCTTCCATCTGATCGCATAAAGACATGAGAGATCGCTCAAAGGCAGCCTTTTGCTCGGGCGTTTTAACAGCATGCCCTTCCAGCTCTTTTTTCCACAGCAATTCAGAAAGCGGTAGAGCTTTGTTCAGGATATCGGCCATCGCCCCCGGCCCTTCAGACTTGATCAGATCATCTGGGTCCACACCTTCCGGCAGCAACGCAAATCGCAGGGATTTGCCCGGCATTAACAGAGGCAACGCCCGTTCCGAGGTCCGTTGCGCAGCTCGCCATCCAGCAGCATCCCCATCGAGACACATAATAGGTTCAGGAGCCATCTTCCATAAAATGCGAAGCTGATCCTCGGTTACCGCTGTCCCAAGAGGGGCCACAGCCTGTTCAAACCCAGCCTCTGCCAAAGCAATGACATCCATATACCCTTCGGCCACGATGACATTCCCGGCATCAAATGCTTTGCGCCGTGCAGACGCCATATTGTAGAGAATATGTCCTTTGTGAAAAAGCGGCGTATCCGGTGAGTTTAGATATTTTGCTGGCGCATCGCCCAGCGCCCGTCCCCCAAAAGCAATGACACGGCCCTGCCGGTCGCCAATTGGAAACATCAATCTATCTCTGAACCGATCATATGAAGGTCGGCCATCCTCAGGCTTAATGATAAGCCCGGCCTCCATCATCAGGTTTTCAGTAACCCCGCGGGCATGCAATGCTTCTTTCAGGGCGGTTCTTGCTGATGGGGCGAACCCAATGCCAAACTGACTAACCGCCTGATCAGAAACCTTACGGCGTTCCAGATAGGCGCGGGCGCCGGCCCCTGCCTGTGAGGCTAGCTGTGAGGAAAACCATTTTGCAGCGAGATCCATTACCTCGTGGAGTGTCGCCGACTTTTGCTGCTGCTGCTTTTCATACGGATCCTGCGCCGGCATTTGCAAACCAGCCAGATCGGCGAGCCTTTCGATGGCTTCCGGAAAAGAGACGCCCTCGGTCTGCTTGACGAATTCGACATGATCCCCATGGGCCCCACAACCAAAGCAATGGTAGAAGCCTTTTTCTTCGTTCACTGTAAAAGAAGGGGATTTTTCATTGTGAAAGGGACAGAGGCCAGAATATTCCCGCCCCTTTTTGGTCAGCTTTGTGCGTCGGCCGACAAGGTCCGATAAACCGACGCGCGCTTTTATTTCCTCCAGAAAATGTGGTGGAAAAGCCATTTAGTCTCCAATGAAAAGCCGAAAAGAACTTCAGCAGCAATACCGGATGACTTTACGCCCCCAGCGCTGCTTTTACAAATGCATTGGCTTTCGAGAAATCCATGCGTCCTGCATATTTGGCTTTTAAGGCACCCATGGTTTTACCCATATCCTTAAGTCCAACAGCGCCAATTTCGGCGATGGTTTCTTCAACTGCTTTTTTTGTCTCGTCCTCGCCAAACTGCTTAGGCAGATATTCGGAGATGATCTCGATTTCTTCCTGCTCAGAAGTCGCCAGATCAATTCTGCCGCCTTCTTCGTAGGCTTTGACGGACTCGCGGCGCTGACGGACCATAGTGGTCAGCATCTGGAGAATCTCATCTTCGCCGATTCCATCTTCAGATCCCTTCTCCCGGCCTGCGATATCCCTGTCTTTGAGGGTAGCCAAAATCAAACGCAAAGTGGAAACTTTCCGCTTATCCTTTGATTTCATTGCCTCTTTTAAAGAGTCTTTCAATCTGGTGCGTAACATAATTCATTAAACTATTGTGAAGAAAGGAGCCATACTAACTCAATGGTCGAATTATAGCAAACCAAATTTTTTATGTAAGTCATTGTTTTTAAAGGGAAATTTTTGCAAACGAGAACTTGACCTTAAATGCTGTTTCGCTTAATGTCCCGCGTCAATATCAATATCGGCGGAAGGAAGCGGCCCAGCAGTATCGCAGGGGGTCCCTATAGTCATGTCTAAATCGATTAATATTACACAATTACATGCAGAGCGGACGCCGACGGCCCTGCTCGTGCTCGGTGACGGCACCATATTCCATGGCTTTGGAATTGGACAAACAGGCGAAACGATCGGAGAGGTTTGCTTTAACACCTCCATTACAGGTTATCAGGAAAGCCTGACAGACCCATCGTTTGCCGGACAATTGATTACCTTTACATTCCCCCATATTGGGAATGTCGGTTTTAACGTGGAAGACATCGAAACCGCAGGTATCGCAGCAGGCGGATTGATAATCCGGGCGGATATTACAGACCCTGCAAACTGGCGCGCTGTTGGCGACCTTGACGATTGGCTGAAAGCGCGGGGGCTGACGGGCATTGCCGGTATCGATACTCGCCGCCTCACCCACGTCATTCGAGAAAGCGGCGCCCCGAACGGTATCATCGCTTTTGATCCTGAGGGCAAATTTGATATTGAAGCCCTTAAGAAGAAGGCGGCCGAATGGCCCGGTCTTGAAGGAATGGATCTTGCCAAGGAAGTCTCCTGCAAAGAAAGCTATACTTGGACCGAGACCAACTGGACAATGAACGACGGCTTTGGCGAGCAGCAATCCCCTAAACGACACATCGTAGCTGTCGATTATGGTGTGAAACGGAATATTCTGAGATGCCTTGCCTCTCTTGGTTGTTCAATTACGGTTGTTCCGGCATCGGCTACCTTTGCGGATATCAAGGCGCATAACCCTGACGGCATTTTTCTGGCAAATGGGCCAGGGGATCCTGCAGCGACAGGGAAATATGCTGTACCAGTTATTAAAGACTGCATTGAAAGCGGCATTCCAACCTTTGGTATTTGTCTAGGACACCAAATGCTTGCCTTGGCGGTTGGGGCGCAGACAGTGAAAATGCAGCAGGGACACCGAGGCGCTAACCAGCCGGTAAAGGATCTGACCACCGGGAAGGTGGAAATCACATCGCAGAACCATGGCTTCGTGGTGAAACGCGAAAGTCTGCCCGCCGGAGTGACCGAAACCCACAAGTCTTTGTTTGACGGTGTCGTTGAGGGGATCTCTCTGGATGGCAAGCCTGTCTTCTCTGTCCAGTACCATCCGGAAGCAAGTCCCGGACCGCAGGACAGCCATTACCTTTTCCAACGCTTTGTAGATATGGTGGACGCACATGCCTAAACGTACCGATATCAAGTCCATTATGATCATTGGCGCCGGACCGATTATTATCGGTCAGGCCTGTGAGTTTGATTATTCCGGAACTCAAGCCTGCAAGGCGCTGAAAGAAGAAGGGTACCGGGTTATTCTGGTCAACTCCAATCCGGCCACGATCATGACAGACCCTGGTCTGGCCGACGCGACCTATGTCGAGCCGATCACCCCTGAGGTTGTCGAGAAAATTCTGGAAAAAGAAAAACCAGACGCTCTTCTGCCAACAATGGGTGGACAAACGGCCCTGAATACAGCACTTGCGCTGGCCGAGAGCGGCGCGCTTGATCGTCTCAACGTTCAGCTGATTGGCGCCAACCGCGAAGCTATTTCAAAGGCAGAAGACCGGGATAAATTCCGGACTGCCATGATGAAAATTGGCCTCGACATGCCGATAAGTGCGGTTGCACACAGTCTTGAAGAAGCGTGGACCGTTCTTGAGGAAGTCAAACTTCCCTGCATTATTCGCCCCTCCTTTACGATGGGCGGCACAGGGGGCGGTATCGCTTATAACCGTGAAGAATTTGAAACAATTATCGCTTCTGGTCTGGACGCGTCTCCAACAACGGAAGTGCTGGTCGAAGAAAGCATTGTTGGCTGGAAAGAATATGAAATGGAAGTTGTCCGCGATCAGGCGGACAACTGTATCATTATCTGTTCCATTGAAAATGTTGACCCAATGGGCGTTCATACCGGCGACTCCATTACAGTCGCGCCAGCCCTGACGCTGACGGACAAAGAATACCAGATCATGCGGAACGCATCTTTGGCGGTCCTTCGGGAAATCGGTGTTGAAACAGGCGGGTCAAACGTTCAATTTGCCGTAAATCCTGAAAATGGGCGCCTGATTATTATCGAAATGAACCCAAGGGTGTCTCGTTCCAGTGCTCTGGCGTCAAAAGCAACAGGCTTTCCGATCGCCAAAATTGCGGCAAAGCTGGCTGTTGGATACACGCTGGATGAACTAGACAATGATATCACGGGGTCCACGCCTGCGTCTTTCGAACCAACGATCGACTATGTCGTCACCAAAATCCCGCGCTTTACATTCGAAAAATTCCAAGGCGCGGAAGCTATCCTTGGCACTGCGATGAAGTCGGTGGGCGAAGCCATGGCTGTCGGACGGACTTTTCAGGAATCCCTGCAAAAAGCCCTGCGGTCCCTTGAAACCGGCTTGACCGGTCTGAACGAGACCGCCATTGGCGACGACAAACAAGGCATCATGAACGTGCTTGCTAAAAGCACACCTGATCGGCTTCTAAATATTGCACAGGCCTTCCGGGCCGGCCTGACATTTGAAGAGATCAGAGCGTCCAGCAAGTTTGAACCCTGGTTTCTCTCACAAATTGAAAGCCTGGTTCTTGCTGAGGAAGCGGTTCGTGAAAAAGGCCTTCCGACCAACAAGGGCGGATTGCTGACCCTTAAAAAAATGGGCTTTTCGGACGCGCGTCTTGCTGAAATTTCAGGAAAAACCGCGGAAGAAGTCAGCGCTTTACGCGCCACCCTCGACGTCCAGCCGGTCTACAAGAAAATCGACACCTGTGCAGGTGAATTTACCTCGCAAACTCCCTATTTATATTCCACGTTTGAAGGAAATGAATGGGATCCGGCGGTCTGCGAAGCAATGCCAACCGACCGGAAGAAAGTCATCATTCTGGGCGGCGGCCCGAACCGGATTGGTCAGGGGATTGAATTTGACTATTGTTGCGTTCATGCAGCCTATGCCATGGAAGACGCAGGTTACGAATCCATTATGGTCAATTGCAATCCGGAAACTGTGTCCACCGACTATGACACATCGGATCGATTGTATTTCGAGCCTTTGACGATCGAAGATACCCTTGCGATTATCAGAAAAGAGCAAAGCAACGGAAGTCTGCACGGTGTTATCGTGCAGTTTGGTGGGCAAACACCCCTGAAGCTTGCCGCCGGCCTGGAAGCGGCGGGCGTTCCGATTTTGGGAACAAGTCCGGATGCGATTGATCTGGCTGAAGACCGCGAACGTTTTCAGCAACTCCTCCATAAATTGGGGCTGGTCCAGCCTGAAAATGGTATTGCGCGCTCAGTTGAAGAAGCGTTTGAAGCAGCCCATAAAATTGGCTATCCCGTCGTTGTCCGCCCATCCTATGTTCTTGGCGGCCGTGCGATGGAAATTGTGCGCAGTGATGACGCCTTGAACCGGTACATGACAGAAGCTGTTCAGGTGTCTGGCGAAAATCCTGTCTTGATTGACGGCTATCTTCAGAACGCCATTGAAGTTGACGTTGATTGCCTCTGTGACGGCAAAGACGTGTATGTTGCCGGCATTATGGAGCATATCGAAGAAGCGGGCATTCACTCCGGTGATAGTGCCTGTGCCCTACCGCCCTACACATTAAGCGAAGAAACCATCGCTGAAATTCGCAAACAATCTGAATCGCTGGCGATTGCCCTCAATGTTGTCGGACTGATGAATGTTCAGTTTGCGGTTAAAGAAGGCACCGTCTACATCCTGGAGGTCAATCCAAGAGCAAGCCGGACAGTTCCTTTTGTTGCAAAAAGCATCAACTATCCGATTGCTAAAATTGCAGCACGGATCATGGCTGGCGAAACACTTGCATCCTTTAACCTTGAAGAAAAAACGCTTGATCATGTTACGGTCAAGGAAGCGGTATTCCCGTTTGCACGGTTCCCGGGCGTTGACGTTATTCTCGGACCGGAGATGCGCTCTACTGGTGAAGTCATGGGCATAGATAAAGACTTTGCTTCTGCTTTCCTGAAATCACAGATGGCCGCAGGGGTCGTTTTACCAACATCGGGCAACGTATTCATTTCTGTGAAAGATCTGGATAAACCATTGGTCAAAGACGTCGCCTTAAAGCTCGTAGAACTTGGCTTCAGTCTTGTCTCAACAGCCGGTACAGCCGCCTATTTCGAAGAAAACGGAATAGATGTCTCTCGCATCAATAAAGTGATGGAAGGACGCCCCAACATTGTTGATCTCATGAAAAATGGAGAAATCGCAATGGTTATTAATACAACTGAGGGTGTACAGGCTCTAAAAGACAGTTATGATATTCGCCACACAGCCCTTGTAATGAAGACGCCATACTCGACGACAATCGCTGGCGCCAGAGCATCTGCAATGGCAATTGAGAAAATTAAGTCAGGAACACTTGAAGTCAATCCACTTCAATCCTATTCTTAACTCTTTGTGCAAACGAAAAGAGCATTAACACGATGCGTCTCAAACATCAGACGCAACAAGAGAGCATTTGCGTGATAGCGTAAACAGAGATTTTATGGAAAGATTACCTATGACTGCCGCCGGTTTCGACCGGCTGGAAGCAGAACTGAAAAACCTTAAGTCCAACTCACGCCCAGCTGTTATTCAGGCAATTGCCACAGCACGCGAGCATGGTGACCTTTCGGAAAATGCAGAATATCATGCTGCAAAAGAGCAGCAGTCTCACATCGAGGGTCGCATCGCGGAACTGGAAGACAAGCTTGGACGGTCGGAAGTTATCGACGTCGCCGCCATTACGGGTGGTCAAATCAAGTTTGGTGCGACCGTTCTGATTGTCGATGAAGACACCGATGAAGAAACGACCTATCAGATCGTTGGTGAGGATGAGAGCAATATTGAAGAAGGTCGCCTCTCCATTCGGGCTCCTCTTGCACGCGCGTTGATCAATAAAGAGCAGGGCGACAGTGTTGAAGTCACAACGCCCGGCGGCTCAAAAGCTTACGAAATTCTTGAAGTCAAATATGTCTAATCTGACTGTAGGACGAAAAAAAAGCCCCGTGTAAAACGGGGCTTTTTTGTTTGGCTCGTTTCCAGCAATATTACTGCTTTGGATACCCGATTTTCTTAAGAATTTCAGTGATTTCGTCCAGGATCGCCGGATCATCAATGGTTGCCGGAGGGTTGTAAGGCTCACCGTCTGCAATCTTTCTCATAATGCCGCGCAAAATTTTACCCGACCTGGTCTTGGGTAAACGATTAACAATCATCGCCTCTTTGAACGCTGCAACAGGCCCGATTTTTTCGCGAACCCGTGTTACCAATTCCTTCACGATATCAGCATCCGGACGATTGACACCGGCGTTCAAGACCACAAATCCCATAGGAATTTGTCCCTTCAATTGATCCTTTGCGCCGATGACGGCGCATTCGGCAACATCTTTATGCCCAGCAAGCACTTCTTCCATTCCGCCCGTAGATAATCGATGACCCGCAACATTGATGATGTCATCAGTACGCGCCATGATAAACAGATAGCCGTCCTCATCAATATATCCCGCATCGCCCGTTTTATAATAACCAGGTATTTCACTCATGTAGGATTTGATAAGCCCTTCATCATTTTCCCATAAGGTTTTCAAGGTCCCCGGCGGTAACGGCAGCTTGACAGCAATGACACCAATTTCACCCGCGGGCATTTGTTTTGACGGGTCTTCTTCATCAATAATCTGGATATCGTATCCCGCAACCGGAAGCGTTGGGCTACCCAACTTCACCGGTTTGATACCATATCCCGCACAATTCGCCCCCATGGGCCAACCTGTCTCTGTCTGCCACCAGTGGTCGAGCACAGGCACCTGAAGGGTCTCCTGCGCCCAAATAATTGTGTCAGGATCCGCTCGTTCGCCCGCCAGGAAAAGGGTTTTGAAATGGCTTAGATCATAGTTGCCAACCAGTTTCCCTTCCGGGTCCTGCTGTTTAATCGCGCGAAAGGCCGTGGGGGCCGTAAACAGGGCCTTGACGTTATGGTCCTGAATAACCCGCCAAAAGGTGCCTGCATCAGGCGTACCCACAGGTTTCCCCTCAAACAAAATAGTGGTACAGCCATGAAGCAGGGGGGCATAGACAATGTAGGAATGTCCGACCACCCAGCCCACATCGGAGGCTGCCCAGAATACTTCGCCCGGATCAATGTCATAAACATGCTTCATCGACCATTTAAGCACGACAGCATGACCGCCATTATCACGAACAACCCCCTTGGGCACCCCTGTTGTTCCAGACGTATACAGAATATATAACGGATCCGTTGCGGCAACAGGAACACAATCGACCGGATCTGCCTCCGCGACAAGGGCTTTCCATTCCACGTCTCGGCCGGGGATCAAATCAGCTTTTAGTTCAGGACGCTGAAGAATAACGCAGTTCTCTGGTTTATGGGCCGACAGTTCGATGGCTTCATCCAACAGAGGTTTGTATTCAACAACCCGCCCCGGCTCCAACCCGCAGGATCCTGCAATTATGGCAACCGGTTTGGCATCATCAATTCGGGTTGCCAATTCCTTGGCCGCAAAGCCACCAAAAACAACCGAGTGGATTGCACCGATACGGGCGCAAGCCAGCATCGCAATAGCCGCTTCAGGGACCATCGGCATATAGATGATGACCCGATCTCCCTTCTTAATACCAAGGGAAGCAAGCCCCCCTGCAAACCGGGCGACGATTTCTGTCAGTTGACGATAACTGAATTTCTCGACCAGATTTGTCATGGGACTATCGTAGATCAGCGCTGTTTGCTCTCCACGGCCTTCTTCGACATGCCGGTCCAGGCAGTTATAGCAGGTATTCAGCTCTCCCCCAGGAAACCAACGGGTAAACGGAGACTTTGAATCATCCAGCACCTGATCCCACTTCTTAGACCATTTCAACTCGTTTGCCGCGTCCGCCCAAAACCCCTCAGGATCTGTTAGTGACCGTTGGAAATCCTCTTCATAGGTTGGCATTATAGCGTCCCTCCCACCATTTTGTTTAATCCGGGCAGTGCTCGTATTCGTTCGAGACTTCTTTACCCTACGTCCGATCCTACTATGCCCATAATTCAGACATAAAAAAAGCCGTGAAAGACATCACGGCTTTTTTTAAATTTTTACTCGTCAGTCCTTGTTGGATTTAAACAAATCCTCGAAATTCTTGACCGCTTTTGCTTTTTCCTCGCTTCTGGAACTGCTGCTGCTTCCAAAAACAGCATCCGCATCTGCCTTCGGATTATATTCTTCTTCTTTTTGCATCTGCATTTTCTTGCGTTCATATTCCGTAAGAGGAACAGAGGCCGCATCAGCTGCCACTTTCGCGGCGACTTCATCCATCAGTTTTTCACGATCATCGTCATTCCGCAGATGAGCAGATTTTTTGACAAATTCGTCGAGTTCAAGCTGTGTACAAATACCAAGGCTTACCGGATCACGTGGCTTAATAGCCTGCGCATTCCAATGTGTTTTCTCTCGCACGGCGCTGATCGTCGTTTTCGTCGTTCCGATCAATTTTCCGATCTGCGCGTCTGAAAGTTCCGGATGGAATTTCAACAGCCAGGAAATCGCATCCGGGCGATCGCCACGACGGGATACCGGTGTGTATCTGCCACCACTTCTGCGGGGCTGCGGCACATCTCCGACAGGTTTGGCCAATTCAAGCCGCGCCTTGCTATCTTTTTGACAACGATCCAGTTCTTCCTGGGTCAACTGACCATTTGCAACAGGATCATGACCAACAATACCAAAAGCAGAATCTCCATCTGCAATTGCTTGAACTTCCAGACGATGCAGACCGCAGAAATCTGCAACCTGTTCAAAGGACAGCATTGTGTTATCAATCAGCCATACAGCGGTTGCTTTTGGCATCAACGGCGTTGACATATCTTCTCCTCACTCGAAGGCGGGACAACCCCGCAATCGTTTCGCACTATTACATGCATATATGGCTGAAAACCGACCGGAAGTCTAGGGCCGGCTCTCAATAATCATGCAGTTTGCACCAATTCTATGAAACTGTCAGAACAATTTTCCCGATATGCCCGGAATCATCAATTCTCCGATGTGCAGCCTCCGCCTCAGCCAAAGGAAAGGTACTGTCAATGATCGGTCCAATTGTCCCTGCGGATAAAAGTGGCCAGACATTTTCAACCAGCCTCTTTCCGATTTGGGCCTTTGCTTCAATAGACTGCGGACGCAATGTAGAACCGGTAATTGTCAGCCGCTTCAACATAACCGGCGCAAAATTAACTTCAGCCTTCGGACCGCCCAGAAAAGCGATATACACCAAGCGTCCCTCAACCGCCAAAGCGGTGATGTTCCGCTGGATATAGTCGCCGCCGACCATATCCAGGATCAGGTTCACCCCTTCTCCATCGGTCAGCTCTTTTACGACTTCGACATAATCTTCGGTCTTGTAGTTAATGCCTCTTTCCGCCCCCAGCGCTTCTATTTCACGGCATTTTTCATCTGTTGATGCCGTCGCGAAAACCCGCGCGCCCACCGACTTGGCAAGCTGGATCGCGGTTGTTCCAATTCCACTGGCGCCGCCATGAACCAGAAAAGTTTCGCCGCCCGTCAAACGGCCCCGGTCAAACACATTGGTCCAAACCGTAAAATACGTTTCTGGAATAGCGGCAGCCTGTACCATAGTCATTCCATCCGGGATATCCAGGCATTGTGCTTCAGGGGCAACGCAATATTCTGCATATCCACCGCCGGCCACCAATGCACAGACAGCATCACCGACTTTATATTTTGTAACGCCATTACCAACGGCGGCAACGGTTCCGGCCACTTCGAGCCCCGGGATATCAGACGCCCCAGGAGGCGGTGCATATCCACCCATCCGCTGAAGGACATCCGGTCTGTTCACGCCCGCGGCCTCAACCCTAATCAGGATTTCGTCATTTTCAGGTGACGGTACTGGACGCGTTGCAGGGATTAGATTTTCTGGCCCGCCAAACTCCTTGATTTCGATTGCAGTCATTTCCGTCGGTAAGGAAGTCATTTTTCTCTCCAGGTCCTACATTTTATTCTGTTATTGTCACAATCCGAAGATACGTAACTTTGTTATCAGCATGGCCCCTACATACTGGCGTGGGATACATACAATATTCAGGAATTCCGTTATGGCAAGTGATGAGAGCAAGCAAATACTGCAATCCCTTCAGAGTGATCAGTTAAACGAAATGTCAATTGAAGAACTGAAGCATTATATTGAAGAACTTCATTCAGAAATAGAAAAAGCAAAAATAGCGATCGATTCAAAAACCAAAGCTGCGGCATCAGCCCATAGTATTTTTAATAACTAAATCCAAAGAACCCGCTTATTGCTGCAGTTGGTGTACTTTTTTTGCATTTATTTCAAAAAATGACGGTTTATGCCTCTTTTTTTGTATTCGTTAATTGTAATTTAATAAAATGGTCCTAAATTTATCTATAGCAGCCGAGAAATTGGTTGCCGATTGGATCTCATCCAATCTGTTTGACGCCTCCCTGTTGACTTGAGCCGCCTTCTGGCGGCTCTTTTTTTGCCTGAATTTGTCAAGAAATATTTTTAGCATATTTGTTATTTTTTTATGACACTTCTCCTTGACTCTTATCTCAATAAATCGTTTTATTCCTCCCAACATGTCGAGTCTGACAGGTTGAGGTTAAAAACAAAACGAGGGGGCGCTTTAACCGGCAGCCCCCTCACTAATTTTCAGAGACTTCTTTCTTCACATCTTTATCAAGCGTGTCTTTGTTGAGAGCATCTTTGTTAAGCCCGTCTTCAATAAAGGCACCCTTCAAAAGAATGTCTTTGCGAACCTCCTAAAATTCCTCTTAAATATACGACCGATTGGATACCTGATAAATCCCGTCCTGCTTTTTGATTTCATCTGGACCTGTTTTCTCACTCAGTATAGCTTGCAGCAAAAGAATACATTCAGTCAGAGGAAGCACATGGCAGATCCAAATTTTTTAAAGTTCGATACCCTTAGCCTTCATGCAGGTCATCGCCCAGATCCAGTTACCGGATCCCGTGCTGTTCCTATTTACCAGACAACGTCCTACGTGTTTAAAGATGCAGACCATGCTGCCTCATTGTTTAATCTGGAAGCGACGGGCCATATATACACACGACTGTCCAACCCTACGACAGCGGTGCTGGAAGAACGTCTGGCCAGCCTGGAAGGGGGTATTGGCGCGATCTGTACAGCATCTGGCCATGCGGCCCTTCATCTGGCCATCGTTACCCTGATGAGCGCCGGCGCCCATATTGTTTGTTCGGGATCCGTTTACGGCGGCACTTATAACTTCCTGAAACACACTATGCCGCGGTTTGGCATCCATACGACATTTGTTAATCCGCAGGATACTCAGGCCTTTGCCGATGCGATCAATGATGAGACCCGGTTGGTTATCTCTGAAACCTTTGGTAATCCCGGTCTGGAAGTGACCGATATCCGAAAAGTCGCCGACATCGCCCACGCCGCAGGAATTCCACTCCTGATCGACAACACCTTTGGCACTCCCTATCTATGCCGCCCGTTTGAATTTGGGGCCGATCTGGTAATGCATTCCGCAACCAAATTTCTGGGCGGACATGGTATTGCAATGGGTGGCGCCCTGATTGATAGCGGTAATTTTGACTGGGAAAAAAGCGGCAAATTTCCGACCATGACTGAGCCCTATGAAGGATATCATGGTATCCAGTATGCCGAAGAATTTGGTCCCCTTGCCTTCTTGATGCGGGCACGGACTGAAGGGATCCGTGATTTCGGTGCCTGCATTAGTCCGACAAACGCCTTTCAAATCCTTCAGGGTGTCGAAACCCTGTCTATTCGAATGGAAAAGCATGTCGCGAATGCCCGCAAAGTTATTGACTTCCTCGTAGGCAATGACGCGGTGGAAAGCGTCTCCTATCCGGAACTTCCCGACCATCCAGATCATGAACTTGCCAAACAGATGTTCCCCAAAGGCTGTGGCTCTATTTTCAGCTTCACTGTTAAGGGGGGCCGCGAAGCGGGTAAAGCATTTATTGGCGCATTGCAGGTATTCTCCCATCTCGCCAATGTGGGAGATGCCAAAAGCCTTGTTATTCATCCAGCATCCACGACCCACCAGCAAATGGATAAGGACGCTTTGAAGGCCGCTGGAATTTCAGAAGGTATGATCCGTCTATCAGTGGGCATTGAAGATGCCGATGACTTGATCAAAGATTTGAAACTTGGCTTGAGATCGGCTGCGAAAGCTGCTGAAAAAGCAGACGCTGCGTAACGAGGAAATAATGAAAATAAATGTAAACGAGATACCAGTATTTGCGGCAACAGGTGGTCAGGCCTACGATACCGAAAAACCAACGATGATTTTTTTGCATGGTGCCGCGATGGATCATACGGCTTGGGCCTTGCAAAGTCGCTATTTCGCCCATCATGGGTACAATGTGTTTGCGCTGGATTTACCGGGCCACGGGAAAAGCGGTGGCGACATCCCCGCAAGTATCGATGACCTTGCACATGCGGTTGTCGCTTTTATGGATTGTGCCAAAATTGATGAGGCCGTTCTGGTCGGTCATAGCATGGGTGCCCTGACGGCGCTTTCGATTGCCGGACGGCATTCCAACCGGGTCAGTCATCTGATTATGATCGGTGTTGCCTTTCCCATGGTGGTCGGGGAGTTCTTTCTTAACAAGGCGAAAGAAAATAGCCCTGATGCCTTTAAAATGATGATTGACTGGTCACATGCGCGCCCATCCCACATCGGAGCCTCAGAAGTGCCCGGGTTATGGATGATCGGGAATGCATTAAAAACAGTTGAGAATTCAGGGGACGACACATTGTACAAAGGGCTGTCCATTTGTAACAGCTACGAGGGCGGTTTCGACGCGGCCAGTTCAGTCGTCTGCCCTGCTTTGTTTATTCTCGGTGAAAATGACATGATGACAATGCCCCGGGCGGCGCAGAAGCTCATCAAAACAATTGAGAACAGCGAAACAGTCCTGTTAAAGGACTGTGGTCACATGCAGATGATCGAGAAAGCGGACGAAGTCAGGGTCGCCATTCGCGCCTTTCTATAGAGCAACGGCCATCACGCTTTGACACCAATGCGTGGTGGCCCCCCTTTTGACGCCTGACTAGGCCCAAAAGCCTTGTCCAGAATACGCGTGCTGTCATCGGCCAATGCGACAGCATCTGTCAGCAATCCTAATATCTTCATATTGTTGGCGAGCACGGCTTGTGCTTCCGGACGACTATCATCAACAATAAGGGTACAGCGGTTAACAATATCAGCCCGCACCATTGCCAGTATTTCTTCCAGTTTATGCCCGCCGGGATTCTCTTCAGTTACCAGAAAATGGGTCATCATCTTTAACCTGCATGCAGTTAGTGGTTAAAAGAGCATGCAATATTCCTGGTTAAAAAATAGATAACAGGGTCAACACGACAGGCTAGCCCTTGCCAAGCCAGGCCACGCTATCACCCTTTCCTTATCTGGACAGATAGACGTCAAAAGACGCTTAAAGATTTCGCGCCCGTTCGCGCAGAACAAACTTTTGCACCTTCCCCGTCGATGTTTTCGGCAATTCATCAAAAACCACTGTTTTAGGGCATTTATAATGGGCCATATTATCCCGGCAAAAGGAGATAATTTCTTTGTCTGTTGCCGTCATTCCCTCTCGCAAGGTAACAAACGCGCAGGGTGTCTCGCCCCATTTTTCATCCGGTCTTGCAACGACGGCGACATCAAGAACGGCAGGATGTTTGTATAAAACACCCTCCACTTCGATGGTGGAAATGTTTTCGCCTCCTGAAATAATGATATCCTTTGAACGGTCTCTAAGTTCCAGATAGCCATCCTCGTGAATAACTCCCAGATCGCCAGTCCGAAACCAGTCCCCTTCGAAGGTTTTTTCGGTGGTTTTGGGATTTTTCAGATATCCTTTCATGATCAGGTTCCCGCGCATCATCACCTCACCCATGGTGTTCCCGTCGCGCGGAACCGGCTTCATGGTTTCCGGATCCAGAACATCCAGTTCACTAAGCGCGTGATACCGGACCCCCTGACGGGCTTTCAGTGCCGCGCGATCCTCAACGGATTTTGTATTCCAGTCGGAATTCCAATCGCAATAAACTGCCGGTCCGTAGCATTCTGTCAGTCCGTACACATGGGTTACATCAAACCCCAAACGATCCATTTCCGCCAACACCGTCGCAGGAGGGGGCGCCGCAGCAACCATAACCTTGATACCCTTTTGGGCTTTGGCTTTATTTTCATCAGAGGTATTGATCAGCATGGACAAAACAATGGGTGCGCCGCACATGTGATCGACTTTGTATTTCCCCATTGCGTCAAAAATACCGTCCGCCTCAACCTTTCGAAGGCACACATGGGTACCACCAACTGCGGTGATCGTCCATGGGAAGCACCAGCCATTACAATGGAACATGGGCAGCGTCCATAAATAGACCGGATGCTTTGCCATGTCCCATGACATCGAATTACCCGTTGCTGCCAGATAGGCGCCGCGGTGATGATAGACGACCCCTTTGGGATCCCCTGTGGTGCCTGACGTATAATTCAGAGAAATAGCCTGCCATTCATCATCCGGCCCGGCCCAGGGAAATGCTTCATCCCCTGTTTTCAGGAAGTCCTCATAGTCCATTTCCCCGATGCACTCACCGCCAGCGCCGAGAATATCGTCAATATCAATGACGATTGGCGCGCAAGTGGCCAGCGACAGCGCCTGTTTCATCACTTCGGAAAATTCACGGTCAACAAAAAGGAGTTTGCATTCTGAATGATCGAGTATGAAGGCAAGTGTTTCTGCATCCAGCCGGGTATTCAGGGCATTTAATACAGCCCCGGTCACCGGAATGCCAAAATGGCTTTCCAGCAACGCCGGAATATTCGGCGCAATTATGGAAACAGTGTCTCCTTTACCGATACCCCGCTTGGAAAGAGCGCTGGCTAACCTTTTGCACCGGGCAAAAAACTCTGAATAGCTATAGGACCAATCTCCATGGATCATTGCTGTCTTGTCAGGGTAAACCGACGCTGACCGCTCTAAAAATGTGAGGGGTGAAAGCGGATCATAATTTGCCCGCCTTTGTTCAAGCCCAATATCAAACAGACCCATTGTTCCCGACCCTATGCTTTAATCAGTTTTCTTATTCCGAGTTTAACTACCACTATTTTCCAAATTCACCGGAACCCCAGGTACAAACTTGGACACGCGAATACCAAGCGAGGTTTTCACATGTTCAACATTTGGTGCAGCTGTCAATTCATGGGTCAGAAATTGCTGATAGGCATCCCAATCCTTAGCCACAACTTTTAAGATAAAGTCGTTTTCACCCGCCAACATGAAACATTCTCGAACCAAAGGCCAATGCTGGACACGTTCTTCAAAAGCGTTCAGGTCGGTTTCGGCCTGACTTTGCAAGCCAACCAGCGCAAAAACCGTCACACCGAATCCCAGACTCTCTGAATTCAGTTGTGCATGATATCCTTCGATATAGCCCGCCTCTTCAAGGGCACGCACACGCCGCAAACAGGGCGGTGCCGATATTCCAGCATTTTTCGCCAGCTCTACATTCGTAATCCGGCCATTTTCCTGTAAATCGTGTAATATACGCCGATCAATATCATCGAGTTTTACTCGTTGCATAAATTGTCTCCAACAATCAATTTCACGCAACATTATTACAACAACAGCATAACGCCAAGGCTTAGAAAGTTTGATTTTGCGAATTTAAGGGCTTGACCGACAGGAATGAGAAGCTTTAGTCCACACTAGTGGTCTGTTTATTGTGGAGAAACCGCCTGAATGCCTTCTGATATGCCCAAATCCATCAAATCCTGTTGGATCATTACCGATGGAAGCGCGGGAATGGAGAATCAGTGCGTTGGTTTAGCGGAAGCCATGGAAGTCCCATTTCTGGTAAAACGCATCAAAACAGCCAAACCCTGGAAATGGCTTCCACCTCAACTTTGGTTGGCACCCTTGCGTTTTCTCAAGAAAGACGGAGATCTGGCAACCCCTCCTTGGCCCGATCTTGTCATATCCTGCGGCCGACAAGCCATCCCGATCTGTATCGCCGTTCGAAAAGCAAGCCAGAACCAAACCTTTACGGTTCATATTCAGACGCCAAACATTCATCCGTCCTCTTTCGATTTGGTAGTCGTGCCTGAACACGACAAATTGCGCGGGCAAAATGTAGTTGTCAGTATGGGATCCCTCACACGGATCACTGCTGAAAAACTCCACGCCGAAAAACAAAAATTTGATGCTGACCTTCGAGATGTTCATTCCCCTGTTGTGACCGTCTTGGTGGGCGGCCCCAACCGTTGTTATGACGTTACCCCTGAGACGATGGACAAGTTATGCCAACAACTAACCGCGCTTCACAAAAACAGCAATTGTGAATTCCTGGTCACCACCTCCCGGCGCACTGGACCGGAGAACACGGAAAAATTAAAACAGGCTCTCCAGACGCTTCCGCACAAGATGTGGTCGGGCGATGGAGAGAACCCCTATTTTGCTTATCTGGAAAAAGCAGACGCCGTTATCGCGACCTCTGATTCGGTCAACATGATCTGCGAAGCCGCGACAGCGGGCAAACCGGTCTTGATTTTCCCACTTCCCGGCGGCAATCGGAAGTTCAATTTCTTTCATCGATCGATGCAGCAGCAAGGGTTTTGCCGCCCCTTGAGCGACGATCTTACCATTTGGACCCCTCCTGCCCTTTCAGAAACAGTGCGCATCGCAAAGATCGTCCAGGATATATGGCGCACTGATCAGAAATAAGAAGTTCCAATTTTTACCCGCTTGCCCCCTTGCCAGCAGAAGAACGGCATAATACATAATGGCAACTGTCCAAAGTGGGCAAAATGTTTGTCAGGAGTCGTCAGATATGGCTGAAACCCATAAAACCAGTGTTTTGATTATCGGATCCGGCCCTGCCGGTTGTACTGCGGCAATTTACGCGGCGCGGGCTTCCCTCAATCCAATCATGGTGCACGGCATTCAGCCGGGCGGGCAACTTACCATTACAACTGACGTGGAAAACTATCCGGGCTTCGCCGATCCCATTCAAGGTCCCTGGCTGATGGAACAGATGGAAGCTCAGGCAAAAAACGTCGGCACTGTGATCCATAATGATGTCATCACCGCCGTTGATACCTCCAAACGCCCTTATGTGGCGACGGCTGATTCTGGCGCAACCTACATCGCAGAAAGCATCATTATCTCGACAGGCGCGGCAGCAAAATGGCTTGGACTTCCGTCTGAAGAAAAATATATGGGGTTTGGTGTCTCTGCCTGTGCAACCTGTGACGGGTTCTTCTATCGCCAGAAAGAGGTTCTTGTTGTTGGCGGCGGAAACACAGCGGTTGAAGAGGCCCTGTATCTGACCAACCATGCCGACAAGGTAACTATTGTTCACCGCCGGGACCAATTCCGCGCAGAAAAAATTCTAGTCGACCGCCTGCATAAAAATCCAAAAATCGACGTCATCTGGGACCATGTTCTTGAAGAGATTCTGGGTGAAGAAGATCCTTTTGGCGTCGTGGCGGCACGCTTGAAAAACACCAAGACCGGCGAACTCAGAGATATTTCTGTTCATGGCGTCTTCATTGCAATCGGCCATAGCCCAAATACAGACTTGTTTAAAGGCAAGCTGGAGATGGACGATGAAGGGTATTTGATTACCGCCCCTGATTCGACTGCCACCAACCTTCCCGGCATCTATGCCTGCGGCGATGTTCAGGATAAAATCTACCGTCAGGCCGTTACCGCTGCGGGTACAGGTTGCATGGCTGCGTTGGAAGCCGAACGGTTTATTTCTGAGTTGGAAGATGCAGGAGCCAACGCTGCCGCTGAATAGTGCCCCTGCGCACTAATCGGTACTGTCAGCTGTAAAAAGTTAAATAATTGGTAGGTTCTGGGCCTTTATTCTGATTGAATGAGGGTCTGAGACGTCACGTTCGGCATCCGTACTTTATTGGGGGGCAGGTTATGGATTGGGATAAATTGCGCATTTTTCATGCTGTTGCTGAAGCAGGAAGCTTCACACATGCGGGCGAAATGCTCCATTTAAGCCAGTCTGCGGTTAGCCGTCAGGTGAGTGCGCTTGAAGAAAGCGTTAAAACACCTCTTTTTCACCGCCATGCCAGAGGCTTGCTGCTCACAGAGCAAGGTGAAATGCTATATCGGACAGCTCATGAATTTTCAGCCAAACTAGCCATGACAGAAGTCATGCTAACGGACACCAAGGAAAAACCGTCTGGCGAAATCAAAGTGACAGCGACAGTTGGGTTGGGATCAAACTGGCTGACACCCCGCATCCGTGAATTTACCGAGTTATACCCAGACGTCACGGTCAATCTGATCCTGGCTGACCGGGAATTGGACCTGAGCATGCGTGAAGCAGATATCGCTATTCGTTTGCGGGCCCCGGTTCAGCCGGACCTAATCCAGAGGAAGTTAATGGCGGTGCGCCACCATCTCTACGCGTCCCCGGAATATCTGGAAGCAAACGGCACCCCAACCCGGATTGAAGACCTGACCGACTACAATATTTTGGTATATGGCGAAGAAGCTCCGTCCAACATCTCAAATATTAACTGGGTTCTTCATACCCTGCGTGAGTATGACAAAAGCGTTGACCCCGTTTTTAAAGTGAACAATGTCTATGGCTTGCTACTGGCTATTCAAAGTGGCCTTGGTATTGGAAGCCTGCCTGATTACATCGTTCAGGGGCATCAGAATATTGTAAAAGTCCTGCCAGAGATCGAGGGGCCCAGCTTTGATACCTATTATGTGTACCCAGAAGAACTGAGAAAATCGAAAAGAGTGACAATCTTCCGCGATTTTCTCATTCAAAAAGTCGCAGAAACTCCGTTTTAAAGCGTCATTTTTGGCAGGAAACATGGCCCTTGACGGTGCTATGCAGCAAATGCATATCGGATCTGCCAATATTGAACTACTCATTCATGAAATATTTTCGTAAAAACGGGATGTCGATGTCGCTCATGAGCGCATCCAATTCGCGTCAGTCTCCCAACTCTTCGCGAATTGACTGTATGTTCTCTCCCAAGACATACAGATATTCATGCCCTCCCAGGCATGAACCTCCCTGTTAGACTTGCCAACCTCTTTTGAGGTTGGCTTTTTTTTGCTCATTTTGCTGCGTCGCAACCAGTTTATTTTTACGCAAATGCCTTATAAATAGCCAAAAAATATAGAGTTGCAGAGAATGCATAGGTGCACTGCAAAATAAATAGTGGTTTTTTTTGAGCAGTTGCATATATTTCAATCATCAGCGCTGCACTGCAGCAATGATCGAGTATCAACCTCATATTGTTGGTGCTCCCGTTACTTGTTTTCCTCCCAGTTGCAAGTAACGATATGTCATCTCTGGATGACATACCTCCCTGTTAGACTTGCCAGCCTCTTTTGGGGCTGGCCTTTTTTTGCCCGACATATGCGACTAACGCATAGCAGGCATGCATTTTCATCAAATCAAAAACATCCGTCGCTACCTATATGTAGGATAGGGCAAGGTCGTTCCCCAATGCGGGTTTGCCTCACCGGGTTAGTCCGGTATTTGGCGATCAACATCTCCCAAGTAGATCGCCCCCTGCTTTTAGCAGGACCTCCCTGTTAGACTTGCCAGCCTCTTTAAGGGGCTGGCGTTTTTTTTCCAAAGAAAAAGCCCGCAAAAAACGGGCTACTTCAGATCGTTGCTAAGTCAATTTGTTACATAAACAAACGCTCGCTCCCTAAGCCTTTATAGAGAGAAGCAACCTCGTTTGCATATCCGTTATAGAGAAGGGTCGGAATACGCTTACCAGTTTCGAGGTCCCGTTCTGTTGCCTGTGACCAGCGCGGGTGACGGACTTCAGGATTTACATTGGCCCAAAAACCATATTCGCGGCTATTCAGCTTTTCCCAGAAGGTTTCCGGACGCTTGTCTGTAAAATGGAATCGCACAATAGATTTAATCTGCTTAAAACCATATTTCCACGGAACCGCCAAACGAAGCGGCGCGCCGTTCTGTTTTGGCATCGGTTTGCCATACATGCCTGTCACCATAAACGCCAGCTCATGGGTTGCTTCGGCAAGAGTAAGGGCTTCTGTATAAGGCCAAGGATACCAAAACTGCTTCTGACCAGAGGCCACCGATTTATCTTCAAATGTCTGCATTACCAAGTATTTAGCCGACGCCTTAGGGGCTGCCAATTTCACAAGCTCGCTCAGTTGAAAGCCGCTCCATGGCACGACCATTGACCATGCCTCGACACAACGGTGGCGATAGACCCGCTCTTCTAAAGGCATCTTTGCCAGAAGATCATCTATACCGATTTCCATCTCCGTTTCGACCATGCCGTCGATCTTGACTGTCCAAGGCCGAATTTTTAGCGCCTGTGCCGCTTTGGATATATTTTTGTGAGATCCAAATTCATAGAAATTATTATAGGTCGTCGAAATTTCTTCAGGCGTAATGGGACGTCCGCCGACAAATGCATCATTCCTGGGCACAGGATATAACGCTGCACTCGGATCAGTTTCAGCAGCGCCCGGTATGCCGGGGAACGCAAGACTGGAGCCTCCTGCGATCAATCCACCAATCCCCATCATCTTCAGCAGGTGTCGCCGATTTAAAAAGACATCTTCCGATGTCGCCCTGTTTTCGCTGATTTCCCAGCCTTGTTTGTTCCTGATAAGCATGCGGCCCTTTGCCCTCCAGATATCATATGAGATATTTAGACTAACAAATGGATCATCAGGGGCTTAAACTCAAGTCAACTGTCTGTGAGACGTAAGTGAGCAAACAGACGTTATCCTTGCAGCTAATGCTTCTCAGAAGAGTGGGACTGAATGACCTTATCTGCAATATGACCCGTCAATTCCTGCAAATGGTCATACTCATACCGAAACGTGCCAACACCCGACGTTGCAGATCGCAAATCGACAATTAAATCCTGCAGTTCGCTTTCTGGCATCATGGCGGTCAACACGTCCCACCCCACCCAGCCTTCTTTTGCATCAAAGGCCAAGATCTGTCCGCGGCGTGAACTTACAATCCCGTTTACCCTGGACGTATATTCACTGGGCATCGATATTTCGACCTTGTAGACCGGCTCCAGCAATACTGGCGAGCATTTGGGCATACCCTCGGTCATAGCAATTCGGGCCGCCGAACGAAACGAGTTTTCAGAACTATCGACAGAATGGTGCTGTCCATCAAACAGGGTCACTGCAATATCAACCACCGGAAACCCGAGCGGGCCTTCAATAAGCGATTCTTTCACACCATTTTCAACAGCGGGTATATATTGCTTGGGAACCGATCCGCCGACGACCTTTTCCTCGAACAAGAACCCGGACCCTCTTGGCAGCGGATTTATCTCGATCTGAACATCCCCAAATTGTCCATGCCCGCCGCTTTGTTTTCTGTAGCGCGCATGTTGCACAACTTTTTTGCGAATTGCTTCTTTGTAAGCGACCTTTGGCTTCCGGGACGCAACGTTCAGTCCATACTTGTTGCGCAGTCGTTCCAGCGCGACCCGCAAATGAATTTCCCCCTGTCCCTTTAATAATAATTCCTGTGTTTCCTGCTTATGCTCTGCAATCAGCGAAGGGTCTTCCTCAACCAGCTTGTTCAAAGCTGCGGACAATTTCACATCGTCATCCCGGTTATCAGAATACAGAGCATAATTATAAACGGGGGTCAAAATTTCGGTCGGCTCTACAGACTGCTGATCACTCGCTTGCAGAAAGTCGCCCGTATGCAGGTCGTCCATGCGACCAAGCGCCACCACTTCTCCTGCAACAACGGATGTTACTTTTGTAGGTTTACTCCCCTGCAACTTGAACATGCCACCTATCCGACCCTTCTCAAAACTATCCCCGTCATTCAACTGACCTGACCAAACCCGGACCAAAGACAGTTTTCCGCCCTGTGCACTCATATAAGTTTTTAAAACCTGTGCAACCGGCTGCCCATCTTCTCTATGAAGACCTGCCCGCTTCGCAGTAGTCGCCGCTGCGGGTACTTCATGGCGCAATGCCTTAAGCAGCCTGCGAACACCAAAGCCTTGTTCTGCCGACCCTAGAAAGACGGGCAGGACAAATCCTTTTTGCAAGTCTTCGCTCAATAAATCATAAATTTCGTCTTTTTCCGGCTCGATATCCTCTAATAATTCTTCCATCAGATGATCGTCAAAATCTGCCAGAGTTTCCAGCATCGTGAAACGCGAGCTCCCCTCCTCCTCTGCCATGTCCGGGGGCATATCGATAACGGTGGAAGGCTTTCCTTCCTTGTAAACATATGCGCGCTCAGACGCGAGATCCACATAACCGGTGGCGATCCCATCTTTGACAATGGGAACCTGCCGCAAGACTAGATCACGATTTGAAATCGACTCCAACGCCTGGAACAGATCGCTCACCGTGCCATAGGCCGTATCGATTTTGTTCACAAAGATGAAGGTTGGAATTTCTCTCCCTTCCAAAAATTTCATCAAAGGGAGTAGTGTGACAGATCGGTCCTCTACAGGTTCGCACACGATAATTGCCGCATCGACACCAACAAGAACATTTTCACTCTCTTGCAAAAACTCAATTGAACCGGGGCAATCCAGAATATAAAAGTCATCCCCCATAAATGAAAAATGAGCGGAGTTTACCTCAACGCTCATTTGCCTGTCCCGCGCCTCTTTCGACGCGTCTCCAACTGTTGTCCCCTTGGAAATACTGCCTTTCCGGTCCACCTCCTTGCAAATATGCAAAATTGTTTCCAGTAACGTTGTCTTCCCACTTGAATAGGGACCTATCAGCGCAATGCTGCGAGGCCCCGTTGGCTTGATTGAGCTCATACCATGCCTCCCTATTCTTTAGACTCTTCTAATGTTCTTAACTTCAGAAGAAGAAGCAAGTAGAATCTCGACAGGGTTCTAGGAGCTTGGAGACATGCTCTTTTCTCCGTCAGGTCAAAGATGCTTACCTTTATGCCTGTGGCCAAAAACGGAAAAAGGCAGCCGAATCAACGGCTGCCTTTTAAACTTCGGACAATTCGGGTTGCTTAAACCAGACTTGCGCAGAATTTTTGAATACGGGTACAGGCTTCTGTCAGTGCCTCTGTTGAAGTTGCATAAGAAGCCCGGAAATAAGGAGACAGACCAAACGCTTCACCATGCACAACAGCGACGCCTTCGGCTTCCAGCAATTCACTTACAAAATCCAGATCATTTTCAATGACCTTCCCAGACGGTGTTTTCTTACCAATACAGCCGGCAACCGACGGATAAACGTAAAAGGCACCTTCGGGCATAGGACAAAGAATACCCTCAGCCGCATTCAGCATGTCGACAACCAGATTGCGACGTTCCTCAAAAACTTTTGCGCGACTGGCAAGGAAATCCTGAGGGCCGTTCAACGCTTCAACCGACGCATATTGACTGATCGAACAAGGGTTTGACGTACTTTGTGATTGAACCTTGGCCATTGCTTTGATCAGGACTTGCGGTCCTGCAGCATAGCCAATCCGCCAACCGGTCATTGAATAAGCTTTGGAAACGCCGTTCATTGTCAGCGTCCGATCATACAGCTTTGGCTCTACCTGAGCTGGTGTCACGAACTTAAAATCATCATAGACCAGATGCTCGTACATATCGTCCGTCAGGATCCATACATGCGGATAACGCACAAGAACGTCTGTCAGCTCTTTTAGCTCTTCTGCTGTATATCCCGCACCGGATGGATTGCTGGGTGAATTAAAGATCAGCCATTTGGTTTTTGGTGTGATCGCTGCTTCAAGATCAGCAGCCTTCATTTTAAAACTGTTTTCAACGGTTGTTTCTACGAAAACCGGCTCACCACCGCCCAACAGGACCATATCCGGGTATGAAACCCAATAAGGTGCAGGAATAAGGACCTCATCGCCAGGATTTAGCGTCGCGACCATGGCATTGTAAATAATCTGCTTTCCGCCGCTGCCAACAGTAACCTGTGAAGGCTCGTAATCCAGTCCGTTCTCGCGCTTGAATTTTGCGCAGATCGCCTGCTTCAATTCAGGAATACCGTCAACCGCCGTGTACTTCGTTTTGCCTTCATCAATTGCGTTTTTTCCGGCCGTTTTAATATTGTCCGGCGTATCAAAATCAGGCTCACCTGCGCCAAGACCAATAACGTCGCGACCAGCTGCTCGTAATTCTGCTGCTTTGGTAGTAACAGCAATTGTCGGGGATGGTTTAATTCGCCCCAGACTTTCCGCAATGATAGACATAACCTTTTCTCTCAATTTTAAGTGTGAAATTCACAATGGCTCCCATAGCCTTGGCCAAGCTACGCCTGTCCGCAAAAGGTTTCAACGATTAAGCCGAGACAGACCCCAGATAATTGCACTTTTCGTCAAAACTGTCGTGAACTGTAACCGGTTAGTCACTTTCACCGAAGAAAAGATCAAATCTCAGTCAGTTCGTCTGGTGTTGACATGAAGCGTCCCGGATCTGTCGCTGCCTCTGACATAAGCCAATCACGGAACGCGACAAAACGTGGTCGTTCAACCATATCTTCCGGGCAGACAACGAAATAGGCATGTCCCGCCTTCAACTCCTGCTCAAAAGGTTTGACCAGAACCCCCGATGCCAAAAGGTCAGCGGCCAACGTACTGCGGCCCAGCGCGACTCCTTGCCCCGTTATTGCCGCTGTCAGCACCATGGACGAATCATTGAAACTTAACCCCTTGCGAGGGTCGACCCCTTTTACATTCGCAGCGTAAAGCCAGGTTTCCCAATCAACCCGCAGATCATCATGCAACAGATTATGATGTACAAGATCTTCAGGCGTGTTCAGAGGATGCTTTCCTTCCAGCAGGCTCGGGCTGCAAACCGGAAACAGGCTATCTTCGGTCAATAATTTTTCAACATGCAGCCCCGGATAATTTCCGCTGCCATACCGGATAACCAGATCGACAGGCTCCTTGGAGAAATCCGTAATTGTATCGGTTGCAGAAATCATCACATCAATATCCGGGTGCAATTCCCGAAACCTTCCGATGCGAGGCAATAGCCATCGGGCGGCAAAGGACGGCAATGTACTGACGGTCAGGGCTCCGGACACCTCCTGTTTCATCAGTTTTTCAGTTGCATCGTTAATCGCAAACAAGCCTTCTCGAATGCCGACGACATAGGACTGTCCCTCGTCCGTCAAAATCACAACACGGTTCATTCTTCTAAAAAGAGGAACCCCCAGCCATTCTTCCAAGGCTTTTATCTGATGACTGATGGCTGCCGGGGTGACAGACAGCTCGTCGGCGGCCTTTGAAAAGCTTAGATATTTTGCTGCGGCTTCAAACGCCCGCAATGCATTTAGAGGCGGCAACCGCATTGGCCCTCCCTTTCAGATTAGAAATTCTAACAAAGACTATTAGAAAGTATCGTTTGAAACCAACCTTTTTTTATTCCATATACAGATCATCGAAAAAGCACAGAGTTTTTTCTCATCGCTCCATCAAACTGTAAGAAAGGAGTCATCATTATGTCAATGAAAACACTATACGCCGGGCATTCCAACAATTTCGGTTTCGACTCAAAGGCCCAGAAATCTGGACCACTTGCAGCTTTGACACGAACAGTTATCGGATGGCAAGAGCGCGCTTCAATGCGTTATCAGCTCGCCGCCCTTAATGAAGAAAATTTGAACGATATGGGATTGTCATTTGAAGAAGTTTCTAAAGAAACAAACAAATACTTCTGGCAAGACTAAGATTTCCCAAGCCATCTGGAGCCAACTTAAAATTCCTTCCTGTCTTTTAGTTTCTCCGGATGGCACCCAGCCTTTCCTCTCCGTATATTTTACAATTTAATTTTTGTTCCACTGCTCTTTTGAATTGGCAATTGACCATTCTCGGCTTATATACAGCCCATGGAAAACGAGAACAAAACTGCAACATCAGAGACTTTTCTCCCTCATCGTCCCGAACGACCTGAAAAAACGCAGGGCGGCATCCCCTTTGAAGTCGTCTCAGAATATGAACCCGCAGGCGATCAGCCGAAAGCCATTGGCGAACTGGTCTCCGGTATTGAAGAGCTTGACAAAGATCAGGTTCTGCTTGGTGTTACAGGGTCAGGAAAAACCTTCACAATGGCCAAGGTGATTGAAAAGGTTCAACGTCCTACGCTTATTCTCGCACACAATAAAACACTGGCCGCTCAGCTATATGGCGAAATGAAGTCGTTCTTCCCCAATAATGCTGTCGAATATTTTGTCTCTTATTATGACTATTACCAGCCAGAGGCCTATGTCCCGCGCACGGACACCTATATCGAAAAAGATGCATCCGTAAACGAACAGATTGACCGGCTTCGACATTCAGCGACGCGGGCCCTGCTGGAACGGGATGATGTTATTATCGTTGCCTCGGTTTCCTGCATATACGGTATCGGGTCCGTAGAGACTTATAGCGAAATGACCCTCACCATCAAAAAGGGGGAAATGCTGAACAGGCAGGACCTGTTAAAAAGACTTGTCGAGATACAGTATCGCAGGAACGATGCCAGTTTTACCCGAGGTACATTTCGGGTACGCGGTGACACCGTCGAAATTTTTCCGGCCCACTTGGAAGATCGTGCTTGGCGTTTATCCCTATTTGGCGATGAGCTTGAAAGTATCACCGAATTTGACCCCCTTACCGGAGAAAAAACCGGAAAGCTGGATGAAATCCGTATTTACGCGAATAGCCACTATGTGACGCCAAAACCGACATTGCGACAGGCGCAACAGAAAATTCGGGCTGAACTAAAAGAACGACTGGCTGAGTTTGAAGAGCAAAACAAACTGTTGGAAGCGCAACGGCTTGAACAGCGCACCACCTTCGATCTGGAGATGATGGAAGCCACCGGTGCGTGCGCTGGCATTGAAAATTACTCCCGCTACCTTTCAGGCCGCAACCCTGGAGATCCGCCCCCCACACTTTTCGAATATCTTCCGGACAACGCCATGATAATGGTGGATGAAAGTCACGTTACCGTCAGTCAAATCGGCGCGATGTATAAAGGCGATGCCCGGCGCAAATCAACATTGTCCGAGTATGGTTTCAGATTACCATCCTGCAAGGATAACCGGCCTCTTAAATTCGAAGAATGGGACCTGATGCGCCCCCAGTCAATTTTCGTCTCTGCCACACCTGGAAAATGGGAACTTGAACGCACCGGCGGCACCTATGCGGAACAGGTAATTCGGCCGACCGGGCTAACTGATCCTGATTGCTTTATCCGCCCTGTCGAAAGTCAGGTTGACGATCTAATGGCGGAATGCCGCGAATGCGCAAAAAAAGGGGAGCGCGTACTGGTCACGACCCTCACCAAGAAAATGGCCGAAGACCTGACCGAATATTTTCATGAAAACGGGATTAAGGTACGATATCTGCATTCAGACATTGATACGCTGGAGCGCATCGAAATTATCCGTGATCTGCGGCTTGGTGCGTTTGATGTTCTTGTTGGCATTAACCTGCTCCGGGAAGGCCTGGACATTCCGGAATGTGCATTGGTTGCAATATTGGACGCGGATAAAGAAGGGTTCCTGCGGTCAGAAACTTCGCTTATTCAAACAATAGGACGGGCAGCCCGACATGTTGACGGCCGTGTTATCCTCTATGCCGATAAAATGACAGGCAGCATGGAACGCGCCTTAAGCGAGACTAAACGCCGTAAAGACAAACAGGAAGCCTATAATGCTGAACACGGCATTACCCCACAATCTGTCCGCAAAAATATTGGCGACATCATGGAAAGCGTTTACGAGCAGGACCACCATGATTTGGATATTGGCCTTGAAGACAAAAACAATATGGTGGGCCATAACCTGTCGGCACATATCGAAGATCTAGAGAAAAAGATGAAAACGGCAGCCGCTGACCTTGAATTTGAAGAAGCCGCCCGTCTTCGAGATGAAATCAAAAAACTACAGGACAGGGAACTTGGTATCGGTGCACCGCGCAGCGGGAAACCGCAAGGCCGTTCACGGGCAGGAAAATCAGGCAGCGGTCATATCCTTGGCGGTCGTTCAAGCAGCGGAAAACGGAAATAAGCCGATCCGTCTTTCCCTGTTACTGCTGGGCCTGCCGGGCTTCTACATTGGCTTTGATGTTGGCAAGCGATATAGCCGCCTCTTCGTTCATGGCTTTGTTGGCCGCTTCTGTTATCGATTTTGGACGATCAGGGTTGGACACAATACGGGTATAGAGGCTGCGACCATCATCCAACGACACCACCGTATAGGTAATTAGAATTGGCCCTGTGAAAGGTGTGCTGGTTTCGCATTTCCACACATACGGATGCTCCCGTTTTGTCACTTTCCACTTTAATTGAGCTGGCCCTGTTCGGGTTTGCCATTGTTCAATAAAGGTATCCCCCTCTTCCAATGGCCGGTCCGGGCTGTCCATTTCGTGAGAGGCTGCAATCCATTCCGGCCATGAATTTGGATTGGAAACATAATCCAGGACCGCCCCCGCTGGCGCATCAATGATAATCTCATGGGAAAAATAGGACGTAACTTTTTCTGTCATGCCGTTTCCTTTTTATGTTTCTTTTTGTGGCGCAGTCCTTAGTTTTAATTTCATGGTGTATGGATACCTCGTTAAATTCAAGAAAATTTCGGGTTTCTTCTCACTTGTGATGGAAAAACCAACTTAACAAAGGGCGCATAATGCGGAAATCTTGGTTGCTCAGCTTTCTTGTAATCTTTATCGGGATCATCGTTTCGGATGCCTCCCATGCGCGGTATAATGAGCCTGAAAACTGCACCGAAATTCCCTTTGGCAGTGGGCGGCTCTTTTCGATAACCAAACCCGGCTTACCCAAAAGCTATGCCTTTGGAACGATGCATTCTGGTGACCCTAAAATCATGCAAATGCCGGGCCTCATTTTACAGGCATTTAACGCAGTCAATACCCTTGTTGTCGAAATTTCGCTGGCAGATAGCAATCCCCAGAAAAGCATGAGTATGATGTTTCGGAAACCGCCCTATAGCCTTAAAAGAACCATTGGCGCCAGCCGCTTTTCCCAGCTCGAACAGATAATGGCCAGTTACAAAATTCCGCCAGAGCTGCTTGATAAAATGGAGATTTGGGCCGCTGCAACAATCGTCGGGCAACCGCCAGAAAAAATCAAAGGTTCAAACAACGAAATAAAGTATCTAGACAAAGAACTGGAAAAAATGGCCCGCGTGCAAAAAAAGCAGGTTCTGTCTCTTGAAACCATAACGGAACAGCTCTCCTTATTTGCTGACCAGCCTGAGAACCTACAAATCGAAATTCTGGACGAGGCAATTCAGGATCATGTGACCCTGGAGGAAGAGTTGGGCCGTATGACGGATTATTATATCAGGGGCAAAACGGGTTGGATTTATTGCCGGATGATCAACCAAATGAAAGGAAGCAGCCGCGCCCTTAATGATTTCATTCGCCGAACACTTCTTGTCGATCGCAATTTTACAATGGTCGAACGCATCAAAAATATCTTGCCGAGAGGCGGTATTTTTATCGCCGTTGGTGCCTTGCATATGCCGGGAGAAAAGGGGATTCTTTCGATGCTGCAAAAAGAAGGCTATACGGTAACCCGAGTATATTGATGCTAATTAGTGTGCTTTCCCATGCACATTTTTACCACTATTTCCAAATTTGTTGGCTTTCCCCCTTTTACTGCCTAAAAGGCATGTCTATATATCACCAATCAAATTCGTATTGTATCAAGCGTTGTAAAGGGCACCACATGAACCGCCAAGAAGGTAGATATCCTGTATGATGTATCTTCAAGTAGCGGCTGGATTGGTCATTTTGCTCATTTGTGGTGAACTTCTCGTACGGGGCGCTGTTGCCCTTGCAGAACAATTTGGCATTTCCAAGCTTATTATTGGTTTTACAATTGTCGCCTTTGGCACATCCGCGCCTGAACTGGTGGTCTGCATTAATGCAGCACTGGAAGGGGCCCCCGGTATCGCCTTTGGTAACGTTGTCGGAAGCAATATCGCCAACGTTCTGTTAGTCCTTGGCGTTCCTGCTCTCATCTACCCTTTGGCCTGCGACAACCAATCCGCGATGCGCGACAGCATCATAATGATCGGCGGTTCAATCTTGTTCGCAATACTCGCCTGGACCGGCTTTATCGGATTTTGGCAAGGTGCCATATTGGTCGCTGCGCTGGCGTTCGTCATTTTTCTTGCCTATCGCAGAGCCAAGGAGACGGGCGAAGACAGTGCGGATGACGCGCTTGAAGAATATGAAGAGAACATGCCGAAAAGCAAATGGATGAGCTTTCTGTTCATCTTCATCGGTTTGATTGGTTTGGTTGCGGGCTCTCGCTTGCTTGTCGATGGTGCCGTTATGATTGCAACCGCGGCAGGTGTTTCAGAAGAAATTATTGGTCTGACACTTGTTGCTTTGGGAACGTCCTTACCCGAACTAGCAACATCCCTGATTGCAGCTTTTCGCCGGCATGGTGATGTGGCTATCGGAAATGTTCTTGGCTCTAACCTGTTTAACATCACAGGCATCATTGGAGCCACGGCGATCATCAAGCCCATGGAAGCGCCGTCTCAGATCCTCCATTTTGACCTCAACATCATGCTTATCACTTCGGCAAGCCTGATCTTTATCTTCTGGACACGTAAACCTGTCGGTCGGGTCCTTGGAGCTGTTTTCTGCATCGCGTATCTTGCCTACATCTCCGCTCAGTTTCTGGGGATGTCGGGTGTTCATTCTGTCGCGATGATGTCATAATCACACCAGCATTTGGAACAGGCGCACGCAAAAGAAGGACAGCCTCCGGACATGGAAAAAAATGTTCTTATAACGGGTAGCAGTCAACGTATCGGACGTTCTATTGCAATCCGCCTCGCTAAAGCCGGTTGGAATATTGCTCTTCATTACCATCGTTCAGAAGCTCAGGCCGCTGATCTCGTTCGGACAATTGAAGATCTTGGCCAAAAAGCCATCCCGATCCAGGGGGATTTAACCTCCTTCGACGCACCACAATTCATCATGGACCAAGCAAGCGAACAGCTTGGGTCCATTACAGCATTGATCAATAACGCCTCGCTGTTTGAACATGATGACTTGGCGACGATCACAGAAAGCAGTTACCATGACCATCTGGCTGTCAACCTAACCGCACCGGTTCTTTTAACAAAAGCCTTTGCCGCGCAGATAAACGGCGGCACAGGGAATATTGTTAACATCATTGACCAGCGCGTGCAGAATTTGAGACCGGGCTTTTTATCCTATACATTGGCTAAATCTGCCTTATGGACACTCACGCAAACCTCCGCGATGGAACTTGCGCCCACAATACGGGTAAATGCCATTGGTCCGGGGCCGACACTGGCTAATAAAAGACAGTCAGCGGCGAAATTTAAACAGCAGTGCGAAGCTGTCCCGCTAGAGTATGGGCCAACACCAGACGAAATCGCCGATGGGGTCTTGTTTTTAGTGAACAGCCCGTCCATTACTGGCGATATTATTATGATGGATGGCGGGCAACATTTGCCCACGTCCCGCGCGGAAGAGGATTAGGCGAATGACCCAGATTGAACCCAGTAAAATCAGTGCCCTCCCGCGCGCAGAACCCGCAGAAAGAACACACCAGATATTTATCCGTGACTACCTGATCGACATGCAAATTGGTGTTTACGAACACGAGCAGGGCATAACCCAACCGGTCCGACTGAATGTGGACCTTACTGTGACCGACCATTTGGGCCCGATGAACGATGATTATCATAATGTTGTCTGCTACGAGACGCTGGCAAAAGCCATCCATGCCTATGCCTTGAAAGAACATATCAACCTGGTTGAGACACTTGCAGAAGGCGTTGCAGACATCTGCCTTGAACATCAGCGTGTCATTAATGCCAAGGTCAAAGTCGAAAAACTGACGGCAGTTGCAAACACGGCCAGTGTCGGTATCGAAATTAACCGGTCAAAGCACCTAAATCGCTGAAAATAGCTCGAAATTCGTGATTCGATGATTATCAAGCATTGCAGTTGTGCACAGCAAAAAAAAGCAATGCTAAAAAATGTTGATTTTAAAAAAAAATATTGAAGGAACAGGCTCAGGCGGCCTTGACAACAATAAATATCAATAAAAACAATAGCTTAAATAATTGCACAAAAAATAGGCAATGAGTTGAAACCCTAGGTATAGAGTGAGATACAGCACGATGTCATCAGGTTACACACAAAGTTATCCACAACTTCGGTGGATAGTGTAAAAAAACTGTAAAACAGTTAACCTGCAGGTAGAATTCGAACTCTAATGTTTGTTTTCTTTAAGGGGTTTAGAGCATTTTATTCAGGGTTATCGTTCGGAAAGCCCTCCAAAGTGAAGACAAAAAGTAGTCAGAAAATGGAAGAATCGAAGCTTGGAAATCTCGAATCGCCGTTCCAAAGAGGCGCAAAGGTCATCCAGAAGTTTTTGAAGACACTCCCCTCTTCTCCCGGGGTGTACCGAATGATCGATGCGGACGATCAAATCCTGTATGTCGGCAAAGCCAAGAACCTCAAAAACCGGGTAACAAGCTATACAAAATCCAACGGTCAATCGTCGCGCATTTTGCGCATGGTGTCCCTCACCCATGCCATGGAGTTTGTCTCAACCCATACGGAAGTGGAAGCCCTTCTCCTTGAAGCCAACCTGATCAAAAAACTAAAGCCGCGCTACAATATCATTTTGCGCGACGACAAATCGTTTCCCTATATCCTGATCACGGGCGATCACGAATGGCCCCAAATCACCAAGCATCGCGGAAGTCGGTCTCGCAAGGGCGAATATTTTGGGCCGTTTGCTTCTGCAGGCGCGGTTAACGAAACGCTGGCAACATTCCAACGCCTGTTCCCGCTCAGATCCTGTACAGATTCTGATTTCCAGTCCCGGACGCGTCCCTGCCTGCAATATCAAATCAAAAGATGTTCCGCCCCGTGCGTTGATCGTATTTCACATGAAGATTATGACGTTGTCGTTGCCGAAGCCAGAGCCTTCCTTTCGGGCAAAAGTCATTCCATTCAGCAGCAACTTGCAGATAAAATGCAGCAGGCAAGTGACAATCTGGATTTCGAACAGGCCGCCGTTCTTCGAGATCGCCTAAAGGCAATGGCGCATATCCAGTCCAAGCAAACCATTAATCTAAGCAATGTTGACGAAGTCGATGTTGTGGCGGCCCATCAGGAGGGCGGGCAAACCTGCGTTCAGATCTTTTTCATTCGTTCCGGACAAAATCTGGGCAACAGGGCGCATTATCCATCCCATACCAAAGAGGCCACACCAGCAGATGTTATCAGTGCCTTTTTGAGCCAGTTCTATGATAGCAGACCCGCACCAAAAAATATTTGGGTGAGCCACGAATTGGAGGAGAGCAGCCTGCTTGAGGAAGCCCTATCCATTGCAGCAGAAAAGAAAATTTCCATTTCAACACCGAAGCGGGGCGAGAAAAAGGAAATGCTGGATCACGCGATTTTCAATGCAAAAGGGGCTCTCTCCCGGAAAATGGCCGAAAACGCATCTCAGAAGAAACACCTGCAGGCAGTTGGTGAGTTGTTCGAAATGCCCCATCCTCCCAAACGAATTGAGGTTTACGACAATAGTCACATTTCCGGCACCCATCAGGTGGGCGGCATGGTGGTTGCGGGCGAGGAAGGTTTTGTTAAAAAGGCCTATCGAAAATTCAACATTAAAAATGCTGATCTCGCGCCGGGTGACGATTATGGAATGATGCGTGAAGTCCTGACGCGACGCTTTACCCGTTTGCAAAAAGAAGACCCCGACAAAATTGGGGAAGGATCCGGCTCCCGCGAGCAATGGCCTGACCTCGTTTTAATCGACGGCGGACAAGGACAATTAAGCGCCGCACTGGATGTATTTAAAGAACGACAAATAAAAGACGTGACTTTGGTCGGTATTGCAAAGGGACCTGACCGAAATGCCGGGCGAGAACGGTTTTTCATGGAAGGAAAAGCCCCTTTCTCCTTACCTGAAAAGGACCCTACTCTTTATTTTCTTCAACGCTTGCGTGACGAAGTACATCATTTTGCCATCACGACCCATCGGGCAAAACGATCTAAGGCAATTGGTAAATCACCATTGGATGAAATTCCGGGGATCGGCGGCAAACGGAAGAAAGCTTTGCTGAACAGATTTGGCTCTGCAAAGGGCGTCGAAGGGGCGGCCCTTGCCGACTTGGAAGGCGTTGAAGGGATATCCTCAGCACTGGCACAATCCATCTTTGATTTTTTCCATGAAGAAAGATGAATTGCGGCCTTTAATTCCGAGCAGCCTGTCCTTATACTGACGCCAATTCAACACCGTCAACATATGTCAGGATAATTCGGATATGTTGTTTAGTCTTCCCAACATTCTGACCTTATCCAGAATAGTTGTTATTCCGCTCTTACTTGCGGCCTTTTACCTTCCGGGTAAGGCATCAAGCTGGGTTCCGCTTGTCCTTTTTATCGCGGCAGGCATTACCGATTTTTTCGACGGCTATTTTGCACGCAGAAACCGCCAGACGTCCAACCTTGGTCGTTTTTTGGATCCGGTTGCCGACAAACTTCTTGTCGCCGCCGTTTTACTATTTCTTGTGGGGGTCGACCGTATCGCTGGCCTAGCCCTAATCCCCGCTGTGATTATTCTTTGCCGGGAAATTATGGTTTCTGGTTTGCGTGAATATCTGGCTGAACTACGTGTGGGCATGCCTGTTAGCAAACTGGCCAAATGGAAAACGGCTTCTCAGATTTTGGCCCTGTGCTTTCTTTTGGGAGGGCCCGCCGTTCAAGAGGATTTCGACGCTTTGCTGACCGGTGAAATTCTTTTATGGATTGCCGGTATACTGACCGTTTGGACGGGGTATGATTACCTGAACCTAGGATTAAAACACATGATTGAGCGTGACGAGGATGGTCAATGAAAATAATTGGCATTTCCGGATGGAGTGGAAACGGTAAAACCACTCTCCTTGAACGACTGATCCCTTCTCTCATGTCAAAGGGCTATAGCGTCTCAACGCTCAAACATGCCCATCATCATTTTGACATCGACAAGCCGGGAAAAGACTCTTTTCGGCACAGGGAAGCCGGGGCAACGGAGGTTTTGATTTCGTCGTCAAACCGTTGGGCTCTCATGCATGAAAACCGGGATGGTCAGGAAGCCGACATGGTAAGCCTGATTGCCCAAATGACTCCTGTTGATATTTTGCTGGTTGAAGGCTTCAAATCTGAGAATTTCCCAAAAATTGAAGTTTGGAGAGAGGAAAGTGACGCACCGCCTCTTCACCTGAAGGATGAAACCGTCGTTGCTGTTGCAACAGATAGTGGCACATTAAAAACGGATCTTCCTCTTCTAGATCTAAACGATGAGGATGCCGTTGCAGAATTTATTATACAAAAATTCATGACAAAGGCCTGAATAATGCCTCGCCTGCCGAATGACTGCTTTGCAAACTCTGCTGATATGATCTCTGTAGATCAGGCGCGGGAACAGATTGCCAAGGTCGCAAAAACATGCACTGACATTGAACAGGTTTCGATCGACAAGGCGGGCTTCAGAATTCTGGGCGAAGACATCATTGCCAATATGGATGTCCCACCGGCAGGGAATTCAGCAGTTGATGGCTACGCATTTTCGTATACCAGTTACCAAGACAGCAGAACCCTGGAGTGTGTTGGAAGAAGCGCTGCTGGCGCTCCCTTCTCGGGTTCTGTTCAAAAAGGGGAGTGTATCCAGATTTTTACGGGCGCCCTGTTACCCGCTGGATGCAATACGATTGCGATGGTCGAGGATGTAACCGTTCGCGGCAAAAGGGTCTTTTTCCCTGAAGGCTTGAAGGACGGGGCAAACCACAGAAAAGCAGGGGAAGACCTTAAAAAAGGGAGCCTGATACTCAAGGCCGGTACACGTTTGAGGCCACAGGAACTGGGTCAACTCGCATCAATCGGGATATGCGACATACCAGTTCATACAAAATTGAAGGTTGGCCTTTTTTCAACAGGCGACGAATTGTGCAATCCAGGCGATGCTCATAAGCCCGGCTCTATTTTTGATACAAACCGCTTCATGATCCGAACCCTCCTCGAAAATTACGGCTGCAGTATTCAGGATTACGGCATACTGGAAGACAAACTTGCCACAGTCAAAGATGCGCTTGCCAAAGCTGCGGATGAGTGTGATTTACTTCTGACGTCGGGCGGCGTCTCAATGGGCGACGAAGATCACGTCAAGGCTGCTGTAGAAGCGACGGGCAATCTCCACTTTTGGCGGATTGCCATAAAACCTGGACGTCCTCTTGCTATGGGTCAGGTCAAAAGCACGGCCTTTGTGGGCCTCCCGGGAAATCCCGTAGCCGCCCTCGTCTGTGCCCTACAATTTGTTCGCCCCCTTATCACAGGCCTCTCGGGACTGAACATGATGGATGCGGCTTTACCTGTCTTTGGCAAAAGCAGTTTTCTGATGGATAAAAAGCCCGGACGTACAGAATGGTTGCGAGGACGCTACCGGATAAACGAACAGAACGAGCCTGTTATTGACAAATATTCTCAAGATGGATCCGGTATCATTTCGTCTCTAACATGGGCCAACGGCCTGATAGAACTTGGCGAAGATGTGAACAGGGTGGAGCCTGGCAATATGATACGCTTCTATCCGTTTACGGAGTTATTTAAATGAAAATTTTGTATTTCGCATGGCTTAGAAGCAAGCTTGGTATGGCTGAGGAAACCATCACTCTGCCCTCTGACGTCACGACACTGTATCAACTGGTCGGTCACCTGAAATCGCGTGGTCCCGCTTTTGCCGAAGTCTTTGATGATCTGGATGTCATTCGCATCGCCGTTGATCAGGAATATGTGACAACGGATATTCCTTTGGCAGATGCTTCTGAAATCGCGTTCTTTCCCCCCGTTACAGGAGGGTAGAAATGGTCATTGTCCAACATGATATTTTTGATACCGGAGAAATTCTGAGAAAAGCGGTCGAAAATAGAACCGATATTGGGGCTGTTGTGACATTTACCGGTCTGGTGCGTGATTTTAATGAAGGCGCGGCCGTTCGCACGCTCACTCTGGAACATTATCCGGGAATGACGGAACGAGAATTGGAGAAGATCGAAACCGAAGCACGCAGTCGTTGGGATCTTCAGGAATGCATCCTTGTCCACCGCTATGGAAAAATGGAGCTTGCCGAACCCATCGTTCTTGTCCTGACAGCCTCCAAACACCGTCAGGATGCTTTTGAAGCCGCGCAGTTCTTAATGGATTGGCTTAAAACAAAGGCACCGTTTTGGAAACTTGAAGCTGGCGAAGACGGAACAGAAGACTGGGTCAGTGAACGACAAAGTGATCATACGGCCGCCGACCGCTGGAAGTAACAGAACGCTACCTCCAGCTGTCTTCCATAACGCTTTTATTGCCGTTTTTGACGCTTGCTAATCCACTCAGCTGCCAAACGATTGGCTTCTGCTATCTGCACCGGGCTCATGCTTTGAACAAGAATGGCGTTCATCTTTTTTGCACTTCCCTTGCCGCGCGCTGCTGAAATCAAAGACCATTTAAGGGCCTCAATATCAGTCCGCCCATTGGAAATTTCTGCTTTTGCTGCGGGTGTATCAAGCGGAACCCGGTTAGCAGCGGCAACAATCTCGGTAATCACCGTCGCATCCAATCCATTTGTAAGAACGGGTACAGAAACTTTTGGCGAAGTCGCCTTGGCAACCACGGAAGCCTGTTTCGGTGCGGTAGTATTCGCGGCAGGAACTTTCGTTGCCGGTGTGGGTGTCGCTGCTTTTACTGCGGGGGCCTTAGCAGGAGTATTCTTTATAGTTGGTGCTTGTGCGGACTGCGCGGTAACGGTTGGCGTCTTTACAGCGGGTTGCGTTTGTACCGGCGCGGACATAGCTGTGTTCGAGGCCGCGTCTGTTTTACTCGCAAGGCTCTGGCTCGGAACAGCTTCAACAACTGGTGTCGGGGCCGCTTTGGCAACAGGCTTGCTGAGCGCCGTTGTTGCAGCCGGACTGGCTTGAACAGTTGGCTGGGCGGCGGCCACTGTGGCTGAAGTCTGGCCTGCAACAGGCTGGGTAGGGGATGCCTGAGGGACAACAATAGCGCCCCCACTGCTTTTTGCCTGTAACTCGGCAAGGCGTGCACGCGCGTCGTTTATTTGACGCTGCTTATCCTGTTCAGCCTGCAACGCCGCAAGGCGTTCTTCTTCTTCACGGCGGCGCTGTTCGATCAAGGCGCGTCTTTTGGTTTCTTCTGCCTTTTCCTGCGCGGCTTTAATTGCGGCCTGCCTGCTTTCCCGCTCTAACTGATCCGCAAGTTGTGCATCCGCTTTGCGCTGTTCGGCTAAATCTCTCTGGCGCTGTGCCCGTGCAGCCGAGGCTTTGCGCTCGACCTCCAACTGGGCTTTTCGGTCCGCTTCCAGTTTCGCTTTGGCGGCCTGATACTCGGCCTCACTCCGACCAATATTTTTCCGGAACCACTTGCCGAAGATCTGAATTGCCTGTTCGTTACCTGCGTCGATTTGACCTGCGGTCATAATCGGTTTGATCCGGGAAATGGCTTGTTCTGCTTGCGGCGCTCCTTGAGCGGCGGCCAAACGGTACCAGCCATAGGCTGCACTTAAGTCCTTAGGAAAGCCCTCAACGCCTTTTTCAAACAGCAGACCCAAATTATATTGTGAATTGAGATCGCCTTGAGACGCCTCATTGGACCAGAGTTCAACAGCCAGAGAAAAATTGTTTTTGTTATAAGCGTCCAAACCTGACTGAAAATCCGCCCATGCCTGTCCGGCTGTGAGAAGAGCTAACCCTACAACAAATCCAACTCGCTTCATTATCTTTCCCGTGCGCCTCCGCGAACCTTAAAAGGTTACGCATTCCATATGTCCAAGTTGCGGCCCAAATGACCACTTCCCATGCATACCGTGATTGCACGTTATTATAAAGGAAAATCAAACCGCCAACAAAAAAGCCGCTGCACAAAGTCAGCGGCTTTAAAAATGTCATAGCGGTATGATTATGCGGCCACTTTTCGACGAACGCAGTTTTCGTAGTCTTCGATCAATGTCTGACAAATTGTACCCGGCGTGAATTTATAATCATTGATTGCCCCTACGGGGGTTACTTCTGCAGCCGTACCGGTCAGGAAACATTCTTCAAAATCAGCCATTTCTTCGGGCATGATGATCCGTTCGACGACTTCAATACCCCTTGCTTTAGCAAGATCAATCACAGTGCGCCGGGTAATCCCATCCAGAAAACAATCAGGTGTAGGAGTATGCAAAACACCATCTTTGGTGAAGAAAATATTTGCGCCGGTTGCCTCTGCAATGCGACCGCGATAATCCAGCATCACCGCATCATCAAATCCATCAGATTCTGCTTTATGCTTACTCAACGTACAAATCATGTAAAGACCCGCCGCCTTGGACTGTGTTGGAATGGTATCTGGTGACGGCCTGCGCCAATCAGAAATCTGCAGCCGGATCCCTTTCATCCGCGCTTCCGGGTCAAAATAACTAGGCCATACCCACGCCGCGACAGCAAAGTTGATTTTATTCTGCTGTGCCGAAACACCCATCATTTCAGATCCGCGCCATGCGACAGGCCGCAAGTATCCGTCCACAATGTTATTGGCGTGCATTGTATCAAGGCAGGCCTGATTAATTTCATCAACCGTCAAGCCAAGATCAAAACCCAGAATATTTGCAGATTTGATCAAGCGTTCGCTATGTTCAGTTAATTTAAAAATTTCACCGTCATAGACCCGTTCCCCTTCAAACACACTACTGGCATAATGCAATCCATGAGTGAGGACGTGGACATTGGCATCTCGCCAATCGACCAATTCTCCGTTAAACCAGATAAAGCCGTCCCGTTCGGCAAAGGAGGTGGTATCCATTTTTATACACCTTGAGTTATAATATATCGTTTTATAGCATTAATTGTTCGATTATTACTCATCGAATTCGGTTTTGGTAACATTATGAGAAAAATAAGTCAACATGACTGACGTAAAATCTGGAACAAACCCTTTATTTTTGAGGGAAGAAGAACTCAGACAATGTGCAGAACTGCTTTTTTTCGCGTATCGCGACTTTACAGCAGGTCCTGATGAGATTCTTAAAGACTATAATTTTGGGCGGGCCCATCACCGCGTTATCCATTTCGTGGGCAGCAACCCTGGAATCACAGTATCCGAACTTCTGGATATCCTGCGCATTACCAAGCAAAGTCTAAGCAGGGTTTTGAACGCGCTTGTTGAAAGAGAGTTTATTCATCAAAAACCGGGGGTTACCGACCGACGTCAACGTCTTCTTTACTTGACGGAGGAAGGTAAAAAACTGGAACAGAAAATCAGTGCGGTTCAACAAAAGCAGGTCGCCAAAGCATTTCGAGAGGCTGGAGGCGATGCGGTCGCCGGGTATCGGAAAGTCCTGGAAGGCCTGATTGACGAAGACGATCGCGAACAGGCACTGAAACGAATACAGAAAAAATAAGGTTACGGATGTCTTCCCCTATGATCGATAATGCGTCTCATATTCTTGTCGTCGATGACGATGCCCGGCTGGCCTCTTTGCTGAAGCAGTATCTGTCCGATAATGGATACCGGGTCACTGTGGCAGAATCGGCCGATATTGCGCGACAGAAAATGAAGGGGCTGACCTTTGATTTGATGGTTCTGGATCGCATGATGCCCGGTGAAGATGGGTTATCACTGGCAAAATCAATTCGTGCCGATCAAATTGCGTCCAAAACCAAGCCGATTTTGATGCTAACAGCCATGGCCGACTCTTCTGACAGGATCGATGGATTGGAAGCAGGCGTTGACGATTATCTTACAAAACCGTTCGAACCCAGAGAGCTTCTGCTGCGCATCGAAGCAATCTTGCGACGCGCCAAGATTGAGACAAACAGCCGAATTGTTTTTGGCGACTTTTCATTTGATCTGACAAAAAGCGAGCTGACACAAGACGGAACCATTGTCAATTTAACCTCCAGTGAGCAGATCCTCTTAAAAACATTAGCGGAAACACCAGGCGTTCCCATTTCACGGGATAACCTGTCCTTATCCAGTGGCGCGCAAGGGCGAGCCGTCGATGTGCAGATCACGCGCCTGAGACGGAAAATTGAAGAAGACCCCAAATTACCGCGTTACTTACAAACCGTCCGCGGCGAAGGATATGTTTTATGGGCAGACTAGGGTCTAAAATTAAAAACGAAGCCTGGCTTTTATCGACGTTCTTCAGGTTGTTGAAACGACTGATGCCAAATACAATGTTTGGCCGTTCACTGCTGATCGTTGTCCTGCCGATTATTCTGCTGCAGGTATTGGTAACCTATATTTTCTATGAACGTCACTGGGATAACGTTGCCCGCAGATTGGCTCAGGGTGTTGCAGGTGAAGTTGCGGCTGTCATCTCGCTGACCGATCGGTTTCCAGGCCCTGAAGCCCGAGCCAGCATCCTGACAATAGCCCGGGACCAAATGCGTCTTGCCATTTCTTTTGAAGAAAACGGGCAACTGGATGATTCTGAAATACAGAGGGAACATTCCGGTTTTCTCGATCGTCAACTTGCCAGGGCTCTTCAGGAAAGTCTGCCGGCCCGCAATTTCACACTCACCAGCAACGAAAAACTGGAAAGTGTCGTCATCCGCCTTCAGTTGCCCAATGATATCCTGCAAATTGTCGTGCGGGATAAACGGCTTTTCTCATC